>CAVTIO010000004.1:0-419309 GCA_963734935.1 uncultured Chloroflexia bacterium | reverse complement strand
AAGCTTCCTGAAGGAGGCGGGCTCGAGGTCGAAGGGATGCGGCTCGGCTGACGCGTCGGCGCAACGGAACGTGCAGGCGGCACAGGCCGCCACGTCACGTTGCTGCGCCACGAGGCGGCCCGAACCTCGCGAGATCCGGGCCGCCTCGGTCACTGAGCCCAACCGGGACGTACCTGCTCAGCTACCCGACCGGGACGTACCACCGGATCCCGGTGCGCAAGCCCGTGGACGTCACCTGGCACTGAACGCCGGCCAGCGGGACATCGTCAGCGAAGAAGGACGACCATGACCACTCTTAACGGCACCCGGATGCAGCAGCTCGGCTATCGCGCACCCGACGCGGTCCCGGAGCCCGAGCAGCTCGTGCTCGTCGACTACGTCTCAGAGGGTCGGATCGCGGTCATCACCCTCAACCGCCCGCACGCGCTCAACGCCGTCACGACGGCCCTCGCGTCGCAGCTCATCGAGATCCTCGAGACGATCAGCGCCCGGGCCTCGGTCCGGGTGGCCATCCTCACGAGCGCGGGCGACGAGGCGTTCTCGGTCGGCGGCGGCCTGTACGAGCGCAAGTCGATGACCCAGGAGCAGTGGCTCCGCCAGCGCCAGGTGTTCGACCGGGTGCTGTTCGAGCTGCGCCAGTCCCGTCGACCGATCTTCTCGGCGGTCCACGGGATGGCCTACGGCGGCGGCTGCGAGATGGCGATCAGCACCGACTTCATCATCGCCAGCGACGACGCCGTGTTCGGCCAGCCCGAGGCGATGGTCGGGCTGTCGGCGGGCGGCGGCTCGCCGGTCTTCCTGCCCGCTTCCTCCCGCCCGGCAGAGCGATGCAGATGCTGATGACGGGACAGCCGATCAGCGCCCAGGAGGCGTACCGGCTGGGCATGGTCAACGAGGTCCACCCGCGAGCCGAGCTCATGGACGCCGCGCTGCGGATCGCCGAGCAGATCGCGGTCAACTCGCCGACCGCGGTGCAGGCCGTCAAGCGGTCGGTGCAGATGGGCCAGGGCGAGCCCGTCGAGCAGGCCATCGCCATCATGATGGAGGAGCACTGGCGCTCGGTCGTCCACCCCGACCGCATGGAGGGCATCCGCGCCTTCGTCCAGGAGCGGGAGCCGGTCTTCGCCGACCCGGCCGTCTGATCTTCGGCTCTTCGGCCGGACCGTTCCCGCCGCCGCCCGCCGCCCCAACATCCTCACCAAGGAGGCCGCGATGAGCGAGACCAACCCCATCGAGACGATCGCACCTGCGCGACAGACCGCCCTCGGCCTGTACGTCACCGCCAAGGAGGCGTACGACATGTGGCAGGCCGACCCCGGCCTGAAGGTCCTCGACGTCCGCACCCCGGAGGAGTTCGTCTTCGTCGGCCACGCACCGATGGCCACGAATATCCCGTTCGCGCTCCAGACCTACGAGTGGGATCCGGAGAAGAAGGCGCTCCGCTGGGAGCTCAACCCCGAGTTCGTCGCGGCGGTGCAGGCGTGGGCCGCGCCCGACGAGCAGATCCTCGTCGCGTGCCGGTCCGGCGGCCGCTCCGCCATGGCCATCAACATGCTGGCGAAGGCAGCCGGCTACACGGACGCCTGGAACATCCTCGATGGCTGGGAGGGGAGCCAGGTCAAGGACCCGGAGAGCGTCTTCGACGGCATGCGCATGAAGAACGGCTGGAAGAACTCGGGCCTGCCCTGGACCTACGAGATCGATCTTGACCGGATGAAGCTGCCGGCGCGACAAAGCCGGACGTTCGTGGCCGGGAACGAGCACGACTGAGCAGCACCTGGGAGTGACACGTGCGCCGGCGGCCCGTCCGCCGCGGCGCCGAAAGGAACCAGCCATGACGACGCACGAAGGGCACACGAGCCGGCCGCCCGTGGACGTGCCCGAGAGCAACCGGACCGCCCTGGGCCTGTACGCGACGCCCGAGGAGGCCTACCGGATGTCCACGGCTGACCCCCAGCACGTCCACATCCTCGATGTCCGCACCTTCGAGGAGTACATCTTCGTCGGCCACGTGGAGACGGCCAAGAACGTCCCGCTGGTCTTCCCCCGCTACGACCCGGCAGGTCCCTCCATGCCGGGCAGGCCGCCCGGCTGCTCGGGAGAGCTAAACCCCGACTTCGTCGCCAAGGTGAAGGAGGCCATCGACCCCGAGGACACGATCCTGGTGATGTGCGCGACGGGCGGCCGTGGCGCGATGGCCGTGAACCTGCTCGCCCAGGCCGGGTTCACGCACGTCTACAACATCATCAATGGCCTCGAGGGTGACCGGGTCGACGATCCCGGGAGCCTCTACCACGGCAAGCACATGCGGAACGGCTGGAAGAACGCAGGACTTCCCTGGGGATACGACTTCCACCCCGACCTGATGTGGGTCACGTCAGACAAGTAGACCGCAGTCCACGGTGAGCGCCGACGAGGAGTAAGCGTGCTATCTGAGACCCTCCAGGTCATCACCCAGGTCGCCATGCTCGTGTTCGTGGTGGGCAGCATGGCCGCCATGGGCCTTGGCCTGACCGTCGCGCGGATCGCCCAGCCACTGCGCGATCTCCGGCTGGTCGTCGCGTTGCTGGTCGTCAACTTCGTCGTCGTCCCCGCGGCAGCCATCGCAGCGGCGCGGCTCCTGCCGATGGAACCTGCCGCTGCGACCGCCGTCGTGCTGATCGGGTGCGTGGGTGGCGCTCCATTCCTCCCCAAGCTCGCCATGTTGGCCAAATCCAACCTGGCCCTCGCGGTCGGGGCGATGGTCCTGCTCATGGTCGTCACGATCGGGTACGCGCCGATCGTGGTGCCGCTGGCGGTGGAAGGCGCGACGGTGGACCCGCTGGCGATCGCCCAGTCGCTCGTCCTGTTCATGCTCATCCCGCTCGGCCTCGGGCTCGTCGTGCGCGCGCGCTACCCCGAGCTGGCCGACGACTGGGTCGGCACGGCCGGCAAGGCGTCGACCATGGGGCTGCTCCTGGGGATCGGAAGCGCCCTGATGCTGACCTGGCGCGAGGTGATCGGCGCGATCGGGACGTACATCTTCGTCGGCCTCGCGATCATCCTGGTGGTCGGGCTGCTGGCCGGCTGGTTGGCCGGCGTGGGACGCCCATCGAGCGAGCGCACGCTGATGGGACTCGCGACCGCGAACCGAAACATCGCGGCAGCGCTCGTCATCGCCACGTCCATCGGCGGCGACACCATCGTCTACACGCTCGTCGGAGCGCTGACGATCCCAGTCGTGCTCATCGTGCTCGCGGGCCAGATCGGGAAGCGAGCGGCTGCGGCGGTGCCGCCCAAGGGAGTGGAGGCATCCCCCGCGTCGGGGTCGTAGGCCCGGTGCAAGACCAGCCCCGCGACTCAAGGCGGGTCGGGGTGGAGGGAGCGATTAGCACAGGCGTTCTGGTCGGGGCGAGAGGCTTTGCGCCGAGACAAAGTACCAACCCGTCATCGCAGCGACGAACGTGCCCAGCGGGCATCACATCGGGCGGTGACTGCTACCGGGGGACGGAGGAAGGCGTGCTCGCCGACGGGGCCAGAGACGCTCTGCGACCTCGACCACACCGTCAGGCGCCACGAGTCCCTCGACCTCCGGACGCCGATCGAGCGCTACCTGGCGCATCACGCTTCGCGCCTACTCGAGCCCGGCGTGTCCAGGATCCTTGACGCGGGACACGGTCGCGGCCGGCCCGCGCCAGGCCGGCCGCCCTCTCGCACGGCCACCGCCGGATCCGCGCACAATCAAGCCGCACCGGATGCCATCTCAACGCCCGCGAGGCGACCCCTCGGATCCATGCACGCTCCGCCAGCCGCCATCCATCCTCGGTCGCGCTCGCTCGCCACCCTCGTCCTGCTCTGCGCGCTGGCCGCCGCCTGCGGCGGTCCCGTGCCGTCACCCACCGCCACGCCCCTGACGCCGACAGCCGCCCCGACTCCGTCGCCCACCCTGCCGCCGGAGATCGCGGCGGCGATCGAGGTGCGAGCGCTCTACGGGCTCAAGAACGACGAGGGCTACGTGCGCTCCGTCGCCGCCAACCCGACCGCGACCAGCGACGTGCTGGGCATCCCGCTCCTGCCCGCGGAGGTGGCGGAGCTGCGGGCCCGGGCTGAGGACCGCGCGAGAGTCATCTCGACCGTCGAGGCATACGGCCAGCGGCACGAGGACACGTGGGCAGGCCTCTACCTCGACGAGGCCGGCGGCGGGGATGTCGTGGCGCAGTTCACGCGTGACGTCGGCCGGCACGAGGCGGCGCTCCGCGGGCTGGTCGGTCCGTTCGGGCGGCTCCGCCTCGAGCTCGCGCCCCGGAGCCTCGCCGAGCTCCAGGCCCATGTCGATGCGATCGAGGCGGACCGGGGATGGTTCTCGACCATCGATGCGATCCTGCGCTACGCCTCGTTCGATCCCGGGGACGACGTCGTCGTGGTCCACGTATCGAGCGCCGATCCCGACGTGGGGGCCAAGATCACCGACCACTTCGACGGCGAGGGCTGGCTGGTCGTGGAGTCGGATGGAATCGGCCCCTGGGAGGGCGGGCGGGGCGATCTTCGGATCCTGCTCGTCGATGAGCGGGGGGACCACGTGGTCCCCGACCTCGAGCGGGAGCAATACACCTGCCGCGTGAAGCCCGACGACCCGGGTGCCTGGGGCGGCGGGCCTGGCGTCGTCGGTCCGGACGGCGTGTGCCGCTTCGACGGGCAGCTCGGGGCGACGGGCTACGACATCACGATCGAGCATGTCGCGGGGAGCGGCGACGGGGTCGTGGTCGGCCACGGGCGCGCGGAGGTCCGCGCGAACGAAGTCACCGAGGTCACGATCCCGGTGAAGACGCGCACTCGCGCTTCGGGTGGCTCCCAGGCGTTCGCCTGAGCCGAGGCGGCTCGAGATGCGTGGACGGCGAGCGAACGCCGTCGCGGTGGTGGTCACACATTGGGACACCGGAGCGCACACACGGCCGTTGCGGCGGCCCTCCGCGAGCGCATACGGTCAAGAGCACGCGGGACCGATGGGCGCGCCGGCATGAGAGAAAGCCGGACTCAACGGAGCCCAGCTTCAGTGTGTCTCGAGACTGGTCGGGGCGAGAGGGATAGCCCCTCCCTAACTCAGCGATCGCTCAGCTTCCTGATGGTCAACGCCACGCCGCGGGAGCCGCCGGTGCCGATCGAGCTGGCCCGCAGCGCATGACGCGCCGTCCCTCCCTCCACGCCTCGCGCGCCACCGACCGCGAGGTCGGGGTGGTCACCGCCGTCCTGGTCGCCGGGTCGGAGAAGGCGGCCGCCCACCGCCTCGGCCTGTCGCACTCGACCGTCAAACACCATCTGGCGAACGCCAGATCGAAGGTCGGCGCGGCGACGACGGCGCAGCTCGTGTGGATCCTGGCGGAGCGGCTGCCGGAGCCCGAGGGCGGGGCCCAATCGGACGAATAGCGATCTGCTCGATTCTGTCTGAGCTACCGAGACCACGCGACCCAGTCGTAGATTGACGGGGAGCCGTTGTGGACGCCGCCGGCCCGGCAACTGCGCCACCGGGTGTGTGAATCCTGCTGGTCATGAATCCCCCGATGCCGGATGACCTATTGACAGACGAGCGAAAGCAATCGACAATCGATAGATGACAACGCTCGCAAGTCGGCTTCTCCGCGTCGCTCTGGTCGTCCTGCTGCTCGGATCCGTCTTCGTGCAGGTCCTCGTGCCTGTGCAGGCGACCATGGTGGGAACGACCTACCCCGAAGTCGAGTACCTGGTCATTCCGTACTCGGCTGCCGCCATCCTCTTCATCGCCTGCGTCCAGGTGGCGCTGCTCGTCGTCTGGCGCCTGCTGTCGCTGGTCGACGGCAGAGTCATCTTCACCCGCCGCGCCGTGCGCTGGGTCGACGTCATCATCGGCTGCGCGGTGGTCGCCACGGTCCTCAGCGCGGGCGTCATGATCCACGTGATCGCCTTCGTCGGAAGCCCGATGATCTACTTCCTGGCGGCCTGCGTCGCCGCCGGGCTGGCATTCGTGCTCCTCATGGTCGTCATGCGCGGGCTGCTCGAGTCCGCGATCGCCGATCGCACCGAGCTCGATGAGGTGATCTGATGGCCCTCATCGTCGAGCTCGATGTCATGCTCGCCCGACGCAAGATGTCCGTGGGCGACTTCGCCAACGCCGTCGGCATCACCCCGGCAAACGTCGCCGTCCTGAAGAACGGGCGCGCCCGGGCCATCCGATTCAACACCCTGGACTCGATTTGCCGGGTGCTCGACTGCCAGCCGGGTGACATCCTCCGGTGGACCGCTGACCCGCCAGCCGCCGACGACATGGCCCAAACGGCCGAATAGTCATCGCGGGTGGACGCCGCCACCCTTACGGGCAGTCGGAACGGGTCCGTGAGCCGGAACATGTCAGCGCCTGTGTACGAACTCGGACGGTGGACATATCCTCGGGGCCAGGGTCCAAGTCACAGTCCGTGGTAGGAGAAGGAATGCGCCGACGGCTCGCCACGGCAACCGCCACTCTCCTCATCGCGAGCGCGTGCTCTAACACCCCGTCGCCGTCGCCATCCTCGATCCCGATCACGCTGCGTGCCGCCCCCTCGAACTTTGGGTGCGAGGCGGTGGGCGTGCCGTATCGCTCGGTGACCTTCCGCATCGACGCGACGGCCGACGACCAGGTCATCGCCGTCGCCGACACTGGCGGATCGCTCCAGACCTTCTGGTCCGCCGGCTTTGCGGGCGGTTCGTCCGACGACCGAGTGGTTCGCGATCCCGCCGGATCGGTTGTCGCCCGCGACGGGCAAGTCCTACCGATCCCGGCGCGAGCGTGGCCCCGACTGGCGGGCTACTTCGTCTGCCCGTATGTGAATGCCGTCTACGTATTGCTCGTCGATCCGCAGTGATCGATTGACTTCCCAAGCTGCCGTCGCAACGATGTCTGCCTGACCGACAGGGTCTCGGCATCTTTGTCGGCTAGGGGGCCAGATGACGCGGCGCGCACGGATCATGGCGGCCAGCGCCATCGCGGTCCTGGTTCTCGTCTTGGGAGCGGCTGTGCTCGGACCGAGGGTCGGCAACACGCTGGCCGGCGCGGAAGGTATCCACGACGTGGCGGCACTCCCGCGGCAGATCAGGGTCTGCAACCGTTCGTGGCAGAAGGACATCCTTGAGCGGCGCTTCACCCTGGCCGAGACCCGTGAGATGTTCGGCGGCGGCGTTGTCGTCGACCCGGAAGTCTCCAACGCGTGCCCGCTCGGTCCATGCACCGACGTGGCGCAAGCGGGCTTCTGCCAAGTAGTTGTTTGGGGCCGCGTCGGTGAGGACGCCTACTTGGAGTATTCGCTCCAGGGCGGCTCGTAGAGGCCTAGTCGGCTCGACCGGCGGCCCTCCGCAGAGTAGGCCACGCAGACGACCGGCGTCCGGGTCTGCGCGTGCCCTAAGCGGTAGAGCGGCGCGATGGGCGTGAAGCCGCTCCGCTCCCATTGCGCTGGCACCCAGCTCGGAGAAGGCGGCCGCGCACCGCATGGGGCTGTCGCACTCGACCGTGAAGCACCACCTGGCGAACGCACGGTCGAAGGTCGGGGCGGAGACGACGGCGCAGCTCGTGTGGATACTGGCGCCGCGGCTGCCCGAGCCGGAGGGCGCCCCCCATCCGGACGAATAGTTGTCTGCCCGACGGCATGCGCTCGGGTCGCTGGCACAGGTCAACCTTGTGAGGTGGGTTGGCTCTTGCCAACGCTCCAGCCCCGGCGCATCCTGCGGGTCAGGGAGACGCACACGAAAGGTCTCTGATGTTCGATCCGCAGTATCTCGTCGTCGCGGCGGTCTTCGCCGGGATGGCGCTGGTGACTGCCGGCGGCTGGCTCCTCATGCAGGGCCGCGGGCCGGGCAGGGCGACGTTCGCTGGCACCTACTCGGCCAACCTCGTCGCCGCGACCCTCTGCGTCGCTGGCTGGGCCGTCGCATTCGCGACGGCCGGCCCGCTCGGTGGATGGGCCTTCGTCGTGGTCGTGGCCGCCGCCGCGATCGCGTCCCTCCTCCTCCGCCGCCGATCGGCGCACTGACCCCGCCGGCAACGCCGAAGACATGGCCCAATCGGCCAACTAGGAACCGCGGCCCACCGCCGCCAGCATTGGGGCATGACGGCGCGCTGGTCTGATCCACACCGACTCCCGGTTCCCCCCATCGGGTACGTCCGCGCCGTCAACTCCGCAGGAACGCGATGAGCGGGGTCGAGCTCATCCTGGCCTTCCTCGCCGGCGTGGTCATGGGCGGCGCCCTCGACCGCTTTGTGCTCCCGCTGCTCGTCGATGCGTGGATCGACCGATTGCGTCGGCATGGGCGATGAACGGGGTGACGATGCGGACCAGCGCCGGGCCGATGTCTACTCCTCGGCCCGGATCGGCGCGGCTGCGGCGCTCACGATCGTCCTGGTCGTCCTGCTCGTCCTCGATGTCGCCGTCCCCGACTACGACATCAGCCCCGGGATCCTCCTGCCCCTCCTGGGCGCGATCCTCGCGCTTCTCGGGCTCGAGGCCTCGGCGGTCTGGAGAGGCGTGAGGTGACGACCGTCATGGCGCTCCTGACCAACAAGGCCTATGGCTACCCGACCCGCGGTGCCCAGCGGCGCCGGAAGCCGACCATCCTCGCCTGCCTCCACCAGACCGCCAACGCCAAGGCGACGGCGATGCAGGAACGCAACTATGCGAACCGCGCGGGCTCGTGGGGGCCGTCGGCCACGGCGTACATCGACCGCGACGGCACGATCGTGCGGGCGATCGATCCCGCCAAGTGCGCGGCCTGGAGCCAGGGCGATGTCGCGCATCCCAACACGAAGCTTCCCACGATCGCCGCCGCGGTCGCCTCTGGCGTGAACATGAACGAGTGGGTGCACGAGTCGATCGAGTGCTCCGGTTCGGGCACCGAGCCCTTCACGGACGCCCAGTTCGAGGCCGTCGCCCACCTCGTGGCCGCCGCGTCGAAGGCTCTCGGGATCGCGATCAACCGCAGCACGGTGGTCGTTCACGCCGACATCAACAGCGTGTCGCGTCGCTCTGACCCGTGGCCGCCGGCCACCCGGGAGGCCCGGGTGAAGCGGGTGATCGCCCGGGCGAATGCGATCCTGCGACCGCCGATCGTGACGGTCACCGTGAAGGCTGGCGACAGCCTCTCCGCGATGGCCGCCGCCCACCGGCTGACCGTCAAGGCCCTCCTCGCCTTTCCGGAGAACGCCAAGTACCGCACCAACCCCGGGCTCATCCACCCGGGCGACATCGTCCGCGTGAAGTGACGGGAGGAGTCATGGACACAGCGCCCGGCACCATCTGGGGCCGCGAGCCCGCGATGGTCCTCGCCCTCGTTCAGGCGGTGATCGCCCTGGTCGTGGCGTTCGGTCTCAACCTCGCCCCCGACCAGATCGGAGCGATCCTGGCGGTCACCGCGGTGATTTTGGGTCTCATCACGCGCAGCAGGGTGAGCCCCGCGTGAGACCGGCCCTGAGGTGTTGATCCCGTACCGCCACGATGGCGGCCGATCAGCCGACCGGTCGGTGGTTCCTACGTACCGCCCAGGTAGCGAAGGCAGCCAGGACCCCCAGCAACCAGATCGCCGGCACACCGAAGAACGCGAACGTCAGGCGGGCAACCGCCGGATCATCCCCACCCGGACAGGCCACGGCGGGGAAGTTGAAGAAGCAGGCTTGCTGCCCGGCGTAGAGGCTCGACATCGCCTCGCCTGCGACGACGAGGGCCACGACGAGGAGCGCCATGGTCCAGAGCACCACGGCCCAGACGACGCGCTTCCGAGTTCGGCCCACCCTCGGCCTCCCCTGCGATACGCGCCCGATGGTGCGCCATGCCTGGAACCTCGGCTGGTGCCTGTGGATGTCCCGACTTGCCCGCAATTCCTGCCGGCCCCATCCCCGCGTGAGCCACTCCCCATGAGGGACGAGCACCTGCGAGGGTCGCTTCCGCGGACGCCGACCGCGCGCCAGGTCGACGTCCTCGCAGCGTTTGTGGCCGCCGGTGGATCTGTCGCTGGCGCGGCGGCGCGGGTCGGCGTCCGACCGAGCACAGCGAAGCGCCACCTGGCGGACCTGCGCGCCCGATCGGGCCTGACGACCGAGCAGCTCATCTACTGTGGGCGGGCCGAGGGGTGGCTCGTCGTGCCGACCTTGGAGCACGCCTGACCGTCGCGGACACGCGATCCGAGCAGGAGGCCCCATCAGGGTTGTACTGTGAGCATCAGGCCACCAGATGGCACTTGACCCACGGGCATTCACGCCCTGCAATCAACGGCGAAAGGGGATTGTCGCGTGAAGACACTTCGCCGATTCGGGATCGCGCTCGGTTCGCTCGTCGCGGCGTGGCTGTGCGTCTGGCTCGTTGGAGGGTTGTTCCTCGGCTCGAACGGAGGCGGCATCATCGCGACGATCGCTGTCGTCCTGCTCGGTGCACTGATCTTCCGCGACATCGTCCGTCGCGGGGTGTCGCCGGGCTAACGGCGACTGTCATCGCGGCTCTCCGCACTCCGCCGCCGGCCCAGCGCACGCTGCTTGCGTTCGTCTCCCGCTGAGCACCGCGACACTCGCGTAGCTCGTCTCGAGCTACCGTGCCGGGATCGACCACCTGTCCTTGCTGGTCCTGTGCGGGTTCGGACCCACATGGTCCCGCAGGCGTAGCACCGCAGGCGAATAGACCTCGTCGTCCACCCCATAGACCATCCAGGGGTGAAGCTCTGCACGGTCTGCGGCGTGGTCACGAGCCGATCGACTGGACGCTGCGGCGAGCATCCGCGCCTGTCGGGCATCGGTGCCAACCATCACGTCCATGCGGATGCACGATGGGCTCGCCTGTCGAAGCGGATGATCGCTCGTCACGTCGGCCAGTACGGCTACGTGTGCCCGGGCGATGGTCCCGAGCATCCGGCGCACCCGACGCGTGACCTGACGCTCGACCACGTCACCGCGCTCATCGACGGCGGCGCGCCGTTCGACCCCGCCAACACCCGCGTTCTGTGCCGATCGAGGAACTCGGCCAACGGAGCGCGGCTCGTGAACGGACGAAGGGCCGACCGGGGGTCCCCACACGCGGGTCCTGCGCTCCTGAACGTCCGCGCCTTCCCTTTGTGTTTACGCGGCCGGGTTTCGCGAAAAATCCCGGGCGGGACCGTCTCCGCAAACGACCACGGTGGCCCACGGGCGCCACGGTTGGCCCACGTGCCGCGATGAGCCGACGGATGGCCACCAGCGCCACCGCTCCGACCCCGACGCCCGCCTGGCGCAACCGCATCGTGGGCGCCGGCGAGGAGGCCCCGGATCAGCTGCTCGCCAACCCGGGCAACTGGCGCGTCCACCCCAAGGCTCAGCAGGACGCGCTGGCCGGCGCCCTCGACGAGGTCGGCTGGGTCCAGCTCACGCCGCCCGAGATCGTCGCCTACCTACGCTCGCTGCCCGCCCTGTGGGCGGACTCGGGACCCGATGCACGCCAGGCCATCACCCTGGCGATCTTCGCCCGGACGGACGTGATGGGGTTCGAGCGGATGGAGTACGAGCTCACATCGGACGCGATCGCCCTGGGACTCGATGCCGCGCTGCCAGCGGTCTTCGAGCTACGGGACCAGATCGGTGAGTTTGGTCGGGGCGAGAGGATTTGAACCTCCGACCTCATCGTCCCGAACGATGCGCGCTACCAAGCTGCGCCACGCCCCGACCGAGGGTGCCCGCGAAGGGCCGAAGGAGTGTACCTCAGGATCGACCGAGGATCGAATGCGGCTGGTGCCGCTGGCGAAGGCAGCGTGGCGGTTGCTCCTCGGACCTATGTCGCAGGGGCGAGGATCGGGCCACGACGGTACGATCGGGGTCGTCCACCTCGCGCGGGCCGCCGTCCGATCGATCGAAATGGGGTCATCAGCCGTGCACGAGCCACGCAATCAACGCTCACGCATCGCTGCCGCCACGGTCCTGGTGGCTGCCTCGTTGACATTGGGCGCGTGTGGCGGCCAGCTGCCAGTCCCGTCCGGCCAGCTCCCGTCCATCGAGCTCCCGTCCATCGAGTTGCCCACCAAGCCCCCGAAGCCGACGGCCGAGCCGACGACAAAGCCGACGGCCGAGCCGACGGCCGAGCCGACGACAAAGCCGACGGCCGAGCCGACCGCCGAGCCGACGACAAAGCCGACGACCAAGCCGACGGCAAAGCCGACCGCCGAGCCGACGCCGAGCGAGTCGCCGGTCGCCTCTCCCGGTCCCGCCCAGCCGACCGGCAGCGACACCGGCGGTCTGATGCCGGCGGTACTCATCCTGTTCCTGGTGATCGGAGCCGGCCTGGTCGTGTTCGCCTGGACTCGAAGCCGCGCCGGCAGAAATCCGCCCGGCGGTTCGGCGGACCCGACCGTGTCAGGTCCCCCTCCGGGCAGCCCGGACGCCGCGCCGCTCGCGCCTCCGCCCCCACCCGCGACTGAGCCCCCACCGCCGCCGGGTGCCCCCGATCCGCCGGCATCTCCGCCGCCCTCCCCGGCGGCTGGCTCCCCCAGCGCGGGTGCCCCGGGAGCCGCCATCGGCGCCGAGGAAATCCAGGGAGGCACCTCGAACTCGACCGTCGACCAGGACTCCCGCCCGATGCCCGAGTCCGCTGCGCCCAGCACCGCTGGCGGCGACCCGGAGGACCTCGGCTCCCTGCTCGACGCCCAACGCGACGAGGCTCCACCCGGCCCATAGGCGGCCGGCAGTCCCTGGCGGCCTCGACTGCCGCGGGGCAGAGATCAGGCTCCCGCCACGAAGCAAGGCCCGCCGGTGTCTCCCGCGGACCGTGGCGCATCTCTCCGCCCTCCGGCGCGCCTCAGTACTGGAACAGCAGCTCGCGGTACTTGGGCAGCGGCCAGAGTTCGTCGGCCACGACGGTCTCCAGGATGTCCGCGGCGTCGCGGAGCGCGTTCTGGGCAGGGATCACGTCGTCCACGAAGGCTCGCGCCTCAGACTGGACGGAGTCGGCCTCGTGCGCCTCGTGCTGCGCCCGCTCGAGGGCGTGGATGCGATCGATCAAGCTGTCGGTGTAACCAGCCACGGTCTCGGTCAGGTGCAGCACGCCCTGCGAGGTCCCGGCCGATGACAGCCGCGCGAGGTAGGCGACAGCCGCGGGCAGGATCATGGTCCGGGCGATATCGAGCGCACACGAAGCCTCGATGTCCTGGACCTTGACGTAGCGCTCCCAATAGATGTCGGCGCGAGACGTCAGCTCGCGCTTCGACAGCACACCGAACTTGCCGAACACCTTGAACGCCTTGTCCGACGTCAGGACGGGCAGGGCATCAGGTGTAGTGGGGTTGTTCGGCAGTCCGCGGCGGGCCGCCTCGGCGTGCCACGCGGGCGAGTAGTTGTTGCCCTCGAACAGGACCTGCTTGTTGCCCCGGACGATCTTTGACAGGATCTTGCCCAGGCCATCGAAGTCGCCCGGCTCCAGCTTCTCGAGCTTGTCGGCGAGGTCGGAGAGCGAGTCGGCGACGGCCGTGTTGAGCACTGTCTGCGGCCAGTAGATCGGCGCCGACGCGCCGACGGCGCGGAACTCGAACTTGTTGCCGGTAAACGCGAACGGCGAGGTCCGGTTGCGGTCGGTGGCGTCCTTGGGGAGGACCGGCAGCGTCGTGACCCCGAGCTCGACGTTGCCGCCCTTCTTGGAGTTCGAGGCTGCTCCGCTCTCGATCTGGGCAATGACGTCCTCGAGCTGCGAGCCGAGGAAGATGGACATGATCGCGGGCGGCGCCTCGTTGGCCCCAAGGCGATGGTCCTGGCCAGCGTCGGCGATGCTCGCCCGGACGAGATCGGCGTGCGTGTTGACAGCCCGGATGATGGCGATCAGGAACGCCAGGAACTGCGCGTTGCTGTGGGGGTCGGTGCCCGGGTCGAGCAGGTTCTCGCCGTCGTCGGTGGCCATCGACCAGTTGTTGTGCTTGCCCGATCCGTTGATGGCCGCGAACGGCTTCTCGTGGATCAGGAACGCGAGCCCGTGCTGGGGCGCGAGCCTGCGCATCGTCTGCATCACGATCATGTTGTGATCGGAGCCGACCGAGGTCGCCTCGAACACCGGCGCCATCTCGAACTGGGCCGGCGCGACCTCGTTGTGGCGGGTCTTGGCCGGGATGCCGAGGCGCCACAGCTCGCGGTCGAGATCCATCATGAACGCGAGGATCCGCTCGCGGATCGGGCCGAAGTACTGGTCCTCGAGGTCCTGGCCCTTGGGCGACGGGGCACCGAACAGGGTGCGGCCGGTGAGGATGAGATCGGGGCGCTGCTCGGCCAGGCGGCGGTCGATGAGGAAGTACTCCTGCTCAGGGCCGATGGTGGTGAACACGCGCTGGGACTTCTTGTTGCCGAACCAGCGCAGGACCCGAAGCGCCTGCTTGCCCAACGCCTCCTGGCTGCGCAGCAGCGGGATCTTGTGGTCCAGCGCCTCACCCGTGAACGAGACGTATCCGGTTGGGATCGTGAGGGTGACCCCGTTGGGCTCGACCTGGAGGAAGATCGGGCTGGTCACGTCCCAGGCGGTGTAGCCGCGGGCCTCGAACGTGGCGCGGATGCCGCCCGACGGGAACGACGATGCGTCCGGCTCGCCCTGGATGAGGTTCTTGCCGCTGAACTCGGCGATGGTTCGGCCTTCGCCGGTGGGCGCCAGGAACGAGTCGTGCTTCTCGGCCGTAGAACCGGTCATGGGCACGAACCAGTGCGTGTAGTGGGTGGCGCCGTGCGCCATGGCCCACTCCTTCACCGCGTGTGCGACGGCGTCCGCGATGGCGGGCTCGAACGGCTCGAGGCCCTCGATGGTCCGCCGCAGACGCTCATAGATGGGCTTCGCCAGGTACTGCCGCTGCACCGCACCCGTAAACACGTACTCGCCGAAGATGTCGGCACCGCCGTGCTCCTGGTACTCCTCGACGGATTCGACCTTGTGGTTGGCGATGGTCTGGATGGCGGTGGATCGTGCGGTCATGTGTCTCCTGCCCTGCTGCCTGGTGGTCCGGTCGACATGCGTCAGAACGCCTCGAGGTAGCGGTCGAGCTCCCACTGGGTCACCCGGGTGCGGTACTCGTCCCACTCGGCACGCTTGGCCGAGACGTAGTGGGACAGGACGTGGTCGCCCAGCGCCTCGCAGATCACGGGGTCCTTGTCGAGCTCGTCGATCGCGTCACCCAGGGTGCCGGGCAGCTGCCCGATCCCCTTCTCGGTGATGCGGTTGGAATCCATCTCGAACAGCGACTCCTCGACCGGGTCGTGGAGAGTGAGGCCACGTTCGACACCGTCGAGCCCGGCCGCGATCATCGCGGCGAATGCGAGGTAGGGGTTGGACGAGGGGTCCGGGCAACGGACCTCGCACCTGGTGCCCTCGATCGACTTTCCGGGCGAGATCATCGGGACCCGGATGAGCGCCGAGCGGTTGGTCCGACCCCAGGTGATGTAGGTGGGGGCCTCGTAGCCCGGCACCAGCCGCTTGTAGCTGTTCACGAGCGGCGCGAGCACGGCGATCATCCCGCGTGCGTGGGCGAGGATCCCGGCCATGTACGACTTCGCGACCTCGGACAGCCCGTACGGCGACGACGAGTCGGCGAACGCGTTCCGCCCATCGGCAATCGAGTAAAGGCTCTGGTGGGTGTGCATGCCTGACCCGTTTCTCCCGTGGATCGGCTTGGGCATGAAGGTCGCGTACAGCCCGTGCTGCTGCGCGATGGCCTTGAGCGCGAACTTGAACGTCACGGCGTTGTCGGCGGTCTTGAGCGCGTCCGCGTACTCGAAATCGATCTCGTGCTGGCCCTCGGCGACCTCGTGGTGCGCGGCCTCGACACGGATCCCGAATGCCTCGAGCGCGTCGACCATGTCCTGACGAACCTCCTGCGCGAGGTCGGTCGAGAAGTCGAAGTAGCCCGCTTCGTCGTGAGGCAGGGGCGTGATGTCGCCCTGCTCGTCACGACGGAACAGGAAGAACTCGAGCTCGGGTCCGGTGTTGACGACGAACCCCAGCTTCCGGGCGCGCTCTGTCTGGCGCCGCAGCACGTATCGCGGGTCGCCGGCGAACGGCTCGCCGCGCGGCGTGAACACGTCGCAGATCACCCGGGCCGTGCCGCGCGGGCCGCTGCCCGGCTGCCACGGGATCTCCGTGAACGTGCTCATGTCGGGCTGCAGGTACTGGTCGGACTCCGCAATCCGCGTGAAGCCCTCGATCGAGCTGCCGTCAAACCAGGTGCCGTGAGCCACCGACCCCTCGAGCTGGTGGATGGGGATGGTGACCGCCTTGACGACGCCCAGGATGTCGGTGAACTGGAGCTGAACGAACCGGATGCCGGCTGCCCGCGCGGCCTCGATCAGCTCGATGTCGGTCTGCTCCGGAATCGCCACTGCCGTCCTCCGCCCACTGCCGACACGCCGGCTGGAGCCCGGCCCTCGCCTGGGTCAGATCTCGGCTGCCCACGTTGTGCCGGCAGCATCAACGTGCGTTGCTGATCCACCTACCCGCGGCGGTCGGGTCGAGTCTAGTTGTGCCGAGGGAGTACCGAGACGGCGAAACGCAGCGTCTAGGGGGCTTCAGCTTGTGCAGATTGCACGATGCGCACGGCGACCGCGAGCGCGAGCCGCAGATCCGGATCGGCCAGGTCCCAGCCGGTCGTGGACTCCAGGTTGCGAACCCGGTACGCGAGGGTGTTGCGGTGGATTCCCAGGACTGCGGCAGCCTCACCCGCACCCCCGTGGTCGAGGACGGCACGCAGCGTCGCCAGCCGCTCGCGCACGCTCGCGGGACGACCGGTGAGGAGTGGCTGGAGCAGTGCGGTCGCCTGTACACGGTCGTCGGGCAGGTTGCCCAGTGCCGCAAGCAGCCGGTACGCGGGCGTCCGGTCCGCGCGAGCGATCGCCGGCGGCTCGGCGAGACGCTCGACCACCTCGAGCGTGGCCCGCGCGGCGGCCTCCTGGCCGGGTCGCCCGGTCGGGTCGTCGAACGGACGAGACAATGCGACCGTCCGACCCAGGAACTCCGCCATCCGGCCCGCGATCCGGAGACCGAGCGGGTCACCGTCCTCCAGCGCGGCGATCGCGCGCAGCTCGAGGCTCTCACTGGTGCCCCGCAGGGACAACCGGCGGGCGGCGAACCGGAACCGCAGCTCGCGCCGCAGCTCCTCGCGACCGGGCTGGTCTGGCCCGGGATCGAGCTGGCGGGCGACGAGCACGACCCATGGCGGGCCATCCGTCGGCAGCGCCTCGCCCCGGCCCGCCTCGTCTCGGGCCCGGCGGAGCTGCGCCTCGAGCACCAGCTCAAGCGACAGCAGGGGCGCGATCCGCTCGGTGGCGATCGTCTCGAGGTCGCCCGGCGGGTGATCGCCGAGGAGCACCAGCCAGCCGGCCGGCGTGCTGTCGCCGGGGGTCCCGGGCAGTGGCACTCGCCGGCCGGTGCTCAAGGGTCGCGCGAGGTACGCGGCAACCGCTGCCGCGGTTCCGGGCACGTCGGCCGGGGCGTGGACCGCGAGCGCATCGGAGCGCTTGCCCTCGATCGCCACCGCGCGGCGCAGGAAGCCCCCGATCGCGGCGGTCAGCGCGTCCAGCCCGCGGCCGGCCATCGCGAGCTGCGCGAGGTCGCTTTCGAGGCCGGCTGCCTGTCGCTCGAGCTCCCCGCGCCGATCGACCAGAAATCCGATCAGCCGTCGCTCGAGCGTGCCGGGGTCGGGACCCTCGACGAGCACTGCGGGGATTCCTGCCTCGGCGGCCGCGGTCGCGGCCTCGGCGAGCACGTCACGCGCCGAAGAGACGGCCGGCCCGGCCGCGTCCCCCGCGGGTACGAGCAGCAGGGCCGACGCTCCGCTCCGCGACAGTGTCTGGACGAGATCCCGCACGTCGGCCGGGCCAGGCGCCACCACGGCTATCGCCGCCGCTGGCACGATCACGAGGTCCGCGGGCTCCAGCACGTCCAGGGCCGGAACGCGCGCGCGGAGGACGCGGACCCAGCCGACATGGGGCGCATCCGGGCCGGCGTCCCGGTCCACGTCACCGGTGATGGTCGCGCCGGGCTGGAGCGCCCCCAGCACCTCGGCAAGGGTGGTCATTCGGGCGGGGGAGGTGCGGGCGGCCCCGGGACGACCGCATGCGAGTGAGGTTCGGCAGCGGGCGAGCCCTGTTCGGCCGGCGCCCCGCCAGAGCGTGCGGCAACGAGGTCTGACAGCACCCGGCCGAACTCCCGGGTCACGTCCACGTAGCGATCGACGCGCACGACCATCGCCAGCCGCCCGTCTGGGTCGAGCCTGCCCCAGATCCGCCGGCGTGGCATCCAGAACGTGATGACGATGCCGGCGATCAGGCACAGGAACGCCGCCCACACGATCCCCTGCCCCGGGTCGCGCTTGGCGATCAGCAGCGTGTAGTCGGAGAACCCGCGCAGCTCAACTGAGAAGTCGGTTCCCGGAGGCACGGTCGCCTCGCCCTGAGCGAGGGCGACCGGTTGCAGACCCTGCACGTTGTCCGAGCCGTCGGGGTTGGTGCCCACCGATTGGTACGGAAGCACGACCAGGAGCCCGGTCCCGTCGGACTGCCGCTGGAGCAGCAGCTGGAGCGCCACCGCGCGGCCGGGGACGGCAAACTCGGCGAACGGGAAGCCGGCAGCCTCATCGGTCATGGGGATCGGCCCCGACCACAGTGGCTGCCCGGCGCTGTCGCGGATGACGACGTCGGGTGCAGGTCCAAAGCCGTTCTGATGGAACGTGTAGCCGGCGACGGTCAGCGGGTCGTTGACGCGGATGACCTTGTCCGCGATCTGCTGGCCGTCCTGGTAGACGGCCAGGTGGGTGGTGAAGTCGGTCGGATGCCCGGTGCTGAACCCGGGCGCCTCGAAGCCCAGGTTGCGCACCAGGAGCAGACCCGGGGTGCCGATGGGCTGGACGGTCAGCGATTCGCCGTCGGCAACCACCAGTCCCTGCTCATCGCCGAACCGGGTCGTGACGGCTGCCGCAACCAGGAACAGGACGAGCCCGGCGTGGGTGAGCAGCGTGGCGAGCTTCGTCCAGCGATTGCGATCGCCGTACAGGTAGCTGAAGGCGCCCACGTCCTCGCGTCGGATGCGGAACCTGTTCCGACGCAGGACGCCCTCGACCGCGTCCGCCTGCAGCCCGGTCACCACCGCTCTCTCCGGAAGGGTCGGATCGTAGAACGGGTCGGGCTGCACCACGCGGATGTCGGCCGACAGCCGCCACAGCCGGGGCATCCGGTCGATGGTGCAGGCGACGATCGAAAGGATCAGCACGACCAGGCCGACGCTGAACCAGATCGAGCTGAAGACGTGGAACAGCTGCAGCCGCTCGAGCGCGGTGACGACGCCGGTGCCCAGCACGGGGTCGTAGGTCGCGTGCAGCTTGTCCATCTCGTTCGCGTAGTCGGTCGCCGACCGGAACGCGAAATCCGGCAGCTGGTGGAGCGTCATGCCGACGACGGCAAGCAGCCCGAGCACGATGATCTGAATGACCGCGAAGTCGACCGAGGTCAGGAGGCCCCAGACGGCGGTGCCGACCCGGGCAAGCGGGCCGGGCGACGGCCGCGCAGGGCTGCGGACGGCGATGGTTGCCACGAACCCCGCCCTAGCCGATCGCGGCTGCGGCCTGGGCCGCGCTCAGCGCCTGCACGAAGTCGTCCAGAAGATCCGCCTCGTCCTCGAGGCCGACCGAGACCCGCAGCAGCCCTTCGGCGATCCCCGCCTGGGCCAGTGCTGCCGCGTCGAGCGCGCGGTGAGACGACGTCGGCGGATGGACGACCATGGTGTGGACGCTGCCCAGGCTCGCGGTGCGCTCCGGGATCCGCAGCGCGTCGAAGAACGCCCGGCCCGCCTCCCGACCGCCGGCCAGTTCCACGGCCAGCATCGCCCCGCCGCAATCGAGGATCCGTTTCGCGACCGCGTGCTGCGGATGGCTCGCCAGGCCCGGGTACAGGACACGAGCGACCCCATCGCGATCATCGAGCAGGGCCGCGAGCGCCGCCGCGGACCGCGCCTGACGCTCGACGCGGACGGCCAGAGTGGCGATCCCGCGCATCACCAGAAAGGCGGCGAACGGGCCGAGGGATGCCCCGGTATCGATCTGGGCCGAGCGCACGGCCGCAATCCGGTCGCGCGACCCGACGACGGCGCCGGCCATCACGTCCGAGTGGCCCGACAGATACTTGGTCGCCGACTCGACGACCAGATCGGCGCCATGCTCGAGCGGCCGGCAGACCGCCGGCGACGCGAACGTGTTGTCGACCGTCAGCAGCGCCCCGTGCCGGTGGGCGAGCTCGGCGAGCGCCGGCAGATCGGCCAGCACGCAGGTCGGGTTTGCGATCGTCTCGACGTGGAGCACGCGCGTCGGCCGGGCCGCGAGCGCCGCGTCCACGGCCTCGAGGTCGGTCGTGTCCACGTCACCCACGTCCACGCCAAGCCGGCCGAAGGCCGCGTCCACCTGCGTCCGGGTCGTGCCGTACCCGACCTGGCCGAGCAGCAGCCGGTCACCCGCGCGGAGCAGCGACAGGAAGGTAGCGTGGATCGCGGCCATCCCCGTGGCCAGCGCGAGACCCCGCTCGGCGCCGTGGAGGTCGGCGACCGCGTCTCCCAGCGCCGTCACCGTGGGATTGTCGATCCGGCTGTAGGCGTAGCCCGGCTGCTCGCCGGTGAGCACCGCCGCGAGCTCCTCGGCATCGCCCGCCGCGAACGTCGCCGTCTGGTAGATGGGGACCGCGGTCGGGACCTGGCGCACCTCGGGCACGCGCGAGGCGGCACGGATGGCGCGCGTGGAGAGGCCCGGTCGCCGGCGCTCGCTGGTCACGCGGCGGATGCTACACCGGGCAGCGGCGATCGCCGGCTCGACGCCCGGTCGATGCGCCCGGCGTCGGCGCGCGGTGCACCACGGTCAGCCGGCGCTGAACCGCCGTCAGCGGGTGCCCCACTGGTAGTTCTGCTTCATCAGCCGCAGGTAGACGAAGGTCTCGGTCTCGCGCACGCCCGGGATCTTGCGCAGGCGCCCGGACAGGAACTCGAGCAGCGCGTCGTTGTCCTCGGCAACCGCCTCGACCAGGATGTCGTAGCTGCCCGCGGTGACCACCACGTAGTCGGTCTCGGCGAAGCTGGCAATCTCCTCGGCGACCTCGATCAGGCGCGAGGCCTCGACCCGCACGCCGATCATCGCCCACACCTGGAACCCCAGCTTGAGCGGGTCCGTGACACCGACGACCTGAAGAATGCCCTTCTCGATCAGCCGGTTGGTCCGGGCACGGACCGCGGCCTCGGACACGCCGAGCTCGGTGGCGATCTGCGTGTAGGGACGCCGCCCGTCCTCCTGAAGGTGCTCGATGATCCGCTTGTCGAGGTCGGAGAGCTCGTGGGTGCCCCGGTTCTGGCGGCTCATGACGCGGGCCCGCTCGCTCATCGGGGAGCCTGTCGCATCGGCCGGCTCCACGGGGGCTGCCCGGATGGCCCGGCTGCGACGGGGACGAAAGGCTGCATGCCCGCCTCCGCGCTGGGACGGCCGCTGGTGTGCGATCGATGCAGGGGCCGATCGAAGCGGCGCTGGGTCGCGGATGCTAGCACGCGGCACCTGCGTGGCGAACCCCCCGTCGCCACCACTGGAACGCCCTTTGACCTACGCGGGCACCTACGCAGGCCCGCCCGCGTCGAGCGCCTCGAGCATCGGGGCGAGCGCCTCGATGGATGCCGCCGTGATCGGGTCGATGACGAGCTGGACGTGGCCGATGCCCGCGCGCGCGTACGCGCGTAGCTCGGCCGCGAGCGCCTCAGGCGGGCCGCTGAGCGGCACGACCGCCGGGCGCGCACCCTCATCCGCCGAGATGCGACCGGTGCCACCTGGCAGCTGGACCAGGACCGCCACCGTGCGCTCGATCTCGGCCGGATCGCGATGGGCCTCGCGAGCTGCTGCGTCGACCTTCTGGCGCAGGGCGGCCACGCCGTGGGGCGCGTTGCCGGTGTCGGCATACCAGGAGTTCCACGCGTCCACGAACGGGATGGTGGCGGCAAGCATGCGATCCCCGTTCGAGCCGATGAGGAGCGGCGGACCGCCGACACGAGCCGGCCGCGGCCGGAGCACCGCGTCGCGCGCCGTGAACCACCGCCCATCGAAGTCGATCTCGCCGTCACGCAGCAGCGTGCGCACGATCGTGAACGACTCCTCGAACCGCGACACGCGATGGTCGAACGGTGCGCCAAGAGCCGCGAACTCGGTGTCGTTCCAGCCGGCACCCAATCCGAGCACCAGGCGGCCGTCCGAGATCTCGTCCACGGTCGCGGCCAGCTTGGCGAGCATGAACGGGGAATGGAACGCGGTCGCCGCGACGAGCGGGCCCAGCGTCACTCTCTCCGTCGCCTCCGCCAGTCCGGCGAGCGTGGTCCAGGCCTCCCACGGTCCACGTGTCTCGCCGGACGGATACCGGTAGAGCAGGTGATCGCCCAGCCACAGCGAGTCGACACCCACGTCCTCGGCCAGCCTGGCCATGGCACGCAGCTCCGGCCAGCGCACCTCGCGCTCGACCTCGGGTAGCTGGATGCCGACGCCGATGGGCCGGCCGTCACGTCGCGGGATCATGCGTCTACGCTATCGCGCCGTGGCGCCACAGTCATCCACTGATCACGCCGTCGCCCGTGATCAGGCTCAGGATCAGATCGACGTCACGGCTGCCCACGATCCCGTTGTACTTGGCACGCACGATCCCCTGGCCGTCGACCACGAACACCCAGGGCATGTTGGTCGCGGGCCAGGTCGCGTCGCCCAGCCCGAACGCCTGCGCGTTCGCCGTCAGCGGTGGATCCGACAGGTCGCCCGACAGCACCGGTTCGTCGGTCACGATCCGGTACACGAACGGCTCCTGGTGAACGAACGTGACCCGGCCGTTCCACCGATCGAGCAGGTAGAACGCCATCGACAGAGCGCTGCCACAGACCTGGGTCACCTTGAACCGTGCCGAATCGAGCACGAGCACGTACGGTCGCCCGGCTGCCCGGGCGTCCGAGGTGGACGCCTGGTAGAAGCGCCTGTCCGCCTGGGGCAGGGTGCTCACCGCCAGCAGGACGTCGTTCACGTCGGTCAGCGTGGGGGTGCGGACGTCGGGGGCCGGGGCGCCCAGCGGGGCCGTGTTGCCCGGGTCGAGGGCGGTGACATCAACCGAGCCCACGGCGCCGTTTGCTGCCGTGAGATCGACGCGCCAGCGCCCGGCCGTCGGGATGTCCAGCGTGGCCACGAAGGAGACGAGGGTGATGCCGATGGGTCGAACCGCGACGGCCGGCACGTCGGCCCCGAGCGGGCTGCCGTCCACGCCGACAACGCGCGCGACGACAGGGACCGTGCCGTCCAGCTCCCGACCGTCGGCATCGGTGATGGACAGCGCGAGCGGCGTGTGCCCGCCCGCCCAGATCGCGGTGGACAGAACCGTGACCGTCAGGGGGCCGGGCGGGCCGCCGGAGGTGGATCCGCGAGGAGGCGCCGTCGCACCATCGGCCGCGGGCACGGTCGTGCTCTGGGGTTCCGTGTTCGCCGGCGCGTGAGCGAGACCCGAGGGCGCGGCGTTGGGCGGCGCCGCCGGTTGGGTGGCCGGTGCCTGCGTCGCGGCGGTCACCGCCGGATCCGCCGTGGGATCGAGGGCCACCGGCGACTCGGCGAGGAGCTGCGCCAGGGCGCTGGCGATCGAGCTCGGCTCGGTGCCGAACGGGAAGCGCGCTCGCATGCGGCCCTGGGCGTCCACCAGGAAGATGTCCGCGGTGTGGGCCATCCCGTATCCATCGGAGGTGCCTTCGTCGATCCGCGCGTACTGCACCCCCCAGCCATCGGCGTTGCGCCGGATCGCATCGGGCGTGCCGGTCAGCCCGACATAGGCGGTTGGCAGGTAGCGCAGATACGACTTCATGGCCGGAACGCCGTCGCGCTCCGGGTCCACCGTCACCAGCACCACCCGCGGACCGGGGCGAGTCTGCGACAACGCCTCATTGATGACGCCCACATTGGCCGGGCAGACGTCGGGGCAGTGCGTATAGCCGAAGAACACCAGCACGGGGCGCCCACGGAGTGTGCTGAGCGAGAAGGGCTGTCCGTTCTGATCTGTGAGCTCGAGCGGTGGCGCGGGGGTCACCTGCGCGGCTGCGTAGGCAGTCCGAGCGAGGGGCTGCGGGCCGGCCCCACCGCCTCCGGAGCCAAGCACCAGCGCGACCAGGCCCGCGGCGACGAGGCCCAGCACGAGCAGTGCGACGACGCCAGCCAGGAGGGCCTGCCGATCAGCAGGCCGCGCGAGCGGCTCTGACGGGGGCGGCGTGGACGATCCGGCAACGGACGGCGCCGGCTGTCCGCTCGACGGCGTCACTGGCTGCCCGGTCACCAGCCCTCCACGGGCGAGCCGGCGGCGAGCACTCGGGAGCACGTTCGCATGTGGGATCTCCGACGGGAGGCCGAATGTCAGGGGCTGAGGATGCCATCGGTTCGGCTGGCGCGCCGACCGGCAGGACTCCCGTACCTGGCGGTCCGGATGGCTCCGATCTGGCACGAGCGCTCCGAGTCGGCCGGACCACACCGCTTGGCCCATCATGGCAGCGATGCGCTACGGAATCGTGCTCACCGCCGGTGGTCCCCGCAGAGCCGGGGACCTGGCGGCCCGCGCCGAAGCCGCCGGCTGGGACGGCGTGTTCACCTTCGACGCGATTGCGATCGGCAGCGAGCCGATGCACGACCCGTGGATCCTGCTCGCCGCGATGGCCATGCGTACGGAACGGGTGACGCTGGGCGCGATCGTGTTCGCGCCGGCACGGCGCCGCCCATGGAAGCTCGCCCGCGAGGCAGCCACGCTCGACATCCTGTCCGGTGGGCGCCTGGTGCTGCCCGTCGGGTTGGGCGCAACCGACGATGCCGGCTTTGGCAACGTGGGCGAGTCCGTCGATGCCCGCACGCGTGCCGAGCGCCTCGACGAGACGCTGGCCATCCTCGATGGCCTGTGGTCCGGCACGTCGTTCGGGTTCGCGGGCGTCCACTACCGCTTTGACCCGATGACCTTCCGGCCCACGCCGGTCCAGCGCCCGAGGATCCCGATCTGGGTCGTCGGCGCCTGGCCGCACGCGCGATCAATGCGTCGAGCGGCCCGCTGGGACGGGATCGTGGTGCAGGTGGCAGACACGGAGGACGAGCCGGGCATGAATCCGGCCGTGCTGACAGACGTCACCGCCTGGCTGCGCGTCGAGCGTGCCCGGGCAGGCGCGGCAGGCCAGCCCGACGCGCGACCGTTCGAGGTGATCGTGGACGGGGCCACGCCCGGCATCGAGCCGGCAGCGGCCGCGGCCGCTGCCCAGGCGTACGAGGAGGCGGGCGCGACCTGGTGGGTCGAGGCGAACTGGTCCGACACCTCGCTCGACACCCTGGAGCAGCGCATCGACGCGGGGCCGCCGTCTGCCTGACCGCACACGTTGTGCGTCCATCACCACCAGCCCACGCTCGGCCGGAGCGTGCGTCAGGCTCGCGATCGCTCCAGTCCGCCCAGCCGCGACCTGATCCGCTCCGAGACGGCGGCTTCGATCACCGAGTCCGGATCGCGCAGGCCCTCCATTCGGGCCCGAACGCCGACGAGCGCCGCATACAGCGGTGGACACGTGGGGCACGACGCGAGGTGCGTCTCGACCGCGGTGCTCGTGGCGGGGTCGAGCTCGCCGTCCAGGTAGGCCGACACATGGCGCCGCGCCCGCCAGCAGCGCAGCGGCTGCGCGAGGCTCGCCCGGCGGCGGGCGTCGTCGGCGGCCAGGGCGCTCACGAGCATCATCCGGCCGCGACGAAGCCGCTGCTTGGCGGCGGGCAGACCGATCCCAAGCGCATCGGCGATCTCGGGCCCGGTCCATCCCAGCGCGTCATGCAGCACGACGGGCACGCGCAGGATGACCGGCAGGCGCGCGAGCGCGTCCTCGAGATCGTCCCGCAGCTCGGCCCGCTCCAGGACCCGCTCCGGAGTCACGGTCCACGCGTCGTCCGCCCACTCCTGCTCGACCGCCGCGATGTCAAGCTCGTCGTGATGGGCTCGGGAGCGGTCGATGATCCGGTTCACGAGGGTGCGACGCAACCAGCCACGCAGCGCGGCGGGATCTCGCAGCTGGTCATAGCGTCGCCAGGCGGCCACCAGCGTCTCCTGGGCGCAGTCCTCCGCGGCATCGACGTCGCGGGTCAGGCGCGTTGCGAGGCGAACGAGCCAGGGCAGCTCCGCGAGCAGGATCTCGCCGAGCTCGGTCGGGTCAGGGTGTCCGGTCGTGGTCCCTCCTCATCGGATCAGCGGCCGGAGATGGGCGACAACGGCACTCATGTCCAGCCCATCGTAGCGCGGGTACCGGCCCGGACCCGGGCCCGGGAAGGGCCTGCCGGGCGCGACAGGGCGCCTTGTTCACAAGGGACAAGAAACCCTGTATCGTGGCGCCAACCACCTTTGACCACGGAGCGCGTCCCGGATGATCCCGACCTACTTCCTGATGCTGCGCGAGGGCCTCGAAGGCGCGCTCATCGTGGGCATCATCGCTGCCTACCTGGCACGCATCGGGCGGCGCGACATGCTTCCCATGGTCGCGGGGGGCGTCGCGGCCGCTGTCGGGCTCTCGGTCGTGGTCGGCATCGTCGTCGTCGCGACCGTCGGGCGACTGCCGGTCGTCGTGCAGGAGACGCTCGAGGGTCTTGCCGGGCTGGCAGCGGTGGCTGTCCTCACCTGGATGCTGTTCTGGATGCGCCGGCAGGGCCGGGCGCTCAAGGGCGAGCTGGAGAACGGCGTCGATTCGGCGATCAGCACGGGTGGTGCGATGGCCCTGGTCGGGCTCGCGTTCGTGGCTGTCGCCCGGGAGGGGCTCGAAACCGTGCTGTTCCTGCTGGCCGTCATCACATCCGCGGGCGCGGGCGTCGATACGCTGATCGGCGGGCTGCTCGGCCTGGCCACCGCGATCGGCGTCGGGGTGGCGATCTTCGTCGGCGGAGCTCGGGTCAACCTGCGCCAGTTCTTCACCGTCACCGGTGTCGTGCTGATCTTCGTCGCGGCCGGGCTGGTCGCGTTCGCGGTCGGTGCGCTGGGTGAGGCCGGCCTGATCGCCAACAGCGGAACGGCCTACAACCTCAACGGCGTGCTGCCCGACTCGACGCCGCTCGGCAACGTGCTTCGCGGCCTGTTCGGGTACCGCTCACAGCCCACGCCCCTCGAGGTTCTTGCCTACCTCCTGTATCTCATCCCGGTGCTCACGCTGTTCGTCGTCGGGCGACCGAGCCTGCGGCGCCGTGTCGTGGCCACGAGCTGAGCCCCCACCGACGCACCTTGCCGGAACGATCCATGCCCCTCCCGCTTCAGGCTGTCGCGGCGGCGCTCGCCCTGCTGCTGGCGATCGGAATCGCCGCGTGCGGCGGATCCACGTCCGGATCGGCAGCCTCAGCGGCGCCGGTTGTGCAGATCTCCGCCTTCGAGTACGCGTTTGATCCCTCGACGGTCGAGGTCGGGGCGGGCCCGGTCACCTTCGCCGTCACGAACACGGGGACCATCGAGCACGAGTTCGAGATCCTCGACGTCGATGGGAGGGTCGTGGACGAGGTCGAGGGCCTGGTCCCCGGCCTCACCCGCGACCTGACGGTGACCCTCGAGCCCGGGAGCTACACGTACGTGTGCCTGATCGCGGGCCACGAGGAAGCGGGGATGAAGGGCTCGCTCACGGTCGACGGCTGACACGGGCATCTTGGGTCGACACCGGACAAGAGCGGCCCGGCCGAGCCGCCGGACGAGGATCGTCGAGAGCTCCGGCCCACCGGAGACCCGGCCGATGGCCCCTCCGCGACGGGCCAGTCACCCGAACTCGACGCCACACGGCCCGTTGCGGTCGACTCCGGTCGGGTGGACCCTAGGGATCGCATCAACCCCGCACTCCGCGCCTCCAGCTCGTTCGAGGACCCCGATGGCCGTGATCGCCCCCACACCCGATCCCACCAGCGACATCCTGCGCAGCCGGCGCCGGCCGCTCGACGCGATCTTCCACCCCCGCTCGATCGCCGTGATCGGAGCGACGGAGAAGCCCGGCTCAGTGGGCCGGACGATCCTTTGGAACCTGCTGTCGTCGCCGTTCGGCGGCACCGTCTATCCGGTCAACCCGACCCGACCGGCGATTCTCGGTGTCAAGGCTTATTCGTCGGTGGCCGCGATCGACGAGCCCGTGGACCTGGCCGTCATCGTCACCCCGGCAAAGACGGCGCCGGGCCTGGTCGAGGAGTGCGGCCAGGCGGGCGTCCAGGGCGTGATCATCATCAGCGCCGGGTTCAAGGAGGTGGGGGCCGAAGGCGTCGAGCTCGAGAGCCAGGTGCTCGCGGCCGCCCGCCGCCACGGGATCCGGGTGGTGGGGCCCAACTGCCTGGGCGTCATGAACCCGGTCGAGCATATGAACGCGACGTTCGCCGCGGGCATCGCCAACCCTGGCCGCGTGGGCTTCATCTCGCAGTCGGGCGCGCTGCTCACCGCGATCCTCGACTGGGCGACGCTCGAGGACGTCGGTTTCTCGTCGATCGTCTCCCTGGGCTCGATGCTCGATGTCGGCTGGGGCGATGCGATCGACTACCTGGGCGACGATCCGAACACGGACAGCATCGTCATCTACATGGAGACCATCGGCGACGCACGGGCCTTCCTGTCCGCTGCGCGCGAGGTTGCGCTGACCAAGCCGATCATCGTGATCAAGCCAGGGCGGACCGCCCAGGCGGCCAAGGCGGCGGCGTCGCACACCGGATCGCTGACCGGGTCCGACGACGTTCTCGACGCGGCCTTCCGGCGGGCCGGCGTCCTCCGTGTCGAGAAGATCAGCGAGCTGTTCCAGATCTCCGAGATCCTGGCCAAGCAACCCCGACCGAAGGGCCGGCGCCTGTCCATCGTGACCAACGCCGGCGGTCCCGGCGTCATCGCGACCGACGCCCTGATCGGCGGAGGCGGCGAGCTGACCGAGCTCAAACCCGAGACCATGGAGCGGCTCAACGCGGTCCTGCCCGCGGTGTGGAGCCACAACAACCCGATCGACATCATCGGCGATGCGCCGCCCGAGCGATATGCCCAGGCCCTCGAGGTGGCCGCGTCCGACCCCTCGACGGACGGGCTGCTGGTGATCCTCACACCGCAGGCGATGACCGACCCGACGGCGACCGCAAAGGCGCTCATCGAGCATGCCCGCATCGAGGGCAAGCCCGTCCTCGCGTCATGGATGGGCGGCGAGGAGGTCGCTGAGGGCGCGGCAATCCTGCGCGAGGCGGGGATCCCCACGTTTGCCTACCCCGACACGGCGTGCGTGCTGTTCAACCACCTGTGGCGCTACGACGCCAATCTCCGCTCGCTCTACGAAACGCCGCGCCTGCCGGTCGCACCCGAGCGCAGCGAGTTCCGCGAGGAGGTGGACGCGATCATCGCCGACGTGGCAGCCGAGGGCCGCACGCTGCTCACCGAGTACGAGAGCAAGAAGGTCCTGGCGGCGTACGGCGTCCCGATCACCGACACGGAGCTTGCGACCACCCCCGACGAGGCCGTCGCAGCGGCCGAGGACATCGGGTATCCCGTGGTGGCGAAGCTGCTCAGCCGGACGGTGACCCACAAGACCGATGTCGGCGGCGTGGTCCTCAACCTGCGTGATCCCGACGCCGTTCGGGAGGCGTTCGAGCAGATCCGCGACTCGGTGACCGAGAAGGCGGGCGCCGAGCACTTCGAGGGCGTCACGATCCAGCCGATGATCAACTGGAGCGGCTACGAGCTGATCGTGGGCAGCAGCCCCGATCCGCAGTTCGGCCCCGTGCTGCTGTTCGGCATGGGCGGCCAGCTGGTCGAGGTGTTCCGCGACCGTGCCCTCGCGCTGCCGCCGCTCAACACGAACCTCGCCTGCCATCTCATCAGCGAGACGATGATCGCCAAGGCGCTCCGCGGCGTGCGTGGCCGGAAGGCGGTCGACATCGACGTCCTGGCGGCCCTGCTCGTTCGCTTCAGCGAGCTGGTCGCCGAGCAGCCGCGAATCGCCGAGATCGACATCAACCCGCTGCTCGCCTCGCCGGAGCGGATCATCGCCCTGGACGCCCGGGTGGTGCTCCACCCGGCGTCGGTCGCCGAGGCCGATCTGCCGCGGCTCGCCATCCGCCCCTACCCGTACGAGTACATCCATGAGGCGACCACGGACGACGCCGTCCCGTTCACCGTCCGCCCGATCCGCCCCGAGGACGAGCCGGCGGTCGCGGCGTGGCACGCGAGCCTGTCAGACGCAACGGTCCGTGCCCGATACGGCAAGGACCGCCCGCTGTCGGAGCGCACCGCGCACGAGCGCCTGACCCGTATCTGCTTCGCCGACTACGACCGCCAGTTCGCGCTGGTGGCCGAGGTGAAGGGCGTCGACGGTCCCGAGATCGTCGGCGTCGCCCGAGTGGCCCGGGTGCACGCGACCAACGACCGGATGCTCACGATGAGCGTCGCCGACCGCTGGCAGGGCCGTGGCATCGGCGCGCACCTCGTGCGCGGTGCGATCGAGGTTGCGAAGGGCGAGCGCGTGGACCACCTGCTCGCCGAGCTCGCACCCGACAACGTCCCGATGCGCGAGCTGCTCGCGGCCGAGGACTCCTCGTTCTCGGATCGGGACGGGGTGGTGGTGGCGTCGGTGACAACGGCCTGACGGCGCCTCAATCGAGTCGGCGCTACGCCGGCTGGTACCCGGGCCCCTCGCGATGGTGGAGATCGGCCTCGCGAGCGCCCTGCGCCAGCGAGACGACCTCCGACGGCAGGTCGACGGAACGCGGCTCGTCCTCGCCCGGCAGCTGGTCGCGTCGATACGGAACGTCCACGACCACGGTGTGCGGGCGCCCCAGGAGCACCGACCGCAGACGGCGGGCGGACTGGTTGTACAGAGCGCGCTCCCACCAGTGGCGCGCCACGTACTCGGGCACGATCACGAACGTGATCGGTGCCGGTCGACCGGGCGGCCAGGCGCGGTCCAGCACATCGAGGTACGCGATGAGCGGCCCCGTCAGCGCCCGATAGGGTGACTCGACGATGACCAGCGGGACCCCGGGCACCTGGCGCTCCCAGCGCTTGCGCATCCGCGCCGAGGCATCAGCATCGTCGCTGATGTACACGGCGGTGACGTCCTCGGACATCGACCGGCCAACGTTGATCGCCCGGACCACGGCCCGATTGAGGGCGGGCACGGGCACGATCGCGCGATGCGCCCGGCGGGGCTCCGGCACCACGGCGTCGGCGTGGATCGCCAGCTCGCGTCGCGATGCGGCGTACTGACGCTTGATGAACAGCATGATCCCGACCAGCACAGGGATCAGGATGACCACGAGATACGCACCGCCCCCGAACTTCTCGAAGACCACGATCCCCAGCACGATCAGCGTCAGCATCGCGCCCACGGCGTTGAGCCCCAGCCGCCATTGCCAGCCTGGCCCCCGCTGGCGCAGCCAGTGAAGCACCATCCCGCTCTGGCTCAGCGTGAAGCAGACGAACACGCCCACCGAGTACAGCGGGATCAGCAGGGTCGTGACGCCACCGAACGCGAACAGCAGCAGGCAGGCCACGCCAGACAGCAGCACGATCCCCCAGCTGAAGGCGAGGCGATCGCCACGGAACGCGAACTGGCGCGGCATGTAGCCGTCGGCCGCGAGCAGCGCAGCCAGCCGCGGGAACGCGTTGTAGCTGGTGTTGGCCGCGAGGAACAGGATCAAAGCCGTCGAGAGCTGGAACACGTAGAAGAGCGGCGTCCCGTGCCCGAACGCCACCCGGGCGACGAGGGCGATCACCGTTGGCCCGCCGCTTCCCTCCTCGGACGGCACGACGTGGTAGGCGTCGGCGACCACCGTGAGCCCGATGAACAGGACCCCAAGCAGGACGGCCATCGCGACCAGCGTGTTGGCGGCGTTCTTCGCCTCGGGTGGCTTGAACGCGGGCACGCCGTTGGCGATGGCCTCGGTCCCGGTCAGGGCGACCGAGCCACTGGCGAAGGCCTTGAGCAGCAGGACAACGCCGATCGTCTGGGTACCAAGGTGAACGGCTTCGCGCTGCGGCGGCACCGGGGTCACCGTGCCCGTCACGATGTGCGCGGCACCGATCCCGACAATCAGCAGCGCCATGCCCACGAACAGATAGGTAGGAACGGCGAAGATGTTCCCCGACTCACGCAGCCCGCGGAGGTTGGCGATGGTGATCAGCGTGATCGCGGTGAGCGCGATGATCACGCGGTAGTCGTTGATGTCGGGCGCGATCGAGATCAGCTGCTCGACAGCCGACGAGGTCGATACGGCGACTGTCATCACGTAGTCGATGAGCAGCGCGGCCGCGGCGGTCAGCCCGAGCAGGGGGGCGAGCTCCTGGCTGGCCACGGCATAGGCTCCGCCGCCACCCGGGAATGCCCGACAGACCTGGCGATACGACAGCGCGACCACCGTCAGCAGGACCGTGATGGCGATGGCCACCTGGACACTGAGCAGAAACGCGGCCGCTCCACCCAGCACCAGCACGCGCAGGATCTCCTCGGTCGCGTAGGCGGACGATGAGATCGCATCGGAGCTGAAGATCGGCAACGCCTTGCGCTTCGAGAGCCGCTCGCTGGCCTCTTCCTCGCTGGCCAGCGGTCGTCCGATCAGGGCGCCCTTGGCGCGCCAGAACGTCCGGCCCATGCGTGTCCGGGGCACCGAGGCCGTGGGCTTCGCGACCAGCTGGTTGGGACCCGTGTACCGGAAGTACGCGGCATGGGGCCGCTCCACCCGGACGCGCCGGTCGCCTGCCTTCCGTCCTCGAAGCGGTCGACGTCCGGCGATCACGGGTGGGCGGGCGCCGGCCGACCTGTCACCAGGGTCGAGGGCCGCGACGCGGGTGGCTGCAACCGCTCCACGGAGAAGCCGATACGGCCAGACGCCGAGCGCACCGGTGAGACGCGAACCCCGCCCTCGAGCGCCATGGCGGCGGAGGCGGCGGCGATGCGGTCACCAAAACGCAGCCCGGCGACGGTCACGTGCGGAGACACGCCGGTGGCGACCATCAGGATCGCCTCGCGGAGCAGCCGCAGCTCGCCGTCGAACTGCGGCTCGACGGTCTCCCTTGCCGATTCCGGCCGGGTTTCCATGCCCTCACGATCGAGCATGGCGCCAAGAGGCGGAGGGCCGCTGGGCGGCGCTGGGGCCTAAGGTTTTCCTAAGGTTGCCGAGGCTCCTCTGGGCGGCAGGTCACCGACGCGGTAGCCGACCCCTGGCTCGGTCACGATCAGCCGCTCCAGGTCGCCGCCCGGGTCCGCCGCCGCGAGCTTCCGCCGCAGCTGGCTGACGTGGACGTAGACGTAGCTGTCCGCCCCCTGGTAGGCCTCGCCCCAGACGGCCCGCAGCAGACGGCCCTTGGTGACCACACGGCCCTGGTGCGTCAGCAGCACCCGCAGCAGCTCGAACTCGCGCGGCGTCAGGTCCACCAGCCGATCGCCCACGCGCACCTCGTGGCGCGCGGGGTCGAGCACCAACGGGCCTGCGGTGACGCGCCCCGTCACGTCGCCCGCGGCGCCCGTCGTCCGCCGGATGGCGACGCGAATCCTCGCGGCCAGCTCATCCACGCCGAATGGCTTGGTCACGTAGTCGTCCGCACCGCGATCGAGCGCCTCGACCTTCTCTCGCTCCTCGAAGCGGCCGGAGAGGATCACGATCGGCGTCGTCGCGGTATCCCGGCGGACCGCCGCGACCACCTGGAGGCCATCCATGTCGGGCAGTCCGAGATCGAGCAGCACGAGGTCGGGGCGTCGGGCCGACCAGCGCTCGAGGGCCGTTCGTCCGTCGGCCGCCTCGACGGTCACGTACCCGGCGGCGACGAGCTCACGCACGACCGCCGACCGCGTCTCCGCATCGTCCTCGACCACCAGGATGGTCGGGCCCGGGGCCGCCTGTCGCCCTGCCGCCCGCTGCTCCCCGCCACGTCGGTCTGATCGCCGGCCGTCGATCGACCTGGACCCCGTCACGAAGCCTCTCCCGCCGTGAGCTCGGCCGGAAGCGTCGCCATCGGCAGCTCGAGGTCGATCGCCAGCCCACCAAGGTCACTTCGGCGAGCACCCACGCGACCGCCCGTCGCCTCGATCATGCCGCGCGCCACCGCGAGCCCGATGCCAGACCCACCCCGCGACCCGCCTGGCGCGCCGGGAGCACGGTAGAACTTCTCGAACAGGCGCGCCAATGCCTCGTCGCTCACGCCCGGGCCGTCGTCCTCGATCGTGAGTCGCACGCGCCCGGCGGCCCTCTCCCGTGCGGCCACCCGCAGGTGTGCCCCGTCTGGCGTGTACTTGATCGCGTTGTCGAGCACGTTCGTGATAGCGGCGTCGAGAAACACGGGGTCTACCTCGACCGGCGTCGCGACGAGGTCCAGCTCCAGGTGACGCGACCCGAGCCGGGTTCGGGCGCGATCGATCGCCCGGGCCAGGGCGTCGTCCAGCTCGAACACGTCACGCCGGGCCCGGAGCGCACCGGCCTCGATCCGCGACAGGTCGAGCAGGTTGGCCACGAGCCGGTCCAGGTGCTCGACCTCGCGCTCGATGGCATCCGCGCTGGCTCGCCGATCCTCGTCGCTCAGCGGGGTCCCGGGCCGCAGGCTCCCGGCCGCCGCGCGGATCGTCGCCAGCGGCGTCCGAAGGTCGTGTGACACCGACTGGAGCAGCGCGGACTTGAGACTGTCGCTCTGGCGTGCAATCTCGGCATCCCGAGACTGCTCCTCGGCCTGTTCGTGGGTGAGCGCCTGGCCGATCTGGTCAGCGGCCGCGGCCATCAGCCTGGTCGCGGTGACGTCCGGCTCGCCCACCTCGCGAGACCGCGCTGCCCAGACCGAGCCGAGAAGGTCGCCGCTCGCCTCGATCCGGACCCGAAAGGTGTCGACCGGCGCGGGCGCCGCCCCGGACGGTGGCGCCGTGGATGTCGTGCCGGGCCGCTGCACGAGGACCCAGCACGCCGGGTCGTCGGCGGGAGTTCGCTGCAGGACGCGGAATTGCATGGCCGGCGGCGGCGACGGGCCGTCGCCAGTGTCGGCGGCGGGACGCTCGGATGCCGGGTCGGGCCCGATCGAGACCCACACCCGCGACATCCCCGCCTCCGTACGCAGCTCGAGGACGATCCGGGCCAGTGCGTCGGCCATCGATGACCGCGTGGCGAGCAAGCGGCTGACCGCGAACAGCGCCCGTGCCTCGTGCTCGCGCGCCCGCGCCGCATCGCCCCTGCCGCGTTCGAGGGCTGCCAGCTCCCCGACCACGATCCCCACGAACAAGAGCAGCAGCACGCTGAGCAACACGCCGGGGTCGTGGACCGTGAACGTGAAGCGCGGCTCCGTGAACACGAATCCGTAGACCACGACCGCCCCGACGGCGATCGCGATCGCTCCGCCGGTACCGACGACCAGCGCGCCCAGGACGACGGCTACCAGGTACAGGGAGGATGCGTCGGCGACGCCGAAGCGGTGCTCCAGGATCTCCACGGCGAGCGTGGTCACCGCGAGCGAGACAACGACCACCAGCGCCGATCGAACGAGGAGCCACGTCCGCCGCTGCATCGAGACGATCGTACGCCGCCCCGTGTGCGGACCGCCACGGGACCCGAGCGACTGGCGGGCCCGGGAGCGAGGCTCCGGGTCGCCGGGTCGCCAGCGGCCCCTTGTTCCTGGGGCCTCAGCTCCCCTGAGCGGCGGCGGTGAGCAGCAGGACGACCAGCCCGAGGACGGTCATTCCCTGGACCGCGAGTCCGAGCATCCCGAGCGTTGTCCGCCGCGCTCCGTCATCACCGGTCTCGGCGACCGCTACCGACAGACGGTCGACGCCGAAGGCGATCACGAGCATGAGCAGGACCACCAGATGCTTGACCGTGAGCAGGACGGTCCATGTGGAGGCCAGCACATTGCCGATGCCGTCGTAGCGTCCGGCGCTCACGAGCAGGTACGTGCCGGTCACCAGGAACACGACGATCGTGGCCAGCACGAGCGGCCGCGAGCGCCGGCCCATGGCGCCGATGGAGATCCCCAGCGCGTCGCCGTCGAGCGCTCTCGAGAGGGCCGGCAGCACGACCACGGCCATGGCCGCGTAGTACCCGAGGAGCGCAACGATCGACACCTGGTGGAGCCATGTCATCGCGACCCAGGTTGCGCTCATCGAAGCCTCCGGCTGGTGGACCGCCCGGCGGCCCGTCGGCAACACGCCCCGTTCGAGCGCGCACCCGGATTGGAACCCGGGGCTGGTGGACCCGTCAGGGCTGACCCGCACGACGTCGGTGGCCGGACGGCCTGTCCGGGACGGGACACCGGTCGGTGCCACGCTGTCGATACGGCAGCGCACGAGACGCCCGATCCGGATACCGTACGGCGTCGCAGGAGTGTGCTGACATGACGAACGACCAGGAATTGTCCGCGGCACCGGAGCCGCCGCAACCAGGCACCGAGCCGGGCGCCGAGGCAGCGCCCATCGCCGAGCCGGAGGCGCCCATCGCCGAGCCGGAGGCGAGCACCGCCGCGGCGCGGTCAGAGCCTCCCGCGGAGCGGCGGATCTCCCGGCGCGCCCTGCTGGCGTCCGCGGGCCTCGTCGCCGGCACCGCCGTGGTGACCGCGACCGGGCTCCAGGTTGCCGGCTCGCTGATGGCGACGCCGGCCCCTGCCGCTTCCCCGCCCGGTACGCCAGGCTCGACCTCAGCGGCCGCGGGGCCAGCCGTCTCGCCGGACGCGACACCATCGCCAGCGCCCGATGCCGGTCCCACACCGACCCCGCCCCCGCCCGGCCCGAGATTGGCCTTCCGGTCGCGCCCGGATCTCACGCCCCCGGCCATCCTCGTCCGCACCCGAACCTCGGAAACGGCGCCCGGCCTCCTGCTGTTGACCCCCAACAATGGCGAGGCGGAGGACGGCCCGGCCATCTACGACGAGACCGGTGACCTCGTCTGGATGCGACCGGACGCCGCCGTCAACGTGGATGGGCTCCACACGACCAATCTCCAGGTCGTCCAGCTCGATGGCGCTCCGCTCCTGTGCTGGTGGGAGGGGACCGTCAACGGCGGTATTGGCGATGGCGAGTTCGTGATGGTCGACGCGAGCTACCAGGAGGTGCTTCGCGTTCAAACGCCCGGTGGCGGCGCCGACCTGCACGAGTTCGTCGTTACTCCCCAGGGGACGGCCCTGTACCTCGTCGATCATGGTGTCGCACCGCCGGCCGGATCCGCGCCTCCACTCCCCAAGCAGGTGATGGACTGCGCCGTGGTCGAGATCGATCTTGCGACCGGACGTCGCCTGTTCGAGTGGCACTCCGTGGACCACATCGCCCTCGACGAGACCTACATCGACCCGCCCCAGGAAGGTGATGGAGGCGTCTACGACTACGTCCACTCCAACTCGATCGAGGTCGACACCGACGGCACCCTGCTGGTGTCGGCGCGCAACACGTGCGCCGTCTACAAGATCGACCGTGCCAGCGGCCAGATCGTCTGGCGCCTGGGTGGGAAGCGGAGCGACTTTCGCATGGGCGACGGGGCCGACTTCGGCTGGCAGCACGACGCCCGTCGCCAGGGCGACGGGACGATCACCATCTTCGACGACCGCAAACCTCCCGAGCAGGGTCGGGGCATCGTGCTTCGGGTCGATGAGACCGCGATGACCGCCACCCTCGTCCACGAGTACGTGCGCCCTGATGGGCTCGAGGTCGCGAGCCAGGGCAACATGCAGGTCCTCCCGAACGGAAATGTGCTGGTCGGCTGGGGCTCACAACCCGTGTTCACGGAGTTCACGAGCGATGGCCGGGTCGTGCTCGATGCCAGCCTTCCGGCGGGCAAGCAGTCCTACCGTGACCTCCGAGCCGCCTGGAACGGGTTGCCTGCCGAAGTGCCAGCGCTGGTCATCGATCGCGTGGTCGCGGTGACCTCGAGCCAACACCGCATCAACGCATACGCGAGCTGGAACGGCGCGACGAGTGTCGCGACCTGGCGGCTTCTTGCCGGACCGTCCGACGGTGAGCTGCGGCAGATCGCCGACATCCCACGCACCGGCTTCGAGACCATTCTCTCGGAGGTTGTGCCCGCCGACGCGACGTGGGTTGCGGTCGCGGCGCTGGACACCGCGGACAATGTCCTTTCAACGTCGGATGCGATCGAGGCGCCGGCCAGCTAGGTGGTCGAGGGGACGGGGCGGGCTGGACTCGTCGTTCCAGCCTCAACGACAGGCAGGATCCGCGATGCGCGGGTCGCACGCTGCGTGGGCATGAGGCCCGGTCCCGCGAGCTCGCCCGCGATCGCGCTGAAGCGCTCAAGCGCCTCTGGCCGCAGCGAGTAGTAGACGAACGAGGCGCGACGCTCCGAGCGGACCCAGCCAGCTTCGCGGAGCACCTTGAGATGGTGGCTCACCGTGGGCTGGGCGACCGCGCAGCACGCCGTGAAGTCGCATGCGCAGATGCTGTCGTCCGAGGCGGCGAGCTGGCGCAGGATCGCGAGACGGGTGGGGTCGGCAGCCCCCTGGAGCAGCACGGCATCCGGGTCGATCAGGCGCTTCACGCGAAGTATGGTATTGACAACTGTCGATATAGTCAAGTATCAATACAGCGCACCGCGACAGCAGCGCCATCGAATGCTGCGGCGGTCGCCAGAGGAGCACCGCGATGCATGCGACGCCCGAATACCTCAGGCTCGTCCATGAGGGCACAGCTCGATGACCACCGAGACGATCCATGAACAGGTCCGCGCCCACTACGCCGATGCCGCGCTCCGGGCCAGCGACGGCGGCTGTTGCGGTGCTGAGTCCGACACCATCGGGGCGGGGCTCTACTCGGCGCTCGAGCGGGCCGAGCTGCCGGACGCGGCAGTGCTGGCGTCACTGGGCTGCGGCAACCCGATCGCGGTCGCCGAGCTGCACGAGGGCGAGCGCGTGCTCGACCTGGGATCCGGCGGCGGCATCGACGTGCTGCTGTCCGCCAAGCGCGTCGGTCCTGCCGGGCGCGCGATCGGGCTGGACATGACTGACGAGATGCTGGCCCTCGCCCAGCGCAACGCGGCCGAGGCCGGTGTCGCCAACGTGGAGTTCGTCCGCGGCCATATCGAGGACATCCCGCTGCCCGCCGCGTCAGTGGACGTCGTCATCAGCAACTGTGTCGTCAACCTCGCGGCTGACAAGCCCGCCGTGTTCCGCGAGATCGCGCGGGTCCTGCGGCCGGGCGGCCGGCTCGGGATCACCGACATCGTCGCCGAGGATCGGCTCACCACCGACGAGCGCGCCGAGCGTGGCTCGTACGCCGGCTGCATCGCCGGCGCGCTGTCGTTCGGGGAGTACCGGGCAGGGCTCGCCACGGCCGGGCTGACCGACATCACGATCACCCCGACTCACGAGGTCACCGAGGGCATGGTCAGCGCGATCGTCAAGGCGACCAAGCCCGTGGATGCGCCGTCGACCACGAACGCCGTGGATCCGGCCGTGATGGCCATGGAACCCGGTTGCTGTGGTGGCAGCGGCTGCTGCTGAGCGCAGTCGGCGGCTGCGGAGCAGTTACGGGGCTTCGCGGAACGGGGCCCGCCAGTCCGGTGCCTCGAACTCCTGCGCGAAGAACACTGTGGTCCGGTTGATCAGTCCCTCCCGCAGCTCGTACATGAGGATCGTCCACCACATGAGCCCATCCGGATAACGGATCCGCAGAACGGCCGTCCCGACGTTGCCGCTGCCCTCGACCCGCACCGCGGTGTACATGGGCGTGACGACCCACTGCTCCTCGCTGGCCGCGAGACGCACGCTATCCCGGTCGAGGCTGTCAGGGTCAAGGCCTCCCGGGTACTGCTCACGGGTCGCCCTGAGATTTGCCAGCCCACGAAAGACCTCGCCCGACTGCGGGTACTCCTCGAGCGCGTCGGCCGTGCACACCTCGCCCAGCCGGTCCCAGTCCTGCGTGTTGTGGATGTCCAGGACCCGCTTGAACAACGCGTCGTGATCGATCACCGAGCTATCCCTCCTGCATATCCGGCGACCCGGGCGTCGCGACCTGGATCGACTTATCCGCACCGACGAGGGCGGCCTCTTCCTGCGCACAGAACGCCCTGCGCGCGATCAGCGCCTGTGCACGCTCCTTGGAGGCCAGGACGCCAGCCAGGCTGGTCTCCCGCACGGTCGCGGGGAGGTCGTCGTTCGTGGCTGCCTGCTGGTAGCCCGCGTGCGCCATGTAGGCAGCGACGACCTCTCGCAGCTCATCAGCCTGCAGCAGCATCGCGAGCTCGGGAAGCATCCGGTCGAACGTGCTCCGCGCCAATGGCGCAAACGAGCCATAGTCACGGGCCACCTGGATGGCGACCCGGTTGACGTCGAGCTCGAAGTAGACGGCGCGCGCGGCGGTCCGTGCCTGGCGCCCGAACTGGCGGCGCTGGATGTACAGGCCCACGCCGAGCCAGCCGATCACCCCCACGAAGGCGCCGACGATGCCGGGCAGGAGCACTTGCAGGTCCATAGTCGACAAGAGTGTCTCCGGCCACCGCAGCCGAAGCAACCCTCCTGGCCGGAGACGAGGGCCATCGCGACCGCTGGCAGGTTCACAATGGCGTCAACGTGGAGGGTGAAGTGGCCGATCGACTGACCGTCAACCAGCTCCTGGACGCATGCCGAGCGCGCATCGACCGTCTCGACCCCGCCGCGACCCGGGCGGCCGCCGAGGCCGGAGCCCTGGTGATCGACACGCGGTGTGCCGAGCAGCGCCAGCAAACCGGGATCATCCCGGGCTCGGTGCACGTGCCGCTGTCGGTCCTGTACTGGCGGCTGGACCCGGCCTCGGGGTACGAGGACCCACGCCTGGCCGATCTCGATCGCCAGGTCATCCTGGTCTGCGCCGACGGCTACTCGTCGAGCGTGGCGGCAGCCACGTTGCGGGACCTCGGCTTCGTCCGCGCGTGCGATCTCAACGGCGGATTCAGCGCCTGGCAGGCGGCGGACCTGCCGGTGGAGTCCCGCTCGAGCCTAGGAGTATCAAGGCTCCAGGCGACCGCTGCGGCAGACTCGTTCGGTCGCCGCGCACACACCGGGGGGGTGGTCGGGGTGGTGGGATTCGAACCCACATCCTCGTGCTCCCAAAGCACGTGCGCCACCGTTGCGCCACACCCCGATCGCTCTGTGCCCGGACAGGGTACACAGCGCACGTCTGAAGCGATAGCGAAGGGCCTCCGGCGCTCGCGGCGCACGGTACTCGGTTGGTGCCGGGTGTCGCCGCACCGAAAACGATCGCCCGACCTTAGCCGATCGGTCAGTGCGCTGCGGCTCCGGGTTGTCCAGCTACGGGACCGGCCCCCGAGGACGGCGCACCGCCATCGCCCTTGTCTCGCCGTCGACTAGCTGCCGGCCGAGCGGGGGTGGTTCATGAAGAACGCCCAGGTCACGGCCCGATCGTCCGGGTTGCTCGTGTACCACTCGTGCCCCTTGCCGATGGCCTTCATGAAGGTCACCGCGGTACCGGCGTCGCAGGACGTCCACGTTGTCTCGGACGTGTAGGTGTCCGTCGTGACAGTCGGGTCGCCCGGACAGCCGTCAAGCTGCCGCCAGCGCTCCATGACGTCCGCGAACGCCGGACACGGGGCGTCCTGGCAGGAGTGGTCGTCGGTGAGTCCTCCGTCGATGGGGATTTGGACATCATCGGCTCCGTGGATGGCGATGATCGAGACCGGCTGGCTCGGCTGGCAGTCAACGAGGAGCGTGCCAATCACGTCCGCGATCGCGGCGACGCGGCCGGAGAGATCGCAGGCCACGCGCTCAGCCATCTCACCGCCGTTCGAGCCGCCGAGGACGAAGACGCGGTTCGGATCGACCGGGTAGTCGGCCTCCATGCGGTCGATGAGCGCGGAGATGAACGCGACATCATCGACCCCGTCGACGTTGGCGGGCTCGCAGCACGCGCCCGCATTCCAGCTCTGCCCGTAGCCCTGCGGGTAGACGATGACCGCACCGGGATCCATCGCCATGGCATTGAAGCCGCTGATCGCCGCCGCGTCGTTCATCGTCTGCGTATGGCCATGCAGGACGAACAGGAGCGGCAGCCAGTCCCGGCCCCCGCCGGCCGCGAACGCCATAACGACGTCGGGTGGCGTGACCAGCATGTAGTCGCGGGTCCTCCCGTCGACCTCGATGTGCGCCGTGGTCACGGTAGGCGTAGGGGCCGGTGTTGGGGCGAGGCTTGGCGCGGGCGAGGCCGTCGGGACCGGCGCGGGCGAGGGCACTGGCGAGGGCGTCGCCAATGGGGGGTTGCCGCCGCACGCGGCGACCACGAGGACGCTGCCGAGCGCGGCTGTTCGCATCAGGGTCCGCGCGTGGCGAATGGCGGCACGTCGATCTATCGAATCCATCCGGGGTCTCCTTTCTCGTACTCACCTGACGCCCGGCGGACGCGCTTTCTTCAGACCCGTTTCGCCCGAGAGTGCGCGGGCCAGCTCGCAGGGAACGGCGAGCCCAGGGTCCGTCCGGCGTCGAGCTCGCCCATCGACAGAGCTCCCCAGCGGCTGGGTCGGCCTGCCCGACCGGAACGCGATTGAAGGAATCGCTGTCTCCGCGCGTCAGGTAGACGAGAGACAGGAGGGATCGATGAAGGTCCAGCGCTCCATCAGCACGATGCTGCTCGCACTGCTCCTCGCCGGCTGCGGAAGCACCGCCGCGCTGCCGACAGCGTCACCCGCCGCCTCGGCCAAGGGCGCTGTGCCCACGCCGACGACTGCGACCACGTCGCCGGCGTCGCCCGCAACGCCCGCGCCCCGGCCCACGGTGGCGACCGCGCACATCGACGTCGACGGCGTGACCCGCGACTACACCGTGGTCGCGCCACCTGACGCGGCCAACCGCGGCCCGCTGCCGCTCCTCGTGCTCATGCACAGAGGCAACATCGCGACGTCCGAGGCACGGGTGATCAGCGGCACCGACAAGCTCGCGAGGGATCCTGGTGCCGTCCTGGTCTGGGCCGAGGCCTACCAGACCAGCTGGAACTTTCGGGCAACCGTTGATGGCCCTGACGACGTCGCATTCATCAGGGCGCTGATCGACCACCTCGCGGCCGACTACCCGGTCGATCCGAACCGGGTGTTCCTCCTGGGCGACGGGACCGGCGGTGCAATGGCGTATCGCGCCGCGTGCGAGCTGTCGGATCGGTTCGCGGCCGTCGCCGTCGTGAGCCTCGACGCCGAGCTCCTCGTTGGGGAAGACTGCACCCTGGCGCGCCCGATCTCCGTGCTCGATATCTACGGCTCTGACGACACGGTCACCCTCTCCGACGGAGGGGCGACTGGTTGTGATGGACCGTGCCCGACCGTCGCCCAGACCATGGAGCGCTGGCGCCAGGCTGATGGCTGCACCGGGGAGCCGACCACCACCACGGAGGGGATCGTGGACACGACCACCTTCTCGACCTGTGGTGCCGGCGCCGAGGTTCAGTTCGTCAAGGCCAATGGCCTGAACGACACCTGGCTCGGACCCGGCATCGATGACCTGGCGCTCATCTGGGCGTTCCTCACGAACCACGCCCGATCCGCCGGCAGCACCGGCTAGGCGTGTACCCATGCCGTCTTTGAAGCTCGTGTGCTTGCCAGCCGGCGTATCACGGTAGTGGGAAGCATGCGTTGGGCGAGCCTGTGCTGAATCGAGCGCTGACCGGGGGCGCGGCCACGAAGGCCGCGGCCTTCAAGCGCCTCGCTGCCGAGCACCTCGACGAAAGCTATCGGCTGGCTCGGGTCATTCTCGGTAGCCGGGCCGAAGCCGAGGACGCCACGCACGACGCCTTCGAACGAGCGTGGCAGCGCTGGTCGACGCTGCGCGATCCAGAGCGCTTCGATGCCTGGTTCGCGCGCATCCTGGTCAACAGCTGTCGTGACCGGCTCCGGGCCGCAGCGCGCCGGCAGGTGCGGGACCTGTCGACTGAGCTCACGGGCGGCGAGACGGATCCCTTCGGGCAGACCCGTGACCGGATGGTCCTCGGTCGCGCGCTTGCTGACCTGTCGCCCGACCACCGGCTCGTGGTCGCGCTTCGCTTCGACCGCGACCTCACCACGAAGGAGATCGCTCGACTCCTGGGCATTCGCGAGGGGACGGTCCACTCGCGCCTGCACTACGCGCTGCGCCACCTGCGCACGGTGCTCGAAGGGGTTGAGGACGAGGGAACCGCCCATGACTGACCGCGAGCTCGAACGCCAGCTGCGCGACTACTTCCGTGCCGAAGGCCGCGACGAGCATGCATCGCAGGATCTGCTGGCCAGGATCAACGCCATCGCCGAGGCGCCACCGGTCGCGTCGCCGCAGATCCATCGCGCGTGGCTGCTGGCGGCGGCCGTTCTCCTGATGATCGCACTGCTGGGTGTGGCGTTCGGAGCGGGATCCAGCCTCCTGCCCCGGAACCCGCTCTTTGAGGGCGCTGTGCCGACGCTGACCACTGCGACCACGGCGGCCACGACGCCCGGCCTGACGGCGGTTCCGACGAACACGGTGGCGACCGCGCACATCGACGTCGACGGCGTGACCCGCGACTACACCGTGGTCGCGCCACCTGACGCGGCCAACCGCGGCCCGCTGCCGCTCCTCGTGCTCATGCACAGAGGCAACATCGCGACGTCCGAGGCACGGGTGATCAGCGGCACCGACAAGCTCGCGAGGGATCCTGGTGCCGTCCTGGTCTGGGCCGAGGCCTACCAGACCAGCTGGAACTTTCGGGCAACCGTTGATGGCCCTGACGACGTCGCATTCATCAGGGCGCTGATCGACCACCTCGCGGCCGACTACCCGGTCGATCCGAACCGGGTGTTCCTCCTGGGCGACGGGACCGGCGGTGCAATGGCGTATCGCGCCGCGTGCGAGCTGTCGGATCGGTTCGCGGCCGTCGCCGTCGTGAGCCTCGACGCCGAGCTCCTCGTTGGGGAAGACTGCACCCTGGCGCGCCCGATCTCCGTGCTCGATATCTACGGCTCTGACGACACGGTCACCCTCTCCGACGGAGGGGCGACTGGTTGTGATGGACCGTGCCCGACCGTCGCCCAGACCATGGAGCGCTGGCGCCAGGCTGATGGCTGCACCGGGGAGCCGACCACCACCACGGAGGGGATCGTGGACACGACCACCTTCTCGACCTGTGGTGCCGGCGCCGAGGTTCAGTTCGTCAAGGCCAATGGCCTGAACGACACCTGGCTCGGACCCGGCATCGATGACCTGGCGCTCATCTGGGCGTTCCTCACGAACCACGCCCGATCCGCCGGCAGCACCGGCTAGGCGGGACGTGCTCAAGGTCCGGCGTCCTGCTCATGGGCGGATGTAAGGCACCGTCGCCGCTCCGGAAGCCCACAATAATCGACGCCTACGACGCTCAGCAGTGCGTGCTCAGCGAGCGCGAGCCTAGGCCGCTCCGGCCCCAGCGGCTCCCAAGGCACGTGCGCCACCGTTGCGCCACACCCCGAACAGTCCGTCCTTGGACAGGGTACACAGCACACGTCTGACGCGATAGCGAAGGGGGCCCACGGCGCTCGTCCCGCGCGATAGCCGGTCAGGCACGGCCAGCTCCCTTCCCGGTCGCCCGCTGGGCACCCCAGGTCGGCTCGGTGCGGAGCCGAGGCGTCCTCCGTAACGATCTCAGGACGCGTCGCCGATTGACTGTCACCAAGCAGCCCATCCCTGGAGCTGCTGCAGGCTGGGGGCATCGATGAGACGCAAGCCCGCCCGCTCAAACCTCACCGGAGCACTGATCGCCACGTGCGGTAGGACCGCGCTCGGACACGACTGTCGTCGCGAGCCGGTTCGATGCCAGCGAACGCGGCGTTGCGTGAGAGCCAGGCCGAGCTGCTTCTGGAACGGAGCCGGGCCGTCATGACGACACGCCGGACGGGGCTCGTGCGCTTGGTCGCGGTCCTCGGCTGGGTGATGGCGATGGCGTGCGCGCTCGCCGGCGTGGCGCTGCGACTCCTTCGTCCGGTCCCGGTCGCAGGGAGCATCTTTGGCATGGGGCCGATCGGGATGGTGGCGTTCGCCGTGCTCGGGATCGTCTGGGCGTCGGTTGGCACCATCCTCATGGTGCGCCGGACCGACAACGTCGTGGGCCGCTGGATGGTCCTCGTCGGCGCCGGCTACGCGGCATCGATCCTGCTCGGGCAGCTGACGAGCATCGCCGTCATCGACGAGCGGGGAACCGACGCGGCGGCAGGCCTGTTCGGGTGGCTCACCGGCTTGGCGAACCTCTTCGGCATCGGAGTGTTCTATCTCGCCATCATCTTCCCGACCGGTCGAGGACACACGCCACGCTGGGGCATGATCGGGTTGATCGTGCTCACCGCCTCGATAGTGGCGAGCACGGCGCTGCTGGTCCAGCCGGGATCGCTCTATCTGTTCACGTCGATCACGAACCCGTTCGGAGTCGGCCCGGACCTCCGTGGCGTGTTCGGAGACCAGTTCACCCTGATGGTGGTGCTGGGCGCGGGGCTGCTCATCCCGCTCGTCGGCTCGGCAGCGGTCGCGGCACGGTATCGCGCGGCCAGCCGGGTCGAACGGGTCCAGCTCCGCTGGTTCGCCTGGTCGGTCGTGCTGGCCGCTTCGTCGCTGATCCTGGTCGGGCTCGCGGGCGTGATCAGGAGCGCCAGCATCGGTGAAGGGCCGCTGGTGGCGTATGCAGTGACGGGAACCGCGATCCCGATCGCCATCGGCATCGCGATCCTGCGGTACCGGCTGTACGACATCGACCGCCTGATCAGCCGCAGCATCGGGTGGGCGCTGGTGACCGGGGTGCTCGCGGCGGTATTCGTGGGCGTCGTGATCGGGCTCCAGGCGCTGCTGGCTGGGTTCACCCAGGGTGAGACGCTCGCGGTCGCCGCATCCACGCTGGTCGCGTTCGCCCTGTTCCAGCCGCTGCGGCGGCGGATCCAGGTCGCGGTCGATCGTCGGTTCGATCGGGCCCGGTATGACGGCCAGCAGACGGTCGATGCGTTTGCCGAACGGCTGCGCGACGAGGTGGAGCTTGAAACGGTCACCAACGACCTTCGGGCCACAGCCGTCGGGTCGGTCAGCCCGACCCGGGCCGGGCTGTGGCTGCGGAGATCGGCGTCATGAGGCACAGCCGACCATGGGTCCATGCGCTCCGGTCGCCCGCCGGTCCTGCCGATCGGTAAGGCGCGGTGCGGAGCCGGGGTTGGCACGAGTCGATGCCGTGCTCGTGCATCGCTCACCGATAGAGGTTCGTGCCGGCGAGCCCACCAGCGTCGACCCCTACGACGCTTTGCTCTTCGGGGTCGGCGGTGCGTCCGCGGGCGGGGCGAACTCCTCGACCAGCTGACGGGCCTGCGCCAAGCTCAGCTGGCGGCCTTCTGCGTGCAGCGCCTCATAGCGATCGCCAAGGGTGGCACGCACCTGCTCGAACAGCCGCTCCATCCCGAGGAGCTGGGTGGGCGCGGCCGCTCCGAGGCGTTCCTTCATCTCGTCCGCCTTGCCTGTCAGGAGCGCGGACCGTTTCGCGTCCCCCACCCATCCGGCCCACGCGGCGGTCGTCTCGAGGGCCATCGCCATCACCACCTCGATCCCCAGCTCGTCGGCGATGGCGATGGCTTCCTGGATCTCCTGGACGGCGCCCGGCCACGCACCGACCCGGCTCTCCGCCCATGCCAGGCCGATCAGGCTGTCGGAGAGGAGCCACCGGGCGCCCGCGGCGCGGTTCGCCGCGACCGCCCGGGTCTGGTAGCGGACGGCTGCCTCCGTATCGCCCAGCATCGTGTGGAGCATCCCCAGGAATTGATCGGCCCACGCCGCCCCGAGGAGATCGTCCGACCGCTCGTACAGCTCCAGCGAGCGCTCGGCGAGCGCGCGGGCAGCCTGGGGATCCTTGTCGACCAGCAGGGCCACATAGCACTCGTTGTAGAGCGCGTCTGCCGTCCCCCGCTCGTCGGCCACCGATTCGTACAACCGCCTGGACTCGCGGTAGTCGCGGGCCATCGTCTCGTAGTCGCGCTGCCAGTAGGCGATCCCGCCGGCTCCGATCAGCGCCTTGGCACGCGCCGCTGCGCTCCCTCCCGGCTGGCCCAGCAGGTGATCGAAGGTGACGCGGGCCTCGGTGAAGTGGCCGCGCAGCTGCCAGAACCGCCACATCGCACCGGCGGCCACGAGCGCCTCGTCAAGCAGGCCGAGCTGGGGCGAGCGCTCATACGCTGCCCGCAGGTTATCGTGGTCGCGAGACAGCCGGTTCAGCCAGTCGAGCTGCTGGGGGCCCATCAGGTTGCGCTCGGCATCGCTTGCCCGACCGAAGAAGAAGCGGGCATGACGCCCCGCCAGGACCGGGAAGTCACCCGCTTCCTCGAGGCGTTCGCGGGCGTACTCGCGGATCGTCTCGAGCATCGCCAGGCGAGTCTCGCCGCCTGCCTCTGCGCTACGCAGCAGGCTCTTGTCGACGAGCGAGGCGACGCCGTCGAAGACGTCCCCGTCCATGCCCTCCCCGCCACAGACGGTCTCCGCAGACTCGAGCGTGCAGCCGCCTCGGAAGATCGACATGCGCGCGAACAGCGTCTGCTCCGACTGGCTGAGCAGCTCGTGGCTCCAGGCGACAGCGCCGCGCAGGGTTCGCTGCCGTTCAGGGAGGTCCTGGGCGGCACTCGAGAGAAGCGACAGGTTCTGCTCGAGGCGCGCGAGGATCTGCTCGGGCCCGAGGAGCTTGATCCGGGCCGCGGCCAGCTCGATGGCCAGGGGCAGGCCGTCCAGGCGGGCGCAGATCTGCGCGACGGCCGGCGCGTTGGCGTTCGTGACCTGGAACTCGGGCTTGACGGCCACCGCCCGCTCGACGAACAGGCGGACCGCCTCGTACTGGGACAGGCGCTCGGCGGTGAGGTCTGGGCCCTCCGGCATCGTCATGAGCGGTGGGACGGGGTACTCCTGCTCGCCGTGGATGTGTAGGGGGATGCGGCTGGTGGCCAGCACCCGCAGGCCCGGCGCCGCCGCGAGCAGGCGCGCGATGCCGGGCCCGGCGGCGGTGACCTGCTCGCAGTTGTCGAGCACCAGCAACAGCTCGCGCTCGGCCAGCCACACCTCGAGCGCATCGAGCGCCGGCCGGTCAGCCGGCAGGGTCATGCCCATGGCGGTCGCGATGGCCGGCGGCACCAGCTCGGGGTCACGCAGCGTCTCCAGCGGCACGAACCACGTGCCCTGACCGTAGCCGCCGATCAGCTCCTCGGCGACACGGATGGCCAGGCGGGTCTTGCCGGTCCCACCCGGTCCGGTGAGCGTCAGCAGGCGCGTCCCGGCGAGGCGGTCGCTGATCTCCCGGATCTGGCGGTCGCGACCGACAAAGCTCGTCAGGTCGGTCGGCAGGTTGTTGGGCCGCAGCTCCAGGGTGTTGAGCGGCGGAAAGGTGTCCGGAAGCCCCTCCGCCGTGACCTGCTGGATACGCTCCGGGCCGGCGAGGCCCTTGAGCCGGTACGTGCCCAGGTCCTGCAGGCTCACCCCGTCGGGAAGCGCCCGCTCGACCAGGGCCCGCGTGGCATCGGAGATCAGGATCTGGCCGCCGTGACCGGCCGAGGCGACGCGCGCGGCGCGGTGGACGTCGATCCCGACATAGTCGGCGCCACCCAGGTGGCCCTCGCCGGTGTGGATGCCGATGCGGACGCGGACGGGATGATCGTCCGGCCACGGCTCCGCGATCATGGCCCGCTGGGCGTCCACCGCGGCGCGAACCGCGGCCCCCGGGCTGACAAAGACAGCGAACAGGGCGTCCCCCTCGGTCCCGAACTCGGTGCCGCCCTGCCCGCTGACGGCAGCCCTGAGCAGCTCGCTGTGGCAGGCCAGGACCGCCGGATAGCGCTCGCCGAGGGCTCGAACCAGCTCGGTGGATCCTTCGATGTCGGTGAACAGGAAGGTGACGATGCCGGTGGGCAGGGCGGGCATGCCCCATCTTGCACACATGGCCGGCTCGCGGGCAATGCGGTGGTGCAGCGTGCGAAGCGGCAGCGTGCGAAGCGGCAGCGGGACTCCCCGACTGGCCGGACTCGGGCGGTCGTGCCCAACCATCCCTGTCGTGTCAGGGCACCCCGGTGCGCCGCGGTCCTCAGGACAGGCTGTCCACGCCAGCCCAGCGCAGGACCCGCAGCGCGCGCAGCGTGTTCCATCGGCTCGGGAGGCCCTCCGGACCCTCCAGCTCGAAATGCGTCGGTCCCTGGTGCACGTTCTCCAGCGGCCAGCGACCCGCATCGTCGCGCCTGGCGGCGACCATGGCGATCGCCTCATGGCACCCTGCGTCGGGGGGCGCTCCAGTCGACCTCAGGTGCTCGAGGGCACGCAGGACGTCGTAGTACCAGCGCGTCGGGAACGAGAACATCGTGAACCGTGGATCCGCGACCTGGCCGGTCGCGCGGCGGCGGAACAGCCCCCGATCGAGCAGGTACGCCTCACCCCGCCGCCGAGCCCTGATGGCGGCCTCGGACGACCCGCCAGCCTGCTCCCAGGCGAGCAGGCCCTCCAGAACGCAGATCGTCGAGTGAAACGACGACACACTCGCCCCGTACTCAGCCCAGCAGTTCCAGCCGCCGTCCGCCAGCTCGTCGCCGACGAGCTTCTCGACGAGGCCGTCGACCGCCTCGCCGAAGTACGCGCCATTGGCGAGGGCAAGACCGTTGATGCACGGCTCGACCTCACCGGCGAAGTAGCCAGGGCCGCCGGCGGGACCGTCGCCATGCCAGCGGACGTTGTCGCGAACGAGCCCAATGGCCCGCTGCACCCGAGGGTCAGTGGGGTCGGCGCCAAGGTCGCGCAGCAGGACCAGGCTGAAGTGGGTCGCCGTCCACGCGTCATAGAAGGGCTTCGACTCGTTGACCCATCCGGGCCGATACGTGCCGCCATCCCATCGGCCATCGGGCCCCTGCAGCTCGAGCAGCTGGGCGCCCCAACCCTCGCTCGCCACGCGGGCCCGCTCGGCGGCAACCTCCTCGGGCGAGGCATCGGTGAGGTCGCGCAGCACCTGCCAGCGGATTGCCGGGTCGCCTTCAAGCAGCCAGTCGATGACCGTCATGGGGCGCCATCGTAGCGCCAGGCCGGCGCGACATCGTGGCGCGAGTTCGGCGCGACATCGCCACGTGCCGCGACCGCACCGCGTCGACCTGTCTCCGACTGCGATCCGGATAAGGAATCGCAAGGCGGCGGAGCCTATCACCGAACTCTCAGCCATCTGATCGAGCGTGACCTCACAGACAGCCCGTGCCGATTAGCGCCGACACGTGTCGGAGCCCCGGGCGAGAGGAACATGCCGCATGAACGATCCCCAGCCCGCAGCCGAGGATGCGTCGCAGCCAGTGAGCCTTGAGGGCCACCCGGTCGTGCCGCAGCCACCCGCCCCTCCAGCGCCATTGGCGCCATCCGCCCCCGTCGACTCGCCAACTGAGCCGTACACCCCTCGATTCGAGCCGCCGGCATCCCCCGAGACCGCGGCATGGGGCCAGTCGTCGTTCGCCCCGACGGACACCCCGGCGTTCGCGCCGCTGGAGCCCGCCCGCCCCGTGCGCAGCGCACGCCGCTCGTCGGGGTCCGGCAAGGTCGCGGTGGCCATCCTTGCGACCGCGGTGCTCGCCTCGGGCGGCACGGCCGTGGCGCTCACGGCGACGGGTATTGGCAACGCGGCAGCCACCCAGCCACCGGTGTTCACGTCGACCGCCGCGGGAACCGGCACGGCGCCGACCCAGGCCCCGAACGCCGCCGCCAACGGCGGGCAGGCCCCGGCCGCAACGGTCGCCCCGCTCGCGCCGGGCTCGCAGGCCAACATCCCCGACATCGTCCAGGCTGTGAGCCCGGCCGTCGTCACGATCGTCGCCGACGGCGTGACCGAGACCGATCCGACCACGGGCCAGACCGGCGTCGGCACCGCGACCGGTTCCGGGGTCATCTTCGACGCCAATGGCCTCATTCTCACCAACCACCACGTCGTCGCAGGCCACCCGTCGAAGCTGACCGTCAACCTCAAGGACGGCCGCTCGTTCGACGCCACGGTCTACGGCGTCGACACCCTGACGGACCTTGCCATCGTGAAGGTTGATGCGGCCAATCTGCCAACCGCCCCAATCGGCGACTCTTCGACGATCCAGGTGGGCGAGCAGGCCATCGCCATCGGCAGCCCGCTCGGCGAGTTCACCGACTCGGTCACGAGCGGGATCATCTCGGCGGTGGGACGGACCATCCCGGTCCAGACGGGCATGCTCCACAACCTCATTCAGACCGACACCGCGATCAATCCCGGTAACAGCGGCGGACCGCTGCTCGACGCGACCGGTTCGGTGATCGGGATCAACACGGCCGTTGCCAGCTCCAGCCAGGGCATCGGCTTTGCGATCCCGATCAACCTCGCCCGTCCGTTGCTCGCCCAGGCCTCGGCCGGTCAGCCACTCGCCCGTCCGTGGCTCGGGATCCGGTTCGAGATGATCACCCCCGAGATCAAGGCGGCCGCCAACCTGCCGGTTGACAGCGGGGCCTGGATCCCCGACGCGGCCTCCCTCTCCCAGAACGTGACGGGCCAGGGCAGGTTCGGCCAGGACCCGAATGCCCAGGGCGGCCAGGGGTTCAACCCGTTCGATCCCGGCCTCCAGGACCCGAACGCGCAGGGTCAGCCCGGCATCCCGGCCGGGACCCAGTCGCCAATCGTCGCCGGAAGTCCAGCCGCGCAGGCCGGGCTCCAGGGCGGCGACATCATCACGGCAGTCGATGGCACGACGCTCGACGCGACGCACCCGCTCGACCTCGTGATCAGCCAGACCTCACCTGGCCAGACGGTCACCCTCGATGTGCTCCGGAACGGCCAGGCCACCCAGGTGCAGCTGACGCTCGGCACGCGCCCCGTCACTCAGTAGCCTCCGCCAACCCCCAAACGGCGAACGCCCGGGTCAACGGCCCGGGCGTTCGTGTGCCGCGCGGGCGTCACGGGCGCCAGAGCAGGAACACCAGCGCGACGGCGGCGACGACAACGCTGGCTGCCGCCATATACGGCGGTCGCGGTCGCTGGAGCCCGACCGCCACATCGGCCGGGCCTACCCCGCCGAGGGTGTTCGGGATGGAGCTGCCTTGCAGCACGTTGGGCGGTGAATGGAGGGTCTGGTTCGCGATCAGTTTCATTCGGGTACCTGGGCTAGGTTCTGTTCGGGATGCCAGGGTCGACCGGGCGTACGGCGATTGCCGTGCGCATGATCAATGCCGGTGCCACTCCTGCTGCGAGGGCCGACCGGCGCCCGCTGACGAGGTAGAAGCCAACACCAATGCCCACCGATGTGGCGGCGAGTGATCGGAGCGTCGGGTCGGGCAGAGACTGGAGCGCGCTCGTGGTGTCGTGTGCAGCGGCCCGGGTCGTCCGGATCGTCCCGGGCAGCCGTGCCGCGACGCTGTCCACGCCGCTCCGCGCCGCGGTGACGCTGGTGCGCGCGATCGCCAGGACGCCCGAGATGGGCTTGTTGACCGCCGATACCGGCCGCATGAGCCGCGCCCGGCGGGTCTGGCCGTCGGTGGCAGGAGTCGGGATCTCGTCCAGACTCAGCTCCAGCCCCGTGGCGGCCTGTGCCTCAGATCCCTGATCTTCGACGGTGTGGTCGAGCTGCTGGTCGGTCATGCTTCCTCCACGTGCCTGTCAGGCATCCGGGGAAGCGGGGGTAACGGGGACCACCGCCGGGCTGCGCTCCGGCCACTGCTGTGCCTTGAAGTGGAGCACGACTCAGTGGTATTGTCAACGATAGTTACGTGAAGCCACTGTAGTGAATGGAACATGACGCGATCGATCGGCGCCGTTCTCAGGCGAGCGCGCGAGGTGCGGGTCCTGTCAGCGGTCGACACCGCCCGGTCCGCACGCATCTCCGCGGCGTACCTGAGCAAGCTCGAGAACGACGCTGTTCAGAAGCCCTCTCCGCCGATCCTCCATCGACTGAGCGAGGTCCTCGCGATCCCGTATGCCGAGCTGATGCGGCTGAGCGGGTACCAGGTCCCTGGGGAGTCGGATGCGCGGCCGGCCGACACGGTCACGGCCGCGCTGTTCGCTGATCTCACCGACGACGAGCGGGACGAGTTGCTCGAGTACCTCGCCTGGTATCGCGCCCGCAAGCGTTCGGGCCGTCGGGCCAGCTGACGGCAGGCTCGACCGGCGATCCGGGCCTGTGTCGGGATGGCAGTTGCTTGACCCATCCCGCAACAGTTCCTGACGGCGTCGCGAGCTCGGGCTCGACGGGGATCCTCAGCCGCGCCGCTCCCGACGCGAACGGCGGCGCAGGTACCAGGCGCCGATGAAGCCGATCGCCGCCCCGCCCAGCACAGCGATCGTGCTCTCGACGAAGAACCCCCCGACATCGATGACGTTGAGGGCCAGCATGAGCACCCACGTGGCGAGTGCGGTCAGCAGCACGAGCGTCATTTCACCGATCCTCCCGAATGCGCGACGGCCAGCGACCTCCGCCAACGATCGGTGCCCGGACCGACTGGCATCGGCACGGCACGTGGTGGCGACCAGCTGACGAATGGCCAAGGATAGCCCGCTCGCACCGGGATCGGCGAGCCCCTGCGGAGGGTCCTCGGGGGCTCTCGCGTCAGAAGCCGAGGGCCTGCAGCACTGGCGTCATCCGGCGAGCCGCCCGCGAGCGATGGGAGATAGCGTGCTTCGCCTCGACGGTCCATTGCCCGAGGGTCTCGCCACCGGGTGGCTCCGACCACGGCTCGAAGATCGGATCGTAGCCGAAGCCGCCGTCGCCCCTGGGCGCTGCCGCGATCCGCCCGCGGCACGTTCCGCGCCGCACGATCATCCGCAGCCCGCCGCGCGGACCGGTCTCATCGGGGAGTGCCAGCGCGAGGACGCACACGTAGCGCGCGCCACGACGCTCGGCCGGGAGCGAACCGAGCTCGTGCAGCAGCTTCGCGTTGTTCTCCGGGTCGGTGGCATTGGGCCCCGCGTACCGGCGCGTCCGGACGCCGGGACCGCCACGGAGCGCATCCACCTCGAGCCCCGAGTCGTCCGCCAGCGTCGGCAGCCCTGACTGCACCGCGTAGTAGCGAGCCTTGATCTTCGCGTTGGTCTCGAACGTCTCGCCGGTCTCCTCGGGCTCACCGATGATCCCCACCTCATCCGGGGAGAGGAGCTCGACGTCCTCACCCAGCGCCAGCAGCTCCCGGAGCTCGCGCAGCTTGTGGCGCGAGCGCGTGGCGACAAGCAACCGCAAACGTGACGGCGCAGACTCGACCTGGGCGCCCACGGCCAGCCCGGCGGCGACGCCCGAGGCCGCCGCGCCGCTCCGCACTAGCGGCGAACCTTCGCCAGCGCGGCCGATTGCGCCTCGAACAGGCGGCCTAGCCCGGCGTTTGCGAGGTCCAGCAGCTCGTCGAGCGAGCCGCGGTCGAACGGCCGGCCCTCGGCCGTCCCCTGCAGCTCCACGTACGCGCCCGCGTCCGTTCCGACCACGTTGAAGTCGACGTCTGCACGCGAGTCCTCCGAGTAGTCGAGATCGAGCATCTTGACCCCGTCGATGATGCCCACGCTGACGGCCGCGACGTGTCCGATCAGGTGGCGCTCCATGCCGTACGTCATGAGCGCCGACGCGAGGGCGACGTAGCCGCCGGTGATCGATGCCGTCCGAGTGCCGCCATCGGCCACGATCACGTCGCAGTCGACGGTCACCGTCCGTTCCCCCAGCTTCGAGAGGTCCACGACCCCGCGCAGCGAGCGGCCTACCAGGCGCTGGATCTCGTGGGTCCGGCCGCCGACCCGCCCCCTGGCCGACTCACGCTCCGAGCGATCGGCGGTCGCGCGCGGCAGCATCTCGTAGGTGCCGGTCACCCAGCCCGTGCCCTTGCCGCGCAGGTGCGGCGGGACGCGATCCTCAATGGTTGCGGCACACAGAACCTGGGTGTCGCCGAACCGGATCATGCACGAACCCTCGGCCCACTTCTGGACGCCCAGGGTGATCTCGACCGGTCGCAGGTCGGTCGGCTCGCGACCGTCCGCTCGCGAGCCAGCCCGGTTTCCGATGGTCATGCCGTCGCCTCCCCGCGCTCCGCCGCCTTCGCGGCGTCCCAGAGCGCATCAAGCTCCTCGAAGGAGAGATCACGAAGCGCGACGCCGCGGGCTGCCGCCGCTCCTTCCACGTGCCGGAACCGCCGGCGGAACTTGTCGTTGGCAGCGCGCAGCGCTGCCTCCACCTCGACCCCGGTCCTGCGGCCGACGTTGACCAGCACGAACAGGAGGTCGCCCAGCTCTTCGGCCCGATGATCCGGCGTCTCCGCGGCGACCAGCTCCCCGGCCTCCTCGTGAACCTTGTCCAGCACGCCATCGATCGAGGGCCAGTCGTAGCCGAGGTTCGCCGCTCGCTCCTGCATCTCCTGGCTCGCCGCCAGCGCGGGCAGCGAGCGGCTGATCCCGTCCAGCGCGCTCCTCGGCGCGGGAGCGGACCCACCCGCAGCACCGTCGCCGGCAGCCGCACCCGTCGCGGCCGCGGCGGCGCGCTCGCCGGCTTTGATCCGCTCCCACTGCCGGTTCACGTCCGATGCCGTTCGCGCCTCCGCCTCCCCGAACACGTGCGGGTGGCGGCGGACGATCTTGGACGCGAGGGCCGCCCAGACATCGGTCAGGTCGAAGACCCCGGCCTCGGCTGCCAGCTGCGCGTGAAGCACGATCTGGAGCAGGAGATCACCGAGCTCCTCGGCAAGGGCCGGCGTCGCCCCGTCAGCGAGCGCGTCGTAGACCTCGTACGTCTCCTCGAGCAGATGGTTGCGGAGCGACTCGTGCGTCTGCTCGCGATCCCAGGGGCAGCCGTCGGGTTCGCGCAGACGTGCCGAGATCCAGGGCATGCCCCACGGCGAGGCAACATCCGCCACCGGCTCGATCGGCCCGAGGTAGAGCGGCCCGTCGAGATCCGTGGAGGTCAGCTCCGCGACGGTGGTCCCGGTCTCGACCCCGAACCGACCGACCGGGTGGCCGGCGGGGTACAGGCGGCCGAGCACGGCGAGCGGCTCGTGGCCGGCCGGTCCGTGACGACCGGGCAGCGGCGAGGGCGATCCACCGTGGGTCGCGCGGAGACGCGCGCCCGGCACGATCAGCACGGGACGGGACGGCTCGATCGGTGTCCCGATCAGTTGCTCCGCGATGACCACGCCAAGGCCCGCGGCCGGGTCGAACCCCCAGCGCAGCCGGGCCTCGGCCAGCAGCGCGTCCAGCATCGTCGGGCCGCTCTCCGCCCGGTCAGCTGGTCAGGCTCGAAAGCGACGGATCACGCGTGATCTCGTAGTTCGCCTTCTGCTGGGTGTACCAGGTCGAGAATGCGCTGCTCTTGAGCGTCGCCTCCTGGGCAGGATCGGGTCCGCGTGTCTCCTCCTGGCTCACCAGGAACAGGTACACGCCGTCGCCGTCGACTGTGAGCGGATCGCTCACGCTGCCGATCGGTGCCGCGAAGATCGCCTTGGCGAGCTCGGGCTTGCCCTGCAGCTCGAGCTCCATCTCGCTCACCCAGCCGATGCTGCCACCATCGGGCGCCTGGGCATTCTCGGAGTTGTCGCGCGCTGCGTCGGCAAAGGTGAGGCTGCCGGCGTCGATCTGCTCCTTGAGGTGCTGGGCCCACTCCAGGTCGGTCGGGTAGTGGAGGATCTGGATGACGTGCCAGCCCGCGTCGGTCTTGACGGGCGGCAGCAGCTCACCGGGCTTGAGGTTGGGCTGGAAGATCGCATCGGCGAACTCGGGCAGCAGAGAGTCGTCCTTGGAGAACCAGTACTTGCCGCCCGTCGCCTTCGAACCCGAGTCGTCGGTCTCGCTACGGGCGATCGAATTGAACAGGCTGGGATCCGCCCTGAGCTTCTCGTAGGTCGCCTCAGCCTCGGCCTTCGCGGCGGCCCAGGCCGGGTCGTCGGCTGCGAGCGTCTGTGCCCCCTGCGGGTCGTCATTGGGCGAGTACAGGATGTGGCGGATCTTGACCGCGTCAGTCCCACTCTCGCTGGGACTCTCGGGCATGTAGATTGCGGCCACCTCGCGCCGCGGCGCAACGGCCGTGACCTCGGCCACGAGGGCGTCGTTGAGCTTCTGACGCAGCACGTCACGCCCGATGGCCGCACGGAGGTCCTCGGTGCTGAAGCCGCCCCAGTCGGTCGCCTGCTGCTGGTAGGTGGCGTCCATCGACGGCGCGATGATGTCGGTCACGCGGCCGATTTGGTAGATGCCGTCGGCACCCTCGATCACGTCGGTCGGCGTGTCCTTGGCCACGGCCATCAGGGCATCGACGAACGTGCTGTCGAGGGACGTGTCCTTATCCACGTAGCCGAGGTCGCCACCCTGGTCCCTGGATACATCGGTCGATTCCGCCTTGGCCACGGTCTCCCAGTCGGCACCGCCCTTGAGCTGTGCCAGCGCCTGGTCGGCCTTTGCCTTCGCGGCCGCCTTGTCGGCATCCGTGATCGTCGTCGAACCCGACTCGGGCTCCGGCGCGACCGCGATCACCCAGCTGTGTCGAAGCTCGGGTGTCGTCGCCTCATCGGTCAGCTGGGCGTCGATATCGGTGCTGGTGACGGCCACGTTCTGCTGTGGTGCCAGGTCCGCCATGACCTGGCCGTCGATCAGCTGCTCGAGCGCGAGCGTGCTCAGGTTCTGGGTGCGCTGGTCGAGGACGGCCTGCCGCGCCTGGGCGTCCGTGGGACGCATGTGCCCGGCGGTGAGCAGGGTTCGGATCCGGCTCTCCTCGTAGCTGGTCCGGAAGGCGTCGATCGCCACCTGACGGTTGAAGTCGTCCTTGGTGATCGTCTGGCCGTTCACCGTCGCGGCCGCCGAGAGATGGTCGTTGTACCAGGAGACGCCGAAGGCCAACGCGAGCAGCAGCACGGCCGCGACGATCGCGAGCCCGAAGCCGATGTTCATGAGCATCGACCGCCGCTGCCGGTCATCGAGGTGGCGGCCGCGCGTCGAGGAGGGTCGGACGCGGGAGGTCATGGGGTGTACGGGATCCTCAATGGTGACTTCGCCGTCACGGACGCGATGCGGGCGCGCGCGGCACGGCGCGCAATGGTACCGCATGCACGCGCAACGTCCGCTGCGCCACGATGGGGCCGCCCATCGGCACGGAGAGGTCGCGCCCAGGGCGCCCGCCTCGTGGAGCGCGTGCTACGCTTCGGCGCCGTGACCGCGAGATCCGACGCGCCGTCCTCGTTCCGATCGTCGTCGGTTCGCCCGGGGCCCATCGACCTCGTTCGGACCGGCGTGTACGACGTGTTCTCGCGTCGACGCCTGATCAACTACCTCGTCCGGGCCGATCTCAAGAAGACCGGCTCGGATACCTTGCTGGGCAACATCTGGTGGGTCGTCGATCCGCTGCTCCAGATGATGGTCTACGTGATCTTCATGGGCATCATCCTGCAGCGGAAGACCCCGGACTTCCCGCTGTTCGTGTTCGCGGCGATCCTGCCCTGGAAGTGGTTCGACTCGACGGTCAAGGACGGCATCCAGTCCGTTGTCGGCCGGGAGAAGCTGATCAAGCAGATCTACTTCCCCAAGATCGTGCTGCCATTCGCAACGGTCATCGCCGGCGTCGTGAACTTCGCGTTCGGCCTGATCCCGCTCATGGGACTGATGCTGCTCGCCTATCCGGACCGGATCTCGGCCTGGCTGCTGCTGATCCCCGTGGTCGCCGCCGTCCAGCTGGTGCTCTCGTTCGGAACTGCGACGCTGCTCGCGGCAGCGAATGTCTTCTACCGCGACGTGAGCAACCTCGCCCGGCACCTGATCCGGATGTGGTTCTACCTGTCGCCCGTGCTCTGGGGGCAGGAGGACATCTCCCGGTTCACCAGGGACTATCCGTGGCTGGGCACCCTGATCCAGCTCAACCCCTTCTACCACCTGTTGAACTCGTATCGCGACCTCGTGTACTACGACCATGCGCCGGACTGGCGGGGTCTGTTCTGGGTCCTGGTCTTCGGGCTGGTGTTGCTGGTGATGTCGGTCTGGACGTTCAAGCGCGTCGAGCCGTCGTTCGCGAAGGTCCTGTGACCGCCGTGGCCAGTCGTGCCCCCGCCGCGCCGCCCGCGGAGCGTCCGGTCATTCGGTCGGATCGCCTGGGTGTCAGGTACAGCCTCAAGCTCACCCGGAAGCAGACCGTGCGCGACTCCATCATCCGGCGCGTCCGCCGTGAGGGCGACCCCGACTTCTGGGCGCTGCGCAACGTCACGTTCGATGTCGTCCAGGGCGAGTCGGTGGGGGTCATCGGACCCAACGGCGCCGGCAAGAGCACGCTGCTCCAGGTGCTCGCCGGGATCCTGCTCCCGTCCGAGGGGGTGGTCGAGGTTGACGGGCACATCTCGAGCCTGCTGACCCTGGGCGTCGGGTTCGACGAGGACCTGAGCGGGATGGAGAACATCCGACTGGCCGGCGCGTTCATGGGCATCGATCACCAGATCGTCGAGGAGCAGCTTCCCTCGATCGTGGAATACGCGGAGCTGGGCCAGTTCATCGATGCGCCGATCAAGACCTACTCTGCGGGCATGCGAGCCCGCCTGGGCTTCTCCATCGCGACCTCGGTCGAGCCCGACATCCTGCTCCTCGACGAGGTGCTGGCGACGGGCGACGCTGTGTTCCGCGAGAAGTCCAAGCAGCGGGTGCTGGAGCTGGTGCGCGAGGCGAAGGCAATCGTGCTCGTGACCCACGACATGAACTGGGTGACCGAGTACTGCAACCGGGCGATCCTGATCGAGCAGGGTGCGGTCATCCTCGACGGTCAGCCCGAGAACGTTGTCGCGTTGCACCAGGAGCACGCGGCACAACGCAAGGCCGAGGCAGCCGCGCGCGGCGTGCTCCGGCTGCGCCGACCCAAGATGCGAGGCCGGCGCCGCTAGGCACAAACGTGCCGGCAGACGTGCCGCGCCGGGTGGCGTCAGCCCGGGTGGGTCAGTCTCGTCCCAGCCACTCGCGCCGGAACCGGCTCACGGCCAGACCCAGCCCGATCGCCGCGCCCGCCGCCAGTGCTCCCTTCCAGTCCACCACCGGGCGCACGTCGCCCGAGACGTGCTGAGCGATCATCACCAGCACGCCGGTCGGACGGCTGACGGTCACGCGCTGCGCGATCAGGGTGCGCACGAAGCTTTGCTCGACGTAGGCGTCACGGGCGGCGATGCTGCCTGCCACCGCGAGGCTCAGGTGCGCCTCCCCGGCGAGCGCGGCACCAACTCCGCCGAGCTCGACATCGAGCTGCTCGGCCCGAGCGGCACCAACACCACCCCATTGGACGAACACGTCCTCGGCGTCGGCGGCACCGATGCCACCCATCCTCACGTCCACGCTGCGGGTGGTCAGGACGCCGGCAGAGCCGGCGTCTGGCGCAGGTGCACGGACGGCGGGCGGAGCGGGCTCGGAGCCGGAAACCTGCGGCGGTGTGGCCCGGGATCCCGTCGTGACTGCGGCGTCTTCGGTCATCGGTCGCTCCCTGGTCTGGTCGGACATGAGCGTCGATCCTGAGCCTACCCCGCACCCGCCCGGTGGGCCAGCGCGGCGGCGCCGAGCGGGGAATCCGGCTATCCTGCCGCGTCATCGGGAGGGTCATGTGACTCTGCCCTGGGCTGTGCCCTCGGAGCGGCGCGGCCTGGAGACGTGAGATGCCCAGATCACCGTTGGTACGGGACGGTTTCCATCGATGAGCCGGACGCTCGTCGCCGGTCTGACGGCGATCACCCTCGTGGCCGCGCTCGTGATCGGGGTCGCGGCCGCCAACCTCGTCGGCGCGACCGCGTCCCCGTCTCCGGCGGTGGCGCTCGCCAGCCCGTCGCCGACGAAGACTGCGACCACGTCCGAGTCTGCCGCCCCGACATCCCCGCCACCGGACCCGACACCGACACCCACACCGACACCGACGCCGACACCCACGCCCGAGCCGACGCCGGTCCTCGTCCCGGCGCCCCTCACCGGGGAGCTCGTGAAGCCGAGTCTCGCAAGGCGGCACGTGATCGCGGTGATGATCGATGACCTGTCGCCGGCACGTCCCCAGTCCGGGCTGTCGTCGGCCGGCATCGTGTGGCAGGCGCCCGCCGAGGGCGGCATCCCCCGCTACATGGCCCTGTTCCAGGATGGTGATCCGCCCGCCGTCGGTCCGGTCCGCAGCGCTCGCCTGTACTTCATCGCGTGGGCGGCCGAGTGGAACGCGGTCTACGTGCACGCCGGGGGCTCACCCCAGGCGAAGGCCCTGCTGGCGTCCTCCAAGGGCTCGGGATCGCTGGTCTACAACGCCGATGACTTCCGCTGGGAGGGCCGCTACCTGTGGCGCGTCAACACGCGCTACCCCCCGCACAACGTGTACACGGACGGCAAGAGCCTCCGCAAGCTGGCGAAGCGCGTGGGGGCGAAGAACGTTGACCAGGCGTCGCACTGGAAGTTCGCGCCGGATGCCGATCTCAGCCAGCGGCCGCGGGGCGGCACGATCATCGTTCCGTACCCGTGGAACCGAATCAAGTACAAGTACGACCGCGCGTCCAACACCTACAAGCGCACGGTCTCGGTCGAGGGCAAGCAGGTTGACGCGGGCACCAAGGAGCGGATCGCGCCCAAGAACGTCGTGATCATGTTCGTCCCGTTCGGGCCACTCAACGACGGGAGCAAGAAGCACCGCCTCGACGCCAGCTTCGACGGGTCGGGCGTGGCCTACATCGCGACCAACGGCAAGACGATCAAGGGAACCTGGAAGAAGAAGTCGATGAAGGCGCCGACGCGCTTCTACGACAAGAAGGGCAACCCCGTGACCCTCACCGTCGGTCAGACGTTCGTGCAGGTGGTGCCCAAGGGCATGACGGTGACGATCAAGGACGGGGCCATCCCCGAGCCAGCGGTACCTGTGTCGCCGGACCCGTCACCGAGCACAGCTCCCGCCGCATCCTCGGGTGCGTCCTGACGGGCGGTTGACCGCCGCCGGCGGCGGATGATCGCGGCGCATCCTCTTGGAGGCCCCGGGGCGACGGTCCGGCTGCGCTGCGCCGAATCAGAGCAGCGGCGCCTGGCCCGCGACCCGTGCCCAGACGGCGCGCGTCTCCGTTGCCACGTCCGCCCACGTGCGGCCGGCGTCGGGTCGGTTGGCAGCCGCGGCGCGCAGGCTCGCGTGGAGCGCGTCGTCGATCCACAGCGTGCGGATCGCGACGGCCATGCGCGCCGCATCACCCGGCTCAACGAGGACACCGGCACGGCCAACGATCTCGGGCAGGGCACCGGCCGCGCTGGCGATCACCGGCACCCCGGCAGCCAACGCCTCGAGCGCGGCCAGTCCCGTGGCGTCGGAGCGGAGCGGCAGCAGCTGGCACCGGGCGCCGGCGACGAGCGCCGCCAGGCGCTCATCGGGCAGGCGTGGCGCATACACGATCGCATCACCCACGCCAGCTCGATCCGCCGCCCGAGCCACGGCCGCGCGATCGTCGGGTGACGCGTCCACGACGCACACGCGCGGCGGCCATGCGCCGTCCGGCAATCCGACGGGCGCCGGCTCGGCCATGAGCGCCGCCAGCGCGTCGAGGAGCATCCGCAGATCGTGACGAGCGTCGTGGCGCCCCGGATACACCGCATACCGGTCGCCAAGCCCGAGCCAAACGCGATCGTCCGCCCCGGCGTCACCCGTGGGCTCCCCGGCATCGACCCCGGTCGTGGCCTGGGTCGCCGCCGATCCCGCGCGCGGGCCCTGTGCGCTGAGCGCCGCCCCAAACACGGACCTGGGCGCAAGCGGGACGACCTCCACACGCGACCTCCGGACCCGCAGCAGCTCGGTCGCCTCATCGGCCGCAGACCGGCTGGGCACGACCACCGCCGCCGCATCCTTGAGCAGCCGGGCACGGATCCGCTGGCCGAACCGGGCGGCGCGGCCCGGCTGGTAGGCGGTCGGGATGGACCACGGCGCGACGTCGAGCAACGCGGCGACGATCGGGATCCCCGAGGCGATCGGCAGCGCGCCGGTTGCCGTGTGGTAGACGCTGCCCGCCGCACCGCCTCGCTCGGCTCGCCAGCCAGCACCCAGCACCGCGCCCCGGAGCAGGATCGGGTCGACCGTCAACGCTCCGGACCGGAGCAGCCTGGTGGGTGGGACCAGGCGACGACCGACCACCGGCAGGCCGGGCCAGCGCGAGCTCGGGTCGGCGCGCTCGGCGGCGAGCACCAGCCGCAGGGACTCGCCCTCGAGCGGGTCCACCTCGAGGGCGGCCAGCAGCTGTTCGAGGTAGGTCGCCGTCAGCGGTGCACGCTCGGGATCCTGGAGCGGACGAAGGTCGAGGACGACGCGGACGCCTCGCACCCGGGTCGCGGGGGAAGGGACGCTGCCGGGCCGCCAGCCGGGGCGACCGTCGCTGGACGGGCCGCTCACGCTCGCCGGGCGCCCTGTTCCTCGGCGCCGGCGCGCACGGGACCGCGACCACGAAGCTCGTCAATGCGCAACCCGATCACCACGAGCAGCGCCTCGGCCACGATCCGCCGGCTCATCTTTGACTGACCAACGCGCCGGTCGCGAAACGTGATCGGGACCTCGATCACGGTCGCGCCCAGTCTCGAGGCGCGGTACGTCATCTCGATCTGGAACACGTAGCCACCGGCACGGACGCCATCGAACGGGAGTGCGTCGAGCGTCTCGGCACGCCACGCCTTGAAGCCACCTGTGAGGTCGCGCGGCTCGAGACCAAGCATGATCCGGGCGAACGTCGAGCCGCCACGCGAGATCAGCCGGCGACTCATGCCCCAATCGGTCACCTGACCGCCGGGGGCGTACCGCGAACCGATCACAAGGTCCGCCCGGCCGCCAACCACCGGCTCGATCAGATCCGGCAGCGCGGCCGGATCGTGCGACCAGTCGGCGTCCATCTGGACAACGGTCGTCGCCCCACCCCGCAGCGCGTGACCGAAGCCGTCAAGATAGGCGCGCCCGAGGCCGTGCTTGGCGGGGCGGTGTCGGACGCGGATCCGGGAGTCCTGGGTCGCCAGCTCGTCCGCCAGGCTGCCGGTGCCGTCCGGTGAGCCATCGTCCACCACCAGCAACGTCGCGCCGGGGAGCGAATTCGAGGATGGCGGCCGAGATCCCAGGGAGATTGTCGGCCTCGTTGTAGGTCGGGAGCACCACCCAGGTACCGGCTCCCGTTACGGGCGAGTCGGGCGCGATTGTCATCGCTCGAGAGTGTACGCGCGCACCCCCGTCGGAGCGATCTCCATCGGGTTGGCGCCGCCTGCCGTCCGACCGGAGGCACGGCGGCACTGCGGCACGGCGACGCCCAGCTCAGGCGCCGACGCGGAGCGGGATCGACATCCGGTTCACGTGGCCACCCGTGTCTCGAGCATGGATCCGGATCTCCGCGTTGCCCGCACCGTTGGAGCGAACCACGAACCTCGCGCGGTACCGTCCGCCTGACAAGCGCGTTGCCTTCACCTTCACCGCCGAGAGCCCGGGCTGCCGGAGCACGACCTTCGGCCGGTTGGCCAGCGGTTCGATCGTGTTGAATGTCACCGTCAGCGTCTGGCCGGGCCTGACCGTCGTCGCCGAGAGCCTCACGGCATATGGTGCGACCCATACCCGTCGGCCCAGCACGACCGTGCCCAGCCTCGAGGTCACGGTGAGCCGCGCCTGATAGCGACCCGGCGCAACGTCGGTGCCGTCGGCCAGCCGCCCGTTCCACGTCCAGCCGTGCCTGCCGGCGCTCTGCGCGCGGCCCGTCCAGATCGTCCGCACCAGGTGCCCCCCGGTGTCGAACAGGCGCAGCGTGGTCTTCGCCGTGCGTGACAGCCTCCACCTCAGGCGGGAGGTCGGCGTGAGCGCATCGCCGTCCTGCGGGTAGAACCCGCGAGACCATCGGAGGTACGACCCGGTCCGGTCCACGACCACGCGGGTGGAGACCGTGGTCCAGTTGCGGCCGACGTCACGGGCCTTGACCTGGAGCGTGTACCTGCCGTCGGCCACGCGCCGGCCCGCACCATCGCGTCCGTTCCAGGTGACCGACCCGGTTGTGAGCTTCGACACCTTCCATGAGCGAATCGTGGTGCTGCCCTTCAGGATCCGAACCTTGCCCCAGACCTTCTCGTCGGCCGTCCAGGAAAGGGCCGTCTTGTCGCCGGAGCGGTCTCCGTTGGGCGAGAACACGGGTCGCGAGACGTGGAGCGCGATCACGGGCGACGTGGTGTCGACGCGCAGGGATCGCGTGCCGCCTGCCGGATTGCCTGCATCGTCGTAGGCAAGCAGCGTCGCCGTGTAACGACCGTCGGCAACTGTTCGTCCGCGGTCGTCGGTGCCCGGCCAGGCGTAGTCGATCGAGCTTCCCTTGCCCGACACCGTGCGGACGACCGTTCCGGATTGGTTCGAGATGCGCACGCGCCAGTGGCTGGCGCCCTTGGCCGACAGCTTGAGGTGAACCTGGTCCCGGGACCCGTCACCATTGGGTGACAGCAGCCTGACGTTGCTCCCGATGGACGTGATCGACGGTGGGGTCGTATCGACCACGACGCCGTAGGCGGCGATCTGGCTGGAGGTGACGGCCCTCGACGATGGCGCAGTGTAGGTCCTGCTGCCGGCACTGCCCACGAGCTGGAGCACGTAGGTTCCCTCGCCGACCACCGAGCCCCCGGCCCGCCCGTTCCAGCCCCACGTCTGAGCGCCCTTGCCGGTCGCCCCCACGCGGCGCGTCCCCACGAGGGCGCCGCTCGAGCGATAGACCCTCAGCGTCATCGAATCCATGGCGAGCGTGTTCGTCCAGCGCAGGGTGAGCGTGTCGCCGGACCCGTCGCCGTTGGGCGAGAACCTCCGGGCGGCTCGCGCCGCACGTCCGGTGCCGACCGCGGTCGCCGAACCGGACCCGAAGTCCAGGCCGCGCATTCCCGCATCGACCATCGTGCTGTTGGGGGCGCGATAGGCAGTCACGTATGTGGTCGACGAGGAGCTGCCGGCGATCCACACACCACGCTCGACGAACGACACTGGCCCCCACTCCCGAATTGGCTGCGTGACCTCCCACCAGGTGTAGCCATCGGACGTCACGGGTCCGCGTGTCACGGCCACGATGGTGCCCTTGGCCAGGGTCCCGAGCTTGGCCGCACTGGTGTCCGGTCCGGCCCGGTACGAGAGGCCATCCTGCTTCACGCGCCCGAATCCACCAACCTCGAGCGCAGGGGAGGCGCTCCAGCGCGAGGTCGTGTTCCAGCGACCAGCGTTTCCCCTGCTGTCGGTCGCCCGGACCCGGAACGCGTACCCATGGCCGTCCGTGGCCAACCAGACCTCCGACGTCCTTCGTGTCCCGGTCAGCCACGCCCTCCAGGCGCCGCCATCGACCGAGGCCTGGACATCGAACGAGGTGACGGTGCTGGTGTCGCTGGCGGCCCAGCTGACCACGAACCCCTCGTCAACAGACCTGGTTCGCAGCATCCTGACCCCGGCCCGCGGCGCGGTCCTGTCCACGAGGAACGAGTCGGACAGGGCCCGGTACAGCTCGGGGTGGCCTCCGTCGTAGCCCAGCGCCCAGATTCCGGCACCACGCAGCCCGTAGTCGTTGACGAGAGCGTAGCGAAGGCGCATCGAGGCAGCGTCGTCGTAGTAGACCTGCCGCCAGCTGGTGACGCAGCCGTACGTCGACGTGCAGTTCCTGCGTCGGTACACGAGGTACGGGCTCTGCTCGGCGCTGTCCCACCGGCGACCGTGCCTGGCGACCAGGTTCACCAGCGTCTCGTAGTTGACCGCGGTGCTGTATCCGTACTTGGCACCGCTGACGTTCTTCGATCGCACCGCGTCCGACTTCGTTGACCAGGCACGGCCGTACCACGGGATACCCAGGATGACCCTCGACGGGCGCACGCGGGCGGTATATGAGCGCACGGTATCGGCGAGGTCGTAGGTCTGGCCCGAGAGCGGGTCGATGGAACCCGCGGTCGACGAGGATGATGTCCGGTAGTCGTAGCCCATGACGAAGATCGCATCGGCGGCCTTGCTGCCCACCGAAGCCTCGAGCGGATAGTTGCCGATGTAGCCCGTCGTGTCATAGGTGATCTGGTACCCCGGCCGAACCCGGTTGAGCTCCGTTCGAAGCGTCTTGAGCAGGGCGATGAACTGCGACTCGTAGCCCCTGGCGAGGGGCTCGAAGTCGAGGTTCACACCGTCGGCGCCACGATCGCGGACGGCTGCCGCGAGCTGTCGGGCGAGGTTGAGGCGGGCCGACGAGCTGCCCAGCAATGCCCGCTGGACCGTTGCCTGGGAGCTGGTCCAGGCGAAGGCGCTGACAGTCAGCACGACACGGGTCCCATGGTGATGGGCGTCGTCGATCACGGAGGTCATCTCGGCGCTCGTCCAGCCGGCCCAGCCGGTCGTCTTGGACCCGTCCCTGGTCCGCTTCTTGAGGTTGCCGGACCTGGTCGCACCGACCGAGAAGTACGCGATCGTGGACAGGACGTGGTAGTTCAGCTTGGTCGAGGCGCCGGGCACCTCCCAGTAGGGCAGGAAGCCGAACACCTGGCGCCGCAGACCGCTGGCCGCGGACGGATCCAGCACCGGATCGGCGGCAGGCTGCGTGTAGCCCACGGTGACCGCGTTCACGGCGTCCAGCGCATGGTCGCCCCCCGGCACGTCGACCGGCGAGGTGGTCGGGACGTCGACCGACCGGCTGCCCTGGGCGTCGATCGGTGTCCAGCTGCTCCCCTGGGGGCTGGCTGCCATCTCGCGTCCCGTCGCGCGCCCCGCGGGCAGGGCCGTTGGTGCCTGTCCGCCGACCGGCCACGTGTCATCGGACCGAGGCGTGAACCCCACCGTGACCCGCCCGCCAGGCGCGAACGCGATGTGGTCGTGCTCGTGCGCCATCGCCTCGTTGTAGATGATCGACGGCCGCTGGCCTGGCACGATCCCTGATCCCGACGGTCCAGCGTCCGCAGGATCCATGGGATGGGACGGCTGGCTGGGGCGAGTGTCCGCCGGCGGGGCCGGGTCGCCGGCGGGGCGCGGCGCGCCCGTCGCCGGCATCACCGGGTTGTCACCGGCGGCGGCGACGCGTGGGGAGGCCGGGAGGACGGCGGCGGCCAGCACGGCGATGAGGCTGGCGGTGATGACGGGACGGAAGGCCTGTCTCGGGGGGTGGAATCCGGTCACAACGGCCCAAACCTACGGACGTCCCCGGGTGGCGCCCACCCCTCCAAGGTCAGGGGGCGGACCGGTACGGCCAGGTCCGGTGCGGTCCGGTGTGTTTCCGCCGCCTGTCAGACAGCGATCGGGTCACCACGGGTCGAGCCACCGGCGCAGCCGCGAGCGCCGGAAGGCGCATCGTCCGACCGCTTGTCAGTGGAGCTTGAGATACCGGTTGGACGCCTGCTTATGGCCCAGCTTGTCTTTCGCGTACACGCGGATCCGCAGCGTGCCGGTACCGCTCGACTTGAGCCGGATCGTCACCCGGTACTTGTGCTTCGAGACCTTCGACATCGTGACCCGCCATGTGCCGATGCCGGGCTGGTAGACCGCCACCCGCGGACGGGTCGAGAGCGCCTCGGCGGAGATGACCGTGATCTTGAGCTTCTGGTGGCGCGCGGGGGTCGTGTCGCTGACGACGATCTTGAACGCCGCCGCCACGACCTTGGCCCGCTGCTCAGCCGACTGGGTCCCGTTGGTCGCCTGGACCACCGTCCAGTAGCTGCCCCGCCTCACGTAGCTGCCGTCGTCCCCCCGCCCGTTCCACCGGAATGAATGCATGCCGGCGTCCATCGCGGCATCGCTTGCGATCGTCCGGACGACCGCACCGTGGCTGTTCACGACCATCCAGTTCACGGTGGCCGGGCTCAGCAGGTTGAAGGAGAACAGGGTCGTCTTGGCAAGCCGGTCGCCATCCTGCGGATAGAAGGCGATCCGCGACGATGTCGTGCCACGCAGCGCGCCGTACGCGTCCACGGTGCGAACCGTCGGCGTGCTGGCATTGCCGGCTGCGTCGACGGCCACGAACGTGATGTCGTAGCGACCGTCGGGCGCGTAGGCGCCGCTCGACTTGCGTCCGTCCCAGCCGAGCTGAGCCGATGACCCGGAGATTCCCACCGACTGCGTGTCGATCGCCTTGCCTCCGGTGGTGGCGACGGTGGCCATCACCTGACCGGGCTCGCTGGCCCCGACCTGGAACGACACCTCGTCCGTGGCGCCATCGCCATTCGGCGTGAACGACGGCACCGCATCTGCAGAGCCACTCACCGTGAGGTCCGGCGCCTGCGTATCCACGACCAGCGTGCCGTCCGACGTGAGCTTGTTGCCCCACCCGTCGGTCGCGGTGAGCTGCCAGGTGAACGTGCCGTCGGTGAGGCTTCCAGCCGCGGGTGTCCAGGTGAGTGCCGGCCGGTCACCGGTCCCACTCGCCGATGCCTTCTCGGTTCCCTTCTTGTTGACGATCCGCAGCGACCAGTCGGCCGACTCGGACAGCCGGACCGCGAGCGGCATCGTGTCGAGGGACCCGTCGCCATTGGGCGAGAAGCTGCCCGTCCCGTCCTCCACGCCCCACACCTGTGGCGCGGCGCTGTCGCGGGGTCGGAGATCGCTCGACAGCATCCAGCCATCGGCGCCGCCGTCTACCGAGACCTTGAATACGTCGGGCTGGTCGCCCGCCGTGTCGGAATCCGCGGCCTGGATCCGCACCCTGTCGTCGGTCCTGAGCGTCGCCACCGGATCACCACCCGCGAGCGCCTCGGTGGCGTCCGCGTACATCGGGGCGCCGTCTGCCGCCGGGCTCGCGTTGCCCGGAACCACGAACGAGCCCGGGTCACCAGATGTCGATGCGTAGGACGCACCGGTCACGTCCTGCGTCGGGAGCGACATGTCCCCTGCGACCGACCGGTAGTACTTGCCGGTCGCCTCGGGGTCCAGCTGGATGGTGGCCCCACTGGTCCGCGACGAGGCATAGCTGCTCGCGTGGCCCTTGTAGTCGGGGGCGTTGCGCCAGTACTGGTCGATCGTCTCACGCGTGGTGAACAGCGCACGGATGTAGTACGGGTCGTGGCTGTGGCCGTTGGCGATCACGGCGCCGGCGCCGGCGCGCAGGAACGCCGAGGCGTAGTTGTCGACACGCTGCCTCGCGACCGAGAGGCTGGGGTTGCTGTTACCGGGCTCGGAGTTCCCCGACGCGTAGCACAGGTGGAACAACAGGACCACGGCGTTGGGCGCCGGGGTCAGCGTCTCGATCTTCGGCTCGCCGTAGTACTTGTTCTCGGAGTCGGTGCGCTTGCCGTCGCCATTGAGGTCGTAGTTGAGCCCGAAGCCGTCCTTGGTCGTGTAGTTGGGGTCGTAGCTGTACGGGCTCGGCCAGCCGTTGCCGTGGCCCATGTAGACGACGATCGACGCACCGTTGACCGCGGACTTGACCGCCTTCCAGGTCGCGTTGGGGCTGTAGACCTTGACCACGTTGCTGGTGTACTTGATCGCCTCTGCATACACCTGGTCCGCGTACGACCGGTAGGTCGCGGTGACACTATGCGTGGCGCCGACGATGATCGCGACCTTGGGGTTCGTGGCTGCGAAGGTTGCGGGGGTGGTGGCGGGGACGACAACCCCGAGGGCGGCCAGCATGGCCGCGGCGATCGCGAGGGCGAGGGTTCGCAAGAGAGGGCTCCGGTCGGACAGTGATGCCTGGCGCGATAGGCCGGGCGCGGATGAGTGCCTGCCCAGCCTCACCCACGCGAGCTGCGTCAGCCAGTCGCGGAATGGTCAGGTCGCGGCTGGCCCTTTCGGGTCAACGGGGCTGGCAGCGTGATGATCGGGCGAGTGGAGGGGGAGCGGCGCGGTGCGGCGGAGCACCAGCGCGGCACCCATGGCGACGCAGGCTGAACGGCGGCTCGTGACGGCCGGGCACCGCGGCGGCAGCGAGCGGGTGCGGGGGTGGCGGCACTCGGTCGCCGCAGGCTCCGGCCGGCGATCAGGCGGTGCGGAGCCCTCGCCGAAGGGCGGGGACAGCGTCCGCAAACGCCTCGCGCCACGGTCGCATCGGCACACCAGACGGCAGTGGGGTGGGCTCGAGAACGGCCCACAGCGGGGGCGTCGAGGCGCGCTCCCAGGTCGAGGCCGGCACCTCCTCCAGCTCGACCTCGACCCCTGCCGCCTGGAGGACGGCACGAGCCCACTCGGCTCGCGACGCCTGCCCGCCGTTGACGAGGTGATGGATGCGCGGCGGCTCGTTCATCCGGCACAGCTCGTCCTCGGCGATCAGCTCCGAGATCGCGTCGGCCACATCCGGCGCATACGTGGGGCAGCCGATCTCATCGCCCACGACCCGCAGGGGCTGGCCCGCGTCGCCCGCACCCTGTGCCGCCGCCGCGATCTTGGCCGGGAAATCGTTGCCCGGCGGGCCATAGAGCCATGCCGTGCGGACGATGGCCAGTGCAGCGCGGCCACCCGACGCGATCGCTTCAATCGCTCGCCGCTCGCCCTCGAGCTTGCTCGCGCCGTAGGGATTGATGGGGCCGACGGGATCGTGCGGGCGGTACCCAACACCGTCCGTCCGGCGACCGTCGAACACCTCGTTGGTCGAGATGATCGCCAGGCTCGTTCCTCGACTCGCGCACGCCTGGGCGATCAGGCCGGTCGCTGACCCGTTGCGACGTCGAGCCAGCTTGGGCTCTCGCGCGCATGCGTCGACATCGGTCCATGCGGCCGCGTGGATGACGACCTCAGGACGGTCGCGATCGATGAGTGAGGCGATGGAATCCGCCGTCAGGGAGTCCAGGTCGACGTGAACGCGGCTCCAGGCGATCGGACCCGCCATCCCCGTGAACGGCGCATCCTCGAGCGCCTTGACGATAGCCCGGCCAAGACGCCCGGACGCACCGGTGACCGCGATGCGCATGCTCAATGCTCCTTGCCCGCTGGTGTGCCGAGGCTCGGTTCGTCGTCGGGAACCGCACGGCCGTGGGCCAGGCGGTCGCCGTATTGGCGAGCGTAATAGGCGTCCCAGTCATCGCTGCGCGCCGCGGCCACCCAGGCGGCATGGTGGCGGTACCAGTCAACGGTGTCCGCCAGCCCACGCTCGAATGCCACCCGTGGATGCCAGCCGAGCGCGGCAAGCTTCGAGCCGTCCATCGCGTACCGACGATCGTGCCCCGGTCGGTCGGGGACAGAACGCACGAGCGACCAGTCACGCCCGGTCGTCTCGAGCAATCGCCGGATCACCTCGCGGTTCGGCAGCTCCTCCCCACCCGCAACGTTGTAGACCTCGCCGGCCGTCCCGTGATGGAGCACGAACTCGATCGCGGCGGCATGGTCGGACACGTGGAGCCAGTCGCGCGCCTGAAGCCCGTCTCCGTACATCGGGAGCCGCTCGCCCGCCAGGGCGTTGGTCGTGAACAGCGGGATCAGCTTCTCGGGGTGCTGGTACGGCCCGTACGTGTTCGAGCCCCGGGTGATCACGGCATCCAGGCCATAGGTCACCTGGTAGGCCCGAACCAGCAGCTCGCCGGCCGCCTTTGACGCCGCGTACGGGCTGCGTGGCTGCAGGCGGTCGGTCTCGACGCTGTGGCCCTCCGGGATGTCACCGTACACCTCGTCGGTGCTCACCTGGAGGAAGCGCGGCGCGGTGGTCCGTTCCCCGGAGCGCACCCGATCCGTCTCCCGGCGAACCGCCTCGAGCAGGACGTGGACGCCGATCACGCCGGTGCGCAGGAAGGCCTCCGGGTCGAGGATCGAGCGGTCGACATGCGTCTCGGCCGCGACGTTGATGATCGCATCGGCCTCCGTGGCCAGCGGCCCAACCACGTCGGGGTCGGCGATGTCGCCGCGCACGAACGCGAACCGCGTCGCCTGCTCTGGATCGGACTCGACCGGCGCCAGGTTTGCGCGGTTGCCCGCATAGGTGAGCTTGTCCAGGACCGTGATCCGCGTGCCGTCACGGCGGGCGAGGATGTCCCTGACCAGCTGGCTGCCGATGAACCCGGCGCCGCCGGTGACCAGCAGGTGCGGCCGATCGCGAAGCTGCTCGGTCACGTGGGTTCGGCCGGGTGCGGGGGAGGCGGCCTCAACCGTCCGTCCGCGTCGTCCCGGCGAGCAAGCTCGGCGGCGCGCAGGAGCGACGGGGCCGTCCCGGCGTCCGCCCATTCGCCTTCGTAGACCGGAGTGAACAGCCCGCCGTTCGGAACATAGTGGTTGAGGACGTCGGTGATCTCGAACTCCCCGCGGCCAGACGGGGCCAGGGCCGCGATGACATCGAAGGCGTCGGGCCGAAGGAAATAGACGCCGATCGGGATCAGGTCGCTCTTGGGCTGCTCGGGCTTCTCCTCGAAGCCGACCACGTTGCCCTCCGCGTCAAGCTCGGCGACGCCGAACCGCCGCGGGTCCTCGACCCGGTACAGGAGCGTCCCGGCGCCCCAGCTGCCCGCCTCGAACCTTCGTGCCGTGTCCGCGAGCGGCTCTCCGCGGAGCACGTTGTCACCCAGCACGACGCAGAACGGGTCGTTGCCGATGAAGTCGCGCGCGAGCCCGATCGCGTGCGCGATCCCCAGTGCCCCGCGCTGATAGCGATAGGTCAGGTCGAGCCCGAAGTGCCGGCCGTCACCCAGCAGCTCGACGATGTCGCCCACGCTCTTGCCGCCGACGATGACCATGACCTCGCGGACCCCCATGCCGGCCAGCGTGTCCAGCGGGTAGTAGATCATCGGCCGGTCGTAGATCGGCAGCAGGTGCTTGTTGGTGACGATCGTGAGCGGGAACAGCCGGCTTGCGGTGCCCCCGGCCAATACCAGACCCTTCATCGCGGCTGAGAGTAGCAGGGTGTGTGACCGCTTCGGCGCAGCGCCCACGTCCCGCGTGGCCGGCTACGGCCTGGACGTCGCCTCCTGCGTGGGCAGCGGCGTGTAGCACTGCACCTCGCCGCTCGGGATGGCACCGCTCGTCCCGCACGGAACTGCCTGTTCGTCGAGCGCCGGGAGGCCCCCGTGGTAGTCGGTGATCACGAGAGCCAGCTCGAACGAGTCGAGGTTTGCGGCGGGCGCCAGGAATGCCGTCTGGACCACGGCGTTCGCGCTCGCCTCGCCATCGACCACGCTGCCCAGGACCAGCCCCTTGGGATACGCCGAACGAACCCCTCCGTTGAGCTCGAGGCCGGCCGTGAACACCTCCTCGCCTTCGGTCACGTCGACCGCCGCGTCGATGTTGCGCATGATCAGCACATCGCCGGTCTGGCCCACGATCTCGCCCGTCGCACCCGAGGTCGCCAGCTGGCCGATCACCGTCGACGCACTGTCGCTGATCAGCATGACCTTCGCGAAGTTGGGTCCCACGTCCGACACCCGGCCGGCGACCGCACCACCCTGGACGATGACCACGTCGCCGGTCTCGATGCCGTCGTCGGTGCCCTTGTCGAGCGTCACCATCTTGCGATTCTCGATCGGATCGCGTCCGATGACTCGAGCGGCGACGGTGGCATGGTCGAACCCGCTCTGGAGCTGGAGCAGGGCCGTCAGCTGGTCGTTCTCGCGCTTGACCTGCTGGAGCCGTGCGTTCTCGTTGGTCAGTCGCTCGTTCTCGGCCTGGAGGGCGGTGTTGTCGAGCCGCAGCGTGTCGATCTCGGTGATCGCGCTCGCGACGCCGTTGACATTGTCGGCCAGCGACGCGAGGGCCCCCTGCAGCGGGCGCAGCGCGAACGAGACGCCGTTCTGGAGCTCGCGCACGTACGGGTTTGCCGAGAACGCCATGAGCAGCAGCGTGATGGCCATCAGGATCGCGAACAGCAATCCGCGGCGTCGGGACTGGCGGCTGGAGAGGAGCGAGTTCATCGGCACTGGCTCCGGCTAGCGGGCCGCAGGTCGGGCCCGCGTGGCGCGATCAGCGTGGTGGACGACTATAGGTCTCCGCGACCAGGACGCGCTCCATTGACGGGCTGGCGAGCTCCTGGAGCACGAGGCCCGTCCCACGTGCGACGCAGGTCAGCGGGTCGTCGGCCAGGTGGACCGGCATCTGGGTCGCCTCGGCCACGCGACGGTCCAGGCCGGCCAGCAACGCCCCGCCGCCTGCCAGCACGATGCCCTGATCCATGATGTCCGCCACGAGCTCAGGCGGCGTCTCCTCGATCGTGTCCTTGATGGTGTCGACGATCTGAGAGACCGAGACCTCGAACGCCTCGCGAATCTGATCGGCGCCAACCTCGACCGAGCGCGGAAGGCCGGTCAGCAGGTCGCGCCCGCGGAGCGTCACGCGCTGCGCGTCCCACTCGCCGGGATACGCGGAGCCGATGGCGATCTTGATGTCCTCCGCCGTCCGCTCCCCGAGGAACAGGTTGTACTCGCGACGCGCGAACGAGACGATGTCCTGGTCCATCTCGTCCCCACCGATGCGGATCGAGCGCGACACGACGATGCCGCCCAGCGACAGGACGGCCACCTCGGTGGTCCCGCCGCCGATGTCGACGATCAGAGATCCGGAGGGTTCGGACACCGGCAGGCCCGCTCCGATCGCGGCGGCCATGGGCTCCTCGATCAGGCGCGCCCAGCGGGCACCCGCGTTGAGCGCCGCGTCCTTGACCGCGCGCTTCTCGACCTCGGTGACACCCGACGGGATGCCGAGCAGCATGCGTGGCCTCGGGATGAGGCCCACCCGGTCGTGAACCTTGTTCACGAAGTACTTGATCATCTGCTCGGTGACGTCGAAGTCGCTGATCACGCCATCGCGGAGCGGACGGACGGCGACGATCGATGCCGGCGTGCGACCAACCATGCGCTTTGCCTCGGCCCCGATCGCGAGCACCCGCTTGGTCTTGGCGTCGATGGCGACCACGGACGGCTCTGAGATCACGATCCCCCGATCGCGCACGTGGACGAGGGTGTTGGCCGTGCCAAGGTCGATCCCGATGTCACGGGAGAAGAGGCCGAGCAGACGGTCGAACATGCTGTCCAGTGCTTCCTTCGTGGTCGGCGCCGGAATGGCGCGCGCGGGCGGCCGTGCCAGCCTCGCGTGAGTGTCGGATTCGGGCTCGCGCGGGTCCCGGGTCGGCGAGCCCGAGCAGTATACCGGTGCCCACGCTGGCGGCCGTCGACCACGTGTGGGCCGACGGCAATCGGTGCGTCCACGCACCGATTCGCGATCCGCCTGGTACCAACGGCGCCCTACCGAGGTACGGGCGCCGCATAGCCACGCGAGGTGCCGTTCGCGACGATCGGAATGCGAGATACGAGAGCGATCGCCCGGTCGCATCCGTCGAGCAAGTGCTGGAGGGACGACAGCCTCGGCAGGGCGGCGAGCGAGCTCGTCCCAGGTGCCGGCTGTCGTGCGAGATGGGGGGCGACTCGGTGCCTGGCAACGCGATTCTCGGACAACCCCGACCGAGAGCCGACGCGACACCATGGCAGCCAGTCTCCCCGCTCGCGCCGATTCGTCGGACCGATCCCACGTCCGACCCGGATCGTCGTTGCAGGTGTGCCCCTGATGGACGCTTCGTCTCTGTTCCTGGATCGTGTGTCGCCCGTGAGCGGCCTTTCTGACAGTCCGTCATCGCCCGCGACCGTCCGAGGTCGCTGGGCCCCACTGATCGCGGCCGCGATCAGGCTGGGCCTCGGCGGATCCGGCGGCGCGGTCGACAAGCGTCGACGGCTGCTGCTCACCTATACCGCCGGTTCGATCGCACTCGGGCTCGCCCTGCTCGTGTGGACCACCGTGGCGATCCCCGTGGGCGGCCTGATCGACCCCGGGCTGACGGGAACCGCGCTCCAGGGCCCGCAGGGCGGCCTGCTGTTGTGGCTGATGTTCGGCCTCATGGGGTCGCTGCGTGTCCTGCGGGCCCCGGGCAGCGGCAGCGCGCTGACCTTCCACCTGCCGTTCATCGGTGCGACGATGGCCCTGGGCGGGCCAACTGCCGGGGCATGGGTCGCGTTCCTGTCCACGATCGAGCGCCGTGAGCTGGAATCCCAGCCCTGGTACGGCATCCTCGCCAACCACGCGGTGATGGCCACGGCCGCGGTCGCCGGCGGCGCCACCGCGAGCCTCATCTTTGCCCTGATGACCGATGTGGGTGCGGCCGGGAATGCAGGCTTCGCCGCGGCGATCTGCGGGACGATCGTCTTGACAATCGTCACGACTGGCATGGGCGCAATCACGATCATCATCCGCGACGAGCTGTCGCCCAGCGCGCTGCTCGAGGAGCTGTCCGGGCAGATCGGCCGGCTGACCGCCCTCGAGGTCGCCCTGGCCTGGATCCTCACGATCGGCTACGTCCAGCTGGGCTGGTGGAGCCCGCTGGTGATCGGCGGGTTCGTCCTGCTCGTCTGGGACAACCATCCGCTGCCGCCGGTGGACCAGCTGACCGGGCTGGATGCCGCCGCCGGCTTCCGCCGACGCCTCGACGGCGGACTCGGCCTCATGCGACGCGGCATTGCTCCCGGCGCGACCTTGATGAGCCTGGACCTGGACGGGTTCCATGACATCAACAACGAGCATGGCCATGACGTGGGCGACGAGGTGCTGCGCGAGGTCGGCAACAGATTGCGCGCCCAGGCCCGCCGGCCCGGCGATGTGGCCGGACGACTCGGCGGGGACGAGCTCGGGTTGTTCCTGCTCGGGCTCGTGGATGTCGAGATCGCGTTGCGACGAGCGGCTGACGTGCACGCGGCGATCACCAGTCCCATCGCGACGTCGGTCGGCGCGGTGTCGGTCGGTGTCTCGATCGGTGTGGACGTGGTCACCGGTCGGGGCGACCTGCCGGCGGTCGACACGGAGCTTCGGCACGCTGACCAGGCGATGTTCCACGCGAAGTACGCCGGCGGAGGCGTGCATCAATACGATCCCGACGAGCCTCCGCCATTTGACGGCGTCCCTAGCTCGCGCCACTGACCGGCGTCCACGCGCCCGCTCGCACCGAAGAGAGACCGGGCGGCTCGTCCGGCCGGCACGCTCATCGCGCCCGAGCTACCGCCAGATCGGCGAGCCGCCGTGCTCGCCTGTAAGCAGCTGACCCGTCGCGAAGCGCTCGAGCGTGAATGGGCTGATGTCGACCGCCGTTGCCGCCCCGTCGAGGATCAGCTCCGCCATGGCGAGACCCACCGCGGGCGCCGTCTTGAAACCGGTGCCGCTGTGCCCGCAATCGAGGAAGAAGCCGTCCGGACCGGCCGGGCCCAGGATCGGGCGCTGATCCGGGGTCAGGCCGTCCTGACCGCTGTGGGCCGATCGGAAGGTGCCGTCGACCAGCGCCGGGACCCGGCCGACGATCCGGTCCGTGGCGATGTCCGCGAAACCGGGGCGCGCGTTCGTCGTGTCTCGATCCGGAGACCCGTCCAGCTCGTTTTCGTCCTCCAGGCCGATCAGCACGAGCTCGCTTCCCTCTGGTCGCAGGTACATCTCGCGTGCGTTGTCGATCACCACCGGAATCGGCCGCGGGACCCCTGCCGGGACGCCGAGATACCCGGTGTCGTGGCGCCAGACGGTGACCGGGATGTCGAGCCCTGCGAGCGCCGCGACGCGGGCTGCCCAGCCGCCCGCAACATTGACCACGACGGGCGCCGAGAACGAGCCCTTGGTCGTCTCGACGGCGGATACCCGTCCACCGTTCGCCTGGATGGCCGTCACCTCGGCCCCCTGGACCAGCGTCGTCCCGAGGGCCCGGGCGGCGTGCAGGAAGCCGGCGGCCGTGCCGGATGGATCGGCGTAGCCCGAGTCGGGCTCGTAGGCCGCCACCTCGCCGTCCGTGACCGCCAGCGCCGGGGCGATCCGCCGGATCTCGGCGGCGTCCACGACCGACGTCCGGATGCCGAGCGTCCGGTGGGACGCGACGTTCTTGCGCAGCCGGTCATCACCGTCCGCGGGCTCGATCCACAGGAATCCGGTGCGCGTGAAGCCACACTCTCCTCCGACCCGATCCGCCCACTCCGTGAACCACGGGAACGACGCCCAGGCGAGCTTCGTCTCCGCAAGCAGGTCGTAGTGCATACGGACGAGCCCACTGGAGCGTCCGGTCGCGCCGGCCGCGATCGTGGACCGCTCGACGACGATCACGTGCGTGCCGCGGCTGGCGAGATGGAACGCGAGGCTGGCACCCTGGACGCCTGCACCGATGACGATGACGTCTGCCGTTTCGCTCATCTCGCTACCCCACTGTCGCCGTTGTGTGTCCTCGGACCTGTCCGTTGCGTCCTGCGCCAGTATCGGTCGTGGCTAGAGAGCGAAACCTGGCGGCTCGGCAAGATCCGGGTGGGCATCCTGGAAGGCGACCGCCTTCGCGCCGCTCTCTGGCGGCGCCTCGCCCCAGATCTCGTCAAGGACCCGGTCAGTGGTGACGACCTGGTTGGGGTGCAGGAGCAGCAGGGCGAGCAGGGCGCGCTCATGCCCTGACGCGACCGTCAGCCGTCGGCTACCGTCGAGCGCCTCGAGCGAGCCAAGGATCCGAAACTGCAACATCCCCCACGGGCCGCCGGCGCCCACGCTATGGCGGACCACGAGGGCACGCCACGGCCGTTGGCACTCAAATGGACACTGGATCTGTCGATGTCACGCTGCCGAGCGTGGCCCGGCCCGGTCGAAGCTCACCCCACGATCTCGAAGCGATACCCACGCGTCGTGGCCCAGCACGACGTGATCCAGCACGTCCACGTCCAGCAGCCGCCCGGCGGCGATGGCCTCGGCCGTGAGGTGGAGGTCGTCCGGGCTCGGCGTGGGGTCGCCGGACGGGTGGTTGTGCGCGAGGACGACGCCCGAGGCATCCAGCCGGACGGCGTCCCGAAACAGCTCGCCGACGCGGACCAGCGAGGCGGACACATTGCCCACGTACACGACCGAGACTCGCCGGACGACGTTCTTGGCGTTGAGGCACAGGACGCGCAGCTCCTCGCGCTCCAGCCGGCCCATCTCGGGTCCCAACCGCTCAACGACATCCCGTGGGGAACGGATCGTCCAGCGCCCGGCCGGCCAATCGGTGACGGAGCGCCGGCCCAGCTCGAACGACGCGGCCAGGCGTGCCGCCTTGGCTGCGCCGAGACCCGGGATCGAGGCCAGCTCGGCGTCGGTCGCCCGGGCCAGCGCGCCCAGGCTCGCGTGGCGCACCAGCGCCTCCTCTGCGAGCTCGAGGGCGCTGCGTCCGGCACCTCCGGTCCCGAGCACGACGGCGATCAGCTCGGTGCCGGACAGACCGCCGGGTCCCCGGGTCGCCAGCCGTTCCCGCGGACGCTCGGCCACCGGGAGGTCGCGCACCGATCGGACAGCTCGCCGTTGCTGTGGCGCCGGGTGCGGGATCAAGCCGGGCATCGTCACGGCCGGTAGCGCGTGCGGCCGTGGCTGCGCCCGATCGACCGTCTCCCTCTCCGCCATGCCGTCGCCTCCGTGCGGGCGGGAGGGGTGGGGATGTTCCCGGACCCGAACAACGGGAGCCCGCCGATTTCCCCCGCCGTCCGGACCCGGGAACGCAGGCAAGCCTAGGGGGACCGCCTTATGCGGACCTCATCCCCGACTTTGCCGTCCATTGCAGGCGGCGCCCCGATGTCGAACCGGGCCAGCTGGGCAAGGGTCGAACGTGCGGCCGAGGAGCGACGTCAGCCCGTCACACCCGCCGCGATCGCGAACGCCAGCAGCACCTGGATCGCGTTGAAGGTGGCATGCAGGCCGATCGGCGCGTACAGCGATCGGCGGGCGAGGAACAGCCAGCCCAGGGTCAGCCCCACCGGGAGCAGCGCCACGAACGAGAACAGGGCGCGCTGTGAGCCCTCGGAGAAGGTCGGATCCAGCTGAGCGATGACGTGGGCGAAGGCGAAGAACAGGGCGCCACGGACGATCGCGGACCGTGGCCCCAGCGCTCTCGCCCAGGCCGTCGTGGCAAACCCGCGGAAGAAGAGCTCCTCGCTGACCGGGGCGATGATCGCCGCGGAGATCAGGTTCGCGACCAGGCCCTGGATGTCGACCGTGCTGGGCAGGGGGCTGGGGGCTGGCTCGAGGAATGTGCTCAGCAGGCCGCTGAGGAGCAGGGTGACAAGCAGCACAGGCACCGCCAGCAGCGCTCCGACGGCGAGATCCACGAGCGCCGCACTGGCAGGGACGTGGAGTCCCATGTCGGCCCACGACAGCGCGCCGGGGCCAACGACGAGCAGGCGGATCACACCCACGTACACGAAGGCCGTGATGAGCAGCGAGATCGTCGTCGCCAGAGGTGCCGTCGGATCCAGCCCCAGGGCTGACAGTGGGGCGAGCACCACGACGAACAGCACGAGGGTGATCGCGAAGACCGTGAAGAACGCCAGTACGGGGGACGGTCCGCGATATGCAAGCTCGGGGCGGCGACCTCGCTCGATGGCCTGGGACCCGCTTGCGGCCAGCAGACCAACGCCCAGGAGAACGAGCCCGACGAGGAACAGGCCGGCCGCGGCGACGGTGCCTGCCGCGAGCATGGCGACGGCGAGGATCCCGAGGCCCAGCACAGATCCGACCCAGCCGATCAGGTACAGTGCCGGCGCGGCGCGGCCCTCGAGGCTGAAGGTGCTCACCCCGGGCGGCCCGGTGACCGGCGGCTCGATGGCGAGCGATGTCCCGGCGGGATCGGCGGTGGAGGGATCGTCATTCGCCGGTTCGGTTCCCGAAGGGGCGAGGTTGGACGGATCAGCCACCGACGGATCGAGCTCGGGCGGTTCCGACCCGCGCGGGCCGTCGTCCCGCTCGGTCAAGGCTCGGAGGTCTGCCCCGAGGCGCCCTGGCGCATCGATGTGGCCGACGCCGACCGCGAGCTGGCGGAGTCGCGCACGCTCGCCGACCGCCCCCTGTTCTTCGCCGACGGCGGCTCGAGCTGCTCCGGGCGCGCGTCCGACATCGGCTCCAGCGCCGCGATGTCCGCGCGCTCGAAGTCGCGCCCGCACCACGCGCACAGGGACCAGTCGAGCCCGACCAATCGACCGCAGTTCGCACACACTCGGTTGAGCCGCGTTCGACAGGTGGGGCAGATGATCCATTCATCGTGAATCCGCCGGTTGCACGATGGGCACGTCTTGAGGGCCTCGACCTCCGCGAGCAGTGCCTCCTCGGCCAGGTTGCGTTCGTAGACCTCGCCGATCTTCTCCTGCGGGCGAATGATCCGGTACACGATCACCCCGAACGGAAACAGCAACGGGGTGAACAGCACGATCAGGGCCGCGGACAGGTACGGCAGCACGGGGTTGTCGCTGCGCAGCTGCATATCGCGGAACGCCCAGTAGGCGGCGGCGAGCCAGAGGATGACCCAGTAGACGGCAAAGAGCTGAATGCCGAGCTGGATGATCGGGTTGTCGAAGAACCCCCCGATCGCGTCGGTCACCTGTTGGACGATCTGGTCCATGCGCTGGCGTGCTGCCTCCGAGCGAGCGTGGCGCACCCGAGGGAGCGCAACGAGCGCGCACCCGAAGGCACGCGGCGAGCGCACCCGAAGGCACGCGGCGAGCGGCAGTGTAGCAGGGCGCCAGCGCTCCGCCGCGGGATGGCAGGGCCGGCCGCCGTCGTGCGCCCGGGCTCAGGTGCGCTCGTCGCGCCCTCGGGCAGGGAGAACAAGCAGCGTCCAGGCGGCCGCACGCACGGCCGACGCAACCCCGGCCAGCACCAGGCTGCCGAGCCAGGCCGCCACCCAGATCGTGACGGCGACCACACTCCCGACCGGGTCGTGACCGGGGAGCAGCACCATCCGGACGTGCCCCCAGGCAGCCACGGCGACCAGCATGGCCGGCCCGATGAGCAGGACCAGCGCGAGCAAACCGAACCCGGCCGTGCCAAGCGAGCGCAGCGGGTGGCGTCCCAGCTCCAGCCAGCCCGACAGCCACGCCCCGAGCAGCCGCGTCCCGTCGCGCACGAGGAGTCGCACACCGATGCTGGCGGCGGCGTCGGACAGCAACCACGTGACGCCGATCAGCGCCAGGGGCACCGGAACGGCGCGGATCACCCGGATGACGAGCGGTGTGGCGAGGTCCGTGGGCAGGATCAGCTCCCGGTAGGCGGCGTCGTAGACCGGCTGCCACGCGAGGCCGGCGGCGATCGCCACCGGGATCAGTGACAGCAGCCGGAGGGCGGCGACACGCCCCACGCCCGGCGCCGGGGGGCGTGGTCGGAAGGTGGCCAGACCCTCGCTTTCGGCTGTGGCGGCCACCACCAGCACACCCTCGCGCTCGGCCCAGGCACCGATGAGCGTGCCGCCCACGATGGCCGCGACCAGCGTCACGATGGCGGCCACGATGAGCGCGATCAACGCGCTCGACGGCGTCCCCACCACGAGCGTGCTGACCGGCCCCCCAAGGCCGTTCTGGAGCCCGGTCGGTGTGGGCAGGACGGCGACCGGCAGCCCGAGGAGAAGGATTCCGCCGCCGACCAGGAACGAGGCCAGCCCGAGCGCCCAGGTGACAGGGCGATGCAGCGTGACCATGACCGCGCCGCCGATCTCGGTCCCCCAGCCGACGCCGGATCTCGACGATGCGCGACCCGCGCCGGACCGTGCCTCCGCCGATGGCGGTGGGGTCACGGCGCCGCGGTGGCCGCCGGCACCCCGGTGAGGTTGCTCAGCGCCTTGAGCGCTCCGTTCACGAGATCCATCTCGGTGCCGTAGGTGGCGAAATCGCCGTTCCGAAGGGCCTGCTGGGCGAGCTCGAAGTGCGTGTTCGCGAAGTTGACCAGGCCGGCCACGTCACTCGGCAGCCCGGTGCCCGGAGCCACCGTGGGCCTCGGAGTCGCGGTCTGGCCGGGTGCTGTGGAGGACCCCGGGGTCGGGCTCGGCGACCCGCCGGGCGTGATCGGGTTGCCCTGGGCGGTGAGCAGCTTGGTCAGCGCGTCGGACAGCGTCGACGACCATGTGATCGAGGTGGGGCTGGCAACGACGATCCGCTGGAACTCCGGGAACGCAGCCGACGTGGACTGCAGGTAGACGGGCTGCAGGTAGATCAGCGACTCGCCGACCGGGACCACGATCAGGTTGCCGCGGATGACCTGGCTGCCGCTCTGGTTCCAGAGGGAGATCTGGGCGCTGATGGTCGGATCCTGGTCGATCCGGGCCTCGATCTGGGACGGGCCGAAGATGGTCGTGTCCGACGGGAACTGGTAGGCGCGGACCGATCCATAGTTGGGGATGTCATTGCGCGCCGCCACCCAGGCAATCATGTTCGGCCGGCTGCGGGCGATCATGGGCTGCAGCAGCAGGAACTCGGCCTTCGGCTCGCCGGGCATGCGCATCACGACGTAGTACGCCTCGGTCGGCAGGCTCTGCTCGTTGGTCTGGGCCGCCGGCACGGTCCAGCGGTCGGTGTTGTTGAAGAACGTCAGCGTGTCGGTCACGTGGTACTGGCCATACGTCTGGGTCTGGACGTTGAACAGCTCTTCCGGCACGCGGAGGTGCGCCGTCAGGCCGCTCGGCATCGACGACAGCGGCTCGAACATGCTCGGGAAGATGCCCTGCCAGGCGCGGATCAGCGGGTCGCTTGGGTCGGCAACATAGAAGTGCATCGTGCCGTCGTACGCGTCGACGGTGATCTTGACGCTGTTCCGGATGTAGTTGATCGACTCGCCGCCGAGGCCCGACAGGCCGCCCAGCACACCGGTATCGAAGCTGGTCGCGTGCGGGAACTGATCGCTCACGGTGTACGCGTCCTGCACGTACACCAGCCTCCCGTCGTCGACCACCACGTACGGGTCCTTGTCGAAGCGCAGGAACGGCGCGATCATCCCCAGCCGGTCCGACAGCGTCCGGTGGAACAGCAGCTGGCTGTCGGCGGTGATCTGGTCCGTGATCATGAGGTCCAGATCCCGGAATCGGAGCGCGAACAGGAGACGGGTCAGGGTCGAGTCGAGCGGAACCCCGCTGGTACCGGTCCAGCTCGTCGTCGCGTCACTGTTTCCGGCACTCGTATCGCGCGGGTAGTCGAACTCGGCCTGGCGCGCCCGGACGACGACATAGTGGTCGTCGCTCTCGCCGAAGTAGATCCGAGGCTGGGTCACGTCGGGCACGTCGGGCGCCGAGACCGGCGGCAGATCGCGGATCCAGAGCTGCGGCTGCCCCTCGCCGGTGACCTCGTTGACCGGAACCATCGTGACCCCGATCCCGTGCGTATAGATGATCCGCTCGTTGACCCAGCTCGACGCGTCCGTGTTCTTCTCGATTGCCAGCTCGCGAGCCGAGAGCATCACCTGGCGCAGGGTGCCATCGACGACGTAGCGGTCGGTATCGACGTCGTAGAAGTCGTAGTACTGGCGGACCGTCTGAAGCTGGTCGAGGGTGGTCTGCAGCGGCCGGTAGTCCCACAGCCTCGCGTTGGTGAACGTGTCCGCCTCGTTGACGATGTCGGCCTCGGTCAGCTGCGCAACCCCCTGGTACGGTTTCGTCTCCCACTGGTCGAGTCCGAACGCCATACGCGTCATCGCGATGTTGTTGGCGATGTACGGCTGCTCCTGCGCGTAGGTGTTGGGGTCCACGCTGAACCGCTGGATCGCCTCCGGGTACAGCCGGCCGAGCACGATCGAGGTGACGAACCAGATCCCCAGGATGAGACCAAGGGGCCACATCCAGCGGGTGAAGGCGCCGGCCACCAGGAGCGCGCCAGCCAGGCCCGACAGGAATGTCAGGACGTCGTACGCGAGGAAGCGCGCGTGCGCATCGGTGAAGCTCACGCCGGTCGCAACGCCCGCATGGCTGTACACGAGCTCGTACTTGTCGAGCTGGTAGCCGAACGCGACCGAGAGCAGGTACAGCCCGGCCAGGATCGCGAGGTGAACCCGGACTCGGGTCACGAACACCTCGCCCCCCCGGGTCGCGCCCAGCAGGTACCGAGCCCCGGCAACGGCAAGCGCGGCGAGGAGGATCGCGTTCGCCAGCTCCTGGACGAGGCGGAGGAACGGCAGCTCGAACAGGAAGAAGCTGATATCGCGGCCGAACACGGGATCGACCACGCTCGAGTCAGGCGAGTACGGGACGCGGTTGACCCACAGCAGGAAGGTCTCCCAGGAGCCCGCGATGGCCCCGGCCAGCCCGAGTGCCAGCAGCACGGCGACGGCGCCGATCACCCAACGGCCGACCGGCACCAGATCGGGGAGCTCATCACCGACCGCGAACGCGAGGTCGGGCCCGCTCGCCGGGCGTGGCGTCGGCCCACCGAACTGGCCGCCACCACGCATGCGCGCGTTCCAGTCCGCCTGACGCTGCGCCTGGGCGATGCGATCGGCGAAGGTCCGCAGCCGGCCGGGGCGCTCGGGGTCCACTGGCGGAGTCAGCCGCCCGGCCAATGCGAGGTTGCCCAGCAGGACGACCAGCGCGAGGACAAGGCCACCGATGAACAGGCCAACCTGGGCCCCGATCCGCGTCCAGAACACTGAGTCGAAGCTGACGCTCTTGTACCAGATGGCGTCGGTCCAGAGGTCGATGAACGCTCCGGCCATGAGGAGCACGACCACGATGACGATGCCGATCGTGAGCAGCCCGCCCCGCCGCAGGTAGGACCCGATCGAGGTGCGATCGCCTCCATCGTCGGGCCCACCAACAGGCCCACGCGGGGGGCGGCGAGCCCGACCACCCGAGCGCCGGCGGCGCGGGCGGAGTGGCACGGGCTCCTCGTTCGCCCCGTCGTCGCCGGTGTCTCCGGCTTCCGCCGCCTCGTCGTCGGTTGCCTCGTCGTCGTTGGCGGTTGCGTCGCCGCTGGCGCTGTCCGGCTCGTCCTCGTCATCCGCGCCGTCGTCGTCGGCGTCTTCGTGCGGTTCGTCGTCACCACGTCGGCCGCCCTCGGCCGCGGCACGCCGTCGCTCGAGCTCGCGCATGAAGTCGTCGAACAGGTCACCCATGGGCGAGGAGTCTAGTCTGAGTCCGGCCGTCGGGCGAACAGCGACCAAACGGGGTCACGGGCGGTGCAGCGCTTCGACCGACCTCCGGAAGCCCGCCAGAACCTGGTCTGCGAGCTGGTTCTCACGCAGCGTGGACGCGCGTGCGGGCTCCCAGCGAAAGGCGGCTCGGATCGCCAGCGGGCAGCGCCACGGCTGATCGTCATCGTCGGGCGGCACCAGGGGCACGAGCCGGATCGCGAGCCGGCCGTCCTCCTCGCGGATCAGTCCCGACAGGCTGCCCGCGAACGACGGACCGAGGCGGAGGAGGGGCGGCCCCGGCGGCGGCCCGGCCTCGGGCGCGACCTCCCGGAAGCTCACCACACCGTCGGAATTTGTCACCCACAGGACGGCGAGCCACCAGTCATCGGGGCCGTCGACCGGCCGGGCCATGCCCGCCTGCAGTCGGCGGTCGCCGACGCGGACCTCCTGCTCGCGAAGAAACGATGGACCTGGGTGGGGGAGTCGCTCGGGCACGATGCCGAGGATACCGGGGTATCCGGGAGCGTCAGGAGGTGGGCGGCGCCTTGTCTCCCGGTACCTCGTCCTCTGAGGCGACGTGGGGGCTCGGCCCGGCCTCCTCGCCGGTCGCGCCGGCGGCATCCTCGGCGGTCGGCTCCGCGGACGCGTCGACTTCCTGCTCTGTGGATGCGTCGACTTCCTGCTCTGTGGATGCGTCGGCCGTCGGCTCGCCGCTCGCGTCGTTGGTGACGAGGTCGAGGCCCTGGTCGATCACGGCGTCGGTCCGAAACGCCAGCGACTCAGCCTCGAGCTCCGCGCGCTGCGCTTCCAGCTCGAGGCGCAGCATCTCGCGGCGCACGGCGGTGTCCGGCGGTGCCAGCGACGCCAGCTCCTCCGGCTTCAGCGGGGCAGTGGACGTCGTATCGCCGGTGATGAACGAGAACAGGCGCCCGCGCGGTCGAGAAACGTCGGAGCGCGCTCGCAGGATCGCCTCGTGGTCGAGCGTCGTGACGCCGCGGATGTCGGGCTCGGTCCCGGTGGCGCTGGTCAGCGCGGCACCGCATGACGGGCAGGCCGAGGCGACGCCGGGCGGAAAGACCGCTGGCAGCTCGGCCGAGCACCACGGGCAGCGAATGGGCGATTCAGCCCCTTCGTCGGACATACGTGCACTCTAGCGATCTGCGCGCCGTTCGGCACCACCCGAATGCGCTATACGGCTCGGCCAACCGGCTGCCCGCGCCGGGCACAGCTTCGTGCGTGGTGCCGCACCGTCTCAGGCCGGACGTGTCATTCCCACTCGATCGTGGCCGGCGGCTTGCTGCTGATGTCGTAGACAACCCTGTTGACCCCCGGCACCTCGTTCACGATCCGGCTGCTGATCTTCCCCAGCACGTCATACGGGAGCTTCGCCCAGTCGGCCGTCATCCCGTCCTCGGACGTGACGGCGCGGATGGCGACCACGTTGGCGTAGGTGCGCCCGTCGCCCATCACACCCACCGACCGGACCGGGGTCAGGATCGCGAACGATTGCCACACGCTTCGATACAGCCCGGCCGCCTTGATCTCGTCGATCACGATCCAGTCGGCGTCTCGCAGCGTGTCCAGCCGCTCCGCGGTGACCTCGCCGATGATGCGGATGGCGAGCCCGGGTCCGGGGAACGGCTGGCGGTGGACCATCGCATCCGGCAGCGCCAGCTCGAGGCCCACGAGCCGCACCTCATCCTTGAACAGGTAGCGCAGGGGCTCGATCAGCTGGAACCGAAGGTCGGCCGGCAGCCCGCCCACGTTGTGGTGGGTCTTGATCTTCTGCGCGGTCTTGGTCTCGGGCGCCGTCGATTCGATGACGTCCGGGTACAGCGTTCCCTGGGTCAGGAAGTCGATGCGGCCGAGCTTTGCCGCCTCCTCCTCGAACACCCGGATGAACTCGTCGCCGATGATCCGTCGCTTCTGCTCCGGATCGGTGACACCGGCCAGGCGGGCGAGGAACCGCTCCCGGGCATCGACCATGATCAGGCGCATGCCGAGGTTGGCCTCGAACGTCGCCCGCAGGAGCTCCGACTCCTTCTTGCGCATCAGCCCGTGGTCGACGTAGATGCAGGTGAGGCGGTCGCCGACCGCGCGATGGACCAGCGCCGCCGCCACGGCCGAGTCCACGCCACCCGACAGCGCGCAGATGACCTTGCCATCGGATCCGGTCTCGCGAGCGTGGCGATCGACCCGCTCGCGGATCTCGTCCACGGTGGTCTCCACGAAGTTGGCGGGCGTCCAGGCGGGCGCGATGCCGGCGATCCCGGTCACGAAGTTGCGGAGCACGTCGCGTCCGCGCGGCGTGTGCGCCACCTCGGGGTGGAACTGGATCCCGTACAGCCGGCGTGCCGGGGCAGCGAGCCCGGCGTATGGGGTCGAATCAGTCTGGGCGGTCGCCGTGAACCCCTCCGGCAGGCGGGTGATCGAGTCACCGTGGCTCATCCACACCGGCTGCTCGCGATCGATGCCGTCGAACAGGCCCTCGCCCTGCGTGACCTGGATGGTGGCCGGCCCGTACTCGCGGCGGTCGGCCGGCAGCACGTCCCCGCCCAGCTCGAGCGCCATCAGCTGCGCGCCGTAGCAGATGCCGAGAACCGGCAGGCGCCCGCTCCAGATCGACGCGTCGGCCTTGGGCGCACCCTCGTCGTAGACCGACATCGGCCCGCCCGAGAGGATGATCGCGCGGACGCCGCGCCGTTCGAGCTCGGTGATCGGCGTGTCATGGGGCAGGAGCTCGGAATAGACGTTGAGCTCCCGCACGCGACGTGCGATCAGCTGGCTGAACTGCGATCCGAAGTCGAGCACCGCGACCACGCCCGGTTCCGGTACGGTCGCCGCCACCGGCGGATCCGTTGGTGAGCGGTCCGGCGCGGGCGCGTCGAGCGCGACCTCGAGGTAGGCCTCGACCTCGGCATCGTCCGGCGCGAGCACCCGGTGACCCGCGTTGGCCGCCGCACCGTGGACGGTCTTGCCCCGCTCCACGCCCCCGGCGCCCGCCGACGATGGCTCCTGCTGCTCCTCCGGCTCGGCCAACAGCCTCTCCCGCGTGGTGTCGCATCCAGTGCGCGAAGTCTACCCGGCAGTCGGGTTGCGGTTCGGCACCGACGGCCGCCGCATCGACGGCGTACATTCGGCGCATGACCTACTCCATCGTTGCGCTCGATCCGGACACCGGTGAGCTCGGTGTCGCCGTTCAGTCCCGTTGGTTCAGCGTCGGCAGCGTCGTCCCGTGGGTCGAGCCCGGCGTCGGTGCCGTGGCCACTCAGTCGTTCGTGGAGGTCGCGCACGGCTACAACGGTCTGCGCCTGTTGCGCGAGGGCCGCTCGCCCGACGAGGCGCTGGCGGAGCTGCTGCGCGACGATGAGAACGCGGCGATGCGCCAGCTGGGCATCGTCGACGCCCAGGGTCGATCGGCGGCGCACACTGGCAGCGGCTGCATCCGGTACGCCTCGCACCTGACGGCGCATGGGGTCTCGACACAGGCGAACATCATGGAGCGGTCGACCGTGCCCGGGGCGATGCTCGAGGCGTTCGGGTCGGCGGACGGCGATCTCGCTGACCGCCTCCTGGCGGCGTTGCTCGCTGCGGAGGGCGAAGGCGGCGATGTCCGTGGCCGGCAGTCGGCGGCACTGGTCGTGGTGCCCGGTCCGGACGCGGACGGGACCCCGCCGAAGCCATGGGCGCGGACATTCGACCTGCACATCGAGGACCATCCGGCGCCCCTCGAGGAGCTCGGCCGCGTGCTCCGGATCGCTCGTGCCTACCTCGCCTTCGACGAAGCCGAGACCGCCTACCTCAAGGGCGACCATGACGCAGCCCTCGAGGCCCGCAAGCGGACGCTCGCGTTCGCCCCGGACGACGACCAGGTGGTCCTGTGGGGTGCCGTGACCCTTGCCGCAACCGGTCACCCGGAAGAGGCGCGCGAGGCCCTGGCCAGGGCATCAGCTGTCGAGCCGCGCTCGGCCGAGCACCTGCGCCGATTTGCCGAGGGCGGCCAGCTGCACGGCGGTGATGCCACGCTGCGCGCGCTGGGGATCGAGCCCGGCTGATCGAGCCGAGGGCGCGACGGTCATGACAACCCGGTATCCGATCCGCATCGGCAGTCGCTCCGCGCTCCTGCTGCGGGTCGTGTTCGGCGTGACCCCCGACAACGCCTGGGCCGCGGTCGATGGCGACGAGGTGACCATTCGCTTCGGCCGGTTCGAGTTCCTGGCGTCCGTCTCGAATGTCACGCGCTGGAGGATCGAGGGGCCGTGGCGCTGGATCACCGCGATCGGTGTCCGACGCAGCCTGCGCCACGCCGACATCTCGTTTGCCGGCAGTCCTCGTGGTGGGGTTCGACTGGATCTCCGGGAGCCCCAGCGCTGGTACCGGCTGCGCGTTCCCGCCGTGTACGCGGGCGTCGAGGACCTGGAAGGGTTCGCCGCGGAGCTCAGCCGATTGGGCATCCCCGGAGAGGACGTCCGGGTCCCTGGCGCCTGAGCGACCTGTGGCTGACGCCCGCGATCCGGTAGACGACGACACCGGGCGCCCGCCGTTGTGCGCCGAGGTTGCGCCGTCTTGCGCCTCATGCCTCGCTAGGCGCCGATGTCGGCCAGGTAGCGCAACAGGGGTGTGGCGACGCGAATGCATCCGCCAGGAGATCGGGCAGCCGCGGGCTCATCGCCTCCTCGTCGGAGAGCCGCCTGCCGAACGTGACGTTCTTCTTCCGCAGCAGGTCGGCTGCCGGGTGGTCCGCCGGGTAGCCGGCCGGAACCCGCTTCAGCGACTCACCCTCGTCGCTGATCCCACCGAACGCCTCGATGAACGCGGGCTCTTCGATGATCGCCATGAGCTCGCCCGCATCGTTGGCCACCCTCCGCCGAAATGCCGAGAGCCACGCCGGCGCCGGGCGCCAGACGCCGCCGCCGACGAAGATCTCGCCAGGCTGCAGGTGGAAGTAGCCACCGCTCGCGTGGACGTTCTCCGTGTGCGAGCGGCCCACCGCAGGCGTACTGCGATCCCCGACCCAGGCGAAGCTGGCGGCGACCGCCGTCTTGTACGGTCGCTTGTCCTTTGAGAACCGGACGTCCCGGTAGATCCGGAAGGGCGATCGCCTCGGATCGGCGTGAAGCGGGATGGTCCGCGCCCGAAACTGGTCGTCGAGGGCGCCGCACAGCTGCTCCATCGGCGCCTTGAGCAGCCGCTCGTAGTCGACCTTGCGGGGTTGGAACCAGTCGCGCGAGTTGTTCTCTGCCAGGTCAACCAGGAACTGGATTGCCTCGGAGCGAAACCCGGTGAACTGGGCGGGGGAATTGGCAGGCATCAAGTTGCGCTCCCAACGCGGAGTGGGTGAACGCGCCTGTCCGAGCGCGCGCCAGCCCGTCACAGTCTCGTCGTTGCGAGCGAATTCGTCGATCCGATCAGCGTTAGCGCCGTTGCGCAACGTCCGGCGAGGAACGCGAAGAGACTCGCCTCCTGGCCGAGGATGTCCGGCCTACTCGACCTGAGGTTCGGCGATCCGGAGCCACCGGGTCGAGCGGTCAGGGCGCCGCGACAGTGACGTTATCCACGTACAGGGCCATGGGCTGCCTGGACGTCTCGTTCCCGACCTGGACGGTCCGCACGAGCGGCAACGTAGCATTCGTGACCTGATAGACCGAGGTGCCGTCGAGGCTGACCTCGACCGTCGCCGATCCATTCGTGGAGGTGGCAATGACGTGGAGGTCGAGGTGGGCCCAAGTATTGAGCGACATCGAGACGCCGGTGGAATGGTAGCCCGAGGCATCCCAGACGTAGATCCCACCAGACTGGTCCTGCCGATACAGGCTGAGTCGTCGCTTGCCGCTCGAGTCGAACAGCCGGTACAGCGGGATGTTCTGGTTGCTCGCACCCTCGCCGACAACACGGAAGTCGCCACTGATGGTCAGCTCGGTCTGATCGGAACCGAGATCGGCGCGCAGGTTGGCGTACGAACCTGAGTTGGACGATTCGGTCAGGTACGCCGCGTAGCTCCCGGACTTCGTGACGCTGCTCTGGACGCTGGCGGCTCCGTCGCCGCCGGTGTTCACGCTCGTCCAGGCGTTCAGGTTGCCCGACTCGAAGTCATCGCTGAACAGCGCGCCAGTGGGTGGCGGCGGCGGCGGCTCGACGGTGCTGAAGGTCCAGGTCTCCGCAGCGGCGAGGGGGTTGCCGGCGAGGTCGGTGACGGCCGTGGACACCGTGGCGCTGAAGCTGTGGCCGGCGGTGAGCAACGACGAGGGGGTGAGGGTGGCGGTCTGGCTGTTGCTGTCGTAGCTGACGCTCGCCGCCACCGCGCTGCTGGCCGTCGTGTCGGTCAGCATGACGCTGCTATCGGTGATGGTGGAGGCCTTCATCGGCTCGCTGAACGTCGCCGACACCGTCGCCGAGGTGGCCACGTTGGTGGCGCCGTCGATCGGGCTGGTGTCGGTCACGGTAGGGGCCGTGGTGTCGATCGTCCAGCCGGCCGTGGCCGGCGTGGGATCGGTGACGCCACCGGCGGTCGCGGCAACCGCGAACGCGTGGGCACCTTCGCCGAGGCCGGTATAGCTGGCGGGCGAGGTGCAGCTGGTGAACGGCGCGCCGTCGAGGCTGCAGGCGAACGTCGAGCCACTGATGGTCGAGGTGAAGCTGATGTTCGCGTCAGGGCTGTTCACCACCCCGGACGGTCCGTTGGTGATGCTGGTATCGGGCGCGGGACTGGCCGCCGTGCTGAAGGTCCAGGTCTCCGCAGCGGCGAGGGGGTTGCCGGCGAGGTCGGTGACGGCCGTGGACACCGTGGCGCTGAAGCTGTGGCCGGCGGTGAGCAACGACGAGGGGGTGAGGGTGGCGGTCTGGCTGTTGCTGTCGTAGCTGACGCTCGCCGCCACCGCGCTGCTGGCCGTCGTGTCGGTCAGCATGACGCTGCTATCGGTGATGGTGGAGGCCTTCATCGGCTCGCTGAACGTCGCCGACACCGTCGCCGAGGTGGCCACGTTGGTGGCGCCGTCGATCGGGCTGGTGTCGGTCACGGTAGGGGCCGTGGTGTCGATCGTCCAGCCGGCCGTGGCCGGCGTGGGATCGGTGACGCCACCGGCGGTCGCGGCAACCGCGAACGCGTGGGCACCTTCGCCGAGGCCGGTATAGCTGGCGGGCGAGGTGCAGCTGGTGAACGGCGCGCCGTCGAGGCTGCAGGCGAACGTCGAGCCACTGATGGTCGAGGTGAAGCTGATGTTCGCGTCAGGGCTGTTCACCACCCCGGACGGTCCGTTGGTGATGCTGGTATCGGGCGCGGTCGCACCGCCTGGCCCTTCGACCAGGACATTGTCCACGAACAGATCCATCGGCTGCTTGTGCGTCTCATTGCCGATCTGAACGGCACTGACAGGCGGCAGCGTGGCATCAGTTGCGTGGTAGATGTAGGTGTCGTCCAGCCAGACCTCCACCGTCGCCGTGCCGCTCGTCGAGCCGGCGACGACGTGCAGCTCAAGGTGGGCCCAGGTGTTGAGCGTGATGACCTTGCCCGTCGAGTGATAGCCCGAGCCGTCCCAGACCATCAACGCGCCTGCGGTGCCGTTCTGTCGGTACAGGCTGAGACGTCGCTTGCCGCTCGAGTCGAACAGCCGGAACAGCGGGATGTTCTGCCTGGAAGAGCCCTGCGCGGAAACCAGGAAGTCCCCGCTGACGTCGAGCTCGGTCTGATCGGAGCCCATGTCCGCGCGGGCGTAGGCGTAGGAGGCGCCTGCTGACGACTCGATAAATCGTGCCGCATAAGTCCCCGAGGCCTTGATGCCGCTCTGGACCTCGGCCGTCCCGTCCCCGCCGGTGTTCACGATCGTCCAGGCGTTCAGGTTGCCCGACTCGAAGTCATCGCTGAACAGCGCGCCAGTGGGTGGCGGAGCGTTCGACACCGTGACTGCGTGACTGTTGGTCGCGCTGTTGCCAGACGGGTCCGCAGCCCGCGCGGTGACCGTATGTGAGCCATCCGCGACCGACGTCGAGTCCCAACTGATGCTGTACGGTGCGCTGGTGTCCGTCCCGACCACCGTCGAGTCGATGAGGAAGTCCACGTGGTCCACCGCAACGTTGTCCGACGCGTCGGCGGACAACGTGACGCTGGTGCCGCCGACGGTGGTCCCGTCGGTCGGCGTGGTCAGGGTCACGGAGGGCGGCGTGCCGTCCCCGCCGGCCGCCGTGCTGAAGGTCCAGGTCTCCGCAGCGGCGAGGGGGTTGCCGGCGAGGTCGGTGACGGCCGTGGACACCGTGGCGCTGAAGCTGTGGCCGGCGGTGAGCAACGACGAGGGGGTGAGGGTGGCGGTCTGGCTGTTGCTGTCGTAGCTGACGCTCGCCGCCACCGCGCTGCTGGCCGTCGTGTCGGTCAGCATGACGCTGCTATCGGTGATGGTGGAGGCCTTCATCGGCTCGCTGAACGTCGCCGACACCGTCGCCGAGGTGGCCACGTTGGTGGCGCCGTCGATCGGGCTGGTGTCGGTCACGGTAGGGGCCGTGGTGTCGGACCCGAGGCTGATGGCGTTGTGCACGTACGTGTGAGTGTGGTCGTCACCGGCCATGACCACGAGACCGCTCTGCGCCGTGAGCGACTGCTTGGTCCCCGTGGCGTTGTTGATCTTCAGGTCCGCGGCCAGTTGGATGAAGGGTGTTCCCGGGCCGGCCGTGTCGAAGTTCGGGTTGTCCAGGTTCGTGGCCTTGTAGTAGATGGAGCCGCCGCTTCCATACGACGATCCCGGGTACGGATAGGTCGCGAACACGAAGACCTGTCGCTGCCCGGGAGCGAGCATCACGATTGGGCGCGACTCGCAGTCCGCGGCTGTGCTCACGGTCCGTCGCTGCCAGCTGCCTGCGCCGTCCATGGCCAGCAGAACGATCAGTGGTTTCGCGGAGTTCGTCGATGACGGCGGACACTGGTCGTTGTTGAGCGAGGTCTTGGTGGTTGCGAACACCTGCCCGGATGGATCGGCCTGGAGCGACTTGATCGTCATGTGGTTATCCGCCCAGCCCGGCCCGGACAGGGGCCTATCCAGGGTCCACGCGGTATCCGCGGCGCCGTCGACGTGATACGCGAAGTACATCGTCGCGTCGTTCTGGTTGCTCCACATCACGCCGATGTTGCCGTTGTAGGCCACGATCGCCGAGTAGTCGGAGTTGTTGAGGTTCGACGTACCGGTCAACGGAATGACGTACGGGGTCACGTAGGTCGCCGTGTTGGTCGTGGAGTGCGTGACGTAGACGCTGCGATAGCCGGCCCCATTGGCATATGTCCAAGTCACCCAGATCGTGCCCGTTGTGTCCTTGTCCAGCGACACGGACTCGACCGCCGCGTTCGCGATCGTCACCGGATAGCCGGCATCCAGGCTGTAGGTCTTTGCCGCCGACGAGTAGCTGTAGCGCATGACCCGGATGCTGGTGTCACCGCTCGTCGGCGGGGAGCTGCTGCTCGACTGGTCCGAGATCGCGGACACGACGTACAGCTTGTTCCCATCCCAGAGGGCATCGGCGGATGACTTCGTCCGCTCGTCGACCACCACGCCGGTGTCGCTCCACGTCTGGGTCGCCCAGTTCAGGCGATAGATATCGAAGTCCCGGGACGAACTACTGAACAGGCTTCCCCACCACAAGCCGTCGTTGTACCAGAGCTTGCTTTGCGGCTCTCGACCCGTGGGCGAGCTTGCTCCCGAGTACGACATGTCCTCGTAGCCGACATCGCCTGCAGCCGCCGTCGGGGGTGCCATCGCGGCAGGAGTGATCACGGCTGCGACCAAGGCCGCCGCCGCCAACGACATGAGCCGTCGAGGCCTTCTCCCCCCACGGCGCGGTGCCCAACTGAGCAACCCGAGCCTCCTGATCAAGCTTGATGGCCGCATATGCGAGCACATCGCGGATAAGTCCAGAGTCGATCGTACTGCGCCAACCGAGACATTGGTACCCATATCACAGCTATGGTGGACCGGCTTGAGTACAGAATCTGGCGCGTTCTGTCACCGGCGCCGCGATCACGGATGGTCGCTCGGCCGATGTCGCCGTCACAGATCCAAGCTGCGTGCGGTCGCGGCCACGGCCGCTGCGGCACCCCAGGCGGCCGGGACCACCAGCCGCTCGACCCGCAGCCCCTCGAGCAGCCGCTCGAACGTCCTCGCCTCGAGTGTGAGTGCCGCGCGTGAGGCGCCCGCCCATGCGTCGCCACCGAGCTTGACGAGTCGGGCGCGCTGCTCGCCAAGGAGCGTTGTGGCCACCGCGACGGCCCGGTCGCGGTCGACCGACTCCAGGCGCAGCTGATTACCCGAACCACCCCGCTCGATTATCACGATTCGGTACGGCCGGCTGGCACCCGACAGCCAGCGACCCCCAAGTGCAACACGATCGACGGGAAGCGAAGGCCGGATGAAGCCTCGGGTGACGCTCGCGACGGCGGACCGCAGGCGCAGGCTTGCTCGCGTCCTCGACCGTAGCCGACCGAACGCCTCGGGCGAGGTGTCCACGAGATCGGGGTACAGGCGCAGCCGTCGCGGGTAGGCACGGCAGAGCCCGTCCGGCGTGACGAGGATCTGGTCGTCGCCCAGGATCTGCCGGTTCGTTGCCAGAGCGCGTGCGGCCAGCGTGCTCTTTCCTGCCCGAGAGCGGCCCATGAGCACGAGTGGTCCTTGATCAGTCACGATCGCAGCCGCCGGCAACGCCACGTAGCCAGCGCGAGCAGCGGCAATCGAGAGCATCGGCTCGACGATGTACCCCTGAACCAGTGAGCGTGCGATGCTGGCCGGGCGGCCGTGCAGCTCGATGCGAGCGACCAGCGGGGTCCCATTCGGCGACCCGAGCCGAACCCGCCAGCCGACGGATTTATGCTCGCCACGCGCCCCGGAACCCTCCAGTAGCCGCGGGTCCTCGCCGGGTCCATCCATCGGTCCGAACACCACCTCGACGTTCGCAGGGAGGCCGCCTCTCGTCTCGACGGGCCAGTATTCACGGCGCAGATGCTCGACTGATCGCGGATGGCCCCCGACCAGGAGCAGGAGGCCCGGGGCGAACTCGAACACCGCCCGGGTCACGCCTCAGATCGCTCGGAGGATCGCTTCGGCGACGGGTCGCGGATCTGCTGGGAACGGCGCGCGAACCTCAAACAGCGGTACGTGTGACAACACCCGCCACAGCAGGCCTTCATCGGCGGTTACCGCTTCATCCCGGATGGTGGCCGGCCGCGTCGCCTGGAGATACGCTGCTCGCTCCAGCAGCTCGAAGTATCGACGGCGCTCGTAGGCAGCAGATCGCGCCAGCCTCGTGGCACTCACGCGCGGGTCACCGGGACGTACCTCTATCGGCCCTGAAGGGATCGTGGTCAGCGTCACCACCGCCCGAATGGGCACAACGCGCGCCGGATCGTCATTGGCACCGTAGATGGTGCGCAGCTCGTCGACCTCAAACGCCACCCGATCACCGAGACCCATGACGCCGCGGGCGCCGTCGCTCACCATGCTCGCGAGACGACTTTTCGCTGGACGTCGCGCCAGCGGATCCAGCAGCACCGAGGCCAGCCGTGCGCCGGCAAACTGTACCTTGGCGCGGGTCGTCGAGGCGGCGTGGAGGGTTGGGAGGTAGTCGAGCGCCCAGCGGCGGACTCCGACCGTGATCGGAAACGCAGAGGCATCCCCGAGGGGACCGAGGACAGTCCACTTGTCCGAAAGGAAGGACGCGCCGGTCTCCAGAAGTCCGAGCGCAATCTCCGTCTTGCCCGATTCCGACCATCCGGCAACGACGATCGCCCCTTCGCCAGCGGTCACGGCTGCTGCGTGTGTGGCCACCCCTCGCCCGGACCGAGCCAGGGCTACATGGATCGACGGCCGGACAGCAGTTCGATAGATCCGCCAGATCGGAAAGCCGGGCGAATGCTCAAAGTGGACCGGCTCTTCAGCAAGAGCGTTGGGGATCGTGCACCGGCGACCATCATGGATGACGTAGAAGCGCTCACCGTCAGTCGCCGTGTGCAGCCCATCGTTCGCGGGGCCCTGAAGCTCAACCAGCCCGGTCGACGGCGGGTCGGCAGCGCGCAGGATCACTCCTGCACCAGGGATTTCGCCGGACTGATCGACGACGGGCAGGAACGGAAGCATCTGGCGCCGGACGTAGCTGGCCGACGCCTCGTCCCCGAAGCACGACACATCGAACCGCCCGGACAGGTCGAATCGCATCCGCGAATGGTATGTCCGCGGATCGGAGCCGTCACGACGCCCACCCACCCCAGTTGCGCGCCGCGGATCGTTGGCGGTCGCGATGTCGCTGCTCAAACGCGACGCGCCAGCACCCATAGGCGCAGGGACGCAACCGTGGCGGCAACGCTTTGGATGGCGAGCCAGGAGATCGCCATGCCCGGCAGCCCGACGTCCAGCCCGGCGACAGCCGGAAGCACGACCGAGGCGACGCTCGTCACCGCTCCCAGCAGAATGGCCTCATTCAGCCGGCGGCGCGCGCGGCAGTAGCTGTAGTACGCCTGAATGAACGTCATCGGCACGACACCGATGAGCAGGATGCGGAGCGGAGTGGCGCCGGCCTCCGCGTACCCGGCCCCGAGCAGCCCTAGTGCCAGCCCGGCCAGGATCGCCAGGGCAACAGCACCGCCGACGCCCACCGCGAGTGACGTCGTGATGCCTCGGCGGACGATGTGCGCGGTTCGGCTCGGATCGCGCGCGATCTCGGCGAAGGACGTCATGCCGATCTGGACCGGGATGACGAACGCCACCCAGGCCATCATCCATGCCGCATACCAGTGGGCGTTATCCGACGGTGACAGCAGCTCGGTGACGACGATCGGCAGAATGAAGCCCGGGGCACGCTCCGTGAGGGTCAGCAGGTAGTTGGGAAAGCCGACGCCGACCAGCTCACGGGCGAGTGGCCGGTAGAACCTCGGTCGCCAGTGGTAGCCGGGTACCGCCCGGCCGATGGTGACCAGCCCCAGCGACGCCGTCACCAGGCCGCCGACGACCCAGGCCGCAAAGATATCCTTCGATCCCGATCCTGACAGCAGGGCTGCTATCAGGACCACCACGACCACGGTCGTGGTCCCTGCCGCAACGCCACGGATCAGAACCTGGTCGCCGCGTCTCCGAGCGGTCGACACCTGATCGAACAGCACGCCCAGCGTTCCGGCAACGGTCAGGGCCAGGAACAGCCCCGCGTAACTCGGCTCTGCGGCGACAACCCGGAGCTCGCGCAGGACGCCCCCCGCGAACAGGAGAAACACGAGGCCCGTGGTCACCGCGGACACCGTCAATAGCGAGACGGAGGTATCGAGGAAAGGGGCGGGTTGACTGATTCGCCGCGGCAACAGCGTGATGACTGCGGAGCCGACGCCGATCAGCGCGATCTGGGTGCACAGCGTCACGGCCGCCACGGCGCCCGAGGCAAGGCCAACCGATGAGGCCGGATAGACGCGGGCCGCGACGATCCAGGCAATGAAGCCCAGACCCATCGTGCCAACCTTCGCCGCGATCAGCGCAAGGGAGCTCAGCGTGACCAGGATCTCGACGCGGCGCTCCGGCGAGGCAGCGATCCGGTCGCGGAGCCTGGCGACCGCCGAGCCGCCGTCAGCGGCCACTCGTCCTCCCGAGCTCGCGTGCCATGGCGACGTAGTTGTATACGGTGAAGGCCGCGTAGTAGCGCACCCACTTCGACTGCCGCTGGGCAAGGCTAAGCACGATGCCCCGAAGCCCCGCGGCCATCGGCAGCAACAGCAGTCGGCTGCCTCGGATCCCGTGCTTGCGCACCATTCGGGCCAGCCCTTGACCGTCGGCCTCGAACTGGCCCATGGCGAATGCCCGGCTGTCGTCGAACCGATGACGCACGACTGTGGTACGCGAGACGCCGGTTCGAACACCTGCCCGGGCGAGCCGCCATCGCAGCTCGATGTCCTCCCCGGACTCGAACGAGGCGTCGAACCCGAATTCCAGGAGGAGGTCGCGATCGAACACAGTCGCCACGAGGCCGAACCAGTACCGACTGAGACCGGTTCGATGGTGGTGTGCGAGTGCCTGACCCCAGTAACCTGGACCAGCCTCGCTCTCCAGCCCTGCCTGGAGCGCTCCGTAACCGCCGCGCTGGAACTCCCCGAGCAGCGCCTCAAGCGAGCCGTCGGGCATGATCACGTCCGAGTCGACGAGGCAGACCCATCGCGTGGACGCCGCTCTCGCACCCAGGGTGCGAGCGGCTGGCAGACCTCGCCCCTCATCGGACAAGATCCGGGCCCCATGCTGGCTCGCAATGTCCAGTGTCTGATCCGTCGACCGGCCGTCGACGACAATGATCTCTGCCGGACCCTGCCGTTCGATGGAGTCGAGGCAACCGGGCAGCATCGATTCCGCGTTGCGCACCGGCACCACGACCGTGACGTCGCCGGGCCTCGGCGTTTTGGTGTCGTCTGGTCCCAAGGTTCCCACTACCCCTCCGAGGACAGGTTCAGGGCGATGTCGTGTCCGGGATGAACTGGGCGATGGTGGCGTCGGGCGTGCTCGAGATGACCTCGAACCGCCCGGTGGCGAAGATCTGGCGCTCGAATGACGTCCATTCCGCGGGTGTCGCGCCCAGGATCAGCTCCGCGTACGCCTCCTGCGTCTTGGTGATGATGAGGTACGCGGGGCCCGAGTAGGCCTCCATGTCCGCAACCAGCTGGTCAAGCTCCCCGTAGTACACGTCCGAGCCGACGGGGCGGTAACGGTACCCCTCGTAGAGGGTCGTCTTCCACGGCAGGTTGCCGATCACGCCCGTGAGCAGGCTGCCCTTGGGGGCGATGGCGTACAGCTCGTCAACAGCAGCGACCTCACCGTGCGTGTACGACTCGATCCGCTCATTCCCGTAGCGGGTGAGCATGAACGAGCCGACGAGGCCGATGGTCACCACAAAGACGGCGACGGCCATGACCCTGGACAGGATCTCGGTCTTGCGCGGCACGAAGGAAAATGCCGCCAGCAGGCCCATGAACGGCAGGCTGAACAGGTGGATCCTGAGCAGCATCTCGCCGCCATAGGCCTGGACAGCGAACAGCGGGAATGGTGCGGCCGCAAGGGCGGCCGTGGTGACGTCCCATCGTCCCGCCCGCAGGCGCCGAGCCAGGCCGATCAAGGCGATCAGCCACACGAGCGCCGTGAACGCCAGCCGTGCATAGACCACGAGCTGGTGATCCGGGCTCCCCGACAGGCGGCCCGTCAGGTTCGCAGCCAGCGAGTCGGACAGGGTGCCGACGTACCCCGCCACGTTCTGGAAGTGACCGATCAGAAACACCACGGCCATGAACGCGACCCACGCGACTACCACCACAGCCATCACGACCGGCAGGCTCACCCACCGGACGCGCCCGAGCACGACCAGTGCAGCCACGCTCCCGATCATGAAGAACGGTGTCAGCTGATGGCCGGAAACGGCGAAGGTGAAGATCGCCAGGTAGACCGCCACGAGGCCCGCCCGAGCGACAGGTGACAGCGACACCACGCGGGCAGGGGCCACCGGACGGATCCGGTCAGTCAGCACACGTAGCGGCCGCGGCAGCCGCGGCAGCCACGACGGCTCCGGCAGCAGCTCGTCGCCGGGGCCGGCCAACTCACGAGCCGCGAACCAACGAATCAGGAGCGCGGTTGCCGCCAGGAAGAGCAGGAACCCCATCGCCTGGGGCGCGAAGTAGTCCTGCCCGATCCAGTCAGCGAGGTAGAAGAACCAGATGCCGAGCCAGACAGCGCGTCGATCATCGGTCAGCGAATTGAGCAGGACGAACAGGGGCGGCAGGAACAGCAGGTTGAACCAGACGGGAGCCCAGAGAGCGATCCCCATCAGGTCCTGTATCCCGGTGGCGCCCATGATCGCGGACGCCAGGATGAACATGCCGGGCCAGTTCTGGTAGGCATCGATGGTCGGGTCGACCGTTCCGTGGCGCGTGATGTAGTCGATGATCCCGATGTGCCGGTACGAGGGGGAGAAACGCGGGACCCCTTCGATGACCGAGGCGACCCCGTAGAGCATCAGGACGAGCGCCAGGATCGCAGCCGTGCACAGGAGCGTCGATGGCGCCGGCCTGGCGAGACCGAATACGAATGCTGCCGTGACCGGAAGGAAGGCCAGGTAGGCCCAGAGGGGCAGAACGCTCACCAGTCCCAGGCCGGTCAGGCCGCGCATGTCCACGGTTCCGAGCGCAAGCACCCAGAACCCGAGCGTCAGCAGGATGACGCCCAGCACCGCGGCCACTCTCAGCCACCAACGCCCCTCGGGTGAGAGATTCACCGCGAAGGCCCGTGGGCTCATCCATCGGGCCCGGGTCTCGGAGCCGGAGGTCAGCACCCGTCTGCTCCATCACCCATCAGCCAGCCACCCTTGAGATGACGATGTCGTCGATGTCGATGGAGAAGGGCTGGTTCTTGGTGTCGTTGCCCACCTGGATCGTCGAGATCACCGGGCCGTCGATGGACGGAAGCGGCACCTCCACGATCGGCTGGCCGTCCATCGCGACCGAGATCGTGGCGCTGGCGCCCCCCGTGGCGCCGACGACCACCGAGAGATGGGCCCAGGTCTTGAGGTTGAGCCTGCCATCAGACGGCACACGATCCGATGCGGCCGCAACCCAGATCCTCCCGTCGCCACCGTTCTGCCGATAGATGCTCAGGAGGCGATCGCCTTCGGTGTCGAACAATCGCAACAGCGGAACGTTGCCTCCGGACGGCCCATCGCCGGCCACCTGGATCTCCATGTCCACGGCGAGCGACGCCTGCGGTGAGGGCAGCGTCCACTGACCGTACGCGAACGCTCCGTCCGCCGTTCCGGCGGCCAGGTTAGCCTCGCGCAGTCCCGATCGCGGATCATCGGACTCGACGCGTGCCGTCGAGTCCGGGCCGGTCTTCACCGACGTCATGCCGTCCAGGTTGCCGCTCTCGAAGCTGTCGCTGAACCACTCCGCCCCCGGGGCGACCCGGTCCGAGAGACTGCCGCCGCCGCTGGTGGGAATGACAGCGCCCAGGGTCGGTGCGGGCGAAGGCTGCGACACCGGGGGCCCGTCGAGAGCCAGCCAGTTGTGGAGATAGCGGTCGATCTTGTCGTCCGAGGCCAGCACCACCAGCCCGGTGTCCGTCGTCAGGTTCTGCTTGGTGGACGTCGGGTTGTTGATCCCGTCCGCCGTGCTTTCGATGAACAGGTCGCCGACGCCTTCGGCGAAGGAGATGTCGTCCAGGCTCGTCGACTTCTCGTAGATCGAGCCGCCCGAGCAGCACGGCGCGCTCATGAACACGTGGAGGGTTCGGTGGTCCGTGTCGATCATGAGCAGCGGCCGCGTCTGGTTGTCGGCGACCGTCCCGACGACGTGCTGGTCCCAGATGCCGTCACGCCGCAGCACGAGGAGCATGATCAACGGGTCGGAGGGCCGCGAATTGGCGGCGTCGTTGCGGGATGTCTTGACTACCGCGAATACCAACCCGGACGGGTCGCGGCGCAGCGATTTCAGGTTCATGTGGTCGTCGGCGAGCGCGGGACCCTGGAGCGCCGCGGAGACGGACCAGGCGTCGTCGGGCGCTCCATTCGCGTGGGATGCGAAGTACATGGCACCGGCAGCCTGGTCGCTCCACATCACGCCCACGTGTCCCTCGAAGTCGACGGGCGCGGCGATGTCATCGGGGGTGAGGTTGGACGCCTGCGGAACGGGCAGCACATAGGGCACCGTCCAGTTCCGATCCGTGTCCAGCGTGTGGGTGACCATGACCTGTTGGTTCTCGGTGAACGTGACCCACAGGCGGCCATCATCGCCGCGAGCGAGGACGAATGTCTCCGCGCCGCCCTTGGTCACGCGAACGGGATAGCCGGAGTCCATCTTGTATTGCCGGCTGGCGGGGTCGTATGAGAATTGAGCGTAGACCGCGGCATGCTTGCTGGAGGTGGGATCCGTCCCGCCGCTGATCGCGTTCAGGTGTGTGCCGTCCCACAGCACGTCCGCGCGCGACGCATTGCGGTCATCGATGATCGTGCCCGTATCCACCCATTCCTGGCGCTCAAGGTCGAACCGGTTGATCGTGTACGCGTCGCGGGCCGGCCGGAACATGTCGGCCCACCACGTGCCGTCGTTGAACCAGAGCTTGGCCGCCTCCGGCTTGCGACCGGTCGGAGCTTTCACGCCGTTTGACGCGAACGAGAAGTCTTCGTGGCCGACGACCGCCTTCTCGATTGGTGTTGGACCTTGGTCCGGCAGGATCGCCAGCGCAAAGATGAACGCGGCGACCGCCATTCCACCTGCCCACAGAACGAGTGGGTATGTCCACCGTCGACGACCGAGAGCCCAAGTCCGCCCAGGCGCGTCGCTCCGCAGCCAATCGGTCCGCTGCCTCCGATCCGCGGTTGGGCTTGGTTGAACGTCCGTCTGCTGGTACACGACCGGAGTCGGCGGCGTCGCGCTGGCCGATGGCCTCCTGGGCCGCGTGCTCCGGCGCGTCGTCCGAGGCGCACCCATAAACTGCTCCGTTCGGTAAGGGACCGGCGGATATGTTCCCACGGACCATCGGTGTCCGCCAACGAGGGCTGTGCGCGGTCCGCGGTACCATGCGGCCGCGGGACCAAGGGATGGCTGGACGTGTCTGGCTCAGGTGTCGAAGGTGGATGATGTGGACGACATCGGGGTGCCGGGCAAGCGCGTCGGCGAAATGCCGGGAATGACGCGACGCCTAGCGGCACGAGCAAGGTCTCAGCCATTCGTCCTGCTCGGGATCGCGCTGCTTGCACTCGCTGTCGCCGGTTGCCTCGGCACACAGACCGGACCGACGTCGCGGCCGGTCGCCCCACCTGCGGTCGGCAGCGTCGATCCGGGGCCCTCCCAGAACAGCGAGCAGCCACTCCCGGTCGCGATCAACTCGCCGTCGCCGCCGCCGGTCGTGACCGATACACCGTCGGAAAGCGCTGGCGCGTCCACCCCTACGGCAATCGCCACGGTCACGCCAACGCCGCGTCCGAAGTCGACGCCCAAGTCGACACCGAAGCCGACATCGACGCCGCGGGCGAAGTCGACACCGCGACCGGCATCCACGCCGCGGCCTCAGTCGACGCCTCGACCGACAGCCACGCCTGCTCCGACACCGACCCCTGCATCACCCAACCGGTTCGTCGCCACCAACGGCTCCGACAGCGCGGACGGCTCGTCGGCGCACCCATGGCGCACCATCCAGCACGCGGTCGACCACACGCCCGCCGGGGGCGCCATCACGGTCGGGGGCGGTACCTACGCCCACTTCAAGATCACGCGCTCCGGGCTCGTCGTCCGACCGGCGAGCGGCCAGCACGTCGTCGTGTCCGGCGGGAAGTACGTCGTCCTGATCAAGGGGGTGCACAACGTCACCGTCCGGGGTCTGACGATCAGGGACGCACCCGATCAATGGGGTTCCGGCGTTCGGGTCGAATCCAGCAAGGGGATCCTGATCAAGGGCAACCTGATCCGCAACAACCACAGCTTCGGGATCAAGGTCAAGGGCGCGACGAACGTTCGGATCGAGGGCAATGAGATCGCCCACAACGACACCGGCATTGAGCTCAGCGCGAAGGTCAGTGGCGCGGTCGTGACGGGCAACCGCATTCACCACAACGATCACATGGTCACCAGCTCACGGGGCGGCAACGCCATCGTGTTCACCAAGACCACCGGAACCGTGACCGTGACCGGCAACCGAATCTGGGGCAACCGTGCCAAGCACCTGCACGACAGTGGGTACGACGGTGGTGCATTCGAGGTATATGCGGCTTCCGATCTGCGAATCGTGGGCAACGTCATGTGGGACAACAACAACGTCATGGAGACGGGGACCGACGGCTCGGCCGGTTGCAGCCGGATCAGGTTCGCGCGCAACGTAGCTTACGGGGCGGGCACGGTTCCGAACGAGACGCAGGGGCTCATCCTCAGGTGCGCGTCCAGCAGTCTGATCGCCAACAACACGTTCGCCGGCCTGGACACGTTTGCGTTCTACGTGACCGCGTCCGGTTCATTCGCAGGATCGATCTCCGGACTCCGCATCGAGAACAACCTCGTCTACCACGGTCGGGCCTACAGCCTCGCGAAGTCGCTGCCGTCCAACCTCAGGATCGACTACAACCTCACATACCTCGGCGGCTCAGCCCAGTACGCCAACCATCTCGCGTACGTCGAGGGTCACGGCAACACCGACAGCATCGCCGAGTTCCGCTCCTGGACAGGCTTCGACAAGCACGGCATTCAGGCCGATCCGCGTCTCGTCGACCCCGGTTCGCACAACTACCATCTGCGCAAGAGCTCTCCGGCCGTTGACGCAGGCGCCTCAGTGCTCGGCGACACGGTCGTCGGATCGGCGCCGGACATCGGGCGCTATGAGTGGGGCAGCTGATCGGCCTGCCCGGGACATGACACTGGCCGGTCGCCCGACGAGTGTTGGTGGCACCAACGGTAGAGTAGGCTCAACCATCACGCTGCGCGCTCCTGTATCCGTGCGCGAGAGACCGCCAGCGCCCCCATGGCCTCGCGTCCGATCGAGGCTCGATAGGACTGACGACCAATGACGGCAACAGTCACGCAGTTCGTAGTCGAGTCCCTGCCCCGTACTCCCGGGCTCGCGCTCAGCCTGCCCGTCGATGGCATCGTCGCTGCCGTCCTGATCATCGTGCTGGTCGCGAGCCTGCTGCTCCGGGTTGCGGACACGAGGGCCGCACGGGTGGCGTCCCAGACCCTGGACATCGCGGCTGTCCCGCTGCTGATTGCCTTTGTGATGATCGTCTACACGCGTATCCAGGAGATCATGCCCCTTGGCTGATCGGACCTCGACGATCGACGCCAGCGTGACTGGAGGGGATGGGATGCCTGGTCCGGCGGGACCAGTTCGCGCCGGGCCCGCGTACTTGGGATCGGGCTTCCGTCCCGCGGCCCGACTCGGCGGACGCGCGCCCGAGGTGGCGCTGACGCTCGGGGGACTGCTGGTTATCGCGGAAGCGGCGGCGCTCGTGGCAGGTCCCTCGATCGGCGTCCTTGGGTACGGGGTCGCGCTCGCCGTGTTGCTCGGCCTGCCGCTGCTCACCCGGTCGGAGGGCATCGCCCGCCTGTCGATCGCTCTCTCCCTCCTCCCCCTCATCCGCATTGCCAGTCTGGCCATCCCGGCCAGGATCATCCCGGTTCTCGACTGGTATGCGGAGATCGGGATCGTGGCATTTGTCGGTGTCGTGCTGGTAATGAGGAGGCTGGCGCTTTCGCCGGGGACGATCGGCCTTCGCCCGGCACCAGTCGCAGAGATCTTGCCCGTTGCGGTTGCCGGCAGCGCACTTGCAATTCCCGGGTACCTCATCGCGCGTCCGGAGCCCCTCGTCCAGGAGCCGACGGTGTTTGGGATGATCCTGGCCTCGGTCGTTGTCGTCCTGTTTGTGGGCGTTCTCGAGGAGGTCGTGTTTCGCGGCGTCATCCAGGTGGTCGCGGCCGATCTGCTCTCGCGCGGGGCGCTCATCGTCAGCGTAGGGGCAACTGCTCTCATGTACAGCGCCTCGCTGGACGTGCGCTACGTGCTCTGGGCCGCCTTCGTTGCAGCCCTGTTCGGCATCGAGGCGCGTCGCTCCGGCTCGCTCGCGGCTCCGATCGTCGGCCATTCCGTCCTGGCCCTGATCCAGCTCCTCGTGCTACCCATTCTGCTGTCCTGATGGCCGACGCAGATCATGGGTCGGAGACGCCAAGAACGGTCGTGCAACCCGGCCGAGACCCCGGGGGGCGACTGGCCGAGGCAGGCCACACCGTAGACAGACAGCCACCCGTTGCGTTTGTCCGGCGTCGCCGAGCTGGGAGCCCGGATCCTCGCACCATCTCGCGTCAGCAGGGCCCGCTTGGGAGCGATCCACTCGCCGACGAGCACCCCCACAGCGCCATGCAGTCCGCAATCAACCGGATCGTCGAGACTCTCGCAGAGGGTCGTGAGCGGGACAGATGAGAACGATCGTTGTCGCCAATCACAAGGGTGGTAGTGGAAAGACCACGACCACCGTGAACCTGGCCGCAGCGCTCGGCGAGCTCGGGTTCCGCGTGCTCGTCATCGACCTCGACCCGCAGGGTGCTGCCACGTCGTGGCTTGGTGTATCCGGGATGGACAACGGTGTTGTCGACGCCATCGCGGGGCGGACCACCCTCGCTGCGCTCACCTACGAGACCAGTGCACCGGGTGTGCTCCTCGTTCCCGCTTCGCCATCGATCGTGGCGGGCTCACCAACCGAGGAGTCTCGGTTCGCGCTCGGTTTCATCCGCGCCATTGAAGGCTTGCCAGCACTCTGGGATCTGGTCCTCGTGGACAGCCCACCGTCGATGGGTTACCTCTCGATCGCTCCAATGACCATCTGCAACGAGGTGCTCATCCCGGTCGAGGCGCACGCACTCGCCGTGATGAGCCTTGCGACCCTCTTCGAGGCGATGCGTCGCGTTCGGCAGAGGCTCAACCCAAGCCTCGACCTCGCTGGCCTGGTCGCCTGTCGCGTCGACCAGACTGCACACGCGCGTGCACTCGTGGAACGACTCGCAGAGCGATTTCCCGAGTCGTTCATGAAGACAGTCATTCGAGAGAATGTCAGGCTCGCCGAGGCGCCTTCATATCACCTGCCAATAACCCAGTTCGCGCCAGGGTCGGGCGGTGCCGAGGACTACCGGGCATTGGCGGCCGAGCTGATGGGTACGACTCCGGTACCGACCGAGTCGATGGCTGTGACGGTTGATGTCTCGGAGCAGCCGACGTCGACTGGTACCTCGGCATTGGCCCGGCTCGCCGGTGCGATCTCTGCCAGGTTCAACCGGGTCACGGACCAACGGCGCCGGCTCGAGGAGCCCGCCGAGCCGGACTATGGCGAGCCAATGGCCACGACGCCGTCCTCTGAACCAGCCGATGCGCCTGCGACCACGACGGCCTTCCCGACCACGCAAGACGACGCGTTGGACACGACCGCAGACGACGCAACGTCTTCCGCGGTCGGGCGCGCCGAACCGACATCCGACGACTCCGCGCCGACGGATACCCCGCCGGGTGAGACCGCCGAGGTCTCAAACATCGACGGTGAGGCGAGTGAGCCCAGCCGGCCGAAGCGGCGAACCCGTGCCAAGGCCACCGAGGTCGCGGACACGCCCGGCGGGGCGCCCGAGGCGGGTGAGGCGAGTGAGCCCAGCCGGCCGAAGCGGCGAACCCGTGCCAAGGCCACCGAGGTCGCGGACACGCCCGGCGGGGCGCCCGAGGCGGGTGAGGCGAGTGAGCCCAGCCGGCCGAAGCGGCGAACCCGTGCCAAGGCCACCGAGGTCGCGGACACGCCCGGCGGGGCGCCCGAGGCGGGTGAGGCGAGTGAGCCCAGCCGGCCGAAGCGGCGAACCCGTGCCAAGGCCACCGAGGTCGCGGACACGCCCGGCGGGGCGCCCGAGGCGGGTGAGGCGAGTGAGCCCAGCCGGCCGAAGCGGCGAACCCGTGCCAAGGCCACCGAGGTCGCGGACACGCCCGGCGGGGCGCCCGAGGCGGGTGAGGCGAGTGAGCCCAGCCGGCCGAAGCGGCGAACCCGTGCCAAGGCCACCGAGGTCGCGGACACGCCCGGCGCTCGGTGACTGCGAGGCTTAGGCGCGGACGCATCACCTGGCGAACCATCGAGTGATCCGCGGCTTGGCCACAATGCCGATCGGCTGACCGAACCGCCTCAGCCGCAGGTGCCCGCCCATTGCGCGTGGCGATATATCGGCCATTCACGCTGCCGCACGACGAGACCGGAGACGAGTGCAACCCTAGGGGACCGGTGACGCCTTCTTGATCTGGCCGGGAGCGTTCTCGCGACCGTGGCCCATCCCAGGCTTGCCGTCGGCCATCCAGTCCTTCCAGCCAGGGTGAGTCGGGCCGACCACCCAGGGTCCACCGGCCCACGGCGGCTTTCCCGGCGCGCGCAGCGCCTTGCCATCGACACTCTTGACGTCGACCTCGGAGTGGCCCTGGCACGTCGTTCCAGCAACCGTGACCGACTTCCCGGCGAAAGCCGACAACGGGTCATTGTCACTCCAGAACCACGGCGGTCCTGCCGAGAGGTTCCAGGTCTTCCCGTCGACGGTCATGGTGAAGGTGGGGCGGCCTTTGCCATCAACTGTCTTGTGAACGGTGCCCTTGAGCGAAACGATCGTCTCCGGGACCTTGACGGGCTTCTGCGACTTGTCGTCGTTCGCTGGCTTATTGGGTGTCGCTGATGCCCCGGGTGTCGCAGACGCGGGTGCCGTCGACGTGGTGGCTGTCGCCACCACCGAGGGCGCAACCGAGGCCGTGGGCGCCACGGATGACTCCGGCACCTCGGACGGCGACGGCGAAGCGGCCAGCGCCGGGATGGCGATCGCGAGCACAGCCACGGCGGTGGCCATCGCCATGCCAAGCCGGCCCGCAGGAATCGTCATGCGCGTAGTGTCTTGCGAGATGCGTGCATTCGACAGGGTCCATTGGCATCATCATCGGGCTGGCGGTGCTCTGCTGCACCGGAACCTCGATCGCTGGCTCGGGCGCATCCACGCGTGCGGACAAGACCGTGCAACCTGAGCAACGGACGCAGCGTCCGAACGCATGAACGCAGTGAGGCTGATCCTGCTTGTGGGCTGTACGCTCATCGCCGCCTGCGGCCCGCCGGTCGGCGCCTCATCTCTGCCCAGCTCCTCGCCCGTCGTCTCGCCGGCCGGGGGAGCGCCGATTGTGACGGGCACTGGCTCCGCAGGGCCCGTCTGTACGGTCGAGCGGCTTCCGCCCGACCCGCGATGTGCGCCTCGGCCGGTCGCCGGCGCGGTCGTGGTTGCGACGAACGCCAGCGGCGAGGAGGTCCGTCGCGTGACGAGCGGAGCGGACGGTTCCTATGAGCTGGTCGTATCCGAGACGGGGACCGTCCTTGTGACGGCTCAGCCGGTCGTTGGCCTGATCGGTCGGCCGGCGCCCACACGCATCACGCTGATCACCCGGAGTGAGGTCGTTCGCCTCGAGCTCGAGTACGACACCGGGATCCGCTGAGGCAGGGCCACGGAGCCACGTGACGAGGCTCTGCCGACCCCGAGCCTGCCTCAATGACGTCGCGCCGCGCTCACGATCGACGGTCAGTTCGTAACGATCCCGTGACGGGGATCCGCCAGGGTCAAATCATCGCGCCGGCACCAGTTCAGAGGTGCCATAAGCGTTCAGATCCGCCAGGTTGTGCGAGGGTCGCGAAGGCATTTTCTGACCGCAGTCTTGGGAGATGGGAGGCAGCTCGAGCCCGATGGATCGCGATGATCCCGCGTACAAGGGCCAGCGCGACTACAACGCGCTGTTGCTGGCCGCCTACGACCCGCTCGTGCTCGGCCCGATCGCGCGCTTTGTCTGGCGGTGCCCAACGACACGGCTGGTCGAGCTGTACCGTCGGCACACACGTGACCGACATCTCGACATCGGCCCAGGCACCGGCTACTTCATCGAGCACGCTGGCCTGCCCAGCGGCAGCCAGGTCACGATCGTCGATCCCAACAGGAATGTGCTCCGGCACGTATCGCGGCGATTGCGCTCGCTCAGCGTGACGGCTGTCGAAGCCGATGTCCTCAAGCCGCTCCCGGTGCATGGGCAGTTCGATTCTGCGGCGCTGCACCTGGTGATCCACTGCCTGCCTGGGCCACTCGAGCGCAAGGCTGCCGCCGTGGCCGATGTCGCGGCCGTCCTCGCGCCAGCGGGCGTGCTGTTCGGTGCATCGGTCATCGGGTCATCTGGACGCCACACGCGGGCGGCCAGGATGTTCCTCCGAGCCTTCAACTGGCAGGGCGGCTTCGACAACCTCGGTGACACCGAAGATGGGCTCCGCGACATCCTGGGGGCGTCGTTCGAGCAGGTCGAACTCGAGACTATCGGCTCGATCGCCGTCTTCGCGGCCACGCGCCCGCGTCCGGCTCCGCCGTCCTGAGCTCGGAGGGTGAGGCGTCCGGCCATTCGCCGGACCGGTGGCAAGCCCCGCGGCGGACCCTTGCGCCAGCAGGCCCCAATGTCACCGGCTCGATAGAGGGTTGCCAATGGCCTGACACGGTTGCCTGACAGCTGATCGTGGGAGCGATGGGGGGACGCTCACGCCGGGGGGATCGTCTCGCGGAACGGAGCGCGCCAGTCGGGCGCGGGAAAGTCAGGCGCGAAATATGTCGTCATGCGGGCGATAAGCCCGCCCTTGAACTCCAGGACGCATACGAGGAACCAGTCGGAGCCGTCCGGATACCGGGTTCGGAGGACGAGGGTGTATTGGTCGCTCGTGCCGATGACCCGTACCGTGGTGTATGCGGGCGTGAGAACCCACTCATCCTCCGCGCCGACCAGGTCCCGCTTGACGACGTCCAGCGCGCCGCCGGGGTACTGCTCTCGGACTGCCCGCATGTTCACGATCCCCCGGATCCGCTCTCCGGACTGAGGCCAATCCTCCACAAACTCGGGATGCAGCACCTCGCCGAGCCGGTCCCACGCTCGCTGGTTCATAAGGTCGATGAACCGCTCGATCTGCTCACGCTCGGTGCGTTCCGCCATCTGGGGCCCTCCATCGCGCGGTGGATAGACCGACCATCAGGTCCCTGAGGTTGTCGAGGTCGTTCTGGAACTGGCGCTTGGCGGCGGAGACAAAAAGCGGCCCGACCAGTTTGAAGAAGCCGCCCGGCTCCCCATCGACGACCTGGACGACCCGCGTGCCGTCGGCGCCCGACTCGAACGTGAAGGTCATCGTGGCCGGGAACGGCCCCGTCATGTCGAAGGTGAGCTTGCCGTTCGGCTCGAACTCGGTATAGGTGATGTCCATCTCGACGCGCCGGCCGAGGAACTTGCCGACGCTGTGCCAGGTCGTGCCGACGCCGATGGCCCCGTCCGAGGTCTTGGTTGTCTCGCTCACCGATGAGATCCACTTCGCGTCCTGCGAAGCATCACTGATGACGGCGAGACCTCCTCGACCGGTCGCCTGACCGTGGTGCTGGCTTCTGCTCTGACCATGGAAAGGACTCCTTCTGGCTCGATACCGACGTGGCGTCGAGTATGCGCGGACGTGTCGACCGGCCTAATCGGGATGTCCGGTCGTCCGACCAAGTGGACGCTAAACCCAGGTACGGCTTCCTGGGACTCGTCCCGGCTCAGGCGACGGGTGGCGGAGACGCGGGGTTGCTCACCGGTATGGCCTCGGAGGAGCCGGGCGACCAACTGGCGCCGCGATCGTGGTGACGCTGGGTGTTCCCCAGCGTTCGCCAATGTCACCAGAAGCGGTGCTTTCGGTGGTCGTGTTGGTCGGGCCTACGCCTCATCCGTCAGGGGATGCGCGAGCCGCTGAAGGTCTGCCTCCCGGTCTGGGAGGTCGGCTCGTGGGCACGTCAACCACATCGCCCAGCCACCCGCCTCGGTCGAGATGTAGTACTGGACGTGGCCCAGCTCCGACTCGCCCGGCGCGTCGCTCACGAGCTCCAGTCGGAGTGCCTCGCCGAGCGGTAGCTCGACGCGCCCAAGGGCGCGGACCTGCATCCCGACGGCACGCGGGTGCAGGCCGTATCGCCATCCGTGCAGGGGCGGACTCGACGTCTCGGTCATCCCAGCCTCCTCTCCATCGCTGCTCTTGATCCGGTGCGGGCGGCCCAACCGGAGACCACCAGCGTCCCCGACATCATGGCCCTGGCCGGCAGCGCGCGCATTCCCGGTCGAGCACGCAACATTCCCCAGCGTGACCTCGCCGTGGCGACGCCTATTTGCCGCGGAGCTGCCAGGACTTGCCCTCGGTCGCAACCGACGGGGCGTAGACGATCTCGACATCATGCATCTCGGCAATCGTGCGAGCGCCGAGCGCGGCCATCGACTGGCGGAGCGCTCCGATCAGGTTCTGGGTGCCGTCGGTGACATGCGAGGGGCCGTTGAGGATCCGCTCCAGCGGCCCAACGGTCCCGACGTTGATCCGCGTCCCGCGCGGCAGCACCGGCGACGGAGCGGCCATCCCCCAGTTCGTGCCCTTGCCCGGGGCCTCGGCGGCACGTGCCAATGGTGAGCCCAGCATGACGACGTCGGCCCCGGCGGCAAACGCCTTGGCGATGTCGCCACCGCGCTTCATCCCGCCATCGGCCACGACCGGCACGTAGCGTCCGGTCTCGGTGTGGTACTGGTCGCGGGCGGCGGCCACGTCGGCGATCGCCGTGACCTGCGGGATCCCGATCCCCAGCACCTCGCGGGTGGTGCACGCGGCACCAGGCCCGACGCCCACGAATACGGCAGCCGCGCCCTGCTCCATCAGCATGAACGCCGCTTCCGCGTTGGTCGTGTTGCCAACAGCGACCGGGATCGGCATGTAGCGGGCGAAGTCGGCCAGCTCGAGGGGGTCATATCCGGTGGCGATATGGCGCGCCGAGGAGACCTGGGACTGGACGAGGAACAGGTCGGCGCCATGCTCGGCGCAGAACGGACCGAAGCGACGGGCAATGCCGGGCGTCGCGGACACGGCGGCCCTGGACCCCGCGGCGTGGAGCTCGTCGATCAGCCGTGCGATCAGGGACTCCTGGATCTCGGCGGCGTACACCTCGGCAAGGACATCCTGCACCCGGTCATCGGGTGCGGCGATGATTCGGTCGAGGACGGCGGACGGGTTCTCGTAGCGAGCCTGCACGCCCTCGAGGTTGATGACCGACAGCCCGCCCAACCGCGCGAGCTCGGCAGACAGCGGCACGTCGGCCACGGCATCCATCGCCGCCGCGAGCACCGGGATCCCGAGCGGCAGCCCGCAGAAGTCCTGTGTGAGATCGACATCGCCGGGGTCAACGGTGTCCGTCCCGGGGGCCAGCGACACGTCCTCGAACCCGTACGTGGGCCGGATCGTGTCGAGCTTGGAGCGGAAGACCCGCCGGTTTGCCAACGTCTCGGTCATGCCACCCACCTGTCCGCCATCGACGCCACGTCCAGCAATCCGACCACCTCCATACGTTGTGCGCAGTCTACCGGCGCCGGACGGGGAGATAATCAACAGATCAGGTTTGGTCCGGACAGAAGGCGGTGTCCAAATGGCGAAGTCGCGCAACGAGCAACCGGTCGAGCCGTCCGGCGACGCAACCCCCGAAGCGGGTGCGCCAGGCCGGAAGCGGCTGTCGAAGAAGGTCTATGAAGGGGAGCTGGCCAAGCTCCAGATCGAGCTGGCCAAGCTCCAGGAGTGGGTCCACGCACGCGGCCTGAAGGTGGTCGTCTTGTTCGAGGGTCGTGATGCCGCCGGCAAGGGCGGCACGATCAAGACCATCACCCTCGCCCTCAACCCGCGCGTCGCGCGCGTCGTGGCGCTCCCGGCGCCGACCGAGCGCGAGCGGACGCAGTGGTACTTCCAGCGCTACGTCGCCCATCTGCCCGCTGCCGGCGAGATCGTGTTGCTCGATCGCAGCTGGTACAACCGCGCCGGCGTGGAGCGCGTGATGGGGTTCGCCAGCGCGGCCGAGGTGGAGGAGTTCTATCGGAGCTGCCCCGAATTCGAGCGGATGCTCGTGCGCTCGGGGATCCAGCTGATCAAGTACTGGTTCTCGGTCAGCGACGCCGAGCAGGAGCGCCGGTTCCAGGCGCGGATCAAGGACCCCACCAAGCGCTGGAAGCTGTCACCCATGGACCTCCAATCGCGGGCCAGGTGGGTCGAGTACTCGAAGGCCAAGGACGAGATGTTCCGGCATACCGACATCAAGCAGGCGCCGTGGTACGTGGTTAACTCGGACGACAAGCGACGCGCGCGGCTCAACGTGATCCACCACCTGCTGTCACTGATCCCATACCAGGACCTCACGCCCGAGCCCATCTCGCTTCCGCCCCGGGAGCCGGATCGCGGCTATGTCCGGCCGCCGATGGACGAGCAAACGTTCGTCCCGGAGCGTTTCTAGCGGGTACCCTGCGGCGTCACGCGCCGGGCGGCGGCTCCGTCGGCTCGCGCGCGATGCGGCCGCCATCCTCGTCGAGTCGGAACCAGACCTCGAGCTCGGGGGCCAGGAGCTGTTCGCGGACGCGGCGGATCGACTCCACGTACGACGGCCAGACGGTGAGCCGGGCCGCCTCATCTGCCGGCACCCATCGGATCCCGTCGTGCTCCCATGAGACTCGAGGCGTCGCGTCGGGCCGGACCCGCGCCGCGAAGATCGCCGACACCACCACCGCGTCGACGCCCTCATCGTAGAACGGCGCAACCTGGTCGAGGTCGTAGAAGGCTTCGACCTCGTCGCGGCCCAACCCGGTCTCCTCGAGCACCTCCCGCATCGCTGCCGCCGTCACCCGCTCCTCCGGCTCGATCCCGCCTGTCACGCACTGCCACAGCCCTGGAAAGATGCGATGAGCAGCGCGTCGGATGAGCAGGATCTCCAGCCGCTCGGCGTCGGGTCGCGTGTCGTTCGGCCCGAGCGGCGGCACGACCCGGAAGACCCAGCACTCGATCAGGTCGGGGCGGAGGCTCATCTGGTCAGCTCACGCGGAGGGCCATTGGCCGGCGTCAGCCCGGCAGGAGCTGGCGCAGCGCGAACACCACGTTGGCCGGTCGCTCGGCCAGGCGGCGCATGTACCACGGATACCAGGCGGCACCATAGGCGATCAGCGTCTGGACCCGGTAGCCGGCCTCTGCCAGCCGCCGTTGCTCCCTGACACGGATCCCGTACAGCATCTGGACCTCGAACGCGTCCCGGGCCACGCCCGCGGCGGCCGCGTGCGACGCGATCTGCTCGATCAGCGTCACGTCGTGGGTACCGAGGCCGAGGCGAATGGACCGCGTGCGTGTTTCGCGCGCGAGCGTGACCGCCAGACCAAGGTAGTTCGCGTCCACCTCGCGCCCGGAGCGGAAGGCGATCTCGGCGGGTTCGTCGTAGGCGCCCTTGACCAGCCGGATCGCCGGATCGATCGGCAGCAGGCGCTCGACGTCCTTGGCGGTGCGCCGCAGGTATGCCTGGAGGCAGATGCCCGTGTGCGGCTGCGTCGCGCGCAGGCGCTGGTACAGGTCCAGCGACCGGTCGACGTACGAGCTGTCCTCCATGTCGATCCACAGGTATGACCCGTGCTCCGCTGCTGCGGCGGCCAGCGCCCGGAGGTGTCCGAAACATGCATCCTCGTCCACGTCGATCCCAAGCTGGGTGAGCTTGACGCTGATCTCGCCGTCGATCCCGGCAGCCTGGATCCGGTCGAGCAGGTCGAGATAGTGGTCCGCGACCGCCTTCGCCTGTGACAGGTCGTCGATGTTCTCACCCAGCCGCGTATACAGGGTGCCGATCCCGAGCACCTGCAGCTCGGCAGCCGCGTCGAGCGCGTCCTGCGCGTCCTCGCCGGGCATGAACCGGCGTACGGCACGCTGCATGAACGCCATCCGTGGCAGCCGCTCCCGGAGCCAGGTGTTCCGCGCGAGAGACAGCAGGACGCGGCGCATCAACCGGTGCATCCGAACCTCACAGCCGCTCGAAACGCTCCACCGGCAGCACGAACACGGTCGCGCCACCCATCTCCACCTCGAGCGGATAGGGCATGAAGAACTCGCCGGGCTCCATGATCGGCGGCATCGGGTTCACGATCTGCGTCCGTGCATGGCAGCTCTCTCGAACGATCGCGATCACCTCGTCCACCTGCGCCTCCTCCACGCCGACGATCACGGTCGTGTTGGACTGCTTGAGGAAGCCACCGGACGAGTGGAGGCGCGTCGCGCGATGCTCCCGCTCCAGCAGCGCGTCCACCAGCGCGCCGGCGTCCTCGTTGTGCACGATGGCGACCACGAGCTTCATCGGTTCGAGGATAGCCGACTGGGCCACGGTCGATCAGATCATGTGCACCGCGGGCCAACGCGCACCGACGACCGGGTGCGCGGGCCCGTCGTCCGCCTCGAAGCGCCCACATCGGCAGGTGTACGATGCCGACTCGGCCCGATGTCGCACGAGCGAGACTTGGAGGACAGGGACCCGATCGAGGGACGGGACCCGGCCGACCGCGCGCATCGCCCATCACCGGAGGCTCCCGTGTCCGAACCCACCGGCTCCACCAGCGGCCCGCTTGCCGTCCTGTCCGCCGGCGCCGCCGCGCTCGCCCGCGCGGCCGATCTCGATACCGCCCTGGCCGTCATCGTCGAGGCCGGTGCCACAGCCGTCGCCGCCGATCAGGCCGCGCTGTTCATCCTCGACCCGGATCGTGCCGAGCCCGAGCTGCTGCTCAGCCTGGGCCTCACGGATGCCGACGCCGACGCGCTGCGACGCGCTGTCAGCGACGAGTCGGACCATCCGATCCACAAGGCGGCGCTCGACCGCACCGGTTCTCTCGGTCGCCCATCGACCGCACCAGACGGCGGAGCAATGACGGCCGTGGACCTGCCACTGGTTGTCGCCGGCGGCGGGGTCGAGGCCGGCGTGGGTGTCCTGGTCTACAGCTGGTCCGGTGCACACGAGGTTGCAGCGGGCGAAGAGGTGCTCCTCGTGGCCGTGGCGGACCTGGCCGCGGGCGCGATCGCGTCATTCCGATCGTCGGCAATGGCAGCCGAGCGCGCCGAGTGGTTCGAGCGGGTGGCCCACACCGATCCGCTCACGGGCCTCTCGAACGCACGAACGCTCAATCGCGTGCTGGAGCTCGAGGTCGCGCGCGCGCAGCGCCAGGACAGCGAGATCTCGGTCGCGATGTTCGACATCGACGGCTTCAGCACCCTCAATGAGGATGCCGGCTCGCGAACGGGTGACCTCGTGCTGCGCCAGGTTGCCGCCGTGCTGTCCGAGACCGTGCGCCTCGTGGATACGGTGGCCCGCACCGGGGGCGACGAGTTCGTGGTCGTCGCGCCGGGCTCCGCCGGGATGGCCGTCGCGCGTCGGGTGCTCGACGGGATCGCCGGCCTCGAGGGCATCGAGGGGCACCCGGTCAGCATCAGTGCCGGCGTCGCGCGCTTCCCGCAGGACGGCACGGATGCCGAGTCGCTGGTCACGGCCGCGCGGAACGCGCTCGACGCGAGCACGGGGGCAGCGCGAATCAGCGAGGCGATGACCAACCCCGGCGCCTGATAGCCGCACACCGGCAGTCGCTCGGCCCCACGGGCATGGTCCGATTCACGGCCGATCCACGCCGCGGAGCCGCTCCACGGTCAATCCTCGGCCCCGGATCGGCTCAGGCGCTGATGGACCCCAGGCACGGCATTCGCCGCGCCAGCTGTTGGACCGCGCTGATCGCACCGCGCAGGACGGCGTCCTGGTCCCCCGTCGCGTCCACCGTCCAGTAGCGGTCCGGCTCGGCGGCAGCGAACGCGAGGAATGCCGCGCGGACGCGCTCGTGGTACTCGGTGTCGTGGTAGGCCTCGAACCGGGTGACCTCGTCCGCCTTCCGACCAAGGCCGACCCCGACGGGCAGGTCCAGGAGGATGGTCAGGTCAGGGGTGAGCCCGGCGGTGGCGAAGCGCTGGACCGCACGGAGCTCGTCCATCGGCACGCCCGACCCCGCGCCCTGGTAGGCCAGCGATGAGTCCGCGTACCGATCGCAGACCACGATCGCACCGCGCGCGAGCGCCGGGCGGATCACCTCGCTCACGTGTTGCGCCCTGGATGCCGCGAAGAGCAGGGCATCGGCGCGACCCGTGCGGTCGATCCGGGGCTCGGTGTCGAGCACGAGACGGCGTACCTGCTCGCCCAGCGGGGTGGATCCAGGCTCGCGGGTGGCGACCACATCACAGCCCGCGCGGCGGATGGTCTCCACGAGCCGCGCCTGCAGGCTTGACTTGCCCGATCCATCCGGGCCTTCGAGGGTGATGAACAGCCCCGGCAGCGACCCTCGCTCGCGTTCGTCGTCCACGGTGCGAGTGTAGGGGACGCGGGGTACGCCCTTCTCCCTAGGCCTTGTCCGCGTCGGTTCTTGGTACGCTCGCCTCAATGCGCGACCTCACCGCCCGTGCCCTCGACACGGCCAACGCGATGGGCGCGACCTACGCCGACGTGCGCGTGGTCCGCCGGCTCGAGGAATCGATCACCATCAAGTCGCAACGGGTGGAAGGCGTTCACTCGGGCGAGGACGAGGGGTTCGGTGTCCGCGTGCTCGTCGACGGCGCCTGGGGCTTCGCCTCGAGCCACGAGCTGTCGATGGCAGAGGCCGACCGCGTCGCCGCAGAGTCCGTCCGCATCGCGCGCGCCAGCGCCACGGCCCTGCGCGCGCCGACCGTTCTCGATGACCGGCCGCCCGCCAATGGACGCTTCGAGACCCCGGTTTCCGAGGACCCGTTCGCACTCCCGCTCGAGCGCAAGATCGCCGACCTGCTCGAGGCCGATCGCGCGATGAATCGCGTCAACGGGATCGCCTACACCGAGTCCATCTACGGTGCGCAGCGCGAGGCGAAGACGTTCGCGTCATCGGATGGCAGCTACACCGAGCAGGTCATCACACACGTAGGTGGCGGCCTCGAGGCGAACTCGATCGAGGGCGACGAGCTCCAGCGGCGGAGCTATCCGGATAACGGTGGAAGCTGGGGCTCGGCCGGCTACGAGTTCATCCGGCGGCTGGATCTGGCGGGCCATGCCGAGCGGATCGCGGCCGAGGCCGTCGAGCTCCAGAGCGCACCGCCGCTCCCCTCCGACACGCGGACGATCGTGCTCCACCCATCGCAGCTGTACATGCAGGTCCACGAGAGCTGCGGCCACCCCACCGAGCTCGACCGTGCGCTGGGCACCGAGGCGAGCTACGCGGGGACCAGCTTCCTCACCCCCGACCTGCTCGGGTCCTTCCGATACGGCTCGGAGCTGTGCGACATCGTGGCCGACGCCACGGTTCCGGGAGGGCTGGGCACGTTCGGCTGGGACGACGAAGGTGTCGAGGCGCAGCGGGTGCCGCTGATCCAGGAGGGGATCTTCGTCGGTTACCTGAGCAGCCGCGAGACCGCCCCGGGCATCGGGCGCCGGTCGGGTGGCGCGATGCGGGCTGACGGCTGGAACCGGATCCCGCTGATCCGGATGACCAACGTCAACCTCCTGCCCCGGCCCGGCATGTCGTTCGAAGACATCGTCGCCGACACCGACGACGGCCTGCTGTTCGAGACCAACCGGAGCTGGTCGATCGACGATCGGCGCCTCAACTTCCAGTTCTCGACCGAGGTCTGCCGGGAGATCAAGGGCGGCAAGGTTGGGCGGTTGTACCGCAACGCCACGTACACCGGGATCACGTACGAGCTGTGGCGCTCGATGGACGCCGTGGGCGACGCGTCGAGCTGGAAGATGTGGGGCACCCCGACCTGCGGCAAGGGCGAGCCGGTCCAGACCGGGCATGTCGGCCATGGGGTCTCCGGTGCGCGGTTCCGCAACGTGCGAGTGGGGGTGATGGGATGACCACGCTCCCGGCGAGCCCGAGGACACGGCGATGAGCGAGCGACACGGGATGGGCGGCGATCCCGATGAGGCCCTCAGGCTTGCGGAGCGGGTGGTGGCGGCCGCCGAGAGAGCCGGTGCCGGTGAGGCCGAGGCGATGGTGTACGCGACCGAATCGGCTCTGACGCGGTTCGCGAATTCGGAGATCCACCAGAACGTGAGCAGCGCCGAGCTGTTCGTGAACCTTCGCCTGGTCCGTGATCAGCGGGTCGGGGTCGCCAGCACCGGGCGCGACGACGATGAGGGCATCCGCGCCCTGGCGGCCCGCGCCGCCTCGATCACCGACAACGTCGAGCCCCTCGAGGATTGGGCGGGCCTGCCCGAGGCGGATCGCGCGGCCCCGATCTCGGGTGCCTGGGCGGAGGGCACCGCCCAGGCCACGCCGGAGCTGCGGTCCGACGGCGCCCGGGCCGTGATCGCCGCGTCAGATGCCGCTGGTGTCACAGCGTACGGCTCGTTCTCGACCGAGGCATCGGCGGTCGCCGTGGCCAGCTCCCGGGGCACCCGCAACGCAGAGCGCCGGACCTCTGCGCGGCTGATCGCCGTGACCATGGGGCCCGATAACGGCACCGGCTACGCCGAGCAGGGCGGGGTCGATGCCGAATTGATCGACCCGTCGGCCGTCGGTCGTGAAGCCGCTGAGCGTGCTCGAACGAGCGTCAATCCCGTTGACATCGAGCCCGGCGACTATCCGGTGGTCCTCAACCACTATGCCGTCACCGACCTCCTCGACTACCTCAGCTACCTCGGCTTCTCGGCGCTGGCGGCCCAGGAGGGCCGGTCCTTCTACGAGCCCGGGCGGCGGGTCGGCTCGCCGCTCGTCACGGTGGTCGACGATGGCCGAGATCCCGCAGGCGTGCCCGAGGGCTTCGATGCCGAGGGTGTGCCGAAGCAGCGCCTCACCCTGATCGAAGCCGGCATCTGCCGGGACCTCGCGTACGACGCGCAGACGGCGGCGAAGGCCGGTCGGCAATCCACCGGCCACGGGCTGCCGGCCCCAAATCCGTGGGGCCCGCTCCCGACCAACCTCGTGATGACGCCCGGTGAGACCTCGTTCGACGAGCTGCTGGGCGGTTTGGACCGCGGGCTGCTCGTAACCCGATTCCACTACACGAATCCGGTCTACCCGAAACGGATGGTCATCACCGGCATGACCCGTGATGGGACGTTCCTGGTCGAGGGCGGACGGATCGTCGGACCTGTCCGGAACCTTCGGTTCACGATGTCCTACCTCGATGCGATGGCCAACGTGGAGGCCATCAGCCGGGAGCGACGCTGCCTGCGTGGCGAGCTCGGCTGGTTCGTGACGCCGGCGCTCCGCCTCTCGTCGTTTGCGTTCACCGGCGCCACCCGCGCAGGCTGAGGGCGACCACGAGATGAGCGCAAGCCACGATCCCGGCGATGCCCTCACGATCTACGCGGCCGCGGATGGGACGATCTCGGTCGACGTGGGCACACGATACGTGGCCGTCGGCGATGACGACCTGGAGCGGATCCTCGATCGAGTCGCCGCGGAAGGTGGCGCGATCCGCCTGCTGGGCGGGACCGAGCGCGCCGACGACGGCGACGAGCCCCCTGACCGGGAGAGCGATGCCGGCGTGATGGCGGCGTCCTACGTGCTCGCCATGTCGCACGCGCGCGGGCTTCGGGTCGTTCGCGAAGCGTAGGAACCGTTCGTGCCGTGATGGCGCGGCGTTCCCTCGCGCCGTGATGGCGCGGCGTTCGTCCGCCCGGTGATGTGCAGCGGACGTGGCAATCGGCGTCCCCGGTCGGGACCGGGTGGCCCGCTACTCGCGGATGCCGAAGTCCACGAGCTCCCATCCTTCGGCGACGCGACCGCCCTCGACGCGGAGGATCCACATGCCGGTGGCCGTCTCCTTCTCGCCCGTCGCCGGTCGTCCCTGGAAGCTCCCCTGGCGGTGCCCCGAGCTCGACCAGCGCACGGCGACCCTGTCGCCATCGGCGATGAGGTCATGCACCGTGCTGGCGCGGTCCGGATACGCGGCCAGGAGCTCGGCTGCGAACTGCTTGACCTCCTCCCGCCGCATCGCCCTGTCCTGACCGAGGTGATGGACGTACTCGGGTGCGAAGATCTCGTCGACCGCTTCTGGCCGTCGAGCGTTGATCACCTCGTCGAACCAGCGACGCGCTGCGGCCTTGGTCGCTTCTGACATGTCAACCTCCCGTTCAGTCCACGTGAGTCGATGACGACGGTGGTCGAGTCTGGGCGGCTGCCGACGCCATGCCATCACCCGGACGTGTAGTTCTCAGCGCTGGAGGCGGTGCGCATGGGCGCTCCGCTGTGGCACGACCTTGCTACTGCGGCGTCAGATGAGGCGGTGCCTCGACGCGTAGGCAACGGCTTCGGCCCGGTTGGCGCAGCCGGTGCGGTCATAGATGTTGCTCAGGTGGCGCGCCACCGTGTTCGGGCTGATGAACAGCTCCTCCGCGATCTGCCGGTTGCGGTGGCCGGACGCCACCAGGCGCAGAACCTCGAGCTCGCGCCGGGTCAGGTCGGCCGTCACCGGCTCCGGCGACGTGAGGGAGTCGAGGAACGTATCAAGGGCCTCGACCGCCCGTGGCTCGCCCTCCTCCTCGGGCAGGACACCCGGCAGAAGGTCGGCTCCACCGCCAACGATCCGCAGCCTGGCTCCCCGGATCATGGCGGCGAGTCGTCGGCTGGACACGTCGCCGAGTGTCGGCCCCGTCGAGGCAATGATCATCGCCGGCACCTGAAGCTTCCCGGCGACCTCATCCATCGAGAAGGTCGTCAGGGCCTCGGCCCTGCGAATGAAGTCCCGGCGCTCGACACATTGACGGGCGAGCTGTACCGCCAGGGTCTGGTCATCTCGAGGGAAATAGCTCCGGGCGAGCGTCTCGAGAACGTGCTCCCAGTGCGTCCGCGCCAGCTCGAGGTGGGAGTGCGCGAACGACGCGCGGTAGTCCGGGCTGCTGCCAATGAGCACGACCGCCTCGACCCGATCCGGGTGGGCCGACGCGAACTTCACGGCGACGTTGCCGGTGACGATGCGCCCGATGAGGACGACGCGTTGGAGACCGATCGCGTCGAGCACGGACTCGAGGTCGATGAGGAAGTCGTCTCCTGCGAAGTCGTCGGGGAGGCCCCGGGTCGACATCCCCGAGCCACGATCGTCCAGTCGGATCAACCGGTAGCGTCGGGAAAGCGCGATGAGCAACGGGCCGTAGGTCGCGGAGCTCCACTCGATCGCCAGATGGCTCAGCGGCGCCGGCAGGAGGACGACGGGACGCCCGTCGCCAGAGACCGCGTAGGCGATGTCAAAGCCATCCGGCGTCCGAACGTACCGCACCGCGGGAGCGTCCATGCGTCCAGCATCGCACCCGCCGGCAACCGCCGCCCGCGGCTGGCAGCCTCGGTCGCAGGCCAGGGCTTGACGTTCCACACTATCGCGATATATCGTGATGGTGCGCGACGTAGCGCGACATGCCAGACAGTGGAGCTATTCAAGGTGTACGACATCCATCCGCGACACGAGTCGCGAAGACACCACCGGGCAATGCGGCCTTGGTCGCGAGCCCATCATCGGGACCCAGGTCCCCGCGCCATGCCATTCGGCTGGCGCGAGTTCGGTCGGGGCCGTGGCCGCGGCCGGTCGATCCGCCGCGGCGAGATCCGACCGCTGATCCTTGCCCTGCTCACCCGCAAGCCGATGCACGGGTACGAGATCATCCAGCTCCTCGAGGCGCAGAGCGGTGGTCGCTGGCGGCCGAGCGCAGGTTCCGTCTACCCCACGCTGCAGCAGCTATCGGACGAGGGCCTCGTCACGGGCGAGGAGGTTGACGGCCGCCGCACCTACACGCTGACCGAAGCCGGTCGCCAGGCAGCCGCCGACGCCCCGGAGCCGCCGGACTGGGGCGACTTCGACAGCGATGGCGATGCCGACCTTCGGAAGCTCGCGATGCAACTGGCGCAGGCTGTCCAGCAGGTGGATCGGGTCGGCTCCGGGCACGCACGCCAGGAGTCGGTCCGGATCCTCACCGACGCACGACGTCAGGTGTACCGGCTGCTCGCCGAGGACGAGGACCTGCCGAGCGACGAGGGCGCGACCTCAGCGTCGTGATCGCGCCGTCGGCATGCCGACGGCGCACAATCGGGTGGTGACCCAGCCCCACCTCCACAGTGACGTGCGTGCCCGGCTCGGCCGGAGATTCGACCCGGCCGAGCTGCGCGCGATCAAGCGACTGTGGGTGCGCCACTCGATCTCCGAGGATGCGCGCGACATCGACGGGCTGGTCGCCACCCTCGCGCCCGAGTGCGTGTACGAGATCGTGCCCACGGGCCAGCGTTGGGAGGGCCATGCGGGTGCGCGAGCGTTCTACACGGAGCTGTTCGCGGCGTTCCCGGACAACCGCTTCGCCCTGACCGACATCGTCGTCGGGCCGCAGGGCGTGTTCGAGGGGGCGCGACTCACAGGCACCAACCTCGGGCCGTGGGCCGGCGCCCCCGCGTCTGGCCTGCCGGTCAGCCTCGATGTGCTGATCCTGTTTCCCTGGGATCCCTCCACGCAGCTGTTCCTCGGGGAGCGGATCTGGTTCGACCGGGGCGCCATCGGCTGATCGGCGCCGGGCAGGAGCGAGCTACCAGGCGACGAGCTTCCAGATCTCCGGCTCGAGCTCGCCGGGCGCACCGGCGACATCCGCGAACAGCGCGACGGCCCGCTTCAGGTGCTCCATGGCCTCCTCGGGCCGGCCGTCGGCCTGAAGCTGGTCGGCGAGGTTGTTCTCGACGGCGGCCTCGAGGTGCCGGTCTCCGGTCCGCCGACAGGCAGCGAGCGCGTCCTCCAGCAGCACGATCGCCGACGATCGGTCTCCCGCCGCCGACTCGACCAGGGCGAGCGCGTTGCGTGCGGCGATGGCCGCGGCATCGTCGCCCCCCGCCGGTCCGGAGACGGACAGGACGAGGCTGTCGCGCAACGCGGATCGAGCGGCCGGCAGGTCCCCCTGCTCCCGGGCGAGCAGCCCGAGCACGCGGTAGGCGGCTCCTCGCGCCTGGTCATCAGCAGCCGCCTCGGCCATCGCCAGAGCACGATCCGCCGCGGCGGTCGCGGTCTCGTTGTCGCCCTCACGGACCGCCACCACTGCGCGCTCCGCGAGAGTCCGTGACAGCAGCGGACGGGAGGCGGCATCGGTGCGGGCCTCCATGCCGTCGATCGCCGCGTCGAGATGGCTCGCCGCGGTGCGCATGTCGCCTCGCCTCGCATGCACGCGGCCAAGGCGAAGCTCCACGTCGGGAAGGTCAGCATCCGGGGCCAGCGCTGCCGCGGCCTCGAGAGCGCTGACGGCGCCCGCGTAGTCGCCGCGGATCATGAGCAGCTCACCGATCTCGACTTGCAGTGCAGCGACGTCGGGGTGGCCCAGGGCGAGAGCCGTCTCGAGGTCTACGAGCGCATCCTCATTTGCGTACAGCGTACGCGCCAGCGCTCCCGCTCGTCGGTACGCGTCGGCGGCCTCGGTGTCGAGACCGGCCGCCCGCAGGTGACCGGCGATCATGGCCAGCCGGCCGGGGTCGTCGCGACCCGCCGGCTCCGCGCGGAGCCCGTCGGCAACGCGTCGGTGGAGCAGGCGGCGGCGGGCGAGGCTCGTGCGCTCGTATGCCGCCTCGCGCAACCTCGCATGCGCGAAGTCGAAGGCGTCACCCCGGCCGGCCTGCACCTCCCGAACGATCCCGCGCTGGACCAGCTCCTCGAGGGCCGTGACCGTCTCGTCGTCCGATCGGCCGCTTGCCAGGCGCACCGTGGGCATGTCGAACGAGCGCCCGATAACGGCCGCCGCGGACAGGATCTGGGTGGCAGCCTCACCGACGCTGGCCAGGCGTTCCCGGAGAAGAGCCCGAACGCCACGCGGCGGCCCGTCGCCGAGCGCCTCCGGACCTGCGGCCATCGCCTCCACCACGTACAGCGGCAGCCCCTCCGATTCCTCCGCCAGGCGATCGGCATCCATGCGTCTCGCACCCGTGTCGGCCGCCGCCACCAGACGAGCGACGTCGTCGCGGTCCAGGCGACGCAGGGTGATCGACGTGGCGCGCGGCAGGTCGCCGAGCGCGGCCACGACCGCTGCGGCTCGATCGTCGAGGTCCTCGGGCCGGTACGTCTCGATCAGCGTCAGCGACCGCCCGTCGAGTCGACGTGCGAGATACGTCAGCGCCTCCGCCGAAGCATCATCCAGCCACTGGACGTCCTCGATCGCGAGGATCCCGGGTCAACGGTCCCGCGACAAGCGTGGCGAGCGCGGTCGAGATGGCCTCGAGCAACCGCGCTCGTGCCGCCGGCTGCTCGCCAGAGTTCGCGGTCGCAACGGGCACGGCCTCGGCCAGGTCTGCCGGCAGCGGGACGAGGCGGGCAAGCTCCGTCAGCGTCGAGCGTTCAAGCGTGGACAGCGTTGCTGCCGCGTCGAGCCGGCGCAGGCCGGATCGAATCAGCTCCACGATCGGCGCATACGGGATCGTGTCCTCGCTCGGGAAGGCGCGCGCCGACAGCACACGAGCCCCAGGCAGCTGCCGCGCTCGCGAGAAGCTCCTCCGTGAGGCGGCTCTTGCCGATCCCGGCCTCACCGGCGATCAGCACGATCCGTCCGTCGGGCGCTCGCGTCGCGGTGCGCCGCGAGCACGGCGCCGAGCGAACCATCGCGACCGACCATCGGAAGCCGCAGGGCGGGCGACGCGACGGCAAGCTCATTGGGCGACGCGCTCTCGCGTGCCGAGGACGTGCGGGGTTCCGAGACGCCCGGGGCAGACGGCGCACCATCTCCAATCCTGCCGTCCCGGACGGATTCGTACAGATCGGTGGTCTCCGAGAGCGGCGCAACGCCGAGCTCCCGCTCCAGGAGCGAGACCAACGCACGGTACTGGCGTATCGCACCGGAGCGGTCTCCGGACCGCGCGAGGAGGCCGATGAGTCGTCGCTGGGCCGGCTCATCGAGCGGATCGAGCTCGACCTGGCGCTGAGCGGTCGCGACCGCAGCGGCTAGGTCGCCACTCGCTTCCGCGCTCGCGGCAACCTGCTCGAGCGCCGCTGCCATGGTGCGCTCCGCGGCGACGGCGCGTGTCGCTCGCCAGTCGTCGAACTCCGGGCTGTCGCGAAGGGTGAAGCCGGACGAGGAACGGCCCACGGGCGGAACTGGCGGCGTCCTCGAGCCGGGCCTGATCACCGGAGATCGACGGCAGCTTCCAGGGACCGAGGTCGACGTCCGGATGGTCCTGCAGCGCCACGCTGCTTCGATCGGAGACGAGCCAACGCCCATCGAGCGCCGTGCGGAGCACGGACAGGGTGCGCCTGAGCGCTCCTCGCGCTGACTCGTCGTCGGACTCCGGCCACAGCATCGCGGCGAGCTCTTCGCGAGCGAACGGCCGACCCTCCACCGCGAGCAGGACGAGGATCGCCAGCGCCTTGCGCGTGTCGACGACCAGGGGCTGCCCATCCGCGACGACCTCGAGCGGGCCGAGCACCCGGATCTCGAGGCGCGATTGCGGCGAGCGGGCGGCGAGTCGGCTGCGCACTGCGAGACATCGATACGTAACGGTACCGCGCCGACAGGCAATCTCGTAACGTTCACCGGACGGCCTCTCTCCATCGTTCGATGCCATGACCGCGTCCCGCCCCATGCAACGCGCCGCAGACCCCCCGGGTCCCGCGGTCGCGCGCACCAACCGGCAAGCCTCGTCGATGCGGCCGGCCGGTCGGGTGGCTGTGCTGATGATCGATGCCCTCGGATTTGTGCTCGCCGCGGCCGACCCGTTCGCGCTCCTGTTCTACGCCACGCACGCGCTGCTGGCCACGATCCTGATCGTGCGCCGGCCGCGTCAGATCATCGGCTGGCTGCTGCTGGTGATCGCGTTCGGGTTCATCGGCGCGACATCCGAGCCACGGGTCGACCTGCCGGCGCTCCTCGCAGGAGCCGCGTCATGGCCCGATTTCCTCGCAGCCTGGGCCAGCTCCTGGTCCGGCTATGCGTTGTTCACCGCCTATGCGGCATTGATGCTCCTATTCCCATCCGGCCACTTTGGAGGCGGGGCCAGCGGACGAGCCGGTCGGGTGCTGGTCTGGGATCGGCATCATCGTGACCGCTCTCGTCGCGGTTGCCCCCAAGGTTGGCTTCAACATCAACGGGGGAAGCACGACCGTTCTTGTCCCCAACCGCCTTGCTGTCTTGCCGGAGCTCGAGCTGTGGTCCGTTGTGCCGATCGACGCCATGATCGCGCCGGTGGTCGCGGTCCTGGTCGTCAGCCTGACCCTGACGCTTCGTCGCTACTGGCGCGCGACCGGGATCGAGAAGCTCCAGCTGCGCTGGCTGGTCGCTGCGTTCGGCGCCGTCGTGCTCGGGGTCATCGCGGGGCTGGCCATGTCGCTGGCGATCTCCCGGCATCGGCGGAGCGATCTGGATCCCGGTGATCTTCGCGTATCCGACCGTGCCCCTCGCCATCTACTTCGCGGTCACGCGCTACCGGCTCTACGAGATCGATCGGATCGTCAGCCGCACGATCGCGTGGTCGCTGACGACGGGCCTCGTGGCCGTCACGTTCGCCGCTGCTCATCGTCGGGCTGCAGGCGCTGCTCGCCCCGTCACCAACCAGGAGCACGCTGGTGGTTGCCGCATCGACCCTCGCCGCGGCGGCGCTGTTCATGCCGCTCTATCGCCGGGTCCAGATCGTCGTCGATCGACGCTTCAACCGGACCCGCTACGACGGGCAACGGGCGCTCGAGACGTTCGGCACCCAGCTGCGCGAGGAGGTCGAGCTGGATGAGGTGTCGACGCACCTGGTGGGCGTCGCGGCGCGGACCGTGCAGCCCCGGGCGATCGGGCTCTGGACGCGCCAGGGCGGGGCGACACGGTGAACGAGATCGACGGTGCAGGGCCGCTGCGGATCCCCGCCCGCGTCGTCGTCATCCTGCTGGCGCTCGCCCCCCTGCCGTTCGCTATCCCCAGCGGCTACGGGCTCCTGTGGCTGGTCTCGTACGGGTGCGTTGGCGTCCTGCTGTCGATCCGCCGACCCGGTAACCCAATCGGATGGATCCTCCTGGGATTGGGCTGGGGTCAGGCGCTTCTGTCCGGTGAGATGGACGTCACACCCGCCCAGTTCACCGACGGCACCCTTTCCCAGGTCCAGATGGTCGAAGCCTTCTTGCTCGGTGCCAGTGGGCTGGTGACGTTCACGTTGTTCGCGATCCTGATGGCGATCTTCCCCTCAGGCCGGTTGCCACGGGGCCGCTGGGGCGTCGCCCTGCGGATTGCCATCGGCATCGATCTGGCGCTCGCCGTGCTGGTGGCGTTCGCGCCGCTCATCAATGTCAACATGCCCGGCCATCCCGACGGCGCCATGGTGCCGAACCCGCTTGCGATCGCACCCGACGCAGCGGTCTGGGGCGTCGTGGCCATCGGGCCGCTGTTCTTTATCGCCATCGGCATCCTCGTCCTCGCGTCCGCCTCGCTCATCGTTCGTGCCCGGCGGTCATCTGGCATCGAGCGACAGCAGGTCCGCTGGGTCGCGGCATCGGTCGTCACGCTGGTCGTGGCGATGATCGGCGGCCTGGTGGCATCGGGCGTCGTCGGTGGGGTCGCCTACATGCCGGCGATCCTCGCCTTTGCTGGGCTGCCCCTCTCGATCGGGGTCGCCGTGCTCCGATACCGGCTGTACGAGATCGACCGGATCATGAGCCGCACGATTGGCTGGGGCCTGACCACGGGGTTGGTCGCGGCGGTGTTCGGGCTGCTGATCGTCGGGCTCCAGGCGCTGCTGGAGCCCGTTGCCAGCGGGAGCACCCTCGTGGTGGCCGCGTCCACACTCGCGGCGGCCGCGCTGTTCATGCCGCTCCACCGCCGGCTGCAGGCCGCGGTGGACCGGCGGTTCAACCGGGCCAAGGTCGATGCCCAGCACGCGCTCGAGACGTTTGGCAACCAGCTGCGCGAGGAGGTCGACCTCGATTCGGTGTCCGGTCACCTCGTGGGCGTCGCGGCGCGGACCGTGCAGCCCCGGGCGATCGGGCTCTGGACGCGCCAGGGCGGGGCGACACGGTGAACGCATCTCTTGCGGCACGGGATCGGCGACCCATCAACAGTCCGAAGCGGCTGCCGATCGGTCCATCGGTCCTGGTGTGGGCCCTGCCCATCACCGTGCTCGTGCTGCTGCTTGCCACGGCCTGGGCGAGCGGCTCCTTGGGCACGGATCTGCTGGTGTTCAACCTGATGTGGGTCGTGAGCTCGGCCGGTGCGGTTGGAGCCCTGCTGGCGACCCGGCAACCCGGCAACGCCGTCGGCTGGCTCCTCTGGTTCAGTGGCTCCTCGCTCGGCCTGACGCTGGCTGCTTCGTACTACGTCCTCCTAAGCGTGGCGTTGCACGACGGCACGCTGCCAGGAACGATGGCGGCCGCGTGCTACAGCGCGTGGTCGGGATCGCTTGGACTCTTCGCCGCGTTCGGCGTGATCCCGTTGATCTTCCCCAACGGTCGCCCGCTGCCCGGGGTGTGGAGGTGGGTCCTCGTCGTGGTCGTGTTCGAGGGCGTGATGTCCGTCCTTGCAGATGTAACGCGCGCCGGATCGCTGATCGACGGGTATGCGCCGCTCAACCCGCTGGGGATCACAGATGGTCCGGTGCCGATCGTTGGCGACCTCGGGCAGCACGTGGGAGCGCCGCTGGTGGCGCTCGTTGCCCTGCTGAGCGTCGTGGCCCGGTACCGGCGAGGCGATCTCATCGAGCGCCAGCAGCTCCGCTGGTTCACCGCGGCCGTCGCGGTCGCCATCACGGGCCTGGCCATATTGCTGTTTGCACCCGAGCAGCTCGCCACGACCGGCTTCTCGATCCTGATCTTCGCCCTCGGCCTTGTGCCCCTGGGCATCGGCATTGCGATCCTTCGATACCGGCTGTACGAGATCGACCGGATCATGAGCCGCACGATTGGCTGGGGCCTGACCACGGGGTTGGTCGCGGCGGTGTTCGGGCTGCTGATCGTCGGGCTCCAGGCGCTGCTGGAGCCCGTTGCCAGCGGGAGCACCCTCGTGGTGGCCGCGTCCACACTCGCGGCGGCCGCGCTGTTCATGCCGCTCCACCGCCGGCTGCAGGCCGCGGTGGACCGGCGGTTCAACCGGGCCAAGGTCGATGCCCAGCACGCGCTCGAGACGTTTGGCAACCAGCTGCGCGAGGAGGTCGACCTCGATTCGGTGTCCGGTCACCTCGTGGGCGTCGCGGCGCGGACCGTGCAGCCCCAGGCCATCGGGCTCTGGACGCGCCAGCGCCGGGCGAGCGGATGATGACGACCTCAGCGGCTGCGATCTCGTAACGTTCAGCGGACGTCCCGCGCCCATCCTCACCCTCCATCACCCCTTCAATCAGGTGGCAACGATGTGCTGGCCCCCGGATGGTGCCCATGAGCTGGCCCCGCGCCGCATTTCCTGGATCGTGATTTCACGCCGATGACAGGCGCAAGCGGCGCAACGGTGATGCGCGACGGCTCGGAGCGAGGAGGCACAGGCCTGGGCGGGCGCCACGACGTACGCAACGGCGCGCTCGTCGCCGTCGCGGTCGTCGATGTTGGGCTCGCGCTCGCTGCGCTTCCCATCTATCCGCCGGGCACCCTTGACCTGTCGGCGAGCCTGATCTTCGGTGCCGCCATCGCGTCGCTGGCCGCGGTCGGCTCGTTCCTGTGCATCAAGGTTCCACGGAACCGAGTCGGCTGGCTCCTGATCGCCGCGGGGACGATGCTCGCCATCGGCCTGTTCGGCAGCGCCTACGCATTGGCCAGCATCACCTCCTGGAACGGTGAGCTGCCGGGCACCGCCCAGCTCGCCTGGGCAACCGATGTGCTGTTCATCCCGCCGATCGTCATCGTTGCGGCAGGCGTGCCGGCGGTCTTCCCGGACGGGCACCTGCCGTCCCGTCGCTGGCGGTGGCTCGGAGTGGCCCTGGTCGGAGGCACGCTGCTGGCGACGGTTCGCCCTGCCTTTGAGCCCGGCCCGGTGAACGAGACGCTGACGGTCGAGAACCCGTTCGGCCTCTCGATCCTGGCCCCGTACCTGCTGACGATCGATACGATTGCCCTGCTGACGGCGGTGCCGATCTTCCTGGGGGCGTTCGCGGCCCTTGCGACCAGGTTCCGCCGTGGCTCCCCCACCGAGCGGGGCCAGATCAAGTGGCTGCTGACCGCGGCCTCGATCGCCGCGGTCGCGTTCCCGATGGCGTTCCTGTTTCCCGGAACCATTCTTTCCGACCTGAGCTGGATCGTCGGGTTCGGGGCGCTCGTCGGCTTTCCGGTGGCGATCGGGATCGCCGTGCTGCGCTACCGGCTGTACGAGATCGACCGGATCATCAGCCGCACCATCGGCTGGGCCGTGACCACGGGGCTCGTGGCGGGCGTGTTCGCCCTGGCCATCGTCGGCACGCAGGCCATGCTGGGACCGGTCGTGGGGGAGAGCAGCCTGATGGTCGCGGCGTCGACGCTCGTGGCCGCCGCTGTGTCACAGCCGCTGTACCGATGGGTGCAGGCCGTCGTCGACCGCCGGTTCAATCGCACCAAGGTCAACGCGCAGCACGCGGTCGACCGGTTCGCGGGCCTGCTTCGCGATGAGGTCAACCTGGCGGCGATCGAGTCGGCAACGGTCCGGGCCGTGGCTGACGTGGTGCGGCCCGAGCGGACCGCGCTGTGGGTTCGCGAGCGGCGTCTCGGGCCTGGATCGCCCAACCAGGCATCCACCCCGATTCCGGCGTAACGTTCTCCGGACGATCCCCACCGAGCATGCGTCCCGTGATCGCGTCCGGCAAGACCCGCCCTGCGCCCCTCCGAACCTCGAGCACCCGTAGCCGGCGACTGGCCGCCAACGTCATGGCAGGCGCCGCCCTGCTCATGGCCGCCGGCTTCCTGGCCGTCATGGTGGGCTACCCGGAGGCCAGGCAGACCCTGTCCGATCCGACCGTGCCCGGCGGCTGGGTCCTGGGCATCACCTTCCCCGTCGTGGGCTGGATCGTGGCAGCGAAGCGACCCGACAACGTCATGGGCTGGGTGTTTCTCGGCGTCGGTCTGTCGCAGGCGCTGGAGACCTTCGCCGGCGCCTACGCGACGGTCGGCATCCTGGTCTCGCCGGGCTCGCTCCCTGCGGCCGACCTCATGGCCTGGATCGGCGTCTGGGCGTGGGCGCCGGGGTTCACGCTGTTGCTCAGCGCGACCGTCCTCCTGTTCCCTGACGGGCGACCACCCACGCCTCGGTGGCGGTTCGTGCTGGGGATCGCCTTCGTTGGAATGGCCCTGATCATGATCCCGCTGGCAGGCATGGCATGGGGCTCGAGCGGTGCCGACCTGCTGGGCCCCGGGCCGCAGCCGGGCACGGTCGATGACCCGTTCAGGTCGGCGTTGCTGATGGCAACGGACGTCGGCCTGCTGCTGATGCTGCTTTCGGGGGGATTGTCGGTTGCCGGTCTCATCGTCCGGTTCCGGCGTTCGACCGGCGTGGCACGGGCCCAGCTGAAGTGGTTCGTCGGTGCCGGCGTGGTCGAGATCACGCTGCTGGTCATCACAAGCATGGTGACCCTGCCCTGGACGGCCCTCAACGTCGCGCTGGCCATCGTCGTCGCGCCGTTGCTGCCCATCGCGGCCGGGATCGCGATCCTCCGCTACCGCCTGTACGACATCGACCGGATCGTCAGCCGCTCGGTCGGCTACCTCGTGGTGACCGGCCTCCTGGCAGGCGTGTTCGCCGTACTCGTGGTCGGGCTGCAGGGCATCCTGGCGCCGTTCACCGCGAGCAATGTGATCGCCGTGGCCGGGTCCACGCTCGCCGTCGCAAGCCTGTTCCAGCCGCTGCGCCGGCGCGTCCAGCGGAGGGTGGATCGACGATTCAACCGGGCACGGGTCGATGCGGATCGGGTGGCCAGACAGTTCGCCGAGATGGTCCGTGACCAGGTCGATGCCCACTCCGTCGCGGGTGCCATGGCGAGCGCGGTTCGGGCGACCGTCCAACCCTCGTCCGCCGGCGTCTGGATCCGCGAGGGCGCCAGGTGACATCGCATGCGCGCAGCCCGCGGGTCTCCCTTGGCCGGCGGCTTTTGCCCTGGCTTCCCGTTGTGATCACGGCGCTCATGGGCATTGCCGCACTGTGGCTCGAGTCGCTCGACAGTGCGGCCTCCAGCGCGTTTGACCCAATGTCTATCACGCTCCTGCTCGGCTACGCGGTGACCGCGGGCGTCATTGGAAGACGCGAACCAGCGAACCGCGTGTGGTGGCTGTTGGGACTGCTCGCGATCCTCATGTGCGGCGCGTTCCTGACCGAGCGATACACGATCGCGGCAAGCGCCGGGCTGGTCGACCTCCCGGTCCCGGCGCTCGGCGCGGCCATGGAATGGCTGTGGCCGGTGTCGCTCGGATGTCTCGTGCTGCTCACATTCCTCGTGCCGACGGGGCGCACCATCTCGCGCGCATGGCAGTGGGCCTTCAGGGTCGAGGTTGGTGCAGTCGTGCTGTTCGGGTTGGTGTTCGCGACCGGGACCACCGGAGCCAGCTTCGCCGACACGGGTGTGATGGTCGCCAATCCCCTATATGTGTCGTTCATGGGACCGGTGTACGAGCTCTTCCAGTCCGCATTCGTGGTCTATCTCGTGATGCTGGCGATCGGGGTGGCGGCGCTGGCGGTGCGGTTCCATCGTTCCCATGGCGTCGAACGTCAGCAGCTGAAGTGGATCCTGCTCGGGTTCGTGCTGATGGTGCCTACCATCGCGATCTCCAACGTCGCCAAGGGTCTGCTGTCAGACATTCTGTTCACGGTCGCGTTGGCGATGCTCCCAGCGTCGCTCGCGATCGCGATCGGCCGCTACCGGCTCTATGACATCGATCGGATCATCAGCCGGACGTTCGCCTACGCGCTGGTGACCGGCCTGCTGGCGGGGCTGTTCGCGCTGCTCGTCGTCGCGCTGCAGGGCATCCTCGCGCCGCTGACCGAGGGCAACGCTCTGGCAGTTGCCGCCTCCACGCTGGTCGTGGCAAGCCTGTTTCAGCCGGTGCGTCGTCGGCTGCAGCGGGCTGTCGACCACCGGTTCGATCGGGCGCACTACGACGCTGAGGCGATCGTGATGGGCTTCGCGAGCCGAGCCAGGGATGGGCTTGCCCTCAGCGACCTCACGGCCGAGATGGCGGCCGTGGCCACCAGGGCGGTGGCCCCTGCGTCGACCGGCGTCTGGCTGCGGGTTGGAGCTCACCGATGAGGATGAACCCGCGCGAGGTTCGTCAGACGCAAGTCGTCGGGTTCGATCGCATCCTCCGGCGACTTGGCGCGGTGATCGCCGGGGTGTCGGTGGCGCTGGCCGTCGGCGGCCTCCTGCTCTCCTTCGGCACGCTGCTCGGCCCGGGAACGCCGATCGACCCTGCCAGCATCCAGATCGAGATCGCCGTCTCCAGCGTCGCCCTGGCATTCCCGGTCCTCGGGTGGCTGATCGTTCGACGCAAGCCGGTCAGTCCTCTCGGCTGGGTCTACCTTGCGATCGGTGGGGTCCAGGCGCTCAACCTGTTCTCCGTCGGATACGTGCCGTGGGCGTACACCGTGAGCCCCGACGGCCTCCCGGCATCGGACCTGCTGTCGTGGGTGGGCGTGGTGGCCTGGATGCCAGGCTTCACGCTGCTATCGACCGCAGCGATCCTCCTGTTTCCCGATGGGCGCCTGCCCTCGCGGCGATGGTGGCCCGTCCTTGCCCTCGCCGGCGCCGCGCTGCTGATCATGATCGCTCCGCAGGCCATCGCGACCTGGCCGTATCGAGGCAGGTTGCTGGCCCTGGCCAGCACCGGCAGCATCGCGCCCCCGGCCGATCCGATGGTCGAGCTCGCGGCCACGGCGAGCGCCATTGGACAGCTCGTGCTGTTGGCGGCCACGGTGGGCTCCATCGCCGGGCTGGTCGTCCGTTGGCGGCGCTCACGAGGGGCAGAGCGACAGCAGATCAAGTGGTTCGCCTTTGGCGCCCTCATCCTGCTGGCAAGCATCGTGCTCTCGTTCTTCATCGCGGTCCCCGGGCTGGTCGCGGCCATCGCCCTCGGCCTGCTCATGGGCCTCTCGCTTCCGGTGACCATCGGCATCGCGATCCTGCGCTATCACCTGTGGGACATCGACCGGATCATCAGCCGGACGCTGTCGTACGCGATCGTGTCCGGGTTGCTCGCGGCGGTGTTTGCCGGCCTCGTGCTCGGGTTGCAGGACGTGCTGGCCTCGGTCACCGGTGCCAGCACCCTCGCGGTCGCCGCGTCCACGCTGGCCGTGTTCGCGCTGTTCGCGCCGTTACGCCGGCGGGTCCAGCGCGTGGTCGATCGTCGCTTCAACCGCAGCCGCTACAACGCCGAGCACACGGTGGCCGAGCTCACCGCCCGGCTGCGGGACGAGACCGACCTCGCGCTCGTCCGGAGCGAGGTCGAGGCCGCGGTCCATCAGGCCCTCGCGCCGTCGAGCACCGTCGTCTGGATGCGCAGCCGATGAGCCGAGTCAGGCACCGGCAACTGCTGGCAGTTCTGATCCTCCTGGCGCAGGCCCTCGCGGCAGGGATCCAGATCGTCGTTCGGGAGCTGGGTCGGCAACAGGGCGTGTTCGGCGACGCCACCCTGCTGTTCGACATCCTCGGCGCCGTCAGTGAGCTCACGTTCGCTGCCGTCGGACTGGTGATCATCGCCAGGCAACCGGGGAACACGATCGGCTGGCTGTTCCTGCTCGCGAATCTCGGCTGGGCGGTGAGCAACTCCGCCGCCGCATGGGTGGAGAGCTCTGTGCTCGTGGCGCCCCTGCCCGGCACGCCGGTTGCGGCCTGGCTTGCGACCTGGCCCGGCACGTTGAGCACGATGGTCTACGTGTTGATCGCGCTGCTGTTCCCGAATGGACATGCGCTGACGATGCGATGGCGGAGATTCCTCCAGTTCGTCGTGATCTTCGGGCTCGTCGGCGGTGCCATGGTCGCCTTCGGCGCTGGGGAGATCCAATCCGTCCTGCTCGAGGGAGTCTCGGTCGACAACCCGTTCGCGCTGCCGGGCGTGCTGGGCGCCGTCCTGGGTGGCCTGGGCAACGGACCGGTCCAGATAGGATCGCTCGCGGTGTTCGTGGCGGCCGCCGCAAGCCTCGTGTTGCGCTACCGGCGCTCGAGCGGCATCGAGCGGCTGCAGGTCAAGTGGCTGGCATCCGCGATCGCTCTCACCGCGCTCCTGTGGCTGTCCACGATGCCGGTCGTGTTCGCCTATCCGGACCTCTCGGTGGCGCCAGCGTGGGCTCGACTATGGGACGCCATCGTCATCGACGCATCGATGATCATCCCCATCGCAGCAGGCATCGCGATCCTGCGCTATCACCTGTGGGACATCGACCGGATCATCAGCCGGACGCTGTCGTACGCGATCGTGTCCGGGTTGCTCGCGGCGGTGTTCGCCGGCCTCGTGCTCGGGTTGCAGGACGTGCTGGCCTCGGTCACCGGTGCCAGCACCCTCGCGGTCGCCGCGTCCACGCTGGCCGTGTTCGCGCTGTTCGCGCCGTTGCGCCGCCGGGTCCAGCGCGTGGTCGATCGTCGCTTCAACCGCAGCCGCTACAACGCCGAGCACACGGTGGCCGAGCTCACCGCCCGGCTGCGGGACGAGACCGACCTCGCGCTCGTCCGGGGCGAGGTCGAGGCCGCGATCCACCAGGCCCTCGCGCCATCGAGCACCGTCGTCTGGATGCGCAGCCGATGAGCGGCCAGGTGGCCCAGCGCCCCCGAGGGCATCTGCTTCCGATCGGCGCTATGGCGGCGGTCGCGTGCGCGTTCACCGCGGTCGGGCTGCCGATGGGGATTGGGACGCTCGACCAATACGGTCCGAGCGGGCTCGTGTTCATCGTCATCTTCCCGGCCATCGTGCTGTCACTGACGCTGGTCGGGGCGTTCGTGGCGTACCGGGTCCCCACGAACCCGATCGGGTGGCTGCTCGAGATCGCCGGCACGGCAGCGGCCGTCGGCATCTTCGGCGGGACGTACGTGAACTTCGACCACGCCCGGTCCGCCGGCCTGCCGCTGACAACGTTGATCGCGTGGCTGGCCAGCTGGGGGTTGCTGCCCGCGATCGGGCTGCTCGCCATCTACGTCCCGCTCCTGTTCCCGACGGGGCGGTTCCTCAGCACCCGGTGGCGAACCTTCGGGCTGCTGGGGCTGGTCGCGGCCGCGGCGTCGTTCATCGCCCCCGCCTTCGTGCCCGGGCCGCTCGAGGCCGCACCGTGGATCGACAACCCGGTCGGGATCGTCGGAGCGGCTGGTCTCCTGAACACCCTGTCGGCGGTCTCGAACGTCCCGACCCCGATCTTCTTCGCGGGTGCCGTGATCAGCGTATTCGTGCGTTACCGGCGAGCCGGGACAACCGAGCGCCAGCAGCTCAAGTGGTTCGGCCTCGTCGCCCTGGGCGAGGTTGTGGCATTCGTGCTGTCGATCCCGAACAACGGCGTGGTATCGGACATCGGCTGGATGGTCGGCCTCGCGCTCATGCCCCTCATCCCCGTCTCGATCGGGCTCGCGATCCTCCGCTACCGCCTGTACGACATCGACCGGATCATCAGCCGGACCATCGGCTGGGGGCTGGTCACCGGCGCGATCGTGCTGACATTCGCCGGCGCGGTCTTCGGGCTCGACACGATGCTTGCAGGCTTCACCCAAGGTCAGACGCTGGCGGTCGCGGCCTCGACGCTGGTGGCGTTCGCCCTGTTCCAGCCGGTTCGTCGACGGACGCAGGCGGCGGTGGATCGGCGCTTCGACCGAACGCGATACGACGGACAACGAGCGGTCGACGCCTTCGCCGAGGAGCTGCGCGACAGGGTGGATCTCCTGGCCATCGAGCACGGTGCCCTGGCCACGGTCGATCAAACCGTCCGACCCACGCACGTCGCCCTGTGGCTGCGCCGCTCCGGCTCATGAGCACCACCGGAGCGTGGCCCGGATCTTCGTAACGATCTCGGAACACGCCTCGGGTTAGGTGGTACCGGGCAGCCCGCCCTCCAGAGCCTCGGCGCTCGACAGGGCCGTCCAGGGGCAGGTGGGTTGCCACGGCGTCGGACCGTGGGTCTGACAACGGCAGGCGAACCCGTCTCACGACGGCGTCGCTATGCCGCGCGTCGCGTGTCAGCGCTGCTGACGTTGGGGCGTGACAGCTGCGTCAGGAGGTCCAGCTTGACCGCAGACACGTCAGTCGAACGCGAGATACGCGGCCGCCTGGAGGCAGGGCTGATCGCGCTCCCCATCGCGATCGAGATCGCGATCCTGCGGTACCGGCTGTACGAGATCGACCGGATCATCAGCCGCACCATCGGCTGGGCGCTGGTGACCGGGATCCTGGTCGCCGTGTTCGTGGCCGTGGTGCTCACGCTCCAGGCGCTGCTGGCCGGGTTCACCCAGGGCGAGACCCTCGCGGTCGCTGCGTCCACGCTGGCCGCGTTCGCCCTGTTCCAGCCCCTGCGGCGGCGGATCCAGGTCGCGGTCGACCGGCGCTTCGATCGGGCGCGATACGACGGTGAACAGCTGGTGGGCGCGTTCGGCGACCGATTGCGCGACGAGGTCGAGCTCGACGCCATCCGGGCCGAGATCCCGGCCACCATCGATCTCGCCGTCCGTCCGCGGCAAGTCGGTCTCTGGCTGCGCTCGGGTGGCGAGGGAGTCGACGGATGACCGCCATCCGAACCACACCCGCTTGGCGAAGCCCCACCACCTGGGTTGCCGTGGGTCTGCTGATGGCAGCGCTGGGGATGATGGCGTTCTCGTGGGTGTCGCTGGTGCTCCCGGGCTGGGAGCAGATTGAGACCCGGCCAAAGTCGCCCCAGGACGTGATGATCAAGGCAATCACGAGCTGGACGCTGTTGTCGTTGCCGGTTGTCGGCTCCATCCTCGTGACGAACCGCCCACGGAACCCGATCGGATGGCTGCTCCTGGTGGCCGGCGTCTGCTTCACCTTGGCCGCGTTCGTCCCCGACTACGTTCGGCGGAGCCTCGCGACCGGGGAGCTGCCCGGATACCGGGTCCTCGATTGGCTGAACCCCACCTTCGGCAATCTCGGGTTTGTCCTCTTGGTGCTGTGGCTACCGCTCCTGTTCCCGGACGGGAGATTGCCCGGTCCAGGGTGGCGAGCGTTCGCGTGGAGTGCAGGTGCCTTCACGTTCATCGGAATCGGCATAGCGCTCTTCCTCCCTCCTCAGCCGAATGACCGCATCCTCCCGAGCCCGCTCGTGCTCGAAGCCGGTCCCGAAGACCTGATTCGGCTCGCGAGCAACGTCCTCTACCCCGTTCTGGTCCTGTACATCACGCTCGCATTCGCGTCCGTCGTCGTGCGGTTCCGAGCATCCCGCGCTGTCGTGCGGCAGCAGATGAAGTGGTTCCTGGCTGCGGTGTTCGTCCTCGTAGCCTCGACAGCGGTGGCCATGACCGGAGCCGACGAGGCGAACGTCGGCTTCCTGATCGGCCTCAACTTCCTGCCCATCGCGATCGGGATCGCGATCCTGCGGTACCGGCTGTACGACATCGACCGCCTGATCAGCCGCACCATCGGCTGGGCGCTGGTGACCGGGATCCTGGCCGCGGTGTTCGTGGGTGTGGTGCTGGCATTGCAGGCGCTGCTCGCCGGGTTCACCCAGGGCGAGACGCTCGCGGTCGCGGCGTCCACCCTGGCGGCATTCGCCCTGTTCCAGCCGCTGCGGCGGCGGATCCAGGTCGCGGTCGATCGTCGGTTCGACCGGGCGCGGTACGACGGCCAGCGAACCGTGGACGCGTTTGCCGAGCGGCTGCGCGACGAGGTGGAGCTGGCGTCCATCGAGCGCGAGGCACTGGGCACCGTCGACGAGACGGTCCGTCCGGTCCACGCAGGACTGTGGCTGCGCAGCCGGCAGGAGGCGGGCCAGTGACCGCCACCCCCACCGTCCCCGCCCGGCGTCGGCCCACCACCTGGCTCGCCCTTGCGATGCTGTTCGTCGGCCTGGCAACGAACGCGTTTCTGCTCCTGCAACCCATCCTGCCTGGCTACGAACGCCTGCGGGAATCAGGCGCCCCGCAGGACTTCGTCGGTCTCGCCCTATCGATCAGCGTGTACCTGTCAGTCATCATCTCCGGATCGCTGTTGGCGATCCGACGGCCGGGCAATCCCATCGGGTGGCTTCTGCTGGTAGGCGGCCTCTGCTTCAGCTACGCGGACTTCAGTCTCGTGTACGTGCAGCGGAGCATCGAGCTCGAAACGGAGCTGCCGGGATACCGGCTCGTCGACTACATGCTGACCCCGGTATCAAGCCTCGGGACCACCCTGCTGTTCATCTGGATCCCCTTGCTGTTCCCTGACGGACGCCTGCCAGGGACGCGTTGGCGGACTGTTGCCTGGGCTGCCGCGATCACGACGGTGGCATATGTCGCGACCGGGACAGCGTCCTACGAGGTCTCAGAGTACGGGCCGTACCTGCCGAACCCGCTGGTGCTCGACAGTCCCCTGGATCACGTCCTCACGCTCACGACAGAGGTCACCTTCATGCTCTATGGCGGGTTCATTGTGCTGGCATTCGCCTCGGTCGTGCTGCGTTTCCGACGCGCAGACGGTGTCGAGCGCCAGCAGCTCAAGTGGTTTCTCGCCGCGGCTGCGGTCCTTCTGTCTGCGGTTGCCGTCCTCGGATTCACGCTGTCGCCGTGGGCATGGAACTTCCTGTTGATCAGCATCGGCCTCGTCCCCATCGCCGTCGGTATCGCCGTCCTCCGGTACCGGCTGTATGAGATCGATCGCCTGATCAGCCGCACCATCGGGTGGGCGCTGGTGACAGGGATCCTGGCTGCCGTGTTCGTGGGCGTCGTGATCGGGCTCCAGGCCTTGCTGGCGGGGGTCACCCAGGGCGAGACGTTGGCGGTGGCCGCATCCACCCTGGTCGCATTTGCCCTGTTCCAGCCCCTGCGGCGGCGGATCCAGGTCACCGTTGATCGGCGGTTCGACCGGGCCCGGTACGACGGGCAGCGCACGGTTGATGCGTTTGCCGAGGAGCTCCGCGACAAGGTCGAGTTCGTCGACATCGACCACGACCTCCACCGGGCGATCCAGGCGACCGTGCGGCCGGCCCATGTCGGCGTCTGGCTGCGCTCGGGTGGCAAGGGGGCCGACGGATGACATTCACGATAGAGGACACCTACGACGCGGAGGGTGTAGGCGCGGGGGCGATCTATGCCTGCTATACCGACCCCTCGACCTGGCACGTCTGGGGTCACAACACGAGTGGCGCGCGAGCCCGGACGCGGGTCGAGGAGGGTGCGATCGTCGACGTCAAGGTCCGCCGCTACCCGTGGACCTACGCGGTCCGCATCCTCGAGGCCGTCCCGGACCGGCGCGTCGTCTGTGAGGTCAAGCCGATCGGGGTGCGGCTCGTGCAGTGGTACGAGGTCGAGCCGATCGAGAGTGGCACACGGATCCACCACGCGATCACGGTCAGGGGACCGCTTGAGCGCGGCTACTCTCTCCTGGCCGGCCAGTACACAAAGCTGCTCGCTCGCGAGACCCGTGCTCTGGCGGCGTACGTGCAGCAAGGTCGCACGTGACGATATTTGATGATTCGCCCCTATTCGTAACGATGTCCGGACGCTTCTACATGAGGATCAGGTCATGACAGCACTGACCCGTCCATTCCGGCGCCTCCGCGGCCGATCTGCTGACCCGGCCGCCGAGCCGGCCGCCGCCACCGTGGCGCCCGTTGTCGAGGAGCATCCCGGCGTTTCTGTCGATATCCCCGAGACCGACCCGCTGTTCGCGTTTCTGCAGGCGGCCCCCGGTCCCGTCGATCTGTCGAAGTTGGAGCTCGGGTCGACGGCGCTCCAGGCGCTGCGCGATGCCGGCGTGGCGTTGGTCGTGCCGCTGGTGACCCAGGGCGAGCTGATCGGGACGCTCAACCTCGGACCGCGGCTGTCGGAGCAGGACTACTCCACCGACGATCGCCGCCTGCTGGCCACGCTCGCCGCACAGGCGGCGCCCGCGATCCGGGTTGCCCAGCTGGTCCGAGAGCAGGCCGCCGAGGCTGCGGAGCGCGAGCGCTACGAGCAGGAGCTCAAGGTCGCGCAGCTCATCCAGCAGCAGTTCCTGCCCCACGAGCTGCCCAACCTGCCCGAGTGGCAGATCGCCGCCTACTACGGCCCGGCGCGGGTCGTCGGCGGGGATTTCTACGACTTCATCGACCTTGGCGAGGGCCGCATCGGTGTCGTCGTCGGCGACGTCACCGACAAGGGCGTCCCGGCGGCCCTCGTCATGGCCCGGACGCACTCGATCCTGCGGGCGGAGGCGCCGCGCTTGATCGAGCCTGGCAAGGTGCTGTCGCGGGCCAACGAGCTGCTGGCGCCCGAGATGCCGGCCAAGATGTTCGTGACCTGCCTGTACGGCGTCCTGGAGCCCGCGACCGGCCGCTTCCGGTTCGCAAACGCCGGTCACAACCTGCCCTACGTCCGCACCGAGACCGGCGTCATCGAGCTCCGGGCAACGGGCCTCCCGCTCGGGTTGATGCCGGACATCACCTACGAGGAGACCGACGGCGTCGTCGGACCAGGCGAGGGGATGCTGCTCTACTCGGATGGCGTTGTGGAGCAGCACGGGCCGGACCGCGAGATGTATGGCTTTCCTCGTCTGCGCGAGGCAATGGAAGGCGACGACGCAGGCAGCCGGCTGCTGGACCGTCTGCTGGAGGGGCTCAAGGAGTTCCAGGGTCCGATCGTCGAGCAGGAAGACGACATCACGCTGGTCGCTCTCCAGCGCTCCGCGGGCACCGCTGACTGGTCCGAGGCGCGGCCCGAGGTCGAGCTGACCCGTGACGACGCGCCCTCGCTCACCCTGTCCGACGAACCCCTGGTCACGTTCACGATCGAAGGGGCGATCGGCAACGAGCGTGACGCAATGATGCGCGTGGCTGAGGCCGTGGCACCGTTGGGCCTCACCGAGAGCCGTTTGGAGCGGCTCAAGACCGCGGTCGCGGAGACCGTGATGAACGCGATCGAGTACGGGTCGCAGGGCAATCCCGACATCCCGGTCGATGTCCGGGTGGACGCGGATGCCACCGAGATCCGGGTGCGTGTCACTGACCGCGCCCTGTCCGGCCCGGTGCCCGACGTCGAAGCCCCCGATCTCGACGCCAAGCTCGAAGGCCGCCAGAAGCCTCGTGGCTGGGGTCTGTTCCTGATCCGACACATGGTGGACGGGATGGACGTGCACGCCGAAGACGGCCTGCAGACGATCACGCTCACCCTCGCCCGAGAAGGGCGCTGAAGAGGGAGAACCGAGATGGACAAGCAACGACTCGACATCGAGGTCATCGCCGCCGGCCCGGGCGAGGTTCGACTCGCGATGCGCGGCGACGTGGACATCGCGGCCGACGAAACGCTGAGCGGCGCCTATCGGGCGGCGGTCGATGCCGGCGCCACCCGACTGGTGCTCGACTTCGGCACCGTCGACTACATCAACTCAACCGGCATCGCGCTCATCGTCCGGCTCCTGGCCGAGGCGCGTCGCGACCATCGCGACGTCATCGCGGTCGGCCTCTCGGATCACTATCGCGAGATCTTCCGGATCACTCGACTGTCGGACTACCTGACCATCGCCGACCCGGAGCCCGCGGCCGGCCAGCTTGAGGAGGCGGCTCGATGAGCACCACCATCGACATCGTGCCCGCAGGGGCGGCGACCATCCTGCGGATCCACGGCGAGATCACCGGCGCCAGCGAGGACGCGCTGATGGACGCCTACGGCCAGGTTGGGTCCGGTGTCCGCTCCGTCGTCCTCGACTTCGGCGACCTCGAGTACATGAACAGTGGTGGCATCGGCCTCCTGGTCACGCTCCTGGTCCGAGCCCAGCGCTCCGGCCAGCAGCTGCACGCGATCGGGCTGTCCGAGCACTACCGCCAGATCCTGGCGTTGACCCGCCTCGACGAGGCGATCGGCATCCATGACGACGAGAGCGCCGCGCTCGCGGCCGCCTCAGCCTGACCGGACGATCGGAGGTAACGAGATGTCCGCGTCCCCGACGAACCCGCCCACCGACACCGCCACCGACACCGCGATCCCGGCCCGTCGCGATACGGATTCCTGGGCGCGCCCCGTCGACAAGCTGTCGACGACGGCCGTCACGGGTGGCATGGACACCGTCACGGGCCGGCGCGTTGCAGGCCCCGTCCAGGGCTTCGGGCAGATGTGGCAGAAGACGTTCAGCGTCCGGCTCGAGGGCGTCGACATGTCACCAGAGGATCTGGTCGCGTTCTGGAAGGAGCGCTTCCCGACGTTCTGGCCCAAGGGCGCGAGGTTCTACGCGCCGCTGTCCGGGATCAAGCCCGGCGAGGTTGCCTTGCTCGAGGTAGCTCCCGTCCCGGGCTCGCCGGTCAAGATGTCCACGGGAGTGATGGTCATCTATGCCGACAACGAGTCGTTCACCTTCATGACGCCCGAGGGCCACGCGCTGTCGGCGTGGATCACGTTCTCGGCGTTCCGTGACGGCGACACCACCGTTGCCCAGGCGCAGGCGCTGGAGCGCACCAGCGACCCGTTCATCGAGCTCACCTACATCTTTGGCGCCAACCGCTCCAACGACCACTTCTGGGAGCGGACGCTGGAGAACCTCGCGCGAGCCGTGGGTGTCGTCTCGCCCGAGATCACTGCCCGCAAGGTGTGCGTCGATCGCAAGCGCCAGTGGAAGTACGTCCGCAACCTGCGCCACAGCGCGGCCGTGAACATGGCGGTCGGGACGATCACCGCCCCGGCCCGGTGGGTGCGCCGGCGGCGCACGGTCGCCTGATCGCCGTCACCATGACGGCATGACCGCCGGAGCCACCTCAAGCGCACTCGACGCGATCGTGATCGGCGGCGGGCCCAACGGGCTCGCCGCCGCAATCGAGCTCGCTCGCGGCGGGCGATCGGTTCGGCTGTATGAAGCCGCCGATTCGGTCGGTGGCGGATCACGCTCCGCCGAGCTGACCCTGCCCGGATACGTTCACGACCCGTGCTCCGCGGTGCACCCGCTCGCGCTCGCCTCGCCGTTCATGCGCAGCCTGGACCCGGCCGCGCACGGGCTGGAGTGGGTTCAGCCGGAGGCGCCGGTGGCACACGCGCTGGCGCCCGGCAGGAGCGTCATCCTGGAACGTGACCTCGACGCCCTCGAGGCTTCCGGCTGGTCAGCGCGGGATGCCGCCGCGTGGCGGCGCCTGGTGGGGCCGCTGGCCCGCGAGTGGGAGCGGCTGATGCCGGCGGTGCTGGGACCGGTGGTTCGGCCGCCGCGCCACCCGATCCTGATGGCCCGCTTCGGGATCCCGGGCCTGCTCCCGGCAACGGCGCTTGCCCGGCTCGCATTCCGTGACGTCGGCACGCGAGCGCTGTTCGCGGGGCTCGCTGCTCACTCGATGCTGCGACTGGATCGTCCACTTACCGGCGCGTTTGGGCTGGTGCTCGCCACGCTCGCCCATGCGGTCGGCTGGCCCCTGGCGCGCGGCGGCAGCGGGCACATCGTCGCGATGCTGGAGGCGGAGGCGCGGTCGCTGGGGGTGGAGATCGAAACCGGCCACCACGTCGAGTCGCTGGCCGCGCTGCCTGCGGCGCGCGCGGTCGTGATGGACCTGACGCCACGCCAGGTCCTGGCCATCGCCGGCGACCGTCTGTCCGGCTCCTATCGACGCGCCCTCGAACGATTCCGATATGGATCGGGCGTGTTCAAGGTCGACTGGGCACTCGACGGGCCGATCCCCTGGCAGGACCCGCGCACCGCCCGGGCGGGCACCGTCCACATCGGCGGATCCATGGCCGAGATTGCGCGCGGCGAGGATACGATCGCCGCCGGGCGAATCCCCGACCGCCCGTTCGTGCTCCTCGTCCAGCCGACCATCGCCGATCCGTCCCGCGCTCCGGCGGGCAAGCACGTCGCCTGGGCCTACTGCCACGTCCCCAATGGCTCAATGGCGGACATGACCGACGTGATCGAGGGGCAGGTGGAACGCTTCGCTCCGGGCTTCCGGGACCTCGTCCTCGCCCGGTCCACGCGCGACCCGGCAGCGATGGAGGCGTACGACGCGAACTACATCGGCGGCGATATCAATGGTGGCATCCAGGACATCCGCCAGCTCCTGTTCCGGCCGGTCCTCCGCTGGAACCCGTACACGACGCCCGACCCCGGGCTGTTCCTGTGCTCGTCGTCGACGCCGCCGGGTGGCGGTGTCCACGGCATGAGCGGCATGCACGCCGCACACGCTGCGCTCCGCGCCCTGCGCTAGGGTCCGGCGCCGGTACCGTCGGCCGATCGACCGCCCGGGTCAGCCGATCCCCAGGAAGCGGTCCACGAGGCGCCGCTGCCAGAACGTCCGGACCAGCAGCAGCCAGCTGACCACCGCGATCAGCACGAGCAGCGCGTTCCGTGGATCCGGAACGCTGAACGAGAACCAGGCACGGGCCGGCGGCAGCATGAGCACGACCACGAACCCGATGCCCAGCCCAAGCGCCAGCCAGGCGGGACGCCGGTCGATGGTCAGCGGCTCGGCCACGGCGAACCACGGCAGCGGTGGCTCCACGAATGCGATCAGGAACAGGCCCGCGTAGACGAGGAACGAGGTCAGGGCCGTCCGCGCCGCGTCCAGCGACTCGGGCGTGACCGGACCCGCGAGGACGAGCGAGCCGTTGAACAGGAACAGGCCCACCAGGCTCGACACCACGGCCGCCGGTACCACGAACCGGGCAAGCGTCCTGCCGAGCGAGTCGCGGATCCGGCGCCCGGGCTGCGCCCAGACGGCGAGCAGTGCGCTCGGGATCCCGACCGTGAACACCGTCAGCGCCGACGCGTTGCGCAGCTCAATCGGAAACACCACCACGACCAGCGAGCTGACGACCACGAGCCCGACCGTCGCGATCCGGGTCAGGAACAGCTTGAGGATGTCCTGCATCCCGTTGAGGATCCGCTGACCCTCCTCGACCGCCTGGGCCACGGCCGCGAAGGAATCCTGCATCAGGACCAGATCGGCGACGCCGCGCGTCGCCTGGCTGCCGCTGCCCATCGCGATCGCGAGGTTGGCCTTCTTGAGCGACAGCACGTCGTTCACCCCGTCGCCGATCATCGCGACGTAGTGGCCACGCGCTCGCAGCGCATCGACCAGCCGCTCCTTCTGCGCCGGCGTGATCCTCCCGAACACGGTCGTCTCCGCGGCGGTCCGACCGAGCGCGTCGTCATCGAGCGCATCGAGCTCCGTGCCCGCGATCATGGCCACCTCGCCCAGGCCTGCCTGCCGGGCCAGTGCCGCCACGGTGTCCGGGTCATCGCCGGAGATCACCTTCACCGCGACCCCGGCATCCCGGAATGAGCGAAGGGTGGCCTCCGCCTCGCCGCGCAGCTCGTCCGCGAGTGCCACGAGACCCAGCGCACGCAGCCCCGGCGGCAGGGTGGCCGTTGCCTCGTCATCGTGCGGCGGCAGCGCGGCAGCATCCGCGTGGGTCGCCACCAGGAGGACCCGCAGGCCGCGACGCGTCCAGTCAGACGCCGTCGCCTCGATCTCCGGCCAGGCCGCGGGCTCGTCGTCGGTTCCGTGCGCCAGGAACGGTCGCAGGAACGTCGGGGCGCCGAACGCGACCAGTCCCGGCACGCCGGGCTCGTGGCCGGCATCGGCAAACGCGACGGCGCTCCACTTGCGGGCCGAGGAGAACGGAACCTCGTCCGCCACCGATCGAGGCTCGTGGGGCCAGCGAACAGCGACCGCTTCGGTCGTCTGGTTGCGGCTCGTCGCGCTCGCAGCGAGCGCGCCCAATGCCACGCTCACCTCATCGTCGGACGCACCATCGAGCCCGGCAATGGCCTCGACCGCGAGACGGTTGGCCGTCAGCGTCCCGGTCTTGTCCAGGCACAGAACGTCGACATGGCTCAGCGACTCGATCGCGTTCGACTGCTGGACGAGCGCGCCGAAGCGCAGGATCCGGATGGCACCCAGCGCATAGGCGACGGCGATCGAGACGAACAGCCCGTTCGGGACGAGGCCCGCGAGCAGCGTTGCGTCGGCCACGACGTCGCCGACCACTGCCGACTCGACGAAGCCGCGCATGACGAGCAGGATCTCGAGGTAGAGCACGATCCCGAGCACGACGCGGATCACGAGGTTGATCTCACCCTGCAGCGGCGTCAGGACCCGCCGGAACGAGCGGGCGCCGGCCGTGATCCGGTTCGCGAAGCTGTCGCTGGCGACCTTCTCGGCGATGTATCGCCCGGCACCGCTGGTCGCGAACGAGCCGCTGAACACCTCGTCCCCCAGTCGCTTGGGGACCACGTCGCTCTCGCCCGTCAGCTGCGACTCGTCGACGCCGACCGCGCCCGAGACCAGCCGCCCGTCGAGCACCACCTGGTCGCCCGCATCGATCTCGAGCAGGTCGCCAAGCACCAGGTCGTCGGGCGACAGCTCGACCGCCTGGCCGTCGCGAACCACCGTGGCCGTCGGCCGCGTCAGGAGCGCGATCCGGTCGAGGGTCCGCTTTGCGCGAACCTCCTGGACGATCCCGACCACGACATTGGTCGAGATCACGCTCAACGAGACGAGCGCATCGATCGGTCGCCCGACCAGCACCAGTGCGATGCCGAGGACGAACAGGATGTTGTTGACGAACGTGAAGGTGTTCTCGCGCACGATCTGGCCGTAGGTGCGCGTCGTCGGCGGCGGTGCGGTGTTGCCTAGGCCCGCGGCACGCCGTCGGCCGACCTCCGCCGCCGCCAGCCCGGTGTCGGGCGTGGGCGACAGGTCAGGATGGCCGGGGATCTCACCGCTGGCGCTGGTCACGCAGGGAGGATACGGGGCGCGACGCTCGGCGTTCGGGTCTGGACCGCGCCCCGGGCCCTATCGCCAGGCCGGCCGGGCGGCATCGGGATACAGGCGCACGCGGCGATACGGCTCCCGGCCCCGCGAGCGTGAGACGAGGTTGGCGCGCTCCGCCATCTGGTGCTGGAGGCGGCGGATGTACGCGTTCTGGGGCGAGAGCTCGACCGGCTCCTGCTGCTTCACGACCACCCCGATCGCCTGCTCGGTCTCGAGCAGCGCCGCGTCGCGTGGATCGACCTCGAGCGAGAAGATCGAGGTCAGCGAGGCCTGCATCTGGGCAATCGTGTTCGACTTCAGGACATAGACCGGCATCGACCGGTCCTCCGCTTCGCGGATGGCCGGCGGCTTCTGGCGGTATTCGCTGCGGAGCGTCATGGCGACATCTGCCTCGTCCACGTCCCGAGCGATGATCACCGGCAGCTGCAGGTCGCGGATCGCCTGCTCCAGGCGCTTGCGGCTGATCCCGTGCGGGAACACCCGCAGTGTCGGCAGCGTGCCGCCCTCGACCTCGAGCGCCGGGCTGTCGGCATCGTCCGCGTCAGCCGGGTTGTAGGCGCCCCCGGGGCCCATCGGTCCGCCGTCGCTCGCGTCCTCACCGGGCACCATCAGCGCCAATTGGCGCTCCTCCTCCGCCTCGAGCTCGGTTGCGTTGACGGGTCGCGTGCCCTCATCCTCGCGGAGCGCGTTGAGCGCCCGGTCCGCCTCGGTGCGCCAGGCTCGCTGGCGCTGGAGCTCGCGCGCGTCACGGGCCGCCAGGCCCGCAGACGCCGCGGCCTCGGCTTCGGCACGCTCGAGCGGTCCGCGATCGGCGATGCCTCCGGCCACGAACGTGCCCGCCGGTGGCACCGAGAACCGCTCCCCGGGAAGAACGCTCAGCGGGAGCGGTCGGTCGCCCTCCTGGCTGCGCGACGCCCGATCCGAGCCGCGTGCCGCGGCGCCCGAGCCCCGGCCGGATCGCCAGCCACCGGACTGGCCGGGCCGGAAACCGGGCCGGACCGGGAGTCGCTCATCGGCGGGCACGCCGCCGGTCCGGTATCCCGACGGGCCGCGCCACCCCGGCTCGCGGCCCCACGCCCCGGCGCCGGACCCGGTCAGCCCGCTGAAACGATCGCCGCCGGCCACCTCCCGGGCCGAGGGCCTGGGCCGTGACTGGGAGCGGTGCACGCCCTCCTCGTCGCGCCAGCGGAGCTCGGGCGAGACGAGGTCGCCCAGCAGCATCGCATCGACGGTCGCCGCGACGTCTGCGTGGACCAGCACGCGCTCGCGATCCTGGATCTCGACGATGACGTCGAAGGTGGGTGGTGCCTTGCGCTCGAGGACGCTCTTCTGCGAGCGACGTCGTCGCGCCTCCTCGTCGCCCAGCGTGACGCTCTGGATCCCACCGATGAGGTCGGACAGGGTCGGGTTGAGCATCAGGTTGTCGAGGTTGTTGCCATGCGCAGTGCCGATCAGCTGGACGCCGCGCTCAGCGATCGTCCGGGCGGCATGCGCCTCGAGCTCGGTGCCGATCTCGTCGATCACGATCACCTGCGGCATGTGATTCTCGACCGCCTCGATCATCACCTCGTGCTGCAGTGACGGCGTCCGGACCTGCATCCGGCGCGCCTTGCCGATCGCCGGATGCGGGATGTCGCCGTCGCCTGCGATCTCGTTCGAGGTGTCCACCACGACCACGCGCTTGCGCTGCACGTCGGCCAGCACGCGCGCCGCCTCGCGCAACATGGTGGTCTTGCCGATACCGGGCCGGCCCATGATCAGGATCGACTTCCCGGTCTCGACGTAGTCCGAGATGATCTCGATCGTGCCGTAGACGGCGCGACCGATGCGGCAGGTGAGGCCGACGATCTTGCCATTCCTGTTGCGGATGGCGCTGATGCGGTGGAGCGTGCGCTCGATCCCGGCACGGTTGTCGTCGCCGAAGCTGCCGATGTGGTCCACGACATACGCGATGTCGTGGTCCACGACCTCGCGCTCGAGCAGCGTCACCTCGCTCGCCGGATAGCGGGCCTCCGGCTGGCGGCCAAGGTCGAGCACCACCTCGATCAGTGTCTGCCGATCGGGCAGGGCGTGGATCGCCTCAACGATCTCGGGCGGCAGCGCCGCCAAGAGGACGTCGAGGTCATCCATCGTCTCATGAGGATCGGTGCCACCCACGAACGCCTGCCCTCCTTCGTCCGGGTTCATCGGACGCCCGCCGGAACCAGGCTTGGTTCCGCGACCCGGACCAGCGTCTCCTTCATCATCAAGGTGACCGAGGCCACCGACTCGAACCCCTCGTCAGCCAGGCGTCGGTCGAGCGGGAGCTCGTACGTGCGGACCGGAGCCAGCACGCCCTGGCGCTGCATGTTCGACGTCTCCGCCCGTGCGCCGATGACGCCGAGGGCGTGACGAATGAGTGGCGACGGGTCGACCTCGGGCCGGGCCATCAGCTTGAGGTAGTGCGGCTGGTCCTCCTTGGCCACGCCGATCTGGACCATCGCGTCGAGCTGCGTCCCGTCCGTGCCGCCCCCCGGTGCCTCCATCACGAACGCCTCGACGTCGGCGAAGCGCAGGATCGGCGCCAGCGACGACCGCGGCACCCGCGACTCACGGCCCTGGCGCTCCCAGTCGGTGACCCGGATCACCTCGAGACGCTGCACCGGCGCCGGCGTGATCGAGGTGTACAGGCGCGACATCGGCACGGCGTCCAGCGGCGATGCCGGCCGGATGCCCGCCTCGCGTGCCGCCTTCTCCGCGAGCGGCTTGGGCATCGCCTGACCGGGCTCGCGGTACAGCACCCGCTCGTCACCGAAGCGGATGAACCCGCTCTGCATGAACAGCTCGACATTGTCGTCGGCGTCGACGCACGCGACGTGGAACCGGATCGCCCCGCGCTTCGCGCCGTCACGCAGGAGGTGCTGGACGAGGCGATAGCGGACGTCGCCGGCGTCCAGGTCGCCCACGGCGTCCAGCTCGACCACCGTCCATTCGTCGCGCGGGCTGTCGCGCTCCGCCCGCAGCAGCCCGGCGATCTGCCCGTCGCGGTCGAACACGTACAGCACGTCGTGCGGGCTGAACGCTCCGAGCGGCAGGCGAAAGAGGCTGAACATGCCGATCCGTGGTCCAGCCACGGGCAGGCCAAGCGACCGCGTCCCACCGGTGTCGGCCTGGGCCCGTCGGGACAGCTCGCCGAGCGCGGCCAGGTCGGTCAGGCGGGCCGCGCGCACCTTGCCCGTGCTCTTCGCCATCGCGCTACCGCCCCTGCGCCGAGCGCCGCGTCGGATGCGGCCGCCGCCCGACGCCCTCGCCCGGATCCGCATGCTCGGACGCCATCGTGGTCAGCAGCCGGTGGAAGCGCGTCTCCCCGGCAAGCTCGGGATGAAACGCGGTGGCGAGGACGTTCCGCTCCCTGACCGCGACCACGCGCCCATCGTCGAGGGTGGCCATCACGGCCACGCCCGGTCCGACCCGCGTGATCACCGGGGCGCGGATGAATACCGCGTGGACCGGCTGCGATCCCAGCACCGGTACGTCCAGCTCGGTCTCGAACGAGTCCAGCTGGCGTCCGAACGCGTTGCGCTCGACCGTGACGTCGAGCACGGGCAGCACCGGCGGATCACCGCCCGCGATCTCCTTTGCCAGCACGATCATCCCGGCGCACGTGCCCAGCACCGGTGCGCCGCGGTCGATCAGGGCCAGGATCGGGTCACGCAGCGCCCAGCGGTCGATCAGGCGCCGCATCGTCGTGCTCTCGCCACCCGGGATGACAAGCCCGTCGATGTCGTCGAGCTGTCGGGGCAGCCGAATCTCCACCGGGTCGGCCCCGATCGCGCGCAGCACCGAGACATGCTCGATGAAGGCGCCCTGCAGTGCGAGCACCCCGATTGTCATCACGCTGCGCTCCGGGTCACCCCGGCGCTCCCCGCCGTTCCCTACCAACCGCGGACCGCGAGCCGCTCCTGCTCGGGGATGGCTTCCATGGCGAGTCCGCGCATCGGGGCGCCGAGGCCCTTGCTGACCTCGGCCACGATCTTCGCGTCCTGGTAGTGGGTGGTCGCCTGGACGATCGCGTTCGCCATGCGGGCCGGATCCTCGGACTTGAAGATCCCGGATCCAACGAAGACGCCCTCGGCACCCAGCTGCATCACGAGCGCCGCATCGGAGGGCGTGCTGATCCCGCCTGCGACGAAGTTCACGATCGGCAGCTTCCCGTGCTCGGCCACGTCCCTGACGATCTCGAACGGCGCGCCGAGCTCCTTGGCAGCGACGAACAGCTCGTCCTCGCGCATGCCCTGGAGACGGCGGATCTCGGCCAGCACGTCGCGCAGCTGGTGCACCGCCTCGACGACGTTTCCGGTGCCGGCCTCACCCTTGGTGCGCATCATCGCGGCACCCTCGTTGATCCGGCGCAGGGCCTCGCCCAGGTTCCGGCAGCCACACACGAAGGGCACCTTGAACGCGTGCTTGTCGATGTGGTTGCGCTCGTCGGCCGGCGTGAGGACCTCGGACTCGTCGATATAGTCCACGCCCAGCGCCTCGAGGACCTGCGCCTCGACGAAGTGGCCGATCCGGGCCTTGGCCATCACCGGGATGCTCACGGCCGCCATGATCCCCTCGATCATGGCCGGGTCGGACATCCGGGCCACACCGCCGGCGGCACGGATATCGGCGGGCACGCGCTCGAGCGCCATCACCGCGACAGCGCCGGCCTCCTCGGCGATCTTGGCCTGGTCAGGCGTGACGACGTCCATGATGACGCCGCCCTTGAGCATCTGGGCCAGGCCTTTCTTGGTGGCCCAGGTGGACATCTGTGTCATGGCTGGTTGGGCTCTCCGAAGGACGCACGTACCGTCGGCCGCTGGCTTGCCCCGGGGTCGTCGCCCGCTCGAGCCGGTTGGGTCCGACGTGACCATCGGATTATCGCACGACGCCCGCGAATCGCCGCGAACCCAGCCGCGTGAAGCCGGCGGCCAGCCCGGGCCGACGATCGCCTACCGGACGAGGGTCTTGACCACCCCGCTCATCAAGGTCGTCGCGCGGCGGGCCGAGGTCGGCGAGAGCCGCGACAGCGCCTCGACGAGGCCCAGCACGTCCTCGTCGGGAAGGTCGTCGAGCAGCTTCACCAGGCGCATGATCGATTCATCGGGCACCTCGCCCAGGAGCCGGAGCGCGCGCTCCAGCTCGGTGGGCTCGAGGCGCGACACGAGGCCCACGGCACGGTCGAAGAGGCGGACGAAGACCAGGAACGTCGACAGCCAGTCGCGAAGCCGAATGAGGTCCATGTCCTGGGGGTGGCGGCTGATCGCGATCGACGTCTCGGACAGCGTCTCCTCGAGCACGGCGACGATCGGGTCACCCTCGCGCACCTTGCGCTCGGCGACCACCCGTCCGAACCATCGCCAGTGATCACCGATCGCCATGTAGGCGGTGCCGGCCGGTCCGCGCCGTCCGACACGACGCGGTTCCGCGACGCGCTCGACGAGGCCCCATGCCTCTGCCTCCGCCAGCGCCAGGCTCGCCGCCCGGTGGCTGAGACCGAGCGCCTCACGAACCTCCCGCTCGGTCAGGGGTCCCTGGCGGGCCATCAGGTACGCATGGACGCGTGCGATCGCCGGTGCGACACCCCAGGCTGCGCCCATCTCACCCCAGGCGTCGGCCAGCTGAAGCCGAATCTCCTCGGCGATGGGCGAGCCGGCGCGCGCGATGATCGCGTCTGTGCGGGCCGGTTCGGTCACGGTTCGATCGTACTCCAGCACGAAAACGTGCGACTTGAGAATAGCACGAATATACCGACACAGTCCCTCCCCCCGCGAGCTGCTGCCGGCGTCGAGCGCCGGCCGGCCTCGCGATATCGTTGGCGCATGAGCGACGAGCCGCTGCACATGAGCGGCGAGCCGATGCGCGAGCCCGAGCTGGCTGTGACCGACGGCGTGGCGGCCGTGCATCCGATCGCGGCTCGAGGTTTCGCGGCGGGTGCCGAAGCCTACGAGCGCGCGCGACCCGACTATCCACCCGACGCCGTCGCCGAGATCGTCCGCTCGCTCGACCTGCATGCTGGACGCACGGTGCTGGAGCTGGGCGCGGGGACGGGCAAGCTGACCCGGCTGCTGGTCCCCTCGGGTGCGAGGATCCTTGCCATCGAGCCGGTCGTCGAGATGCGTGCCGCGCTGCTCGCCGCCACCGCGTCGACCGAGCGCGGCGGCGAGGGGCCGGTGATGATGGTGGATGGAACGGCCGAGGCGATCGGACTGCCGTCAGGCTCGGTTGACGCGGTCGTCGTCGCCCAGGCGTTCCACTGGTTCGATTCGGTGAGGGCGCTCTCCGAGATCCATCGCGTCCTGCGGCCTCGCGGGCAGCTGCTGCTTGCCTGGAACCTGCGCGACGAGTCCGTCCCCTGGGTGCGCGCCCTGGACGAGCGGGTCCGCGAGCTTGCGAAAGATGAGCGACAGGTGTGGGACGGCGCCTGGCGGGCGGCCCTCGGACGGAGCGGCCTGTTCGGCCCGTGGGAGACACGCACGTTCCGGCACGCACAGACCCTGACGGCCGATGGCCTGCACGACCGCGTCTCGTCGATCAGCTTCGTGGCCGCCGCCGCGCCAGATGTCCGGGCGGCCGTCCTGGCCGACATCGACGCCGTGCTGGCAGCCGATCCGGACACGCGGGATCGCGAGCGAATCGAGCTGCCGTACGAGACCGAGATCATGTCCGCCGAGCGACGAACGATCACGCCCGGTGATGCTGGGATCGTGGCGTCGGTGAACGCCAACGGCGGCGGCGTTCCGAAGCCCGCGTCCGATGCACGTCACATCGGAGCGCTCGGGCTCGATGGGGATGGTCACGCGGACTCGATCCACGGCGGACCCGATGCGGCGGTCTGCCTGTACGCGCAGGAGGCGATCGAGCGGGTGCGCGAGGACGGCCACCAGGCATTCCCGGGGGCCGTCGGCGAGAACCTCACGCTGCTGGGGATCGACTGGGCCTCGCTCCGAGCTGGCGATTGGCTGGCGCTCGGACGTGACGTCGAATCCGGCGCCCTGCTGGAGCTGACTGAGCCAGCGACGCCGTGCCAGACCATCGCCCACTGGTTCACAGAGCGGCGGAACGCACGGATCAGCTACAAGGTGCACCCGGAGGATGCGCGCTGGTACGCGCGGGTGCTTCGGCCGGGACCGGCGGCGGCGGGCGATCCCGTGCGGCGGATGGCCGGCCCGCACGGCAGCATCGGCGATCCCGGACACGGCAGCACGGGTTCCGCGCGCAGCGGCGCCGACGCGGGACGCGGCGGCACGGATGCCGGGCGCAGCGGACGGGCGGCAGACGCGGGCGGCTGAGCGCGGAGATCGACAGGACGGACGTCATCGACCGCGTCGGCGCGGTACATTCTGTGCTGCTGCTCCCCGAAGAGCCGCGGAGGAACGATGCCCGACCAGACCAAGGCCCGCGCCCGCAAGCCGGCCAAGACCCGAGACCAGCTGCTCGCGGAGCATGCCGAGGCGCGCCGACGACGGAACGCCGCGGCGCTTGGCAGCGAGGCGTGGGAGAAGGCGTCCGACGAGGTCGGTCGGATCGAGATCGAGATCGCTCGCATCGAGCGGGCGATGGACCCACCCAGGGTCTGACGGGACACGGCCGCCAGCACCGTCGAGGCGCTCCGAATCTCCGGGACCGCACCTTCTGGCGGTCCTGTTATCGTTCGGCCGATGGACGGCGTCGTGCTCGTGCTGAACCAGAATTACGAGCCGCTGAACGTCTGCAACATCCCGCGGGCGTTCCGGCTGGTGTTCGGTGCCAAGGCCGAGGTTATCGAGTACAACCACGCGGAGATCCGGACGGTTCGCCGGGTCTACCGCGCGCCGTCGGTCATCCGGCTCCAGCACCACATCAAGCGCCCGCGCCCGCGCGTGAAGCTGACGCGTCGCGAGATCTTCAGCCGTGACCGCAACACCTGCCAGTACTGCGGCCGCCAGTCGAGCGACCTGACGCTCGACCACGTCGTCCCCCGCCATCGCGGCGGCGGGCATACCTGGGAGAACCTGGTCGCCGCGTGCAAGTCGTGCAACCACCGCAAGGGCGGGCACACGCCGGAGGAAGCGCGGCTGAGGCTGTTCCGTCCGCCCTTCGAGCCGCGCAGCGACGTCTACTCGCTGTTCACCCCGTACCTGGCCGACACGCGCAACGAGGCCTGGCGGACCTACCTGTTCCTCGGGCGCAACTGAGCAGCGCCATGACCAGCCCGAACGGCACGGCCGGGGGCGCGGTCGCGACTGCGGAAGCCCGCCTCAGCCGGTCGATCCCGGCCGCGGTGACGGCCATGCTGGGCGAGCTGCACGATGCCGGGTACGCCGCCTACGTCGTCGGCGGCTCGCTCCGCGACGTTCTCATGGAGCGCCGGCCGGCGGACTGGGACCTGGCCACTGATGCGCGCCCCGAGGCGCTGGCGCGAGCGCTGCCCGGTGCCATCTACGAGAACCGGTTCGGGACGGTGGCGGTTCGCCGTGCGGACCTGGTCTTCGAGATCACGACGTTTCGCATCGAGCACGAGTACGCGGACTTCCGACGACCCCACCGCCTCGAGTTCGGCGACGAGATCGAGACCGACCTCGCGCGCCGCGACTTCACCGTGAACGCGATGGCGTGGGGGCGGACGACGGCGGAACCGGAGCGTCACCTCGTCGACCCGTTCGGCGGGCTGGCCGACCTGGCGACGAGACGACTCCGCGCTGTGGGCGATCCCGGCGAGCGCTTCCGGGAGGACGCGCTGCGGATGGTGCGCGCGGTCCGTTTCGCGGCCATGCTCGGGTTCGAGGTGGAGCCCGCGACCCTTGAGGCCATCGGGGGCAACGCGGCGCTGATCGCGCATCTCTCGGGCGAGCGCATCGGCGCCGAGCTGGCCCGCCTGCTGGCGGCCCCACGACCGTCGATCGGCCTCGCGCTGGCGCACGACGCCGGCGTGCTCGAGGTCATCTCGCCCGAGCTCGCGGCCCAGCGCGGCATCCCCCAGGCCAAGGTCTCGGGTGAGGACCTCTGGGACCACACGCTCCGGACGGTCGATGCCGCTCCTGCCGACCGGCCGGTCGTGCGCCTGGCAGCACTGCTCCACGACATCGGCAAGCCCGCCACGTTCGCCGCCGGCCACTTCCATGAGCATGACACCGTCGGCGCCCACCAGGCCGAGGTGCTCCTTCGTCGCCTCCACTCCCCGAAGGCCGTCATCGACGAGATCGTCCATCTCGTTCGCCATCACATGTTCCCGATCGAGCCGAACGTGACGGACGCGGCCATCAGGCGGTTCATCCGGCGGGTGGGCCAGGAACGCATCGACGCACTGTTCGCGCTGCGCCGCGCCGACGACATCGGCAGCGACGTGGATCCGGACTCACCCGATCTGGTCGCGTTCCGTGCCAGGGTCGAGGCGGAGGTCGCGGCCGGGGCTGCCCTCGATCGTCACGCGCTCGTCATCGACGGCAACGACCTGATCCGTGAGCTGGGGATCGCCCAGGGTCCAGCGCTCGGCCGCGTGCTGGGCGCCCTGACGGAGCGCGTGATCGCAGATCCAGCCCTGAACGAGCGTGGCTCGCTGCTGTTGCTGGCACAGGGCATGCTTGCCGACATGGACCTCCAGGCCACGCCCGGATGATCGAGCTGTTGCTCCAGGCGGAGCGTGCACTGTCCGTCGGGCTCGTCGACCAGGCGGAGCGCCTGTACCGGCAGGCGGCCGACAATGACCCACGCAACGCGATCGCCGTCGTGGGTTTGGCGCGGGTCGCGCTGGAACGCGCTGACGATGCGACGGCCTACCGCGAGGCGCGCCGGGCGCTGGACATCGATCCGGAGAACGTCGCGGCACGGCGCCTTGCTGCACGCCTCGATGAGGTGTTCGCAGCCCGCGGCGAAGCACTGCCAACGCTCGGGTCCGAGCCTCCGCCGCCCGCGCCGGAGCCCATCCAGCCGGCCTCGCGACAGGGCACGCTGCCGGTCGCGCCCACGAGGGTCGGTGCCACGACACCCTCGACCCCGTCGTCGCCGGCGCTCACCACGCCGCCCGCGACGAAGCGGAAGGCATCGTCGCCCAGCGTTCTCGACCGACTGCTGCGGAGGAAGCGCACGTGAAGATCCTGGTCACCGGAGGCGCCGGCTATGTCGGTGGCGTGTCCGTCGACGCCATCCTGGCCGCAGGCCACGAGGTCGCGGTGCTCGACGACCTCTCGACCGGCCACCGCGCGATCGCGCACCCGGACGCGGCCCTCCACGTGGGCACGTATGGCGACACGGCCCGGGTCCGCGCCGTGCTCGAGGAGGAGGCGGTGGACGTCATCCTCCACTGCGCGGCTCGTTCGCTGGTCCCCGAGAGCATCCGTGATCCGGCCCGCTACTATCGCGACAACGTCGCCGGGGGCATCGCGCTCCTCGAGGCCGCGCGCGAGGCGGGTATTCGACGGGTCGTCTTCTCCTCGACCGCGGCCGTCTACGGCATCCCCGACGTGACGCCGATCACCGAGGACGCGCCGCTGCGGCCGATCAACCCGTATGGCGAGACCAAGCGCACCTTCGAGGGAGCGCTGCGCTGGTATGGCGAGGCGTACGGGTTCCGAAGCGTCGCTCTGCGCTACTTCAATGTGGCCGGCGCGAACGGTCGGCTGGGCGAGGCCCACCGGCCCGAGACCCACCTCATCCCCAACCTGCTCCACGCGCTCGAGTCAGGGGCGGCGATGACCGTCTACGGCGACGACTACCCGACACCCGACGGAACCGCGGTCCGCGACTACATCCACGTCTCGGATCTCGCGGACGCGCACCTCGCCGCGATCGAGGCCACGGGTCCCTCGTCCGCAGACGTGACGGAGAACGACGCGGCGCCCCTGCTCGCGTGCAACCTGGGCACCGAGACCGGGTTCTCCGTGCGTGAGGTGCTCGCCGCGGCCGAGTCCGTGGTGGGCCGGCCAATCCCTCATCGGATCGGTCCGCGACGCGCGGGTGACCCGCCGGTGCTGGTGGCCTCGAACGCGCGGGCACGCGATGTGCTCGGCTGGACGCCCCGGCGCTCGACGCTCATCGAGATGATCGGGTCGGCCTGGGCGTGGCGCCAGGCGCATCCGCGCGATTACGGCGACTGACGGTTCGGCGGAGATCGGCTGGCGGTGATCATCGAGATCGGCACGGGGCCGGGGTAGCATTCGGGCCATGACCGACGCAGCAACGCCGCGCGAGGTTGCGGCTGCCTGGCGGCCCCAGCGCCCTGGTCGCCGAGCGGCGACCGAGATCCCCAACGCCATCGTCGAGCCCGACTGGGGCGGCGTCAGGGCGGTTGCGGCGCTCCAGCCAGATGCGGCAGCGTTGTTCGCCGGGAGTGCCGAGCCGCTGCCGCTTCCCGATGACCTGTCACGCGCGCTGGTCGATGGGTTCACCGCACTGGGGGCAGTGGTCGAGGGCCATCTCACCTCGCCCTCGGTGCTGAACCTGGCCAACGGAGAGCCACGAATGCCCAAGGTCGAGCGGCCTGCGATCCTGTTCCCCCGGTGGACGCGCCGGCGGAAGCCGGTTGCCGTCGACGCCGAGATCCTCGAGCGCGAGAACCGCAACGCCCAGGCGGAGCGGGCCGCCAGGGACGCGCTCGCCCGCGGCGAGCCGCACGTGTTCGTCGCCACCGATCTGCTCCTGCTCGATGACCAGCCGACCCTTGACCTTCCGCTGCTCGAGCGCAAGCGCCTGCTCGAGTCGATCCTGCTTCCGTCCGACGTGGTGCGCATCTCGGCGTTCGTCCAGGCATCCTCGGCCAACGTCGTCGCATCGTGGGGTTCGCTTGGCTTTGCGGGCCTCTCGTACCGCGCCAGCAACAGCCGCTATCTCTCGGGCGAGGAGAACCCGGACTGGGCCGTCGTGAACGAGTCCGGGGGCGCGGCCTAGGGGACGGGAGCCGCTCGGTCGAGCCAGGGCCACCGGTGTCAGGGCCACCGGCGCCAGCGCCGTGACCAGCGGCGACGGCCTCGGGCACCGTCATCCCGGCCGTGGGTGCCGGTGGTAGGGTGGACACGTGCCCGTGCCGACGTTGACACCAGCCATCCGGGAAGAGATCACCCGCCTCGGACGTGCCGACATCATGGTCGGAATCCCGAGCTTCAAGAACGCAGCGACGATCGGCTATGTCGTGCGAGCCGCGCATGCCGGGCTGGTCCAGTACTTCCCCGACCTCAAACCCGTACTCGTCAACTCCGACGCCGGCAGCCCCGACGGCACGCAGCGGGTGGTGGTCGAGACCGAGCCACCCGACTACGTCGAGTCGATCCTCCTGGTCCGACCAACGAACCGCCTCACGCGGGTCACGCTGACCTATCCGGAGATCGACGGCGTGGGTGGCAAGGGAGCGGCCCTGCGCACGATCTTCGAGATGGCGGCCGCCCTCGAGGTCAAGGCCCTGGTCGTGGTCGACAGTGACCTGCGGAGCATCGTCCCCGAGTGGATCGAGCTGCTTGCCGGCCCGATCCTCAAGGGCGGCTACGACTTCGTGGCACCGCTCTACGCGCGCTACAAGTACGACGGCACGATCACCAACACGGTCACCTACCCGCTCACCCGGGCGCTCTATGGTCATCGAATCCGCCAGCCCATCGGTGGTGACTTCGGCGTCAGCGGCGATCTCGTGCGTCACTATCTCGAGCTTGACGACTGGACGGACGAGATCAGCCGGTTCGGGATCGACATCTGGATGACGACCTCGGCCCTGATCGGCGGATACGCCGTGTGCCAGACGCGTCTCGGCGCCAAGGTGCACGACCCCAAGGACCCAGGCTCCGACCTGGGACCGATGTTCCGCCAGGTCGTGAGCACGATCCTGCGGCTGGCGGCGACCCATCCAGAGGCCTGGCTCGACATCAACGGCAGCCACGACGTGCCCGCCTACGGGTTCGAGCGGATCATCGATCCGCCACCGCTCGAGGTGAACCCTGTCAGGCTGCTGACCGAGTTCCACACCGGCTCGTTGAACGTCGCGGAGACGTGGCAGCGGCTCCTGGAGGCGAGCAATGCCCGGGCTGTCCTGCAGCTGGCCGAGGAGGCGGGCAAGCTCGCCGACATCGCCACCCGGCGGCTGGGTCTGGGCGGCGAGATGTCGACGCCGGTGTCCACGCTCGACATGGCCGAGGCGATCGCCGGGTTCCACTTCCCGGATGACCTGTGGGCCCGGGTGATCTATGACCTGGTCGTGGCCACCGGCACGGGCACGGTGGACGACGGTCAGCTCGTGGCGGCGTTGGTCCCGATCTACTTCGGGCGGGTGGGCAGCCTCGTGGTCGAGAACCGTCACGTGACGACGGCCGACGCCGAGGAGCGCGTGGAGCACCAGGCCCGCGAGTTCGAGCTGCTCAAGCCGTACCTGGTCGAGCGCTGGCAGGCGGTCGTGGGCTCGGCCGCGGACGCGCACGACGGTGGCGGTCACGGCGGCGAGGGTCGGGCATGAACCCGGAGCCACTCCCCGCGCGGATTCTGATCCCCGTCGCCAACCCGCTGACGGCGGGGGAGCTGATCCGGATCGGCGCGTCGCTGCTCGAGCCCCGCACCGGTGAGCTGACCGCGCTGGGCATCGTCGAGGTGCCCGAGGGGATGCCGCTGAGCGATGGCGCAACGCGTGCCCGCCAGGCCCGGCGGCTGCTCCAGCGGGTGCTCGACTACGTACCCGCGGGTACCGTCATCCATCCACTTGTGCGGATCGGGCGTCACGCCGCCGCGGGCATCGTCGAGGCAGCAGCCGAGCAGGAGGCCGACCTGATGATCTTCGGCTGGGGCGGCAAGTCCGCACCTGGTCGGGATTCCCACGGATCGACCATCTCGCCCACCATCGACGAGGTCGTCCGGGAGTCGCCATGCGACATCGCCGTCGTCAAGCAGCGAGGCGCGACCGATATCCGGCGCATCCTGGTGCCCGTCCGCGGCGGCCCTCACGCGGAGCTCGCCCTGCGCTTCGCCGATGCGCTCGCACACCGCCACGGCGCCACCGTCGCGGTCATGCACCTCGTCCCGTCCGGCGTGACCGAGGCTGTCCGTGCCCAGGCCGAGCACGCGCTCGCGTCGTTCACCCGCCAACACGTCACCGCCGATCACGAGCAGGTGCTGCGCGAGGCGTCGAACGTCAAGACCGCGATCCTGCGGGAGGCTGATCGAGCCGACCTGGTCGTGATGGGCGCTTCCGCGCCGCCCGGCGATCCGGGCGGCTCACTGTTCGGCGCCCTGCCCGAGGCGGTCGCCCAACGCGCCAAGCCGACCGTGATCGTGGTCAAGACCCGCGAGCCGATCGGGCGCCAGACGTTCGAGCAGCTGGCGGAGAAGGTCGAGTCGCTGGCCGCGGCCGACCGCGCGGCCGAGGCCGCACGGGCGATCCCCGCCCGGGTCGAGCGCTGGTTCGCGGAGGCCAACTTCCACCACTCCGAGTACGCCGACCTCGGCCGCCTCGCCGCGCTCAAGCAGAAGCAGGGCGTGACCATCAGCCTCGTCCTGCCGACGCTCAACGAGGCCGACACCATCGGGCCCATCGTCCGGCGCGCAATCCGGGAGATGCAGCAGCGATATGCGCTGCTCGACGAGATCCTGGTGATCGACTCGGCCTCCACCGACGACACTCGCTCGATCGCCGCCGACGAGGGTGCCCGTGTCGTCCAGCACCCCGATGTGCTGGCTCGTTACGGCTCGTTCCAGGGCAAGGGCGAGGCCCTCTGGAAATCGCTCTACGAGACCAGCGGCGACATCATCGTGTGGGCCGACACCGACGTCCGGAACTGGCACCACCGGATGGTCTACGGGACGCTCGGGCCGCTCCTCGTGGAACCTCGCCTCCAGTACGTCAAGGGTTACTACCAGCGCCCGATCGTCCAGGAGGGCGTGCTCAAGGAGGGCGGCGGCGGACGCGTGACCGAGCTCGTTGCGCGACCCCTGATCAACCTCTTCTTCCCGGAGCTTTCGGGTCTCATCCAGCCGCTCGCGGGCGAATACGCCGGGCGCCGGGCGCTGCTCGAGCAGCTGCCGTTCTTCACCGGCTACGCGGTGGAGATCGGCCACCTGATCGATGCCGTGGACAGGGCCGGCCTCGAAGGCCTCGGGCAGGTGGACCTCGAGCGCCGGGTTCATCGCAACCAGGAGCTCGAGGGACTGTCACGCATGTCGTTCGTGATCCTGCAGGCCGTCATGAAGCGGCTCGAGGAGCGACGCCGGGTCCGGCTGTTCGCCGAGCTTGGATCGACCATGAAGCTGCCACGGTCGGGTCGTGGCCGCCTGTCGCTCGACGTCCATGAGCTCGCCGACTACGAGCGGCCGCCGATGATCCGGATTCCCGAGTACCTCGAGAAGCGGCGCGCCGAGACGGACGGCGGTCCGGACACGATCGGCTGATCCATGGAAAACGTGCACGATGGTGGCGCCGGCATGGGGCGCCGGTTGCGCGTGCTCATTGCGCCCGACTCGTTCAAGGGCTCGCTGACCAGCGTCGAGGTGGCGCGCACGATCGAGGCGGGCTGGCTTCGGGCTCGACCGGCGGACGAGGTCCGGCTGGCGCCGCTGGCGGACGGTGGTGAGGGCACGCTGGTCGCGATCGCAGCGGCGGGTGGCTGGCAGTGGCGCGAGACCGATGCACAGGATCCGCTCGGCCGTACGATCCGCGCGCGGTGGCTGGCACGTGACGACGGACGGGAGGCCGTGGTCGAGATGGCTGCCGCGTCAGGGCTCTCCCGGCTCACGTCCGACGAGCTCGATCCGGAACGGGCGACCAGCCACGGGACGGGAGACCTGTTGCGCAACGTGCTCGACGCCGGGATCCGAGATATCGCGCTGGGGATCGGCGGCAGCGCCACGACCGACGGTGGAGCCGGCCTGCTCCGGGCGCTGGGTGCCGTGATCAGTGACGACCTCGCCACGGTCGAGCTGGACGACCTGGATCCACGCCTGGCCGCGACCTCGCTGCGGATCGCATGCGACGTGACCAACCCGCTGCTCGGCCCGACCGGGGCCGCGGCGACGTACGGGCCCCAGAAGGGGGCCGACCCGGACGACATCCTGGCCCTCGATGCGCGGCTCGCCCGGTTCGCCGATCGCCTGGAGGCCGTCACCGGCCGGCGCGAGCGAGACACGCCGGGAGCCGGGGCAGCGGGCGGGATGGGGTTCGGGCTGCTGAGCGTTGCGGACCGCTTCAGGTCGCTCGAGCTGCGACCTGGGGTGGACCTGGTGATGGAGGAGGCCGGCTTCGACGGCGCGCTGGAACGGGCCGACCTCGTGATCACCGGGGAGGGCCGGATAGACGTCCAGACCGCGTTTGGGAAGACCGCGCTCGGGGTCGCCCTGCGTGCGCAGGCGGCGGGCAGGCCATGCGTCGCGGTGGGCGGTGGGGTCACCCCGGAGGGAGTCGAGGCAATGGCGGCGGTCGACGCCGTGGCAGTCCCGGTCGTCGAGCGGCCGCAGACGATCGAGGCGGCGATGGCCGCCGGCGCTGCGCCGCTGGAACGCTGCGGCGAGCGGATCGCACGCCTGGTGACCCTCGGAGGCATGCATGGCTGACGCCGGCCGGGCACCGTCGGGACACGGGACCGCGACGCCGCGGCGCGCGGCATCGTCGGGAGGTGCCAGGGCGACAAGGCGCACGCCAGCGTCCAGGCGGAAGACACGGCGGGCAACCGATCCCGTCCAGCGCTGGGCGAGCTACCTGCGCCGCTACCGGCCCGGTCTGCAGCGCGATGTGCTCGATGCGCTCGCCGGCCTCTACGGGCCCCAGCGATGGGAGGCGCGCCTCGACCCGACCAGCGAGCTGGTGCTCACGATCCTGACCCAGAACACGGCCGACGTGAACGCCGAGAAGGCGTACGAGGCATTGCGTACAACGTACGCGAGCGACCGAGAGCCAGAGGTGCACAACCCTGGCATCGGTTGGGGTGGTGGCGGCCTCGCCGACGCTCCGCCGCCCGATTGGTCGATGGTCGAGAACGCACCGCTGCCCGAGCTCGTGGACGTCATCCGGCCGGGTGGGCTCGCGCCCCAGAAGGCACCCCGGATCCAGGCCACGCTGCGCCACATCCGTGAGCAGCGAGGCGACTACTCGCTCGCGTTCCTGGGCGACCTGCCGCCACTCGAGGCACGGGACTGGTTGACCGCGATCGACGGGATCGGCAAGAAGACCGCGTCGATCGTGCTCCTGTTCTGCTTCGGCGCGCCCGTGATGCCAGTGGACCGGCATGTGGACCGGGTCAGCAGGCGTATTGGGTTGCTCCCGCCCAAGGCGTCGCTCGATCAGGCGCACGACCTGTTCCTGGGGCTGCTCGAGCCCGACGACATGTATGCCGCGCACGTGCTGCTCATCCACCATGGGCGGGCCATCTGCCACGCGCAGAACCCGAAGCACGAGCTGTGTCCGGTGGCCGACCGCTGCCGATTCGTCAATCCCAAGGCGCCCTGACCCGGGGTTGCCCACCGCGGAGACCGAGATGTCCACCGACGCTGCCGCGACCCTCCAGGAGGTGATCGACGACCTGCTCCGATCCGACTTCGAGGCTCAGCCCGTCGCCGCGTCGGGTCTCGGCCTGACCGACTACGACGAGCGGCTCGACGACCTGTCCGAGGACGCTCTGCATGCCCGCGACGCATCCGCCGCGGCGTTCCTGGCGCGCCTCGACGGTATCGCCGACGAGGGGCTGACCATCGACCAGCAGATCGACCGGGACCTGGCGCGCTCGACGCTTCGCGGCCGGCTGATCATGGCCCCGTTCGAAAGCTGGAAGCGGGACCCCGTCACGTACTCGGGTCCGATCACCGGCGGGCTGTTCTCACTCTTCCTCCACCACCTGCGCCCCGAGCCGGACCTGGTCGATGCTGCAGTGTCGCGCCTGGGTCGGGCGAGCCAGGCCGTCGACGCGGGAATCGCGAACCTCGACCCCGCCCTCGCCCACCCGCTCATCGTCGAGCGAGGCCTCCGGGCCGCACAGGGGTCGGTCCGCTACGTCCGAGACCTCGTGTGGCTCGATGTCGATGACGCTCGGGAGCAGGAGCGACTGCGCGCCGCCGGCGCCGAGGCGGCCGCGCATCTCGAGCGATGGGTCGCCCACCTCGATGCGCTCAGCCACACGGCCCACGGCTCATGGCAGCTGGGCGAGGAGCGCTACACGCGGATCCTGCGCGAACGCGAGGTGCTCGGCGACGACGCACGGTCGCTGCGCGATCGTGGCTGGCAGGAGCTGGACCGGCTTGACGGCGAGATGTCCGCGCTTTCCCGGGAGGCGACCGGGAATCCCAACTACGTCGCCGTCCTGCGTGATGATGACGAACACCACCCGGCGAGCGAGCAGGCGATGCTCGACACGTACGCGGAGTGGACCGCCAGCTCGCGCTCGTTCCTGGTCGAGACCGCACTGGTCACGCTGCCGCCCGGGGAGACCTGCGCGGTGGTGCCCTCACCCGTCTTCCAGCGACCGATCGTCGGGGTGGCGTCGTACATGGCGCCGCCCTCCTTCTCGGATCGGTGGGCCGGCCACTTCTTCGTCCCGTTCGCGCCCGAGGGCGCCTCGGCGGCCGAGCTCGACGGGCGGCTCGCCAACAACTCGTACGGGTCGATCCCAACGACCACCGTCCACGAGACCTACCCCGGCCATCACTGGCACCTGGTGATGCGCAAGACCAACCCCTCCGCCATCCGGCGCGTGTACTCGACGCCGTACTTCAGCGAGGGTTGGGCGCTCTACGCGGAGCGGGCGATGCGCGAGCGCGGCTTCTTCGAGGAGCCGATGCACGTGCTCCAGCACCTCAACGCGAGCCTGTTCCGGGCAGCGCGCATCGTGGTCGATACCTCGCTCCACCTCGGCGAGATGTCAGTCGACGAGGCCGTCGACTTCATGTGCGACCGGGCTGCGCTGCCAGAAGCCGTCGCCACTGTGGAGGTCGGGCGGTACTGCTGGTGGCCCACGCAGGCGTCGTCGTATCTCACCGGCTGCCTCGAGATCCTCTCCATCCGGGAGCGCTACCTCGAGGCGCGCGGATTCGCCGGGATCAGCCCCTCCGAGCTCCCAGTCGACGTTCTCCGCGAGTTCCATGACGCGATCACCGGGTCGGGGTCGCTGCCTCTCGGTCTGGCCGACCGGGCGGTGATGGCGACCATCGGCTGAGCGGCGACGCATGCCGGGTCTGGGTCGGGTCCCGCTCATCGTCGATGTCGACACCGGGATCGACGACGCCCTCGCGCTGCTGTATGCGTGCGCGAGCCCGGAGGCCGACCTCGTCGCCGTCACGTGCAGCTCGGGCAACGCCCCGCTCGAGGACACGACACGCAACACGCTCGCGGTGCTCGAGCTCGCCGGACGCGCCGATGTTCCGGTGGCGGCGGGCCGGGCCGTGCCATTGCTGCGGCCGCTCGAGGTCACGCCCGAGACCCACGGGCCGCGCGGGCTGGGCTATGCCGGGCTGACGGATCCAGCCACGCCGGTTTCGGATCGTTTCGGGCCGGATCTCCTCGTGGAGGAAGCCCGTGAGCACCCGGGCAAGCTGACCCTTGTCACGCTGGGGCCGTTGACGAACCTCGCGCTGGCCGTGCTGATGGAGCCGCGGCTTCCAACGCTCCTGCGCAGCTGGTGGTGCATGGGCGGGGCATTCGGCGTCGCTGGCAACACCACCCCCGTGTCGGAATGGAACGTCCACTGCGATCCCGAGGCCGCCCGCATCGTCCTTGGAGCCTGGCAGCGCGCCGTGGAGGCCGATCCGTCAACGCCTCGGGGGATGATCCTGGGCCTCGACGTCACCGAGCGGGCACGGCTGACGACGGACCACGTCGTGGCCATGGCGCGCCGCGCCGGAAGCCGCCCCGACGACAGCCTCGACCCGGACCGGCCGGCCGGGGGCCCTGAGCGCCGGTCGGTGGCGAGCAACCACGTCATCCGGTTCGTGGCCGACGCGCTCCGCTTCTACTTCGAGTTCCACGCCCGGTACGACGGCTTCTACGGCGCCTTTGTCCACGATCCCCTCGTCCTCGCGGCCACGCTCGACCCATCGCTCGTGCGGACACGGCCGGCGAGCGTGGACGTGGATGCTGCTGGCGGACCCGGGGACGGGCAGACCATCGAGGACCGGCGGGGGCACACGGGCCGGGCACCCAATGTCGAGGTCGCCGAGTCCGTGGACGCCGAGACCTTCCTCGCGCGGCTGGTCGAGCGGGTTGGTGCGCTGGCGAAGGAGCGCGGGTAGACCTGCGCCGCGCTGGAACCCACTCTCATCTCTGATGACCATCTGGGCATCACCGGGGTGCGTGCCAGCATGACACGGGTGCGTGCCGGCATCACCGGGGTGCGTCAGGCAACACCGGGGTGCGTCAGGGCAACACCGGGGTGCGTCAGGGCAACACCGGGGCATACCGGTCCCAGCGGCTGCGCCGGCGCCGGGCGGAACGGCGGATCCGATCGGGACGTTCGGCCGGTCCTGCTGGCGGCTGGCGGCCGGACCATGTCCTCGATCGGAGGTGTGCCGATGCGTATCTTGCTGGCGATCGATGGCTCAGCCTGCAGCGACCGTGCCACGGACCTCGTATCCACCCTCGCCCTGCCCAACGACTCGCTGATCCGGGTCGTCGGCGCCCGGCAGCGGCACCTCGATGTCATGTCGCTGGCCTGGGCGAACGGGGCCGATCCCGGCGTCCTCGTGGGGACGGACGACCCGGCCGACGTCCGTCACATGCGGGAGGTCCTGGAGCGTGCCGAGCGCGCGCTGGACCGACCGGGCATCAGCGTCGAGGGGTATCTGCTCCGTGGTCGTGCCGCGAGCGCGATCGTGGACGAGGCGAGGGGCATGGAAGCAGACGTCATCGTGGTCGGCAGTCGCGGTCACGGGACGATTTCCACGATGCTCCTTGGCAGCACCGCGGCCGAGGTCGTGGACCACGCACCGTGCCCCGTCCTCGTGGCTCGCGACACCCATCTCGGGCCGATCGCGTTTGCCGACGATGGATCGTCGTCCGCGCGGTGCGCCGAGACGCTGCTCACCGAGTGGCCGATCTTCGCCGGCCAGCACGTCAGCGTCGTCACGGTCGGTGAGGTCGCGGTGCCCGTGGCCGCCGCATTCACCCCCGGCCTGTACGACCAGGTCCTCGACTCCTACACACGGTCGGTCGACGATGCGCGCGACTCCGTCCGGCTCGAGGCCAACAGCGCGGCCGGACGCCTCGCGATCGCGGGGCTCACCACCGACCCCGTCATGCTCGAGGGCGATCCTGCGGCCGAGCTGGTGCGGTTTGCCACGGAGCGCCGGACCGGGACCATCATCGTCGGCACACGCGGGCACACCGGACTCGCGCGCCTGCTGCTGGGGAGCGTCGCGCGCAACGTGCTCGTCCACGCACCATGCTCCGTGCTCATCACACGCGAGCGCCTCTGATCAGGCGGCCAGCACTGCCTGAACCTCGCGCCTGATCTCGAGATCCTCGCGCGCGGCGATGACGATCGCCCGGACGCGGGCCCCGTCGCGACCGATCTCGCGATCACCCGCATCGGCCATGTTCTCGTTGCGACCGGGATCGAGCGCGATACCCAGGTACTCGAGATCGCGTGCGGTGGCCTCGCGGATCGCCGCCGACCGCTCGCCGACACCGCCGGTGAACACGATCGCGTCGAGCCCGCCGAGCGATGCAGTCATGGCCGCGATCGACGCCCGCAGCCGGTGCAGGTAGACCTCGAGCGCGAGCGTCGCATCCGCATCGCCGGTGCCGGCCCGGTCGAGAATGGCGCGCATGTCCGCGGTGCCGGCGAGGCCAAGCAGCCCCGACCGGCGCTCGAGCGTGGCTGCCAGCTCGGCGGGCGGCATGCCGACGTGCTCCGCAAGCCACAGCACGAGGCCGGGATCCACGCTCCCCGAGCGAGTGGCCATCACCAGGCCCTCGAGGGGCGTGAACCCCATCGTCGTGTCGACCGATCGTCCGTCGCGCACCGCCGCCAGCGAGGCGCCAGCGCCCAGGTGGCACGTGACCAGGCGCAGCCCCTGATCCGGGATCCCCAGCAGCTCGGCGGCGCGCCGGGCCGCGTAGGCATGCGACAGGCCGTGAAACCCGAAGCGCCGCAGGTCCCATCGGCTTCGCCAGGGTGCCGGCAGCGCGTAGGTCGATGCCGCGGCGGGCAGCGTGGCGTGGAATGCCGTGTCGAAGCAGGCAACCGCCGGGACGTCGGGCAGCACCGACGTCACCGCCTCAAGCGCGGCCAGAGACTTGGGCTGGTGAAGCGGTGCGAGGTCGGTCAGGGCGGTGATCCGCGCGATGACCTCAGTGTCGATGCGCACCGGCCCCCGAAACGTCGTGCCGCCGTGAACGATCCGGTGCCCGATCGCATCGATCCTCCCGAAATCGGCCACCGCGTCCGCGACCTGCGCCGAGTCGCCGGCGTTGCGGACCGCGCCGAGGTCCGCGGAGGCCACAATGTCACCCACCCCATCGAGCACGCGCAGCTTGAGCGAGCTCGAGCCAGCGTTGACGACGAGGACCCGATCGAGTCGTGCGATGGTCGGGGCCCCCACCCCGGCTGCGGTCATCCAGCCACGGCCGACGGCCACGCCCAGTTGGCGACCTCGGGCGCGTCCTCACCCTCGCGGCGCGTGTAGGCGCGCGCCTCGATGCGCTTGTCCACCATCAGCTGTCGCACGTGGGCGGCCCTCGGTCCGAGCCCCGGTACGCGATCGATCACGTCGATCACGAGGTGGTACCGGTCGAGGTCGTTGAGCATCACCATGTCGAACGGCGTCGTTGTGGTGCCCTCCTCCTTGTAGCCCCGCACGTGCATGTTGGCGTGGTTCGTCCGGCGATACGTCAGGCGATGAATCAGCCAGGGATAGCCGTGATAGGCGAATACGATCGGCCTGTCCGTCGTGAACAGCGCGTCGAACTCCGCCCCGGACAGCCCATGCGGATGCTCCTTCTCGTCCTGCAGGCGCATCAGGTCGACGACGTTGATGAACCTCACCTTGAGATCGGGCAGGTGCTGCCGGATGAGGTCCGCGGCGGCCAGCGCCTCGAGCGTCGGGATGTCGCCCGCACACGCCATGACGACGTCGGGCTCGCCGTCCAGGTCGGTGCTCGCCCAGTCCCAGATCCCGATGCCCCGCGTGCAATGGAGGATTGCCTCGTCCATCGACAGCCAGTTGGGCGCGGGCTGCTTGCCGGCCACGATCACGTTCACGTAGTGGCGGCTGCGCAGGCAGTGGTCGCCGACCGAGAGGAGCGTGTTCGCATCGGGCGGCAGGTAGACGCGGATCACGTCCGCCTTCTTGTTGACGACGTGATCGATGAAGCCCGGGTCCTGGTGGCTGAAGCCGTTGTGATCCTGGCGCCAGACGAGCGACGAGAGGACGTAGTTGAGCGATGCGATCGGTCGCCGCCAGGGCAGGTCGCGGGTCACCTTCAGCCACTTCGCGTGCTGGTTGAACATCGAGTCGATGATGTGGATGAACGCCTCGTAGCAGTTGAACAGCCCGTGCCGGCCCGTCAGCAGGTAGCCCTCGAGCCAGCCCTGGCACTGATGCTCGGACAGGACCTCCATCACCCGGCCATCGGGCGCCAGGTGGTCATCGCCGGGGAGGGTCTCTGCCATCCATGTGCGGTCGGTCGCCTCGAGCACGGCACCCAGGCGGTTCGACACCGTCTCGTCCGGCCCGAACACGCGGAAGGTCTCGGCGTTGGCCGTCATCACATCGCGCAGGTACGTTCCCAGGACGCGGGTTGCCTCGGAGGTCGTGGCGCCCGGCGCCGGAACGTCGACTGCGTAGTCGCGGAAGTCAGGCAGAACGAGGTCCCGCAGCAGCTCGCCGCCGTTCGCAACCGGGTTCGCGCTCATCCGTCGGTAGGCCCTGGGTGGCAGGTCGGCCAGCTCGGGCATCAACCTGCCGGCGTCGTCGAACAGCTCGTCAGGGCGATAGCTCCGCATCCAGGTTTCGAGGATCTCGCGATGCCCCGCGTTGGTTCGAACCTCGGCCATCGGAACCTGGTGCGCGCGCCACGTCCCCTCGACCGGCAGACCATCGACCTCCTTTGGCCCTGTCCAGCCCTTCGGCGTTCGGAGCACGATCATCGGCCACTGCGGCCGCTCCGTCACACCGCCCTCGCGCGCGGCCTTCTGGATCGCCTGGATGTCCGCGATCACCGCGTCCATCGTGGCTGCCAGCTGCTGGTGCACCGAGGCCGGATCATCGCCTTCCACGAAGTACGGCTTGTGCCCGTAGCCCTCCATCAGCGCGGCCAGCTCCTCGGTCGGGATCCGCGCCAGGACCGTCGGGTTGGCGATCTTGTAGCCATTGAGGTGGAGGATCGGCAGCACGGCGCCGTCGCGCACCGGGTCGAGGAACTTGTTCGAGTGCCAGCTCGTTGCCAGCGGCCCTGTCTCGGCCTCACCGTCACCGACGACGGCACAGACCACGAGGTCCGGGTTGTCGAAGGCGGCGCCGTAGGCGTGCGACAGCGCATAACCGAGCTCCCCGCCCTCGTGGATCGAGCCCGGTGTCTCGGGCGCCACGTGGCTGGGGATGCCGCCCGGGAACGAGAACTGCCGGAACAGCCGGCGCATCCCCTCTTCGTCGCGGGTGATGCTCGGGTAGATCTCGGTGTACGTCCCCTCGAGGTACGCGTTGGCGACGATCGCAGGTCCGCCATGACCGGGACCGATCACGTAGATCGCGTTCAGGTCCCAGGCGCGGATCACCCGGTTCATGTGCGCGTAGATCAGGTTGAGCCCAGGCGTCGTTCCCCAGTGGCCGAGCAGGCGCGGCTTGACCTGCTGCGGCCCCAGGTGGCCGCGCAACAGCGGGTTGTCGAGCAGGTAGATCTGCCCCACGGACAGGTAGTTGGCGGCGCGCCAGTACGCGTCGATCAGGCGCAGCTCGTCCGTAGACAGCGGACCGGACGCGGCCGCGTCGCTGATGCTCGCCGCCTGGTTGGTCGCCGCCTGGTTGGTCGTCGCCTGGGCGCCGGCATCGCCGCCCGGTGTCCCGGTGGCAAGCGTGCCCGGGTTGGTCGAGGAATGCTCCGTCATGGCACGGCTCCGAACTAGCGGAAGAAGGCGTGCATCTAGCCTAAACCTTCATCCGCGAACAGCTGGCCGGCGACTGGGACGCTCTCGGCGCCAAGCACTCTTCCGTCACGAACAATCACTCTTCCGGTCACGAACGATCAGTCCTCCGTCACGAACAATCAGTCCTCCCTCGCGAACCCTCTGTCTTCGCCCGCCTCGCGACCAGTCGGATCCTCCTGAACAGTCACTCCCATCCGTGATGACAATCCAGGCATCAGGTTGGCGACGGGCAGGCTGGCATGGCGGGCCGGGCAGCAGCGTGAAGACAATCCAGGCATCAGGTTGACGATTGGTGCGTCCTCGGATGACCCGGGGCTGGACGGGCGCGTAAGCGGCAGGCATGCGGCTCGTGGTGGGATGGCGGCATGCAGGATCGAGATGCCGAGCTGCGACTCGTGGGGAGCTGGCTGGCGCGATGGAGGCGTGAGGTCGGCGTGTCCCAGAGGACGCTTGCGGCTCGCGCTGGCGTCAACCAGGCGGGTATCTCACGTGTCGAGCGTGGGCTCCAAGGCTGTGGGTCGCGCCGCCTCGCCCGCCTCATCATCACGTTGGATGGCCTCGGCCGCGAGAACATCATGGGTCCCATCCAACCGCCGCCCGTCCGGGGCCGAGCCGGCTACGGTCCAGCCACCTCGCTGTCGGAAGACGAGCACGCTTACCGAGGCGGCGCGTGTTGATGGCCCAACATCCATCCTGTGATGCCCAGCGAATCCGCAGCTCACGCCGCTGCGCCCGGCAATGATGCCCAGATTGTCATCACGAACAGCAGTGAACTCTGGCGATGTGCGTGAAGGATGAAGGTCAGACCGCCCGAGGCTGATGGGCCTGCCGACGTCGATTGGGCTGCCGCGCGTCGATGGGCCTGCCCGACGCCGATGGCCCCGCCGGGGGCTGCTCAACCCTCCCGCCTGAGCGTGACCACCAGCAGCAGCAGCGACGTCTCGAGGATGTCGATGCCGGCGATGACGAGAGCCACGACGAACGGCAGCGGGTGCCCCACGAGCCAGCCCGCAGCGGCCGCGAAGGCGGCAACGGACAGGAACACGAGCCTCACCGCGCGGATGATGAGCGCCACATCTCGCCCGGTCATCTCGGACGTGGGCACGCGCCGACCATCGGAGATTCGGCGGACGGACTCTCGGAGCAGCGCAAGACCGACGAGGGTGCTGGCGGCGACAAGTGCCGCTCGCACGAGAGCGGGCGGTGTGGCGATGGCCTCGAGCAGCCCGCCGCTCCAGCCGAGGAGCGTGCCAGCAAGGACCGCCCCGGCGCCCGCGAGCAGCCACGCGACCCGACCGCGATCCACGTCGTCGGGCCGGGCGGTCATGCGAGCTCGACCGCCACCTCGAACGAGACCCCGTCACGGATGCGCCACGCACGCAGGGAACGCTCCCCCAGCGGCGACGCCTGGTCGTCGGCGAGGGACACGAGGATGTACAGGGCGTCGGGCCAGAAGGCGAGGCCGACGTCGGTCGGCGATGGGACGGCCGGCGACCGGACGTGCGAGTGGACGATGGCCCAGAACTCCTCGCCGGCGTCATCGGCCTCGATCGAGAGGCGCAGGGCCTCCTGGCTGTCGATCGCATAGCGATATGGCGACGCCGCCACGTTCCGACACGCAACATAGCGGCGGGCCGTGCCGCCATCCGCGGCGGGCCCGGTACCGATGACGATCCCGCAGGCCTCGTTTGGGTACTCGGCTTCAGCCTGCGCCACGATCGCGTCCGCCATCTCGTGCGGAAGCCGGACGCGGGCCGGGCCTGGGTGGGTCGGCTCCGACCCCTCGGTCACCACCAGTTGACCCCGCCCTCGAAGTCGGCCTCCATCTCGTCGAGGTCCCGCTCGAAGGTGCCGGCCGAGAGGTACTTCCAGCCGCCATCCGGGAGGAGAGCCACGATCGTCCCGCCGCTCATCCGTTGTGCCTCGCGCGCGGCCGCCACGAGCACGGCACCGCACGATGGCCCCGCGAACACTCCCTCACGGAACACGAGATCCCGCAGCGCCTCGACGGCGTCACGGTTCGAGACCAGGTACTTCGCGTCGAGCATGTCTGGGTCGAGGATCTCGGGCACGAAGCCTTCCTCGAGCGATCGCAGACCCTGCACGTTCTCACCGGGGAGTGGCTCAGCGGCGACGATCCGCACGTCCGGCTTGTGCTCGCGCAGATAGCGCCCCGTGCCCATCAGCGTCCCCGACGTTCCGAGGCCCGCGACGAATACGTCGATCTCCGGGCAGTCGGCGAGGATCTCCGGTCCTGTCGTCTCGTAGTGCGCGAGCGGGTTGGCCGGGTTCCCGTACTGGTAGGGCATCACGAACCGCGGATCGCGGGCTGCCAGCTCCTTGGCCAGCGCGATCGCGCCGTTGGAGCCCTGGCTACCGGGCGAGTCGATGATCTCGGCGCCAAACAGGGCGGCGACCTGGCGCCGCTCGGCGGTCACGTTGTCGGGCATCACGAGCGCCACCCGGTATCCCCTGCGACGACCGATCATCGCGAGGGCGATCCCCGTGTTGCCCGATGTCGGCTCGAGGATGATCGAGTCGTGGGCGAGCAGCCCGCGCCGCTCGAGATCCTCGACCAGGTACTTCGCGACGCGGTCCTTGACCGAGCCCGTCGGGTTGTACATCTCGAGCTTCGCGTACAGCCGGACGGCGGGGTTGGGGCTCATCCGCGGGATCGCGACCAGCGGCGTGTGCCCGACAGCGTCGAGGATCGACTCGTAGCGTCCGCCGTGGCGTTCATCGGCCTCGTGCGCCAGCCCGTGGAGGCTGACGGTTCCGGTCATGTCGGACCGCCCGCTCCACCGGCCATCGCCGGGAGCAGCCGAACCTCGTCGTGCTCGACGACCGGGGTCGCACGGCCGTCGAGATATCGGACGTCCTGACCGTTGACGTAGATGTTGATGAAACGGTTGAGCTCACCATCGGGGGTGAACAGCTGGTCGCGCAGCGCCGGGTAGGTGCCGGCCAGCGAATCGAGTACCTGCCCGATCGTCGTGCCATCCACCTCCACCTCGCGGGCGCCTCCCACGTTCGCGCGCAGCACCGCCGGGAACTTGACAGTGCTCATCGGGCGGCCCCCAGGGTGAAGACGCCGTCGGTCACCGCAGGCACCGGCAGCGGCGTCCCTGCCGCTCGAGCGGCCCGTGCCGTATCGGAGCACGCCGGGCACTCCGGGTCCCGTCGCAGGCGGAGCTCAGTGAACTCCGTCGACAGGGCGTCGAACAGCAGCAGCCGCCCGGCGAGCGTGTCGCCGATCCCGAGCAGCAGCTTGAGCACCTCGTTTGCCTGGAGCAGCCCCATGATCCCGGGCACGACGCCCAGGACACCGGCCACCGAGCAGCCTGGGGCAAGCTCGGGCGGCGGCGGCGTCGGGTACAGGCAGCGGTAGCAGGGGCCTTCATACGGCACGAACGTGGTCAGCTGGCCCTCGAACCGGAACACCGACGCGTGCACGACGGGGATGCCGGCCGCGACGGCAGCGTCGTTGAGCGTGTAGCGCGTCTCGAACGTGTCGGTCCCGTCGAGGATGACGTCATAGCCCTCGATCAGCCGCTCGACGTTGTCCGCGACCAGCATCTCCTCGTGCGCCACCACGGTCACGTCCGGGTTGAGCGCGGTCAGGGTCCGCCGCGCTGACTCGGTCTTCTTCTCGCCCACACGATCGTTGGTGTGGATCACCTGGCGCTGGAGGTTCGAGAGGTCAACGACGTCGAAATCCACGATCCCGATCGTGCCCACGCCGGCGGCCGCAAGGTACAGCGCGGCCGGAGAGCCCAGGCCGCCGGCGCCGATCAGCAGCACCTTCGATGCGAGCAGCTTCGCCTGGCCGTCGGACCCGACCTCGGGGATCAGCAGGTGGCGGCTGTACCGCTGCTTCTGCTGATCCGTCAGGTGCGGCGGTTGCGTCCACTCGAGCCCCTGGCCCTTCCAGGCCTGGAACCCGCCGCTCATCGAGCGGATGTTCGTGTAGCCCATGGCGCGCATCACCTGGCCCGCGAACAGCGAGCGGATGCCGCCGGCACAGTAGAGCACCACGGGCGCGTCGCGATCCGGTACGGCAGCGTCGATCTGCTGCTCGAGGTAGCTGCGTGAGACGTGGCTGGCACCGGGGATGTAGCCCTGGTCCCACTCGTCGGTCTCGCGGACGTCGATCAGGGAGACCTCGCCTCGCTGGCGGAGGGCATCCGTCTCGGCGGGCTCGATCTCCGGGACCTCGGTCCGGGCTTCGCGGAGGAGTTCAGCGTAGGTACGTGACATGACGACGGGGTGCTCCCGATGGACGGCAGATCGCCGCAGAGGTCGGCGGTTCGCCGGGGACGGAGGGGAACGATCGGGGGAACGCGTGCGGACGGGTGGTCGTGGGAACCCACGCACGTGCTGGCTGGTGCCGGCTCAGGCCGGCCGGCGACACGAGCAGCAGCGCATCAGCTCGGCTCCTTCACGGGGAGCGGCTTGGCACCGACCTCGTCCAGCAGGTGCTGGAGCGAGTCATAGCTGAGCATCGCGCACTTGAGCCGCGCGGGGCTGATCTCGATCCCGAGCAGGTCGAGCAGGTCCGACGCACCCAGCTCCACGACCGCCTCGAGCGGCTTGCCCTTGACCTCATCGGTCAACAGCGACGCCGAGGCCTGGCTGATCGCGCACCCGCGACCCGTGAACCCGATCTTCTCCACGACCCCGTCACGGACGGTCACCTGCATCGTGATCCGATCCCCGCACAATGGATTGGATCCCTCGAACGAGGCGGACGGCTCCTCGATGACCCCGAAGTTGTGGGGCCGTCGATAGTGCTCGAGGATGTAGTCGCGATACAGATCGTCCATTGGAAGGCTCAGGATAGCGGAGGCTCGGCGCCGAACAGCGTGACCACCTCGCGCAGGCCGGCGGCCAGGGCATCGAGGTCGGCTTTCGTCGTGTAGACGCTGAAGCTGGCACGCACGGTGGCGGCCAGGTCCAGGCGCTCATGGAGCGGCATCGTGCAGTGGTGGCCGGCCCGGACGGCGATCCCGAAGCGGTCCAGGACCTGCGCGACATCGTGCGGGTGGATCCCGGGCAGGTTGAACGACACCACGCCGCCCCGATGCTCCGCGGACGGCCCGTAGATCTCGATCCCCGGCACCTCACGCGGCAGCATCTCGAGCGCGTACATGACGAGCTCGCGCTCGTGCGTTGCCACCCGGTCCATGCCCAGCGCCGACAGGTAGTCCGTTGCGGCACCAAGTCCGACCGCCGCCGAGATGTCAGGCGTGCCAGCCTCGAACTTCCACGGGATGTCGTTCCACTCGGAACGACGGAGGTGCACCTCACGAATCATCTCGCCGCCCGCGAGGAACGGCGGCATCGACTCGAGCAGCTCGCGGCGGCCCCACAGCGCGCCGGAGCCCGTGGGAGCGAGCATCTTGTGCCCACTGAACGTGTAGAAGTCGCAGCCGATGGCCGTCACATCGACGGGGAGGTGTGGCACCGCCTGGGCGCCGTCGACGAGGACCAGCGCCCCCGCCTCGTGCGCGCGTCGCGTCAGCTCCTCGACCGGGTTGATGGTGCCCAGCGTGTTCGAGACGTGGGCGAACGCGACCAGCTTCGGCTTGAGCCGCAGGAGCACCTCGAACACGTCCATGCGCAGCAGCCCATCGTCGGTGATGGGGATGAACTCGAGGTCCGCGTCCGCCTCCTGGGCGAGCAGCTGCCACGGAACGAGGTTCGCGTGGTGCTCCATCTCGGTCAGCACGATCACGTCGCCCCGGCTGATGTTCCGGCGGCCCCACGAGTACGCGACCAGGTTGATCGCCTCGGTCGCGTTGCGCGTGAACACGATCTCGTGCGCGTCCTCGACGCCGAGGAACCGCGCCGTTGACGCGCGGGCCGCCTCGTAAGCCGCGGTCGCCCGCTCGCCGATCTCGTAGATCCCGCGATGCACGTTGGCGTTGTAGCGGCGGTAGTAGTCGTTGACCGCGTCGATCACGAGCGACGGCTTCTGCGATGTGGCAGCTGAGTCGAGATAGACCAGCGGATGGCCATGGATCGACTGGTCGAGGATCGGGAAGTCGGCACGCAGCGCGACGGGGTCGAGCGGCGGGCGCACCGGTGCCGGACCGCCCATCGCGGTTCCAGCGGCCGCCGCAGCCTCGCCGGCCATCGCCGTCCCACCGTTCATCGCCGGCGTCGTCAGCGCGGATGCCCGGGGTTCGATCTCGGTCGCCACTGCTCGCCTACCGGCTTGCGCCGGCTACCTCCGGCTCCTGGGGCACCGCGAGCGCGTCATCGGGGACGTCGGCCTCGAGCCCCGCCTCGCGCAGGATCGGGCCGTAGCCCTCGTCCTCGAGTCGCAGCGCCAGGTCCTTGCCGCCCGACTTCACGATCCGGCCGGCGGCCAGGACGTGCACGAAATCGGGCGTGATGTAGTTGAGCAGGCGCTGGTAGTGCGTGATCAGGAGCACGCCCATCTCCGGGTTGAGCATCGCGTTGACGCCCTCGGCCACGATCCGCAGCGCGTCGATGTCGAGCCCCGAATCAGTCTCGTCGAGGATCGCGAACTCCGGTGACAGCATCGCCATCTGGAGCATCTCGAGGCGCTTCTTCTCGCCACCCGAGAAGCCGTCATTGACGTACCGCGCGGCGAAGCTGTCCTCCATCTTGAGGAGCGCCATCTTCTCGCGCATCTGGCGCCGGAAGTCGAGCATCGACACACCGCCCCGGGTGGGGTCGGTCGGGTCGACGTCGCCGGTCTTGTCCACGCCCTGGAGCTTCGCGTTGAGCGCGCTCCGGATGAACGATGCGACGGACAGACCCGGAACCGCCGTCGGATACTGGAAGGCGAGGAAGAGGCCCAGCCGCGAGCGCTTGTCGGGCGTGAGCGTCAGCAGGTTGCGGCCCTTCCAACGCACCTCGCCCGACCTCACGATGTACGACGGGTGGCCCATGAGCGCGTAGGCGAGCGTGGTCTTGCCCGAGCCATTGGGGCCCATGATCGCGTGGGTCTCGCCCTTGCGGATCGTGAGGTCGATCCCCTTCAGGATCTCCTGGTCAGGGTGGGCGGCCGGGGCGACCCGAAGGTCCGAGATGACGAGCTCGCGGTCGTTCGAGTCGGTCACGAAATGCTCCTGGAGGTCGATGCCAGCTGCGCCATCGGGCTCGCTGGCGTGTCGATGGTGATGTGACGAACCGGGACGAGGTCCGCCAGGCTGATGGAGTCGAGCGTGTCGGCGATCGCGTCGTGAACCCGGGTCCATAGCACGTTCACCGTGCACCGGGCCGATCGCTCGCAGGTCACGTGCTCCGGATCGTCCGTGGCGCAGATCATCGGGGCGATGGGCCCCTCGAGCGCCCGTAGGACGTCGCTCATCCGGATATCCGACGGCGACATCGCCAGCTCGTAACCGCCACGCGCGCCGCGCGTGGACACGACGAGGTCAGCATCGCGCAGGCTGGTGACCAGCTGCTCGAGGTAAGCCCGTGGCAGATCCTCGACCTGGGCGATCTCGGCCAGGCTCGCCGGTCCCGTGCCGTATCGCCGTCCCAGCTGGACCATGAGCCGCACTCCGTACTCGCCCTTGGTGCTGAACGCCAGGGCGCCGGATCCGTGGAAGCTCGCGCGTGATGTCAGGGGATCGGTCCTCGTCGGGTCGGGTCGCTTGACGACGGGTCGGAGTTCCCCAGGGGGACGCCCGCGGCGAGGGGCCGCCGCGCCGGGGAATTCCGACCGATTTCGTCGGGATTGAGTCTAGTGCGGCCCCCGAAATGCGTCAACGAGTGGGTGGGTAGTGGATAGGACGCCTGGAAGTTGCCGGCTCAGCCCCGTCCCGGCGCAGTGCAAGAAGACCAGGGTGACCGCCAGCTTGCGAGGATCTCACCCCCCTGAGGCTTGAATATCTGACCCGCCATACACCGTGAGCTTGACCGCGGTCGTGCCGCGCGGCGCGTCATCGAGTCCGGCGACGGCAGGGGTGCGGTAGACGAAGACCACGAGGGCATCGCCACCGCGGCGCGTCCAGAGCTCACACGCCACGTCCGGCCGAGTGCTGCTGGGGCATGGGCGCTGATCCGTCGACAGTTCGAATCCGGCACTGCGCGCCATGTCGCTCGCCTGCGCGTACACGGCGGTCGCGTCGCGATCGACGAGGAAGACCCGGATGGCAGCTGGACAGAAGAGACCGATCAAGGGGTCGCAGCCGTCCGCCTGGTCGGGCCCATGCGTTACCGACTGCATGAGCTGCCAGTCAGCGGGGATGGGCAACTCGTCGGCTACCTCGACGAAGTGGCTCGCGACAGGGCCCGTGTAGCAGGCGGCAACCAGCAGCCCCGCTGCCAAGAGCGCAAGGGCGCGTCGGATAGGTCGCCACAGCTCGAGACTCAGCTTCACTGGGGACCGCGCACGCTGCGGAGGCCCGACCTGTCGCTTGGTTCTGCCAACTGACCCTCCCCCAGTGGCGCACCTCCGCCAGGGCATCACCCCTTGCGTCGGGCGAGATACGCCTCGAAGCCATCGAGGAGGAACGTCAGTCCGAACTCGAACCGGTCGTCCACGTTGTCCGCAGAGATCTTGGGCCCAACCCAGGCGAGGTTCGGGAACACGTCGGGAGGCAGCGCCGCCGTCATGTCCGCAACCGCCTGGCGCTGCGCCTCGCGGGTCTCGCCCCGCGTGCCGGCCAGGCCGACGGCCTCCCACAGGGCGGCGCCCGCCACGTAGTTGCCGAGGGCGTGGTTGGCCCGGACCGCCCCGCGCCGACCAAAGCCCGCATCTCGGAGCACGCCCAGGGTGCGATCCAGCATCGGCAGCTCCGCCCCGCCCTGCCCGGAGCGAGACGTGAGCAGGACGGTCAGCTGCGGCCGCTTCAGCAATCCGACACGCATGTCGCGTGCGATCGAGGCGAGGTCGTCGCGCCAGCGTCCGGATAACGGCGAGACGCGGATCTCGCCGGCCATCGCCTCCAGCACCAGATCGAGCAGCTCCTCACGGCTCGAAACGTGCCGGTAGAGCGACATCGTCCCCGCCCCGAGCTGTTTGCTCACGGCGCGCATGGTCAATCCGTCGATCCCGGACTCGTCCACGACCGCGACGGCCGCTTCGACGATGCGATCCCGAGTGAGGATGGGCCGAACGGCGGCCCGATTGATGTCAATCGGCTCAGATGTCATAGAGAGAGTATAGCGTACATAGTACGCATGCGTACGGCGTACGCTCGTCCGTGACCGAACAAGAAGGGTCCCGGGCGCACGGACGAGGAGACAGGGACATGGATGCAGGAGTGATCAAGCTGATTGCGGCAGGGGTGCTCGGAGCGCACGGCATCGGGCACGTGCTGGGCTGGCTTCCCGCTTGGGGGATCGCTCGTTTCGACGGCCTTTCGAGTCAATCGTGGCTGGTCTCAGCGATCGCCGGCGAGAACGCGGGCCGGATTGCGGCCGGCGTTGTGTTCCTGGTGCCGACGGTGGGGTTCGTCCTTGCGGCGGCGGGCGTGCTCACCGGTCAGCCGTGGTGGCGGGGTGTGGCCGTGGCCTCGGCGGCGGCATCGCTGCTCGGGACCGCCCTGTTTCCGCACGCCTTCACGACCGGATCCACGATCGGCTCGGTGGCCGTCAACGTCGTCGTCCTGTATGGCGTTCTGGTGGCCGGCTGGGGCGCGGAGACGACGCCGATCTGAGCCGTCATGAACGGGACAGCGCGAACCCGATCGTCCGGCCGTGGGTCTGGGTCAGCGCGATCCAGACGCGCACCATCTCCTCGAGGGGCCTGGCGTTCACGAGCCCACCGGCATCTTCGGCCTCGAACCCGATCTCGGTCGCAAGCCCCAGCGCCACTCGCTTCGCATCGGCGTCGTCCGCGGCCACGAACATCGCGACCGGTGTTTCGCGGTCCCGCGCGTTGGTGAAGTTCTCGAACCCGATCGTATTGAACGCCTTCGCGAGCTTGGCCCCCGGCAGGAGGTCTGCGAGGTCGTCGGTGGTGGACCGTAGCGGATCGCCGTCGAAGCGGTTCATGGCGTCGATCACGATCCGATCGGCCAGCGGCGGCAGGTCCTTGACCATCGCGCCGATCGCAGCCGGACGGACCGCGAACACGATCACGTCAGCCCCGTCGACCGCGTCGGAGGGAGACGCGGCCGTTGCCGCTGGCACCTCGCCGAGGGCGGCCAACGTCTTGGTGCTGTCGGGGTCCCGCACTCCGAACACGACATCATGGCCCACGGCCGCGAAGGCCTTGCCCAGCCCCCCGCCAACGTTGCCCGCCCCGATGATGGCGATCCGCATCGTGACCCCCTGATTCTGCGATCTAGTTCCGTGAGCCGCCGAAGATGCGGAGCAGGAACAGGAACAGGTTGATGAAGTTGAGATAGAGGTGGAGCGCCGCCATGATCGACCCTCGCTCCGGGGAGCCGGTCCAGGCGGCGAAGTCGCCGCGCGAGATCCGCTGAACGTCGTAGGCGGTCAGCCCCGTGAACAGCACCACGCCGAGGACCGAGATCACCCAGTTGATGGTGGCGGAGCCGATGAGGATGTTCACGAACGAGGCGACGATGATGCCGATCAGGCCCATGAACAGCAGCCCGCCCAGCCGGGCCAGCTCCCGCTTGGTGACCGCGCCGTAGAACGCCGCGGCACCGAACATCGCGGAGGCCGAGAAGAACGCGGCCGACACGGCGCCGACGCCGCCCGGCTCCTGTATGACCGCCCACACGATCACGCCGATCATGAGTCCCATCGACGCCGCGTAGACGAAGAACAGCGCAAGGCTGATTGTCGGTGACACGCGCCGGATCGTGGCCTGGATCCCGATCGCAAGGATGAACGTTCCGATCACGATCAGCAGCCACCACTGGGTGGCGAAGTTGAACAGGGTCTCGCTGGTCGCGGTGAGATACGCAACGCCGGCCGACAGCATGAGCCCGGCAAACATCCAGCCGAAGGCGCCCACCAGCAGCTGCTGGACGAGCGCCGGCGCGGGCCGTACCCCGAGCTGCGAGGGCGTGGCGGGGGTGGTGTTCACGAATTGGCTCCTCTTGAAAGGGGGTCAGTCAGACTGGGTGTCCGTGGGACGATGGCTCCGGGCCGTCGTCACTCCTCGCTCCTCGGCGTGCTCCGCAGCACGCGCAAGGATCCACAGCAGGTCGGCCAGCCGGTTGAGATACGGCAGGACCTGGCCGTCGGCGATGGCGATATCGGCCGATGCCAGCGTGACCGTGCGTCTCTCGGCCCGGCGGACGATCGTGCGCGCCAGCTCCAGGGTGGCGCTCAGTCGCGTCTCGCCGGGGACGACGAACTCGCGCGGCAGCTCAATCGCTGCCTCCATCTCGCGCAACGTCGCGTCCAGGTCCTCGACCATCACCGCGGAGACACGCGTGGCCCCGTCCTGTTGACGGTTGCGGGATGCCGGTGCGGTCGCCAGCTCGGCGCCGACGACGAACAGCTCACGCTGGAGCCGGAGCAGGAGCTCAGGCAGGCGACCAAGGCCCGCAGTGAGGACTCCGTACTGCTCCTTCATCTGTAGCTCGGCGCGCGCGAGACCAAGGGCGGCGACGGCCTCGTCGACGGTGCCGAACGCCTCGGTCCGCAGATCGTCCTTGCGGACGCGGTCCTGGCTGAACAGCAGACCGGTCGACCCATCGTCGCCGCGCCCGGTGGCGACGGCGCTCTCGTAGGGCAGCTGGCGGGTCATGCGACGGAGGCGCTCACCACATCAGGCCCGCATCGCGCGGATCCCAGCGTTCCGCGAGCAGCGTCACCTTGACCGAGTGCTCGACCACGCTCTCGGCCTGTTCCTTGACCTGCTGGATCATGGCGCCGGCGTACGGACAGAACGGCGTGGTCAGGATCATCTTGACCTCGGTCGAGTCAGGACCGAGGACGATCTGCTTGATCAGCGCAAGCTCGACCACGTTCATGCCGATCTCGGGATCCACGACCGCGCGAAGAGCATCGAGGATGGCCAGCTCCGTCGCGCGTCGCTGCGCATCGAAGGCAGGGTCGGCCGTCGTTGCCGAGGCAGGATCGGCCGTCGCGGTCGACGCCGGGTCGGACGCCGGTGCGGCGGTGGTCTGGGAGGGCTGCGAATTGGTCATCGTCGCGAAATCCTACCACCTAACTCGGAAATAGCCGGCGGCCCGGAAGGGCGACGTTTTGATTCGTCCATTTGCGCAAACACGCAACTAGCGGCACCATGGGGCCAATCCAACGGAGGCCCCGATGTTCACCGATCGCTACACCTTCGGCACGCGCCTCAGCGCGTCCTTCGACGACGTCCGCGAGGGCGTCGAGGGGGCCTTGCGCGCCGAGGGTTTCGGCGTCCTGACCGAGATCGACGTGGCAGCCACGCTGCGCGCCAAGCTGGGCGTGACCCGCGATCCCTACCTGATCCTTGGCGCCTGCAGCCCGCCACTCGCCCACCGGGCGCTCGAGGCGGAGCCGGCCGTGGGGGCGCTGCTGCCATGCAATGTCGTGATCCGCGTTGCCGGCGACGCCGTTGTCGTGGAGGCGATGGACCCACAGGCCGCGCTGGGCCTGGTCGACAATCCGGAGGTGGCCGAGGTCGCGGCCGACGCCCGCGAGAGGCTCCTCCGGGCCATGGAGGCGATCGAGCAGGCGTCTCCGCCGGAGATCCCGGCATGACCACCAAGACCGCGGTGGCCACGCTCACCGACGACCAGCTGCGGTTCGAGGTGGCGATGGGCAGCGGGCACACGATCGTGCTCGATGACGGCGAGCGCGACACGGGGGCGCGGCCCGCGGAGATCGTGGGTGCCGCGCTGGCGGGATGCACGGCGATGGACGTGATCTCGATCCTGCGCAAGAAGCGCCAGGCCGTGAGCCACTACGAGGTGCGTGTCAGTGGCGTGCAGGGGGACGCGCATCCCCATGCGTTCTCGCAGTTCGAGGTCGTCCACGTGGTTGAGGGCGAGGCAGTCGACCCGGAGGCGGTCCGCCGGGCGATCGAGCTGTCGGCGACCAAGTACTGCGCCGTGAGCTCGACGCTGGCGTCGGGTGCGGTCGAGATCCATCACCGGTACCTCGTCCGAAGGCCGGATGGCGAGGAGCTGTCAGGCGACGTCCTGGTGACCGGGCCGAACCTGGCGCCGGGAGGCCTGGCCGCGGGACGATGACGCGACGGAGGTCGCCTGCGGTCGCGGAAGGACCGAGACCTACGCGGCCGCCGTGGCCTTGACCACGATCCCGGGCTTGCGCAGGCTCGGAGGCAGCATGGCCGCCTCGTCCTCGGTGAAGCCGGGGCCCGCGAGCGAGCCATCGGGCTCGAAGAAGTCTCCGTACCGGTCACGGTGGTCCGCCGCGTAGGCGTAGGCCGAGGCGATCCCCATCCGCTTGAGCTCGGGGAAGTCCTTCATCAGGTCCACCACCGAGTAGCCATTCGCCCGCAGCTCGAGCACCTGGCGCACGGTCAGCCGCGTGCCGTAGCAGAACGGCTCACCATTCATCACGAGCGGATCGACCTTGACCCATTTGATCGTCATCGCCGGTCCCTAGATGCCCTTGTACAGAGCCGCGACGATGGGGTTGCGTCGGCGCGCGTCACCGGCGAGGGTCCGGTACCAGCGGAAGATCTCGATCGCGGCGTCGATCGCGCGGTCGACCGACGGCATCACGGACTCGTCGACCACGCCACGCGCACCCGCGCGGATGCCGTCGCACACCTGGACGACGTCATCGACGGGCACCTTCCGGCGTCGGAAGACGGGCGCCGTCTGATCCGCGAACTCGCGCAGCCAGTACGGGTCGTCGCCGGCGACACAGAGTGCCAGTCGGTCGGTGAAGACCTCAGCGTCACGCAGCAGGTTGCGCAGGCCCGCCTCGTCATGGCGCTCCCGCATCGTGGGGTCGGCATCGACCGCGATCTCGAGCGCCCGTGCCGCGATCGCGGACCGGGCCGCGCGCAGCGTCGCGGCCGCCTCCGGCTGGACGTGGAGGCTGCGGGGCGGCTGGCCGAGCGAGGGGTGACCCACGGTGGTTGAGGATACCGTCCCGCGCGTCCCCGCGTAGCATCCTCGTCATGGATGACGAGAACCTGGCATCGGCCGGTCGGCCACCGACGAGCGACCCGGAGCCCGGCGATCGCGCGCCCGTCGATCGGGTCCCGCACCGACTCGAGCGCGCGCCGGGCGAGCGCTATGGTGCGGGTGCCTCGAGCGCAGATCGACCCGGGCGCGTCGCAGCGGGTCCTGGCCGTGTCGCAGCTGTCGGTGCGATCGCCGCCACGGTCGTCGCCGGCGCCATCCTTGTCGGGGTGCTGGGTTCGTTTGATCTCGGTCCCGGCATGCTCGTGCTGGCTGCCTTCATCGGCTGGGCGGTCGCGCTCGCGGTGATCTGGGCGATGCCGATCCGACGTGCCGATCGGAGATGGCTGCGGCCGACCATGGGTGCGCTCCTGGCGGGGGGTTCCGTGGTCGGCGGGCTGCTGCTGCTGTGGGCGTGGGCGCTGGTCGAGGGCGGCGTGCTGGGTCCGGTCGCCTATGCGGACGCGCGGTTCGGGCTCCTGGCGCCGATGCTGGTGCTGGCCGCAGCCGCCGTCGCCGCCGTGCGCGCACGCTGATCGATCCCGGGAGTCGGCGCCCGCGACCGCACGGCGACGCTCAGGCGGCCGTGTCGGCTGGGCCCGCCTTGCGCGCGAGGGCGGGCGGGGTCAGCTGCTCGTGCAGCAGCCGGGAGAAGCGGGCCGGTCGCTCGGGCTCCGCGACCCCCTCGAGCCAGCGGCGGACCAGGGCTTCACCCTCGGGATACGCGTGCACGTAGAGCCGCCACATCGGGTGCTCGATGAACGCGAGCCGCTGCTCGGCTGCCTCCGGGCTGAACCGTCCGGCCTCGACCAGGTAGTCGACGACGCGCGGTCGCGGCCAGCCATCCTCGTGGAGCGCCAGCGCCGCGTTGACGCGCACCGCGTCCAGCGCGTGGCGGAGAGAACTGATGGTTGCGGTCCGCTCCGCCGCTGCCACCAGCGAGGCACCGTCGTGCCCGAGCGCGCTCCCAACGCTCGGGGCAAGCTCGACCAACAGGTCGGTCAGCTCGCCGTCCCCGACGGCGAACGCCCGTCCCGCCTCGGCGAGACCCTCCGAGATCAGGCACTCGGGGGTGTTGATCAGCAGCACGCTGGCCTCCATGCGTCCAGCATCTTCGATGAGCGCCCGCTCTTTCGCGGTGTGCTCGAGGTGGTGGCCCGGGAAGGCCTCGTGGGCGAGCATGCCCACGAGGCGAGTGAGCTCGATCGGCCGGTCGATGTTGACGTCGATGCGCGACCGCAGCCCGCCCTCGTACCAGTTGTAGGCGGCCCATGGCTGACCGCGAACGAACGACAGCTGCAGCGCCTCGCCCTCGGGCACGTCGAACAGCTCGCGGGCTCGCGCTCGGTGGCGCTCGATCAATCGATCCACCACCGACGGCAGCCGATCCGGCTCGACCATCCAGCGACGATCCTCGTCGGCCAGCCGGTCAGCCAGCTGGCCGTCGCCCGGCAGCAGCGTGTCGAGCTCAGCCGCCACGCGATCCAGGTCCGTCTCCGGGGTGCGGGTCGGCGTGTGCGCGAAGCAACGCGTGACCTGCTCGAGGTAGCCGATCCGCTCCCCGGCCTGGACCCGCGCCAGCGTTTCGATGGCCACCAGCTGCAGATCGAGCCAGTCCCGGCGATCCGCGGCGTCGACCTCGGCGTCGAGCCGGTCGCGCAGAGCCGCGGCATCATCGGCGAGCCTCGCTGCCGGTCGCAGCTGCTCCGTGTCCACCTGCGCCTTGAGATCGGCCGGACCGATATAGGCGTCCACGGTGCCCGGCGCGTGCTGGTCGATGCGGAGCGCGAGGAGCAGGTAGTCGCGGGCGATCGGGTCGGGGACCGGGACGTCCCGGACGCCACCCATCGCCACGGTTCGGGCGCGCGTCATCGCTGCAACCGGTCCGGGCGGGGAGCACGGCGTGGGGCGTTCGGGTCGTGCTCGGCGTGCTCGGCGGCGGCCCGCCGAACCTCATCGAGACGCTGCTGCATTGCAGGATCGAGCGGGATCGCGCGATGGCCCTCCGGCCCGGCCGCCGGCTCCGGACCAGCGGCCGTGTCCGCGTCCGGGTTCGCATCCGACGCGTCCGCCTTCGGCACCTCGCCCATGCCCTGGCCGGCACCGACGCCCCCCGTCTCTCCGCGGAACGGCATGCCCTGACGCTCGGCGGCATCGAGACTCATCCGGAGGGCGGACGTCTTCTGGCCCGCAACCTCGCGCACGTAGGCCGCCTCTTCCGCATCGGTCATCGCTCGCCCGCGCACGATGTCCTTCGGCTTGCCGACCATCAGCCACGCGAGGTGATAGCGATCCATCGTTCCCCAGGCGGTCGCGAGCAGGTCGTCGGACAGCTGGAGCCAGGTCTGGAGCGCGGTCAGCGAGGGCTGAGCGTGAAGCCGTTCGCCCTCGGCGATCAGCTGGCGGGTTCTGAGGATGAGCTCGTCACGGGTCATCCGAAGAGTCTAGGTCGACCCGCCGATCAGTCGCCGCGAATGAACGCCTCTCGCGCGGCCCGGGCGCGCATCGTCCACGGACCTGGCCGCCCAGCGCCGATCGGATGGTCGTTGAACCGGGTCACGGGCAGCACGCCTGCGACCGATGAGCACACGAACGATTCGTGTGCCGCTGCCAGCTCGTCAGGCGTCAGCCAGCCTTCGATCGGCCGCAATCCCGCCTCGCTCGCCCAGCGCAGCAGCCAGGATCGGGTGGTCCCGGGCAGGATCGCGCAGTCGAGCGCAGGGGTTGCCAGCTCCACGACGCCGTCGGCGGCCTCCCGGATGAGCACGATGTTGGCCGAGGTGGCCTCCGACAGGTGCCCCGAATTGGTCAGGAACAGGGCGTCGTCCGCACCCGCGCGACGCGCCTCCAGGCGCGCGTAGACATAGTCGATCCGGCTGGTTGTCTTGAGCGTCAGGAGCGGGTTGGCCGGGTCGCGACGGATCGTCGACGCCACCAGCGAGAGTCCCTGCTCCAGGTGCCCGACGGGGACGGGCGGCACGGGCCAAACCTGGATCACGATCGTCGGCGTGACCGTCTGACCGCGAGGAGGCAGCAAGCCCCGCTCGTACCAGGAGCCGCGGGACACGGTGATGCGGATCGAGGCGTCGCCATCCGGCCCGTCGAGCGTATCGGCGGCGAGCAGCGCGTCGATCCCCTGGGCCAGGCGTCGTGCGATGTCCGTCGGCAGCTCGATGGACAGCCCGTCGGCCGACCGTTGCAGACGCGCGACATGCTCCTCCAGCTCGGTCACGTGGCCGCCTCGGGCTCGCAGGGTCTCGAAGATGCCGTCGCCCTGCTGGAAGCCACGGTCGAACGAGGAGACATGCGGCGCGGCCGCCGGTCGCAGCTCCCCGTCGATCCAGACGTGCTGCGGGTCCGGTGTCATCGATCTGCCTCCACGGCCCCGAGCGCCCGAAGCGGACCGCCCGCCTTTGCCACCGTCTCCGCCCACTCCGCCTCCGCGTCGCTTCGCCACGTGATCCCGCCCCCGACGTGGAACGTCAGTCGTCCCCCGTCCGCGACCAGCGTGCGGATCATGATGCTCGAGCCCATCCGTCGGTCGGGGCCTATCCACAGCATGCTGCCGCAGTATGGCCCCCGTCGCACGGGCTCGAGCGACTCGATCACCTCCATCGCCCGGATCCTGGGCGCTCCGGTGATGCTGCCACCGGGGAATGACGCCGCGAGCAGGTCGAGCACATCACGGTCCGGCCGCAGGCGGCCGGCGACGGTGGTGACCAGGTGCTGGACCGCGGCCGTTCGCTCCGGCCGAAGCAGCCGCGGCACCCGCACCGAGCCCGGCTCGCAGACGCGGCCGAGATCGTTCCGCAGCACGTCCACGATCATCACGTTCTCGGCCTGGTCCTTGGCGCTCGCGAGCAGCTCGCGCAACAGCGCGCGGTCGGTCTCCGGCGTGGCACCGCGGGGCCGGGTTCCCTTGATCGGGTCCGCGGTGACGACCCCATCACCATCGACCGCGAGGTACGGCTCGGGCGATGCGGACAGGATTGCCCGCGAGGTCCCCGCTGGTGTCGGCCCAAGATCGAGGTAGCCGGCGAACAGCGCCGGATCGCCCGCACGCAGCCGGCGGAAGATCGGCCATGGGTCCCCGCTGAACGCCGCCTCGAGGCGGCGGGCCAGGTTCGCCTGGTAGATGGCGCCGGCGGCAATCGACTCGTGGATCGACTCGACCTGGCGCAGCCACTCGGTGTGGCTGGTGCGCGATCGGAGCTCGGTGGGGGGCACACCGGCCTGGCTCGCCGCGCCCTGCGGGTGCCGGGACGCCTGCCAACCGTCCGCCACTCGGTCGAGCACGGCACGAAGCCGGCGCTCGAGCCTGTCCCCGTCGTGGTCGACCGCGCGACCCGCCAGCCATGCCGCCCCGCCACGGCGATCCCAGGCGAGCGTCCAGTCATGGAGCGCGAGCCGGAGGTCGGGCAGGTTCTGATCGGCCACGGCAATGCTCGGCAGCCGCTCGAGACGTCGACCGAGGTCGTACCCAAGGTAGCCGGCCAGCCCGCCCGCAAACGGCGGATGTGCCCCGGCAACGTCCGGGACGGCCTGCCGTGCGTCGAGCCGCCCGAGCAGCACCCGCGCCTCGCGGAACGGATCCACGCCGGCGGCCGGCGCCTCGAGGACCTCGAGCGGTTCGGCGGCGAGGTAGCTCCAGCGGCCCGTCCGTCCCGGCCGGGCGCTCTCCAGCAGGGTCAGACCCGGCAGGTCACGGAACGCCTCGGCCGCGTCGACGGGTGCGATGCCGTCCAGCTCGGGCACCCGGATCATGACCGGGCCGTCGCCGACACCCCACGAAGGCACGCTCCCGGGGTGGGTGCGCGCAGCGGATCGGCTCGCCGGCAGGGTCGACACGGGCCGATGATAGGGGCGACGGACGACCGCGACCCTGGGCCGGGGTCGCCGCCCGGCAATGGAGGACGCCCATGTCTGCCCGCGATCTCGATCTTCGCATCGGCCGCCTGGAGCCCGGGGCCAACGACGCGATCACCGACGTCGCAGGCGTGCGCGTCGGGCATACGACGCTGATCAGCGGGGATGGACCGCTGGTGGTCGGCAACGGTCCGATTCGGACCGGGGTCACGGTCGTCATGCCCCACGACGGGGACGTATGGTCCGAGCCCGTGTTCGCCGGCTCGCATCGGCTCAATGGCAACGGCGAGCTGACGGGGCTGGCGTGGATCCGCGAGGCCGGGATGCTTGGCGGCCCGGTCGCGATCACCAACACACACAGCGTGGGGGTCGTCAGAGACGCGCTTGTCGCGCACGCCATCGCCCATCGCCGCCACGGCGGCGGGCTGTGGTCGCTGCCCGTGGTGGGCGAGACCTGGGACGGCGGCCTCAACGACATCGACGGCCTGCACGTCCGGCGCGAGCACGTGGACCAGGCACTGGCCGCCGCATCCGATGGCCCGGTGGCCCAGGGCGGCGTGGGCGGCGGCACGGGCATGGTGTGCCACGAGTTCAAGGGTGGCATCGGCAGCGCCTCGCGGATGACGCCTCGGCCCGATCCCGGCTGGACGGTGGGCGTGCTCGTGCAGGCGAACTACGGCGAGCGCGAGCAGCTCCGGGTCGATGGCGTTCCGGTCGGTCTCGAGATCCCGGTCTCGGAGGTGCCGACCCCGTTCCCCGAGGAGCGCGCGCGCGAAGCCCTGCTGCCCGAGCCCGGATCAGGGTCGATCATCATCCTCGTCGCCACCGACGCGCCCCTGCTGCCGCACCAGTGTCAACGGCTTGCCCAGCGCGCCGCCCTCGGCCTGGCGCGCATGGGGAGCACCGCCAACAACTCGTCGGGCGACCTGATCCTCGCCTTCGCCACCGGCAACCGCGGCCTCAGCAACCCGGACAACGCGGGCCCTGACACGCCTCGGACACAGGACGTGCGGATGGTGCCCGACAGCCGCCTCACCTCCCTGTTCAAGGCCACCGTCGAGGCAACCGAGGCAGCGATCGTCAACGCGCTCCTGGCGGCCGAGACGATGGTGGGTCGGGACGGCATCACGGCCCATGCGCTCGACCACGACCGGCTGCTCGACGTCATGGCTCGCTATGGCCGCGGACCCCGGGCCGACAGCTGACCCAGGTCCCAACCCGGCGCTCCCCACGTTGCTCAACCACGGCTTCGGGTCGACGAGCACGACGAGGCGATGGCGAGCGCAGCGGACCTGGTCGATCCGCTGCACCTGCTGCCCAACCCGGCGATGCTCGAGGCCGCCCTCGATCGTGGGCGACCCCGGCGAACGATCAGGCTTCCCGCTCGATCGGCACCCCGACCATCGAGCCCCACTCCGTCCACGACCCGTCGTAGTTGCGCACCCGCTCGAACCCGAGGAGCTCGTGGAGAACGAACCACGAGTGCGACGAACGCTCGCCGATCCGGCAGTAGGCGATCACGTCGCGATCCGCCGTGATCCCCTTGGAGCCGTAAAGCTCCGTGAGCTCCCCGGCGTCCTTGAACGTCCCATCGTCGCGGACCGTTTGCGCCCATGGAATGGACGCCGCACCAGGGATATGGCCCGCGCGCTGCGCGGTCTCCGTCATGCCGGGCGGGGCGATGACCTCGCCGTTGAATTCGGCCGGTGAGCGCACGTCCACGAGCGCGAGCGCCGGGTCGCCGAGGCGGGGCAGGATGTCATCCCGAAACGCGCGGAGGGCGAACTCGGGCTCGGGCAGCTGGATCGCGCTCGCCGCATACGACGGCGTATCCGTGGATAGCGGCAGGTTGTGATCGAGCCAGAACTTGCGCCCACCGTTCAGCAGCTTGACGCGCCCGACGCCGTACAGCTTGAGCTGCCAGTAGGCCCAGGCGGCGAACCAGTTGTTGTTGTCGCCGTAGAGGACGATGGTGGTGTCGGGGCCGACGCCGCTCTGGCTGAGCAGCTCGCTGAAGTCCTCGCGATCGGCGATGTCGCGCCGCACGCCATCGGCGAGCTGGCTCGTCCAGCTCCAGGCAACGGCGCCCGGGATGTGGCTCTGGTCGTAGGCGGCGGTGTCGACGTCGACCTCGACGAATTGGACCGACGGGTCGTCGAGGTGGGCTGCGGCCCATTCGGCGGAGACGAGCACGTCGCGTGCGTAGCCGGATACGGTCATTGGACAAGGCTCCTGTCGGGTGCGGAGAAGGGTGGGACGCGCTCCGATCGACGGGACGCGTCCTGCCAGGGACGGTCGACGGCCGTCGTGGACAGACCGGCGGGGGAGAGGACGCGGACGCGGTCCTAGCCGGACCGGGCCCGCCCGGGACACGAGCAGCGGCCCACGATGCGGGGCGGGGACGGTGGCCGGCGCGGCACCACGTGGCGCACGATCAGCCGCCGCCCGCGATGTGGTCGCGACGTGCGAAGGCGTCGAGCGCGCGTTTGCACGCGGAGGCCTCGCGCTGCGCCTGGTGAACGATCCAGGGGTCGACACGGCTCGAGTCCTCGAGGGTGAGGGTGGGTCCGGCCGGACCCTCATCGACGACGATGCCCGACGCATTCCGGTAGTCGGCCATCCAGTTCGCCTGGAGCCTGACCAGCGTATCGACCACGACCGCGCGCGTGAACAGCCAGTCGAGGTAGGTCGCGTTCAGACGATCCACGAGGTCGTCGATGCGCACGGGACGGCCTCGGTCGATGCGGGCCACGAGATCCACGATGCGGAGCGCGCTGAACGGGTCATTGGACTCAGCGATCGTCGGCGGCTGGAGGAGAGCGTCGGGCATGCCGGCGGGCGCGGGCCGGTTGCCGACCACGCCGGGCTCGGCGGTCACTGGAGCGGGCATACGGTCAGCGGAAGGGGCATCGCATATCCGAGTTGATTGGTCGGGATTGGAAGGCTAGCACACGCCCGCGTCCATGGGAACCGCCCCGCGCCGCCCCTCACGAGTCAGGCGACCGGCCAGACGACCTCGGTGCGCAGGGTCGCGTGAGCGACTGCCTGAGGGTCATCGAGATACGCCTCCCATGGCCCCTCGCCCGGGGTGTGCCCCTGGGACCTGATCCACTCGCCGAGCTTCGGGTAGACGGCGGGCAGGCCGTTGTAGGGGCCTCGATGCAGCGCCACCCCCACCAGGCCGCCGGGCAGCTCGGACACCCCCGGCTCGCCGGGCTCGACGGCGGACAACGGCCGCAGGCCCGCGGGAGGCGCGGTAACCGGGACCCCGATCTCGATGTCCGCCACGTCGCCACCCCACTGGTGGAAGCGGCCGAACGGTGCGCCGGCAGCCGTCGCGCCCACATCACGGAGTCGCGAGGCGACCAGCGGCAGATAGCGCCCGAACAGCGCGCCCATGTCCGCCTCGGACATGGGGATCACCAGGTGCACGCAGACGGTGGGCTGCGGTGCGAGGCGGCGAAGCTCCATCTCGGGGGGATCGCTCATCGGGATGCCCTCTCCGGCACGGGGGTGACGTCGTATCGGAGCGTACCAGCGGCGTCACCGGCCGCCATCCCTCAGCCGGGCTGCGGCGCGACCGCGGGCCCGGCGACCGGGGCGATCTCGCGCCTCACGACCTCCTCGAGCGTGGTCATCGGGATCGACGGGAAGCGAGCCAGCCGGTCCGCCGGATCGGCGCGCATGTCCGCCGTGTCCATCAGCAGGCCGGCCCGAACCTGGTCGGCGAGGATTGGCCTTGCGAACCGCAGCACCGATGCGAGGACCCGCATCATGCCCGGGCTGGCGTGATCGACCCGGCCGGTGGCACCCGTCACCCGCTGGACCGTTTCGACCAGGCTGTTCATGGTGAGGTTCTCGGGGCCGACGGCGTCGATCAGGGTGCCGCGCAGCGACGGGTCGGTGACCGCGAGATCGGCGATGGCCGCCACGTCCGACGCCGACACGAAGTTGATCGGGTTACGTCCACGGCCGAAGACTCGCGTCCTGCCGGTGGTGACCAGCGGTCGTCCGACGACGTCGATCCATGTCTCCATGTAGGCGGTCGGCCGAATGATCGTCCCTGCCATCCGCCCCCGCCCGAGGCGCTGCTCCGCCCGGTACTTCTCGCGAAACAGCGACACCGGGGCGTCGGGCGCGGCGCTGCGTACCGAGAGGAGGACGAAGTGGCCGGTGCCAGCTGCATCGGCCGCGTCGATCAACGCGATGTTGCCGTCGCCGTCCACGACACGCGCCCCAGCGGCGCCGGGACCTCCGAAGCCGGTGATCGCCGACACGACCGTGTCGGCACCGGCGAGCGCCGGGACCAGCGTCCCCGGCTCGGATACGTCGGCGATGACCGCCTCGACCCGATCGCGCAGCGAGTCGGGGATCCGCGCCGGATCGCGCGCCAGCACGCGGACCGGGAGCCCTCGCTCAACCAGGCGGATGGCGAGCTCGCGGCCCATGCGGCCGGTCCCACCGGCGATGACGATCATCGTGCCGCTCCTGCCGCGCTGCCCTGCATCGCCTGGTGGATCTGTGCGTCCACCCCGATCCCATCCCGGAGGACGGGCTCCATGTAGAAGCGGGTGTTCTCGATCAGCCCCTCCTCGTTCACGATCGTGATCGTGGTCCCGCGCATCAGGTGCGGAACACCATCGCGCCGTGTTCCCGCCCACTCCCACTCGCACCACACGCGCTCGCCGTCAGGGCGGCTGGAGATAAGCGTCGCATGCAGATCGGGCACGCCGCCCAGGATCTGTGTCCAGTTGCGGCGAACCTGATCGGCACCCGTGAAGCTCCGGTCCGGGTGACAGGGATGCTCGCTGACGCAGTCGGCTGCGAAGCAGGCGACCATCGCCTCGAGGTCATGGGCATTGATGGCCGAGCGTAGTCGTTCGATCGCGGTGAGCGGTGTGTCTTGGGACGTCAGGGCCGTCATCTCGTGCTCCCGTGGTGAAATTCATCAGACTACGAGTCTGATCGTTTGACTGCTACTCTAGCGACGATGTCAAGCACCCGCACCTATGACTCCCCGCGGCGTCGCGCCCAGGCCGCGGCGACACGGCGCGACGTGATCGACGCGGCCACGCGACTGTTCGTCGAGAGGGGGTTTGTCACGACCTCGATCGACGAGATCGCCCAGGCGGCGGGCGTGAGTCGCGCCACCGTGTTCACGTCGGTCGGCGGCAAGGCGACCCTGCTCAAGACCGCGTATGACGTCGCCCTGGTCGGGGACGACGAGCCCGTGCCGATGCCGCAGCGACCATGGGCGCAGGGTGTGCGACGCGCGACGACCGCCGAGGGAATGCTCGACGCCTACGCGGACCTCATGCTCGTGCTCGCCGGCCGCGTCGGCGCGATCACCGATGCCATTCGGGGCGCCGCCGGCGCCGATGCGGAGGTGCGTGCGGTGTGGGGCAAGATCCAGGAGGAGCGGCGTGTCGGGGCCGGCAACATCGTCCGGCTCGCCATCGAGCGTGGCGGGATCCGCGACGGGCTCGATCCCGAGGCGGCGGCCGACGTGGTGTGGCTGATCAACGACCCGAGCCTGTACGTGCGGCTGGTCGCGGAGCGGGGATGGCGACCGGCGGCATTCCGCGACTGGGTGGCTGAGACCCTCAAGCGGCAGCTGCTCTAGCCGACGTGCGGCTGGTGCTCCAGCCGAGGGCGGCCCCGCTCAGCGCTGGTTCACCCGCGCGTCGGGCATGCTGCGATCGTCGGCGGCGCCACGCGTCTATCGCCAGGACTCAAGCGAGCAGGGGCAGGCTCGCCCGTCCGTCACCTCCGCCGGGCGACCAGCGTCAGAGCAGCTCGTGGTTGGCGGTTGCCGTCGGCTGACCGTCCGCGGGTCGCGGCTCCTCGCCCGGCCCGTGCTCGGCCGCCGGGGCCCCGCTCTCGAGCACCGGCAGAGAGCCGTCTGGAGCCCCCTCGGCGGTCCGGCCCTCGATCGCCCCGACGCCATACGGCACCCACTTGGACGGGTCCTTGAGTCGGTGCGTCTCGGTCGCGCCCCGGTCGTGAACCTGGGTGAAGCCGGCAGGCTCGATCCACATCCGCTTGCCGTCGAGGAGACCCGTGAGACCCTCCTGACCGGGCTCGGGTCGCGGGTTCTGGCAGTACGAGCAGTGCACGCTGTCGTGGGGCGTGTACTCGGTGGGTTCCTCGTAGGTGGTGATGTAGCCCTCGTAGTTGCGGAGCACCACCTTGTGGTCCGAGTACGACACGAGGTAGTTGGGCATGACCGGGATCTTCCCGCCCCCGCCGGGCGCGTCGATGATGTATTGCGGGACGGCGTACCCGGAAGTGTGGCCCCGGAGGCCCTCCATGATCTCGAGCCCCTTGCCGATCGGCGTCCGGAAGTGGCCGGCGCCCTCCACGAGGTCGCACTGGTAGATGTAGTAGGGGCGAACCCGGATCTCGACAAGCTTGTGGACGAGGTCGCGCTGGATGTGGACGCAGTCGTTGACGCCTGCCAGCAGCACCGACTGGTTGCCCAGCGGGATCCCGGCGCGACTCAGCTTGTCGCACGCGCGAGCGAGCTCGGGCGTGATCTCGTTGGAGTGGTTGACGTGGATGTTCAGCCACATCGGGTGGTACTTGGCGAGCATGTCGCACAGCTCGTCGTCGATGCGTTGTGGCAGGAAGACCGGCACCCGCGACCCGATGCGAATGACCTCGACGTGCGGGATCTCGCGCAGGCCCCGGAGCACGGACTCGAGGAGCTTGGGGGCGAGCGTCAGCCCGTCGCCGCCCGAGATCAGGACGTCGCGGATCTGCGGCGTCCGGCGGATGTAGTCGAGCTGCGCCTCGTGCTCTCGGCGATTGAAGTTCTGGCTCGGGTCGCCGACGATCCGGCTGCGTGTGCAGTAGCGACAGTAGCTGGCGCACTGGGTGGTGATCAGCATCAGCACCCGGTCCGGGTATCGGTGGACGAGACCAGGCACCGGCGAGTGCCGGTCCTCGGCCAGGCTGTCCTCCATCATCCCGGTGAAGCTGGTGAGCTCCCGTCCGAGCGGAATGATCTGGCGTCGGATCGGGTCGTTGGGGTCCTTGGGGTCGATGAGGCTGATGAAGTAGGGCGTGACGTCAACCCGAAACTTGTCCGGCGCCGAGAGGCCCTCGCGCTCCTCGTCCGTGAGCTCAAGGATCTGCTCGATGTCGGCGAGGTCGTTGACCCGGTTCGACAGCTGCCAGCGCCAGTCGTTCCACTTCGCGTCGGGGACGTCTGCCCACATCGGCGCCCGGCGGCTCACCGCGGGCTTGCCGTCCGGACCCAGCCGCCTGGCCGGATCGCGCTGGTTCACGAAGGGCGCCGCCTCGACGGCCGTCATGCTGCCCGAACCCTGCGCCTGCTCCGCCACCTGCCGAACCTCCCGATACCCGCTCTACCCGTGTGTGTGCTGCCAGCGGTCGAACGCATAAATCCTATGCATCCTGAATGAACCGCGATCATAGCGGAGGCCCGCGGAGGCGTCTACGGTTGGCGCGTCGATCCCCGATCAGAGGGAGCGTTTCCCATCGACACCGGACCAAAGGACGGTTGACCTCGACTGCCGCCACACGTACGGTGCGGCCGCCGCATACGGGGCCCGGGGGCCGCGCGGCAGTCACGTCCCTCGGTGCACAAGGAACTGCCGAATGATGATCGACCGACGCCTTGTCGCGGGTGCCCTCGGCCTCGCGCTGGTGCTCGCCGCGTGCGGGGGCACCTCAACGTCGACCGCGGAGCCCGCCGGCGGGGCGGCTGCCACCGACGCCCCGGCCTCGGAGCCGGCGACCACGCCGGAGATGACCGAGGAGCTGCAGGCGACTGATCAGCCCGTCCCCGCAGATGACGGTGGCAGCAGTGGCGTCGTCAACGATCTCGCCGCATCGCTCCCGGAGACGGCCGGCGGCGTGACATTCGATCGCGCCGGGTACGACGGCAGTCAGCTCGGCATCTTCGGGGCTGCTGCCGGCCTCAACGACAGCGAGCTCGACCCGATCCTCCAGGCCAACGGGAAGACGCTCAACGACGTCAACTTCGCTGTCGCGACATCGACCTCGAGCGACGCGACAGCCATGATCTATGCGATCCAGATCAAGGGCATCGCCGCGACCGAGTTTGCCGACGGCATCACTGGAGGCATGGGCTCCATGCCTCAGACGACGCTGGGCGGCAAGACGGTCTATGGCGAGGCGGCCGGTGGCTTCGGCGCCTTCGTCTACCCGAAGGACGACACCGTGTACATGATCCTTCTCGCAGACGAGAAGCTGGCCGGCTCGATCCTCGAGCAGCTGCCCTGACCCTCGGGGCGGCCAAGCCGCCGACAAGCAATGGATCACGAACCCGGCCGGTCCACCCGGCCGGGTTCGGCGCATCCGGGCCGGAGAATCGCGAAGCCCGGCGCGTGGCCGGGCCTCAGTGCTGCGGTCGGGCGAGAGCTAGTCGCCGACCACGCTCCAGATCAGGCCCATCACGATGAAGAAGCCGCTGAACAGGGCGATCAGGCCGAGACCACCGTATGGTGAGCTGGCACCCTCGTGCGGCACCATCTGCAGCCCGATGCCGAACACAACCGCCCAGACGACGAACAGGATCGCAAACAGCAGCTTGCCGTTGGGTCCTGTGATCCGGCGCACCCAGCCGGGGCGGCCGCCCTCGGCGACCAGCGCCGATCGAAGGAACGTGAACACGAACGCGCCGGCCACCGCCGAGGCGGCGATCAGGATGACCAGGTTGTTCGGGAAGTTCTGGAACCAGATCGTGAAGATCGTCACGCGAGGCCCTCGGGCAGTTTGTGCGGGTCTGGTCGCGACGCCAGGGCGCGCTTCGGGTCGGATGCTAACAGAACCAGTGGCCGAACCGGGCGTCCCGCGCATCACGTGTAACATGCTACCTGTGACCCGCATGTTCACACCGTCGCGACCCCGGTAGCCCGTGTCCTTCGAGCGTCTGGGCCGGTTCACGGTGCGCCGCCGATGGTGGATCGTCGCGACCTGGATCGCGTTGATCCTGCTCGCCATCCCGTTCGCGCCGCGCGCGCCAGGGGCTCTGTCGCCGGGTGGCTTCATCCTCGACGACCTGGAATCGGCCCGGGCGAAGCAGCTGCTCCAGGACGAGCTCGGCACCGAGCCCTCGGCGTTCGTCCTCGTCTACAGCTCACCCTCCATGAGGGTCGGGACCCCCGCCTGGAACGCGGCCGTCGCCGCAGCGACCCGGGACGTGCCGTCCGCGCCCCACGTGACGCGGATCCTCTCGCACGCGATGGCACCCAGCCAGGTCTCGGCTGACCGCCACACCGCATACGACATCGTGTTCCTGGATCTGCCACCCGACGATTCGCCTGACGCGATTCCGCCCGTCCTGGACCGGCTTCACGATGTGTCGGGCCTGACCGTTCAGGTCGGCGGCGGCCCGGCGTTCTACGGGGACGTCCAGGCAGTCACAGAGTCCGACCTCCGGCGCAGCGAGCTGATCTCCCTGCCACTGGCGGCCCTCGCGCTCCTGCTCGTGTTCGGCTCGGTGGTCGCGGCAGCGGTGCCGTTGGCCGTCGGCGGCACCGCCGTGCTGGTGGCGCTGGCCGGTATCTTCGCGGTCGCTTCGATCACGCCGATGAGCATCTTCGTGCTCAACCTGGCAACGCTGCTGGGTCTCGGTCTGGGGGTGGACTACTCGCTGTTGATGACCAGCCGCTTCCGCGAGGAGCTGGCCCGCCGCAACGGCCCCGACCGGGTGGCAGAGGCCGTCCGTGTCACCGTCGCCACCGCCGGCCGTGCCGTGTTCTTCTCGGGGCTCACCGTGCTGCTCGGCCTGCTCGGTCTGGTGCTGTTCGAGTTCATGATCCTGCGCTCTGTCGGGATCGCGGGCGCGATCGTGGTCGGACTGGCGGTCGCGTCGGCGATCACGCTCCTCCCGGCCATCCTCGCGATCGTGGGCACGCGAATCGATGCGCTGGCCGTTCGCAAGGTCACGGTCGAGCCCGGCGCCGACGGTCCCTGGGCCAGGCTCGCGCGGCGCGTGATGCGCCACCCGGTGGCCATCCTCGTCCCAACCCTGGCGCTCCTGCTCGTGCTCGGGGTCCCGTTCCTTCACGTCCGCTTCAACGCTCCGGACGCCACCATCCTGCCGGCTTCGGTGCCCTCGCGAGCCGCGTTCGACACGCTCACCCGGGAGTTCGGTGAGGGGCCGTTCGCACCGATCGAGATCGCCGTCCGGACACACGGAGAGGCCACGAGCTCCGTCAACGTCGCCGCCCTGTACGAGTACGCGCGGCGGCTCGAGGCGGATCCGCGCGTGACCCGCGTGGACAGCCTGGTGACGCTGGACCCGCGGCTCACGGTCGCCCAGTACCAGCTCCTGTACGGGTCCCCGGGCGGACCTCCCGACCGGTTCACGGCGACCGCCCTGGCGGCGACGACGCGCGGAGACCTCACCTCGTTCACGGCGTACACGCCGTTCGGGCCCAACAACGACGTGGGGCGGGCGCTGGTCCGCGACATGCGCGATCCGACCGGGCCGCTGGCACCGCCGGCAGGCATGACGGTGCTCATCGGGGGTGGCGCCGCGGACGTGGAGGACGTCGTGAGCCGCGTGTGGGCCGACTTCCCACGCACCGCCGCGTTTATCGTGCTCACCACGTTCCTGGTCCTGTTCGTGCTGCTCCGCTCGGTGGTCCTGCCGGTCAAGGCGCTGGTCATGAACACGCTCTCGATCGTCGCCAGCTTCGGCGCACTGGTCTGGATCTTCCAGGACGGCAACCTGTCAGCGCCGCTCGGGTTTCAGCCCCTCGGGTTCGTCGAGACGACGCAACCCGTGATCCTGTTCTGTGTCCTGTTCGGGCTTTCGATGGACTACGAGGTGTTCCTTCTGACACGGATGAAGGAGGTCTGGGATCGGACCCACGACAACACCGAAGCCGTCGCCAGCGGCCTCGAGCGCAGCGGCCGGATCGTGTCCTCGGCGGCGCTGGTGGTGGTCGTCGTGGCGTCTTCGTTCGCGTTCGCCGACATCGTGCTGATCAAGGCGCTCGGCCTTGGGATCGCGATCGCCGTGGCCCTCGATGCCACCGTCGTTCGGGCGCTCCTGGTGCCGGCGACGATGCGCCTGCTGGGCCGCTGGAACTGGTGGGTGCCGAGCTGGCTCGACCGTGCCGTCGGGCGGTTCCTGCCGCGTGCCGAGGCCGAGACGGAGGCGGCATTCCGATGAGGCGTCGCGAACGACGATCGCTCCTCGCACGGCTGATCCCCGTGGCTGTGGCCCTCCTGGTCGTCGGGTGCGGTGGGCCCATCCTGGCCAACGCGCCCGCCCCGCATCCGGTCGTTCCACCACCCTCCGGGCCGACGCCGGTCGCAGGTGACCCACAGCCGGTCCAGCTGCCCGCGGACGATCGCCCGCACGATCGGCTGACCGAGTGGTGGTACTACACCGGTCACCTGGCCAGTGACGACGGGCGCCGGTTCGGGTTCGAGTTCGTGGTGTTCCGCGCCGAGCGCGGAGGGTTCCCGGTCAGCTGGGCCTCACACCTCGCGCTCACCGACGAGACCGGAGGCACGTTCCACTACGCCCAGCGAAGCGAGATCGGCCCGGGGGCTGACGTGCGTCCGGCGAACCCGGGAAGCGCCTTCGCGTTCGCGATCCATGGGTCGCCGACGGACCCGGGCGGCGGCCGCGGCACGCCCTGGTCGATGACGGGTGGCGACGGGACGGACACGCTGGCGGCCACGGCGGACGCGGCCGAGGTCGACGGTGATCCGGTGGACGCGTTCGGGATCCGGCTCGACCTCGTCAGCCGCAAGCCGGCCGTGCTCCACGGTGGCAACGGCTGGATCGACTTCGGCCCCGCCGGTGGCTCGTACTACGTGTCCCGAACGGACATGGCCGCGAGCGGCACGCTGACCCTGGGCGGGACCCGGATGCACGTGGAGGGGACGGCCTGGTTCGACCACCAGTGGGGCGACTTCATCTCCGTTGGTGGCGGTGGCTGGGACTGGTTCGCGGTGAACCTCGACGACGGTACCGACCTGATGCTGTCGCTGGTACGTGCCGCCGACGGCAGCTACCCGCTGGTCTACGGGACGCTCGTCGATCATTCCGGCGCCGCCACGACGCTGGGCGGTGGCGACTTCTCGGTCACGCTCGACCGAACGTGGAGCAGCGAGGCCACCGGAACGACATATCCGGCCGGCTGGACGGTCACGGTGCCCGGTGAGGACCTCGAGATCGAGCTGAGGCCCACGGTTCCCCAACAGGAGCTCGACACACGTGCAACGACCGGCGTCGTGTACTGGGAAGGCTCGCAGGTCGTGACCGCATCACGAGGCGGCAGGACGATGGGCGGCCAGGCCTATGTCGAGCTCACGGGGTATGCGCACCAGTAGCCGGCAGCGCCGGCGCCGCGGGCGCGCAACGGCCCGGTCTATGCTCCAGCGGTCTCCCCCCGACGCAGCGCAAGGCCCGTGATCACGAGCGAGACCACGATCGCCGTCGCGAACGTGACGCACCACGCACAGATGGCGTGGATCACGAACAGCTCGAGATAGGTCAGGTAGGCAACCCCGAACGTCGCGAGCAGCAGCAGCCCGTACGCGGCCAGCAACGGTCGACGGTCGGCCATGCGCCACCAGGCGACGGCACACGCGACGAGGACCAGCGACAGCCCGAAGCCGAGCAGGGCGACAGGGATGCCGAGCACCGTGGCGTACTCGGAGTTGGCCACGGTCTCACACCCCTTGACCGGCCCGCAGACCGGCGCCTCGCCCATCGCGCGGACCACCACCAGGTAGCCAGACGCGAGCAGGCCGACCAGCGTGGCCACCAGGAGCGACAGCCCGAACGCACCCCGCGCCGGGCCGGGTGACGAGCCCGTCACGTCGCGGTCAGGGCGTCGTGCTGGGCGACGCCGCACCAGGCGCGGCGCTCGCCGCCGCAGCCTCGATCAGCGCTCCCAGCTCCTGCGCGGACTTGAGGCCCACGATCTGCTGATCGCCGATGTACATGGTGGGCGTCGAGTTGATGCCCATGCCCACGGCCTGGTTGGTGATGTCGGTGACGTCCTGGATCGCGCTCACGGAGTCGAGGCACGCGTTGAACGCCGTCCCGTCGAGGCCCGCCGCCTCCGCGATCGCCGTCAGCCGCTCGCGACGGAAGCCACCCTGGTTCTCGCCATCCTGGTTCATGTACACCCAGTGCGCGTAGTCCCAGTACTTCCCCTGGCTCACGGCGCACGCGGCGCCGGTGGCGGCGAGATTGGATTCATCGTCGCTCCCGCCGCGACCGAGGATCGCGATGTCGTGGTGCACGATCTGCAGCGTGCCGGGCGTGACGTACTGGCTGACCAGGATGGGCTCCTCGGTGAGCGAGTACCGCGCGCAGATCGGGCACTGGAAGTCCTCGTAGACCTCGAGCGTGACCGGCGCGCTCGAGGAACCGAGCGTGCGGTCGGGTCGGGCCACGGCTGCCGGGTAGCTGATCCCCGGGTCCTGGAACGTGTCGCTGACCTTGTTGCCCAGCTGCCCGATCGCCAGGGCGGCCACGATCAGCACGCCGGCGACCACCGCAACGATCGTGATGTTGCGGGTTGTCAGCACCGAGGCGCCGGATCCGCCCGAGCCACCGGATCGCGTCCGACGCTGCTCACGCGCCACCTCGAAGCGCTCCTTGCGCTCGGCGGCGCGGCGGTCGCGTCGGCTGGTCTGGGTCGGTTGCTGCTTGCTGCTCAGGGGGATTCCTCCGTGCACCTGATCCTGGAGTGCGCCGACATTCTGGCGCAGATCGAACGACGAGGCGTTGCGACCAAGGTATCGGCTGCCGCAGTCAGTGACCGCCGGCAATCCGGCACCGGAGCGAGGGCCACTGGTCACTTGCATCCCTCCAACATCTAGATGATACTGAGTCTCATATGAACACGCAGAGCGGCGCGGAACACGCGGATGCGGTCGCGCTCTCCGACCACCAGCAGCACGGCCTCGATCACGCGATCGATCCCGCGCATGCGCACGCCCACGCCGACGTGTGGCTGAGCGACGTCTCGGCCGGGTACGGGGACCGGACGGCGCTCGACCACGTGACGGCCGCCGTCGAGCCCGGCAGCCTGCTGGCCGTCGTCGGCCCCAACGGCGCCGGCAAGAGCACGCTGCTCAAGCTCATGGCCGGGCTGCTCCGGCCGTGGACCGGACGGATCGAGGTCCTCGGCGCACCACCTGGTCGCGAGGCGCGCCGTGTCGCCTACGTCCCGCAGGCAGAGCTCGTCGACTGGGCGTTTCCGGTGACTGTCGAGGACGTGGTCACGATGGGCCGCTTCCCGCGACTGGGACCCGTCCGTCGTCCGGGCCGCGACGACCGGCGAGCCGTCACCGACGCCCTGGACCAGGTGGGCATGAGTCAGCATCGAGGAACGCAGATCGGACGTCTGTCGGGTGGACAGCGCCGGCGCGTCTTCCTCGCCCGGGCGCTCGCCGCGGAGCCGGACCTGTTCCTCCTCGACGAACCCGTCACCGGGATCGACACCACCACCCAGGAGCTGCTCATGGACCTGCTCGAGCAGCAGGCCGCCCGAGGCAAGACGGTGGTGGCCACCACGCACGACCTGGCCTGCGTCGCTCAGCGCTTCCAGCAGGTCATGGCCATCAACGGCACGGTCGTGGCCTACGGAAAGTCGAACCTGGTGCTTGACGCAGGCGTCCTGTCCCGCGCGTACGGCGGGCATCTGCTGGTCGTCGAGGGCCAGACGATGCTCCTCGACGACGCCCATCACCACGACGCAGCGGCGCCCGGCGAGCGCCACTTCCACGAACCGGAGCAGGGTCGGCGATGACGCTGCTGCTGGAACCGCTCGGATTCGAGTTCTTCGTGCGCGCCCTGATCGCCTCGGCCCTCGTGGGCGTCGTGTGTGCCGTCGTTGGCACGTACGTGGTGCTGCGCGGCATTGCGTTCATCGGGGATGCGATCGCCCATGCCGCGTTCCCGGGCGTGGTCGCCGCGTACCTGCTGGCGATCCCGTTCTACCTGGGCGCCGCCGTGGCGGCCGTGTGCACCGCGCTCGCGATCGGGTATGTCACCAAGCGCGGTGGGCTGCGCCAGGACACGGCGATCGGCGTCCTGTTCGCGGGCACCTTTGCGTTCGGCGTGTTCCTGTTCAGCACGATCCAGGGCTACGTGGCGGATCTGTTCAGCTTCCTGCTGGGCAACGTCCTGGCCATCAGTCCCTCGGACCTGATCGCACTGACCCTGCTCGGCCTGGGCGTGATGCTGATCGTGGCGTTGCTCTGGAAGGAGCTCCTGTACGCGACCTTCGATCCGCTGGGTGCCGCTGCGTCGGGGATGCCGGTCGACCGGCTCGAGTACCTGTTCCTGGCGCTGGTTGCCCTGACGATCGTGGTCAGCCTCCAGGCGGTGGGGATCATCCTCGTCGTCGCGATGCTCGTCACGCCGGCAGCCACGGCGCAGATGCTGACCGCCCGATTCACCCGCCTGATGGCGATCGCGGCACTGGTCGGAATCGCGAGCGCCGTCGTGGGGCTGTACGTGTCGTTCTGGCTGAGCGTCGCCAGCGGAGCCACGATCGTGCTCGTCGAGACCGGGCTGTTCCTGGTGGCGCTGACGTTCGGGCCGCGTGGCCTCATCGCGCGCCGCCGCACCCCGGTGGTCGAGGCCGCGGCCACCGCACCGAGCGCCTGATGATGACGACCGAGTTCCTGACGGCGATGGAGCAGGCCGGCTGCCGGCTCACCGAGCCACGACGGGTGGTTGCCGACCTCGTCGCGCGGCGCGAGGGACACTTCACCGCCGCCGAGATCGTGGACGAGGCACGACGGCATCAGCCCGGGCTGGGACGTGCGACCGTGTTCCGTGCTCTGGACCTGTTCACCACGCTGGGCCTGGTCGAGCACGTGGATCTGCCCGAGGGCGACCACGCCTACGTCACCTGCGATCGCGCCCACCACCATCATGCGATCTGCACCGGCTGCGGCCGTTCCCTGGACCTGCCGGACATGGGGTTGACGCAGGTCCTGCGCGAGGCCGGGAATCGCCTCGGCTTCCGCATCACCGCCCATCGCCTCGAGCTGTTCGGCCTGTGCCCCTCGTGCCAGGCCGCGAGCCGCTCCTGACCCCCGCCAACACGGAGCCTCCTGATGCCCGGCCCCCGCGTGAGACTTGATCTCAAGGCCCTCCGCGGCCTCCTGGTCGGAGTCGTCGCGATGTCGATCCTGGCTGCCGCCTGCGGAGCTGAGACGCCGGCCGGCTCGCCAACGCCCACGCCCGATGCTGACGCGATCCCGGTGGCCGCCACGACCACGGTCCTTGCCGACCTGGTGGCCCAGGTTGGCGGCACGCGCGTCCGGGTTTCGAGCCTGGTGCCCAAGGGGGGCGAGGTCCATACCTTCGACCCCAACCCGTCCGACATCCAGAATGTCATCGAGGCGAAGCTGATCGTGCGCAACGGTCTCGGTCTCGATGACTGGCTCGAATCGCTCGTCCACGACGCCGGCAACGACGCGCCGCTCGTGGCGCTGGGCGAGAACCTCGACGGCGTGACGTACCTCCAGGGCGACAACGGGGCGGTCAATCCGCACCTGTGGATGAACGTGGCCTACGCGGAGCGCTACGTTGACCGCATCGCCGAGGCGCTGGCGTCGGTCGATCCGGCGGGCGCCGACGGCTATCGCGAGCGGGCATCGGCATACAAGGCCACGCTGGCTGATCTCGACCACGGCATCCGGGACCGGCTCGCGACCATCCCGTCGGCCGACCGGGTCGTGGTGTCGTTCCATGACGCCTTCCCATACTTCGCTGCCGCGTACGGGCTGACGATCGCGGGCAACATCGTCGCCGCGCCCGGCCAGGATCCGAGCGCGGGCCAGGTGGCGGCGCTGATCGAGTCGATCCGCTCGACGGCTGTCAGCGCGATCTTCGCCGAGGCACAGTTCAACGACGCCCTGGCTCACACCATCGCCGACGAGACCGGCGTGGCGGTCGTGACCGACCTGTACACCGACACCCTCGGCGACCCACCGGCGGACACCTACGTCGGGATGATGTCCTGGAATGCCGACCGGGTGGTCTCCGCCATCACCGGGTCCTGACCAGGACCCCAGTACCGGCGGCGGTGGGACGATCGCCGGGACCAGGGGCGAAACCTCCGGCCGCCAGACCGCCTCAGAGCGATACCGGACCCAACGGGAGTCGCTCATGCCGATTGACACGCTCCGCCCCGCCCCCGCCGCTTCCGGGCTCCTCCGAGCGAGGGAACAGCCGTGCGGCTGAGTGGCGTCACGCTGGTCATCCTCGGCGCCCTCGCGGCACTCGTCGCCCTGGGTGTCACCGACCACATCCTGCCTGCGACCGACGATCGCACGGCCCAGCTCCGACCCTGGCTGGCGGCGCGCGCGATGGGCGTCTCCGCCTATCTGCTGCTTGCGTTCGAGGTCGCCCTGGGCCTGGTCCTGAGCCACCCGCGGAACACCGCCGCCTGGCGCAAGACGAAGCAGGTATTCCCGTGGCACGAGATGGTCTCGGTGTTCACTGGCGCGTTCATCGCGTTGCACGTGGTGCTGTTGGCCGTTGATCCATACGCCAACGTGGGGGTGGTCGGCGCGTTCGTGCCGGGCTACTCCGCCTATCGCCCGGTGGCCGTCGGTCTCGGCTCGGTCGCCATGTACGCGCTGATCTTCACGGCCGTGACGGCCAAGTGGACCCGACTGCTGCCGTCCGGCTGGTGGCTCAAGGTCCACCGCCTGTCGGCCGTCGTGTTCCTGATGACCTGGGTCCACGCCGTGCTGGCGGGTAGCGACGGCGGGGCGTTGCTGCCGCTGTATCTCGCGACCGGGTTGCCGATCCTGGCCGGTGTCGCACATCGCTGGTGGACCGCACGGGTGCGACCACAGCGTGCCCCCACCGCACCGGCAGGCTCCATCCCATCCATCGGCCGGCCGCAGCCGGCAATCGCCACCGTGGAGGAATTGTGATGTCCGGGGAGCTCATTCAGCGGGTGATCCGCAGGGTCGTCGTGCTGGGCCTGACCGTCGCCGTGATCGGCGTCGGTGTGGCAACCGTCCAGGTCGCGGCCCAGTGGCGGGCCGATTCGGCCCCGATCGACACGGCGCCAGTCAGCATGGACACCATCGCGGGCGATGCCTCGTACGAGATCGATCGCACGACCCAGCTGTCGGGTCAGCTCGACACTGTGGCATCCCAGCTCGCGGACCTGGAGGCGGCCGTCAGCACAGCCAACGACGGCATCGCCGGGGATGCAGACCACGCGAAGGCCCTCCAGCAGCAGCTGTCCGATACGAAGGCGCGACTGACGGCACTCCAGCGACAGCTCAAGGCCGCCCAGAAGCGCCTCAACGCGCTCAACGCGGCAGCCGCCCGGCAGGCAGCCATCAACGCGGCAGCTGCCCGATCGACGACGACGACCACCGCCTCCACCGGGGGCGAGCACGAAGGTGGCCACGATGACTGAGCGCACGATGCCCGGGACCGATCGCGTCCTGCCTGCCATCGCGTTCCCGCTGCCTCGCACGCGACTGACCAACCCCGGGGCCGTCGCCAGGCCCGTCCAGCGCTCGGCCGGTACCCATCGGGGCCAGCCATGGCTCACGACCCCGGCCCGCGCCGGCATGCTGATCGGAGCATCGGCCGCGGTCTACGCCGTCTCGCTCGCGGGTATCAGCACGCTGCAGGCATCGAACGACGCCGCGCTCGATGCCCAGCGTCAGCCATACGTCGACACGGTTGCGGCGGCCACGAGCGCGAACGATCGGCTCGAGGCGGCGATCCGACAGGCGGATCTTGAGACCCGATCGCTGGTCGCCGGCTATTCGGCCGCCGGCGACGATCTCGCCGCGTACCAGGCACGTCTCGACTCGCTGGCCACCCTGGTGGCCGAGGTTCAGGGATCTGCGGCCGCGCTGCCGACCCGTATCAGCCTGCCCAAGGTTTCCGTGCGCACCACGTCCGTGGGCTCGGCGCCGCGGACCACGACCAAGACGAGCGCCTCGGGCCGGTGACGTCGCTGGCGAGCCGGACGAGCACGCCGTCAGGGTCGGCCGGACCGGTCGGGCACGCCGGTCCGGCGCATCCCATCGGGCGGCCGACTCCCATTCCACCGGAGGCGCCACGAATAGAGCCCGACGGTGTGCTGGCGTTCGAGGGCCGCGCCCTCGGATCGCCACTGCGGCTGTTCGTCGATGCAACCGGCATCGACCCGCCGCCCCATGACGCTCGCGACTCAGCGGAGCGGGCTGCCTCGCGCTCCTGGGCCATCGTGCGTGGCGAGATGTCGGCGGCTGACCTGGCGCTGTCCCGGTTTCGCGATGACAGCGAGCTCACCGAGATCAACCGTCGCGCGGGAACGGGCGCTGTCGCTGAGGTCTCCTGGCGGATGCGGACAGCCCTTGCCGCGATGCACCGCGCCGGCCGCCTCACAGGGGGCCGGTTCGATGCATCGGTGCTGGGCGACCTGGAGCGGCTGGGCGAGCACGGCGCCGACCTGGCCGTGAGACCGGGCCCGATGGGCCGGGCACGGGGGGGGACGTCCGAGGATGACGCGCGTGCCCCGCAGTCGCTGGAGCGCCCGTCGCGCGTGAACGTCCCGGCCGTGCCCCTCGATTCGGGCGGGATCGGCAAGGGCCTCGCCCTTCGCTGGGCAATCGCGAGGGCATCGGCGGTCGACGCCCGGGCTGCCCTCCTGCTCGATGCCGGCGGGGACGTGGTGGTTGGCGGCCGCCACCGGAGCGGCGGCTGGCGCGTCGGGATCGAGGACCCGACGGATCCCGCCGGGCCGCCGGTCGTTGTCGTGAATGTCGATCGCGGCGCCGTCGCGACCTCGTCGGTTGGGGTCCGCAACTGGACGGCACCTGATGGCCGGCGGGTTCATCACCTGCTCGATCCACGCACCGGCGAGCCCGCCCGGACCGGGCTGATCGCGGTGACCGTCGCCGGCCCGGACCCCGCCTGGGCCGAAGTCTGGACCAAGGCTCTGTTCCTGGCTGGCCGGGGCGGAATCGGCGACGAGGCACGGTCTCGCGGGCTGGCAGCATGGTGGGTGGACGAGACGGGGCGCCTGGGAATGACGCCTGCGGCCCGCCTGCAGAGCGACTGGGTTGCCGAGGAGCGCCTGGGCTGAGGTGCGGGCGCGCCGGGTCGCGCCACGCGGTCCCGGCGGCCGGACTATCCCTGCTGAGTCAGGCCCGCTGCGTCCGTGCCGGTCGGCTTGTCGGACGCGTCGGCAGTCGCGGCAGGTGCCTCGCCCGGCATCGGCTCACCGAGGGCCGCCTGGAGCTCTGCCAGCGTCGGCATGCCTTCACGCGCGCCAGCCCGGGCCACCGAGACGGTCGCCGCGACCACTGCCCGCCGAGCCGCGGCAACCAGGTCCAGGCCGCCGGCGAGCGCGGCCGCCAGCGCGCCGTTGAGCGCATCACCGGCGCCCGTCGCATCGACTGCCTTGACCCTGGGCGCCTTGATGTCCACCGGGCGGCCCGACCTCCGCACCAGCACCGCACCAGTCGAGCCCAGCGACACCAGGATCGCCTGACCAGCACCAGGGCCCTCGGACGTGTCCTCGAGCAGCGTGCGTGCGGCGGCGATCGGGTCCTCGGCACCGGTCGTCGGTCGGCCCGAGCGTCGCGCGTCATCGGCGGCGAGGCGGACAAGCTCACCCCGGTTGGGGGTCAGGACGTCGGCCAGGGACAGGAGTGTCCGGTCGAGGCCGTCGGCCGGCGCCGGGTTGAACACCGTCCAGGCGCCGCCCTCGTGGCCGATCCGCAGCGCCTCGCGCGCCGCGGCGGTGGGGATCTCGTGGGTCACGATGACGACGTCCCCCCGGTGTGGGTTGAGGCGTCCGAAGGCCTGACGGACGTGGGCGACGGTCAGTCCGGCGTTCGCTCCGGGCGCGACCGCGATCTGGTTCTCGGCCTTGGCATCGACCAGGATCAACGCAACGCCGGTTGCCGTGTGATCGAGCGTCACCAGCACATCGATCCCGACACCCTCCCGCGCGAGCGCGGCGGTGGCCTCCGAGCCAAACGCGTCGTCGCCCACAGCCGCCACGAGCATGACCGGGACGTCGAGCCGTGCAGCGGCGACCGCCTGGTTGCCACCCTTCCCCCCATGGAAGCGGGTGAACGTGCCGCCCATGACAGTCTCGCCGGGGAGCGGCAACCTCTCTCCCTGGACGACGAGATCAACGTTGACCGACCCGACGACAAGCACCCGTCCGGTGGGGCCAGCGTGCGCCCGAGTCTCGGTCGTTTGCGGCTCGGTCGTCATGAGCCGGTGACGAACTCGCCGCCGTCGACGCCGATGATCTCGCCGCTGATGAACCCTGTTCCCTCACCTGACAGGGCCCGGATGGCTTCGGCCACGTCCTGTGGCCTGGTCATCCGGCCAGTCGGGTTTCGACGGGTTGCCGCCTCGATGATCGCGTCCTTCTCGGGGATCTTGAGCAGGGCCGGGGTCACCGTGACCCCGGCACGGATGGCATTGACCGTCACGCCGGTATCCAGCCTCGCGAGCTCCATCGCGAGCTGGCGGACATGTGACTCGAGAGCGGCCTTGGCCGACGACACGACGCCGTAGCTGGGCACGACCCGGCTTGACCCCTCCGAGGTCATCGCGAACACCTTCGAGCCGCGCTCCAGGAATCCGCCGCGCCACAGGTCCTGCACCCAGTAGACGAGACTGTTCGCCATCACGTCCTGGGTCATCTCCATCTTCTTGCGGTCGGCGGCCGCCTTGGGATCCTCGGCCAGGAACGGCACCAGCGAGCCGAACGCCAGCGAATGCATCACGACGCGCACGTACGGATGCGCACCCGCGGCGCGCGACTGCTCGAAACGCTCGCGCAGGGTCTGAAGCGCGCTCGCTCGCTTCTCATCGTCGGCGGCGTTCATGTTGAGGTACAGCGCCTCGGACCCGAGCGCCTCGATCCCCGCCTTGACCTCGTCCACGTGGCTCCGGCCGGCGCGGAAATCGAGGTGGACCCCGCAGATCCGGTAGCCCGCCGCAGCCAGGGTCAGCGCGGTGGCCTCGCCCATGCCCGAGGACGCGCCGAGGATGAGTGCCCAGGGCTCGCGGTCGTCGGTCATGGCGCTCCTCCGGGACATCGGTGGGAACCCCCGTCGGCGGGAGGCCGGCGGGGCGAATCGAGTCTACCAGCGCGCCCGACCACCACATCGACTACCTGCCAGCTTTGCCGGCGTCCAGATCGAGAGCAGCGAGACCGACCAGGACATCGCGGAATCCGACGCTATGCGTCAGCGGTCCTCCCTTTCCGGGCATGATGACTCTGGCCCGGGCGGCACCGCCCGCGATGCTGGCGGCATTTGCTGGTCGTCGGCATCGACGTCTAGCCTCATCATCGGTGACCCAAGCCCGGCCGCCGGCCCATCGGAGATGCCCGTGACGATCAACATGCCGTCGCTCGACCCGACCCTTCTGGCCCTGATCATCCCGCTCATCGTGATCCAGCTTGCGCTGATGATCATCGCGGTCGTGGACCTGCTGAAGGACGATCGCGCCGTCCGCGGCGGCAACAAGGCCGTGTGGGCCGTGATCATCGTGTTCGTGAACCTTATCGGCCCGATTCTGTACTTCATCGTCGGGCGCGAGGACGGGCCCGTGGAGCCGACGACGCCCGGCCCCGGTGCGATGCCGGGCTGGGGGAGCCCGCACGATCCGCCGCTGGTCGGCGGATCCGCACCAGCCGCACCAGCCACACGGGCCGCGCCAGCTGCGGCCTTGCCGGTCACGGCACCGCAGGCCGGGCCCCAACTGGATCCGACGACCGTCGCTGTGCAGCCACCGTTGCCCCGGCTCACCGAGGACGCCTCGGCGGCGATCGCCATCGAGGGCCTGAGCAAGCGCTACCGGACGGGCCTGCTGGCGCTCGATCAGCTGTCCATGGTGGTGCCGGAAGGCTCCGTGTTTGGCCTCCTGGGTCCGAACGGAGCCGGCAAGACCACGACGCTCCGCCTGATCGCCGGGCTCACCCGACCCACGGCGGGACGGGTCCTGGTGGGTGGCGCAGCCGTCACCGTCGAGCCGCTCCAGGTGCGTCGTCGCCTCGGTTACCTCGAGCAGGACCCTCGCGGCTACGGCTGGATGACCGGACGGGAGCAGCTGCGGATGCTCGGGCGGTTGCACGGCCTCGACGGCGCGGAGCTGGATCGTGCGATCGGCGATGCGCTGACGCGCGTGGATCTGACGGACGCTGCGGATCGGCGGACGGGCACCTACTCGGGGGGCATGCGCCAACGCCTCGGCATCGCCGGGGCCCTCGTCCATCGACCGCCCATCGTCGTGCTCGACGAACCCGTGAGCTCCCTGGACCCGGAGGGCAGGCGCGACGTCCTGAACCTCATCGCCGCTCTCCGCGGCACTGCCACCGTGCTCTTCTCGACCCACGTGCTGGCGGATGTCGAGCGGATCTGCGACCGGGTCGGGATCCTCGATCACGGGCATCTCGTGGTCGAGGGTCCGCTCGCCGAGCTCCTTGATCGCTACGCGCTGCCCGTCTACCGGATCGAGGCCGAGCCGGGCCAGGGATCCGCGCTCGAGCGGCTCGCGACCCGCTTGCGGGCGCAGGACTGGGTCACGGAAACCAGCATCGACCATGGGCTGCTGACGGTCGCTGTCGCGGACCCGGCACTCGCCGCACGCGAGCTCCTGCCCGCGATCACCGCCGAATTGCTCGCGGTGGTCTCGGTTGCGAGGGCGCGACCCACGCTCGAGGATGTGTTCCTGCGGCTCACCGGAAATGGACGGGAGGTTGCGGCATGAGCGGGTTCTCCGTTCTCCTGCGCAAGGAGCTTGCCGAGTCGTGGCGAACCCGGCGACTGCCGGTGGTCGCGCTCCTGTTCATTACCGTCGGCATCATCTCGCCGCTGACGGCGCGCTACCTCAACGAGATCCTCACGGCAGCCATGGGCGACCAGCTGACGATCCCGTTGCCGGTCCCGACGGCAACCATGGCGCTTGATCAGCTGCTCAAGAACCTCGGACAGCTGGGTGCCCTGGCGGCAATCGCGCTGGCCATGGGCTCGGTGTCCGGCGAGCTCGACCGGGGCACCGCGGCGCTCGTGCTCGCCCAGCCGGCGACGCGGGCGGCGTTCCTGGCTGCCAAGCTGACCGCGATCGCCGTTGTCATTGGCGTCTGCACGGCACTCGCGATCGTGGTCGGGTGGGCCTACACGGCGATCCTGTTCGAGGTGCTGCCGATCACGGGCTGGATCGTCCTCGCGATTCTCGCCTGGCTGACCCTCGTTGCGTGGGCCGCGCTGACGTTTCTGGCCTCGGCCGCCACGGGCTCCACGACGGCGGCCGCTGGCATCGGGTTCGTGGCACTCATCGGGATCAGCCTGGTGGCCGTGGTCCCGGCCCTCAATGACGTCCTGCCCACCGGTCTGGCGACGCCGGCCATCCTGATCGCCAGCGGCGACACGGCGACGCTCGATACGGGGGCGCTCGCGACCTCGATCGCTGGCACCGTGATCCTGATCGGCGCCTGCGCCGTCGGGGCGCTCGGCGCCTTCCGCCGGCGCGAGCTGTAGCGAGCCGGGCGCCGGGACCCACCGACCGAGCAGATCAAGACACGGTCTCGATGACGAGGCCGGGAATCAGCAACGGCGCCCTGTCGGGCGCCGTTGGCGGTTCGGAGGTCGGTCTTGTCTTGAGCCCGTCAGCTCCTGACCTGTCGCTCGAGGCGGCGCTGGAAGCGCTCCACCTGGCCGGCCGTGTCGATGATGTTCTGCTTCCCGGTGAAGAAGGGGTGGCAGTTGCTGCACACGTCCACCCGCAGCTCCTCGCGGGTCGAGCCGACCTCGAACTCGGTCCCGCACGAGCCGCAGTGGACTCGCGCCTGATGGTACTTGGGATGAATGTCGCTCTTCACGAGTGCTCCTTCGACGCCGTCCGCGCGGTGCTGCGCCCGCCGGTGGTCGCCGCTGTGGTGGTGCCTACGCCTCGGCGGCGGTCGCCGCGACCTCGACCGGGATGACCCTGACGCGCTTCTTGGCTCGGGTTGCGTGCTCGAAGCGGACCTTCCCATCGACCGTGGCGAACACGGTGTAGTCCTTGCCCAGCCCGGCCCCCTCGCCGGCGGCGAAGGTCATGCCGCGCTGTCGGACGATGATCGTGCCGGCCGAGACCAGCTGACCGTCGCCAGCCTTGACGCCGAGTCGCTGACCGACGCTGTCGCGGCCATTCTTGGAGCTCGAGCCGGCCTTCTTGTGCGCCATCGCTAGTCGTCCTTCTTGGTGCGCGTGCGCTTGGGCGCCGCCTTGGTCGTTCCGGCATCGCTCGCGACCTCGTGGTGGCCCTCGGCCGCGGCGGTGTTCCGCCGCACGACGTCGAGCGCCTTGACCACGCCAGCCTTGCTCGCGAAGCCCTGCTCGGGGATCGCCAGCAGCTCGCCGTTGGCCGCGCGCAGCCGCCAACGCCACTTGCCGGCCTTGTCCTCGTAGATCTCGAAGCCCTTGGCCGTCCCGCCCTCGGCCTCGTCATCCGCGGTCAGCTCGAGATGATCCTCGGCCGCGGCCACGTTCTTGCGCACGACGCCGAGCGCACGCACGACGCTTGCCTTGCTCGCGAAGCCCTCCTCGGACATCGCGACCAGCTCATCGTTGGCCGCGCGCAGCCGCCACCGCCACTCACCGGCCTTGTCCTCGTAGATCTCGAAGCCCTTGGTGGCCGTCGCCCCGGTGGCGTCGGCGGCAGTCTCGCTCTTTGCGGCCTTGCTCGCTGCGGCCTTGCTCGCGGTCGATCGCGCGCGAGGCTTCGGCTTTGCCCTGGTCGCGGGGGCCTCGGCCGCAACGCCATCGGTCTCCGTCGGCTCGACAGACGCGGTGTCGGCGCCCGTTGTCTCGGCCTGCGCGGCCAGGTTGAGCTTCGCGGCCAGAGCGGCGTCCTCGGCCGCCTGGCGTGCAGCGGCCGCCTCGAGGCGCGCACGGTCGGCGCCCTTCCCCGTTCCGACGCCGGCGCCGGCGTCGGCCGCGCTGCGACCCTGGTACCGGATATCGGCGATCCGGAGCCGCATGAGCTCCTGCCGGTGACCCTTCTTGACCCGCCGGCGGGCCTTGGGCTGGTACTTGAAGGCGATGACCTTGTCGCCGCGCTCGCGACCGACGACCTCGGCCTCAACGGCCGCGTCGCTCACGAGGGGCGTGCCGACGGTGGCGTCGGCGCCGTCGGCGACCAGCAACACGCGGTCGAGGGTGATCGACTGGCCGGCCTCGGCGTCGAGCAGCTCGACCTCGAGCTCGGTCCCGACCTCGACGCGGTACTGCTTCCCGCCGGTCTCGATGACTGCGTACATGGGTCCTCGAACGGGCGTCGCGGTCATGCTCGGACCGCGGCATGGACATGAAGAGGCACCTGCGGCATACGCGGGCGCGATCGCAGAGTGTAGGGTGGATCGCGGGATGGCGTCAAAGAGCGACCCCGACCGAGCCGACGGCGACCCGGTCGCCTGGGCCTCTCGTCGGCCTGCATGGCCCGGCGCCGTTCGCTCTACGCCGGCTCGTCGTCGCCCAGGATGATCCGTTCCCGCACGAGCGACGCAACCCCCTCCGTGACCACGTCCGAGCCGAGACGGTCCGAGAGCTCGGCCAACACCTCCTCGGGCCGGCCGATGCCGCGCTCCGGGTGGTGGCGAAGGATCATGACCAGCTCGGGCGGACGTTCGGCCGTCGGCTCCACCGTGACGCTGCGCACGGCGGGCCGCAGGTCGTAGGCAACCTGCGACTCCCCCTTGGGACGCTGTCGCGGCAGCCGATCCGCGGCGAGCATCGAGCCCACGGCGTTCGCAATCCGTGCGACGGCGATCTCCACCGGCAGCGGGCAGCGGTAGACCGACGCTACCACCTGGCCGGGGAGCGAAGGCGCCCGCAGCCAGACGTCGTAGAGGTCACGGACCTCGTGGCCGGTGAGCGGGTTCCGCCCCAGCGCATCCCGGACCTGCCAGCGGGGAAGCCGGCTCGTCAGCCACAGGTCGATCAGCTCTGCCTCGCCCGCCACCCCCGGCGCCAGCGGAGCCGCAAGCGCGACCTTTGGCCGCCCCCGCCCACCGTCAAGCCCGGCGACCGGCAGACCGCTGTCCACGAGTGCCTGCTCCCAGGCTCGCTTTGCATCGCGCGTGACCGCGTCCGGCAGATCCGCATCGCGTCGGAAGACGACTCGCCAGCGCTGGACGGGCTCGAGCGGCTGCTGTGGCATGGGCTCAGATCGATCGGGCACGGTGTTAGTCTGCCGGGGATGAAGCCGGCCGTCGCGCGTCCCCGGGAGACAGGGCCTGTCGGCCACCCGCGGATGGGCAATCCATGAGCGTGCCCGATCCGTACAAGGTCCTCCAGGTCGATCACGAGGCGGAGGACGAGGTCATCGAGGCCGCCTATCGTCGGCTGGCACGCAAATACCACCCCGACGTGTCTCCGGGCGATGAGGCGGAAGAGCGCATGGTCCGCATCAACCAGGCATGGGAGATGCTCAAGGACCCGGTCCGACGCGCCGCGGTCGACAGGGCCCGGGCCAGGCAGGAAGCCTCAACCGCCGCGGCGGCGGCATCCAGCGCCCGGACGTCCGGTGCCGGCCACGCGGCCGACGTCCCGGGTCGCGAGCGCGCCGAAGGCCCGGGCGGGTCGAGCGCCCGGACGTCCGGCTGGCAGGGCGCCACGCCGCCGCCGGACTGGCCGCCGGAGGTCCGCGACCCACTCGCCACCGATCCCGCGGCACGCACGCAGCGAACGTCTCCTGACTGGTCGCCCGGTCGATCGACGACCGGGAGCGGCTACGACGCCACGATGCGATCGGCCGAATTGGCCGGACCGCCACCGGGCAACCCGTCGGGGACGGTTCTCAACTTCGGCCGCTACGCCGGCTGGTCATTGGGCGAGATCGGACGCACGGACGTCGAGTACCTCGAGTGGCTCGACCGGATGCCCATCGGGCGTGCCTACCAGGCGGAGATCGACGCGCTGCTCCGGTCGCGCGGACGCCGCACCACCGGTACGCGGCAGTCGACGGACCAGCAGGGCCTGTACCGCCGCCGCTGAGGGCCCGTCGCCGGACGCCCACGCCGGCAGGTCACGGACCGGCGGCCGCGACCCCCGATTCGTCCGACGCGGTGTCCGTGTCTCCCGCCTCGCGAATGGCCCTCGGAATGGAGAATGAGAGGAGGTAGGGCGCGATCACCGTCGTGAGCAGCACGGCCACCACGATGGCCGCAAACAGGGAGTCGTCGACAACCTCCGCGGCGAGGGCGAGGTTCGCGACCACGATGCCCACCTCGCCGCGTGGCACCATGCCGAAGCCCACCGTGGCCGCCTGCCAGCGCCCGATCTCCCACGCCCCCAGGATTCCACCGACGGCCTTCGTGATGACTCCGATGACGACCAGCGCCACCACGAACAGTGCGATCTCGGAATCGAACACCGCTGCCAGGTTCAGCTCGGCTCCCGTGACCGCGAAGAAGAACGGCGTGAACACCGACGCCAACGGTCGGAAGTCGCGCTGCACCTCCTCTGCGGCCTCGGTCTCGGCGATGATCAACCCGATCACGAACGCGCCGATGATCGCCGCCAGCCCGATCCAGATTGCGAGCAGGGCCGTCGCCAGCATCAACAGCACGGCCGGGACCAGCGGCGTGTCGGCAAACAGCGGCCAGGTGAACACATGGCGCGGCAGGCCCTTCGCCCGGCGAGCGGCCGCGAAGCCGAGCAGCACGAGCCCGGCGCCCGCCACACCGATCAGGACCGTGGTGGCCGACAGATCACCCTCGGCGGCGCCACTGGCCAGGCCGATCAGCACCAACGCCAGGATGTCGTCCACGAGCGCCGCCCCGATGACGACGCGCGCAAACTTGGCGCCCAGGACACCCATGTCGCGCAGGACCCGGCTCGTGATCCCGATGCTGGTCGCTGCCAGGGCGAGCGCCACGAAGACGGACGCCATGGTGTCCTCTCCGGCGACGGTGGCCAGCGCGAAGCCGGCGATGATCGGCAGGATCATCGCGATCAGCGCGGTCAGGATGGCCGGACGGCCGACCGCGAACAGCTCGTCGGTGCGAACCTCGAGCCCGACCGTGAACAGGAGCACCACGACTCCCAGCTCCGCAAAGGCGATGGCCACGTCGCCCGGCGTCACGAGTCCGAGCGCATAGGGGCCGACGACGAAACCGCCGATCAGCTCGCCGACCACCGCAGGCTGACCGAGCCGCCGGAGGACCTCCTCGCCCAGCTTGGCGCCCAACAGCAGCCAGAACAGCCCCAGGAGCGTCTGGGCCGCGCCCTCGTTGGCGGCAGCTGGCATGGCGCCCAGCTCGCCCAGTGTCTGCGTCAGGACGGCGAGAGGGTTCATGTCAGGTACCGCAGCCACAGGTATATCGACGCCACCACGAGCGACATCACGGTGACGGGCACACCGTAGCGGAGGAACCCGCGGAAGGTGATCGGATGCCCGGCTCGGATGGCCAGGCTGACGACGATCACGTTCGCCGATGCGCCGACGATTGTGGCATTGCCGCCGAGATCGGCACCGAGGGCGAGCGCCCACCATGCCGGTTCAAGCGGTATCCCCTGGTGTCCCAGCTGCTGGACAAGCGGGATCATCGTGGCCGTGTACGGAATGTTGTCAACGATCGCGGAGGCGATCCCGCTCAGCCAGAGCAGGCCAATGACGGTCACGGAGGGATTGCCGCCCGTCGCCTGAACCATGGCGTCGGCCACGCCGCCGATGATGCCCACACGCACGATTCCATTGACCAGCATGAACAGGCCGATGAAGAAGAACAGCGTCGGCCACTCGATCTCGCGCAGGACGGGCCCGACCTCGATCCGGCCGACCAACAGCAGCACCGTGGCCCCGAGCAAGGCGATCGTCGCGGGCTCGAGGCCAAGCGCGCCATGGAACAGGAAGCCGATGATCGTGCCCGCGATCACGATCAGGGCCAGCCGCATCGTCCTCGGGTCATTGATCACCTCGCTCTCATCGAGCTCGGTGACAGCGTCGCGCACGGCCTCGTCCACAGCCAGCCGGCCGTGGAACAGGACGCGGAGCATGACCAGCAGCAGGCCGAACACGATCACCGCGACCGGAAGAAGGTTGGTCAGGAAGGCCCCGAAGTCGAGGCCCGAGGCAGAGCCGATGAGGATGTTCGGCGGATCCCCGATGAGGGTGGCCATGCCCCCGATGTTGGACGCGAAGATGAGCGCGATCAGGAACGGGATGGGGGAAACGCGCAGCACGCTGGCCACATAGAGCGTGACAGGCGCCAACAGGACGACGGTGGTGACGTTGTCGAGAAACGCCGACAGCACGGCCGTGATCGTCGCCAGCAGAACCATCAGGACGTAGGGCCGCCCACCAGCGAGCTTGGCCGCCCGGATCCCGACCAGCGCGAAGAAGCCTGTTCGCCCCAGGACGTTGGCGAGCGCCATCATCCCGACCAGCAGGAAGATGACGTTCAGGTCGATCGCCAGGAAGGCCTCGTCCTGGGGAACGACCCCGAGCGCCACCATCAGCAGCCCGCCCAGCAGGGCGGCCACCGTCTTGTCGATCCGATCGGTGGCGATGAGGGCGTAGGTGACCAGGAACAGGATCCCGGCGACCCAGACGTCCATCAGGAAGCGGCGCCGGGCGGATCCTGCACGTCGGCGACGGCCGCGGCGGCAGAGCCGTGGGCGTCTTCAAGTGCCTCCACGTAGCGCATCGCCAGCTCCTGAACGTCAAGGTAGCCGGTCGGCACCCCCTGCTCATCGACGACGTACAGTCCGGACAGTCGCTTGTGGTGCATCACTCGGAACGCGTCACCCAGCGTTGCCTCCGGCTTGACCGTCACCGGCGGCACCATGATCTCGCCGATCGTCCGTGCTTCGACCGCGTGTCCGAACTGGCCGACCTCCTCGACATCAGCCAGCTCAGCGAAGAACGCCTCGGGAACCGCATGCGCGACGACCGCCTCGGCGATCAGGGCCACCGGCACGATGCCGACGATCCGGCCCGCCTCGTCCACGACACCGATGATCCGCGTCTCTGGCTGCTGGCTCGAGCGGCGCATGGCTGCGAGCAGATCAACATCCTGGGCGATCAGGAGGGGGCCGATCGCGAGCCGGTCCTGGGCTATCCCGACCGTCGTACGACGGGCGAGTCTCGGGCTCTCGTTCACGCGCCTCGCCCGGCGCGGGCCGCCACCACCCGCGACGCGCGACCAAGACGGTCGGCGCCCATCGACTCGATCCGGGCGGCAGGGGTGCCCGCCGCAGGAGGCGTTTGCGTCACCCGGGCAGTGTACCGGCCGGTGCGAGGCCTCCAACTGGCCTCGGGGCAGATTCGTGCCCCGCTACCACTCCGCGCGGTGCTGCCGGATGTTCACGCTCTGGATGATGCCCAGGCCGATCGCGATGCTCACGAGCGAGGCACCGCCGTGGGCGATGAACGGGAGGGGGATCCCCGTGACGGGCAGGATCCCGATCACCATGCCGACGTTCACGAACACCTGGAACAGGATGGCGGTTGCCAAGCCGGCGCCGAACAGCGTGCCGAACGGGTCTCGTGACCGCCATGCGTCGGCGATGATCCGCCACAGCAGCGCGATGAACAGCAGGAACACCACGACTGCCCCAATGAAGCCCAGCTCCTGGGCGAGCACAGCGAACACAAAGTCGCTCTCCTGGACGGGCAGGAAGTCCCCCCGCGTCTGGGTCCCGTTGGTCAGGCCGGTCCCGAAGAACCCGCCCGAACCCACCGCGATCTTCGACTGGAGCACCTGCCACCCCGCGCCCTGCGTGTCGGCGGTCGGGTCGAGGAACGACAGGATGCGAACCTTCTGGTAGTCGCGCAGCACGTAGGTCCAGGCGACCGGGATCGCAGCCACCGCGCCGATCGCCATCGCAAGAAGCCAGCGCAGGCTCGCCCCCGACATGAACAGCATGCCGGCCAGGATCGACGCCAGCACCAACGAGGTGCCGAGGTCGGGCTGACGCATCACGAGCACCCACGGCGGCACCATCAGAAGGCAGGCGCCCAGAATCGACGACAGCGAATCGAGCCGGCCCTCGCGATTGCCGAGATAGACGGCCAGCACGATGATCATCAGGATCTTCGCCAGCTCCGAGAACTGGAAGGTCAGGGGGCCCAACGACACCCACCGGGCCGAGCCGCCCACACCATCGCCGATGGCAAGCGTCACCACGAGCAGTCCGACGTTGACCACATAGATGGGCCAGGCCAGCGTCTTGAGCCAGCGGTAGTCAAACAGCGTCGCGGCGACGTACACGACCATCGCCAGCGCCGTCCACATCAACGCCCGCGAGAACACCGTGCCGCTGGCCATCGCGGCCTGTCCAGACTCGACGCTGTTCACGTACGCCATCACCAACCCGATCGTGGCCAGCAGCGCCGCGTACGTGGTGAGCTGCAGGTCGTAGGCGCGCCACAGAGCCCCCACCGAGCGCGCGGCAACGTCGGTGAAGCGGCTGGGCTCCGCGCGCATCACGCGCATCGCGTCAGCTCCTGGCGGTATCCGCGATTGGGGTCATCACGGTCCGGCCGCGACCCGGCGTCGCCGGCTGTGGGCCCCAGGTCATGGTCGCGCTGCCACCGGCTAGTTGCCATAGTGGTTGCCTCGCTGGAGGAGGACCGGCAGCCGGTAGTCCTTCTTGATGTGGAAGTGCAGCTGCAGGAACGCCTTGGCGATCTCGGTGCCGGCGTTGCCGATCGTTCGCGAGTTGTAGGCGAAGGCAAGGAACACCAGCTGCGAGTCGGGCTTGGCGAAGCTCCCCTTGTGCGGGTCCTTGGGCACGAAGCCCACGAACCACGAGTGGAACGGCAGCCGGCCCTTGCTGTCGCGGGTTCCGAACTCCGCCGTTCCGGATTTGCCCGCCACCTTGATCGGCATGTCGACGAGGTTGTAGGTATGGCGCAGGGTGACCACCGAGCGCGCCGCCAAACGCATCGTGCGCAGGTTCGCCTGCGACACCTTGACCTTGCGGATGAGGTCCGGCTGGAGTGACTGGAGAACCGTGCCGTCGGGAGCGGTGATCTCCTTGACGATCTGCGGCCGGTAGAGCTTGCCCCCGTTGGCCAGGGCGGCATACGAGTTGATCAGCTGGATCGGCGTCACGACGTCGTAGCCCTGCCCGATCCCGGCCTGGTACACCTCGCCTTCGAACATCGGCTGTCCGAACGCGTTCATCTTCCACGCGTTCGAGGGGACGATGCCTGCGACCTCACCCGGCAGGTCGATCCCGGTTCGAGCGCCGAACCCGAACTGCCGCGAGTAGTACGCCAGCCGATCCGCGCCGAGCATGCCGGCGACCTGGAAGAAGAACGTGTCCGACGAGTGGCCGAAGCCACACTGGATGTTGCACAGGCCGAAGCCGGCATGGTTCCAGTCGTAGAACCTGGTGCCGCCAACGGTCAGGAAGGAGCGCGTCTGGAGCCGCGTCTGCGGGGTGATCTTCCTGTCCTGGAGCCCACCCGCGCCCGTTACGAGCTTGTACGTCGACCCGGGCGGGAAGTGGGCCTGGATCGCCTGGTTCGTGAGCGGCTGGTTCTTGTCCTTGACCAGCTTCTCGAAGTCCTTGCCTGAGATGCCCTTGGCGAACAGGTTGTCGTCGTAGGTCGGCAGGCTGACCATCGCCAGCACCGCGCCCGTCTGCGGATTCATGACGATGAACACGCCGCGCTTGAGCCCGGCCACGCGCATGCCCCACTTGAGGGCCGACTGCGCCTCCTTCTGGATCGTCTCGTCGATCGTCAGGGTGAGCGAGGCGCCGGGCTCCCCGTGCTGCACCGTGCGCAGCACCTGGACGTCACGGCCCGTCGCGTCTCGCTCGACCAGCTCGCGGCCGTAGGTGCCGCGGAGCTCTGACTCGAACGTGGCCTCGACGCCCGCCTTCCCGATCATGTCGTCCGGCAGGTAGCCGGCGGACTTGAGCTGGCTGTAGCTGCCGCCGTCGATCGCGCCGGTATAGCCGACGATCTGGGCCATCAGCGGACCGGCCGGATACTCACGGCGCGTCTCGACCACGACCGAAACGCCGGGCAGCTCGTCGCCCGCCTCGGACACGAGACGCGCGGTGTCCTCGGGCACCTCCTGGGCGATGCGGACAGGATCGAATCGTGACCCGGGGGCCTGGTCCAGGGTCTCCAGGATGGTCGCCGGATCGAGGCCCAGCAGGTATCCGAGCTGGTCGGCGACCTGGGACCGACGTCCGAACGGGAGATCCGCAGGCGTGATCTTGACCGAGAAGGACGCTACGTTCGTCACCAGCGGGCGGCCCTGGCTGTCGTAGATCAGACCGCGCGGGGCCGGGACGGACTCGACCACGGTGCGATTGGACTCGGCCTGGGCGGCGAGCACCGGGCCGCTGTTGATCTGCAGGTACGCCAGCCGTGTGGTCAGCAGCCCGAACACCAGGATCGTGATCAGGCCGAACGAGAGAAACCGCAGCGGACGGCGTTCCCGATCCGAGCGTCGGGTCAGCATGTCGTCGCTCATCGATCCACCCACTCCGCGTCACGTCGCCGGAGCATGACGGCCAGTACCAGGGGCCCGAAGACGACGGCCAGAATCGTGTCGTACGCCATCGAACCCACGACCCCGTCCGTGGATGCGGACGAGAGAGTCGCCGGGCTGAGCGCGCTGACGGCGGCGAGGACGAGCATCGTATAGATCACGCTGGCGATGGCAGTGGCGACAATCGGGGCCGCGATCCGCACCCGTCCGAACAGGCTGCCCACGATGGACGCCACGCCCAGCGCGATCAGCAGCGCGAAGGACGACGACCCCAGCGGGCGCTGGGTCAGAATGTCCAGGGTCAGGCCGCCGACAAAGGCCCAGACGAGCCCTGCCTCGAGACCGCTGGCGATGGTCCAGATGACACCGAAGACGAGGATAGGGTGCGGGACGGCGTTGCCGACCTTGATATACGGGACGACCGTGAACTCGACGAGCGCGGCCACCACGGCGAGCGCCGCGGCGATGGTGTACTGCATGTAGGCGTTCGATCCCCGGCTGCGAGGCCGACGGTCGGGCCATGGAGCCGATGGCGACGGCGGCGAGGTGGCAGCGAATGCCGCTCGAAGTATCCCATGGGTCCCCGGAAGGGGCAATCGCAACATCGCCCACCACGACAATGGCCGAAGGGAGCCGACGCCAGGGGTCCAGGGGTGGGGAAGCTGGCGTCCACTGGTTCGGGAACATCGATGCCGAGGCACGGCCGTCTGACTGCGATCGACGCCGGCGCGCTTCATGAGCGATGTTTCACGTGAAACAACAGCGTCGGCGCGTGGCCGATGAGGCTTACCAGGAGTCGCCGTCCGGTGTTCCCCCGGCATTGCTCCGATCGAGCCTGGTGAGCCGCGGGCAAGGCGCTCGAGGGAGACTGTCCCCCGCCGTGGACTCGCCCCTATCGAACGCCTGTCAGGCGGGGCGCGCGCGTCGGCTGAAGGGCCGTCCGATGCTAGAATTCCGAGGAGAAGACGCGATGGAATCGGGAGGTTGAGTGGGCCAGACGATCGCCTGCACGAATCAGAAGGGCGGCGTCGGCAAGACGACCACGGTGGTCAATCTGGCCTCCTATCTGGCGATCCTCGGAGACCGCGTCCTCGTCATCGATCTGGACCCTCAGGGCAACGCGACGAGTGGATTCGGGATCGATCGTTCCGCCATCGACGGTTCTGCCTACGACGCCCTGCTCGATGAGCGCCCTCTCTCAGAGCTCCATGTTCAGACAGCCATCGAAGGTGTGCGCCTGGTCCCATCATCGATCGCGCTTGCCGGAGCGGAGCTCGAGCTCGCCTCCGTGACGGGTCGAGAGCGGCGCCTGTACCGCGCCGTCCGCGCCGAACAGGACGCCTGGGACTGGGTGTTCATCGACTGTCCGCCCTCCCTGGGTCTGCTGACCGTCAATGCCCTGACCGGCGCCGACGAGGTGCTGATCCCCATCCAGTGCGAGTACTACGCGCTCGAGGGCCTGTCGCAGCTGATCGCGACCGTGAACCTGATCCGGGATCACCTCAACCCGGAGCTCACCATCGCGGGGGTCATCCTGACGATGTACGACGCCCGAACCAATCTCTCCGCCGAGGTCGCCGCCGAGGTGCGACGTCACCTCCGAAGCGCCGTGTTCGAGACCGTGGTGCCACGGAGCGTGCGCCTGTCAGAGGCTCCGAGCCACGGGATGCCGATTGCCCTGTACCGACCGGACTCCAAGGGAGCCGACGCCTACCGAGCGCTTGCCGCCGAGCTACGCGCGCGTCGAGCCGCAGGCCGACCGCGCTCGCTGCGAGCCCTGTCCACCGCCGCAATGCCCGGTTCAGCTGAGGATGCGGACCATGAGGCGAACGAGCTCGCGAGGGCAGGCGCATGAACCCCCGACCGGATCGCAGCACCGCACTCGGGCGCGGCCTGTCCGCCTTGATCCCGCAGCGTCCGGTGGACGCACCGGAGATCGTCGAGGTGCCGCTGGCGCACCTGGCCTCGAACCCGTACCAGCCGCGCCACCAGATTGACGACGCCAGCCTGGAGGAGCTTGCCGCGAGCGTGCGCGAGCACGGCGTGCTTCAACCCGTGCTCGTCACCGAGACACTCGACGGTTACCAGCTGGTGGCCGGCGAGCGCCGCGCGCGCGCCGCTCGTCTGGCTGGCCTGGACCGCGTCCCAGCGCTCGTCCGCCAGCTCGCCGATCGCGATCAGCTCGAGATCGCCCTCGTCGAAAACGTCCAACGATCGGACCTCGATCCGATTGACGAGGCTCTCGCCTACCGACGGCTGATCGATGAGTTCGGACTCACCCAGGCGACGGTCGCCGACCGAGTGGGAAAGGCCCGCACCACGATCGCCAACATGCTTCGGTTGCTCGACCTGCACCCGGACGTCCAGGCGGCGATCGCCGACAGCCGGATCACGGAGGGCCACGGCCGAGCGTTGGGGGGCCTGTCGCCGGAGAGCCAGGCCCACGTTCTGACCACGATCACCGACCAGGGCCTGTCGGTACGCCAGGCCGAGGAGCTTGTCCGGCGCCTGCGGCAGCCGCGACCGGCCGAGACGGCGACGCCTCGGCCCGCGAAGGACGCTGATCTCGAGCAGCTCGAGGAGGACCTCCGGCAACGGCTCGGCACCAAGGTCAGCCTGAGCCGCTCGCGCAAGGGCGGGCGAATCGTGATCGAGTACTACAGCGACGAAGAGCTCGGGCGGCTCTACGAGCGCCTGATCGGAGGAACCGAGTGACGGACGTCGGCAATCGGCAGGAGGCCGCCGCGACCAAGGCCCGGGGATCCGGGCGCCGCGGCAAGGCGTCCGCGGGAGACTACACGGCGGCCAGCATCCAGGTCCTGGAGGGTCTCGAGGCAGTCCGTCGCCGACCTGGCATGTACATCGGCTCGACCGACGCGCGTGGCCTGCACCACCTGGTGTGGGAGGTCGTCGACAACTCGATCGACGAGGCGATGGCCGGCGTGGCGACCAAGATCACGGTCACCCTCCATGCCGACGGCCGCGTGATCGTCGAGGATGACGGCCGCGGCGTCCCGGTCGGCAAGCATCGGACGGGCAAGGACGCGCTCGAGGTCGTGCACACCGTCCTGCACGCAGGTGGCAAGTTCGGCGGCGGAGGCTACAAGGTCTCCGGTGGCCTGCACGGCGTGGGTGTTTCGGTCGTGAACGCGTTGTCGTCGTGGCTGCGGGTCGAGACGGCACGAGACGGCGGCGTGTGGTCGCAGGAGTACCAGCGAGGCAAGCCGACAGGACCGGTCACCAGGATCGGCACCCAGGGCTCGCGCCGCGGGACGCGGACCGAGTTCATCGCCGACACCGAGATGTTCGAAACGGTGGACTTCTCGTTCGAGACCATCGCCCAGCGCCTGCGCGAGTCCGCCTACCTCACCAAGGGTGTCTGGATCACGCTCATCGACAAGCGGACCGATCGGGAGCGCTCCTTCTACTTCGAGGGCGGTCTGGTCTCGTTCGTCCGACACCTGAATCGGACCAAGGGCACGCTGCACCCACGGCCCATCTACTGCGAGCGCATCGACGGCACAACGACGATCGAGGTCGCGCTGCAGTACAACGACAGCTACGCCGAGAACGTGCTGGCGTTCGCCAACAACATCAACACCGTCGACGGCGGCTCGCACATCACCGGCTTCCGGCGTGCGCTGACCCGATCGCTCAACGACTGGGCCAAGCGCGCGGGCGTGCTCAAGGACTCGGACGGCAACCTGTCCGGCGACGACGTCCGGGAGGGTCTGACCGCGGTCGTGAGCGTCAAGCTCACCGAGCCCCAGTTCGAGGGCCAGACGAAGGCCAAGCTGGGCAACGCCGAGGTCGCCGGACAGGTCGAAGGTGCGGTCGCGGATGCCATCGGCCAGCACCTCGAGGAGAACCCGGCCGACGGCCGGCGGATCATCGAGAAGTGCCTCACCGCTGCTCGCGCCCGTGAAGCGGCGCGCAAGGCACGCGACCTGGTCATCCGCAAGGGGGCGCTCGACGGCCTGTCGCTGCCGGGCAAGCTCGCCGATTGCCAGGAGCGGGATCCCGCGAAGAGCGAGCTGTACATCGTCGAGGGTGACTCGGCCGGTGGCTCGGCCAAGCAGGGTCGCGATCGGCGGTTCCAGGCCATCCTGCCGCTCCGGGGCAAGCTGCTCAACGTCGAGAAGGCGCGCCTGGACAAGATCCTGAGCTCGGAGAACGTCAAGCCGCTGATCATCGCGCTCGGCGCGGGCATCGGCGAGACCTTCGATCTCGCCAGGCTGCGCTACCACCGGATCATCATCATGACCGACGCCGACGTGGACGGTGCCCACATACGGACGCTGCTGCTGACGTTCTTCTACCGACACATGCCCGAGGTCATCGACTCCGGCTTCCTGTACATCGCGCAGCCCCCGCTCTATCGCATCTCGACCGGGAAGGTCACGCGCTATGCGCAGACCGACAAGCAGCTCGACCGGGTGGTGAAGGACTTCAGCACCAGGAACGTCAGCGTCCAGAGGTTCAAGGGCCTGGGCGAGATGAACGCCGACCAGCTGTGGGAAACCACGATGAACCCGGAGTCGCGAACGCTGCTCAAGGTGGAGGTCGATGACACCGGTGAGGCGGACGAGATCTTCACGATGCTGATGGGTGAGCGGGTCGAACCGCGCAAGGACTTCATCAAGACCGAGGCGCGCAAGGTGCAGAACCTTGACATCTGACGCCGGGCTCACCGCGCCCGACGTGCGGGTCGGTGGGCGCCGGGTGCTGCTTGCCCCGCACAACTGCTTTGCCTGCGGCACGCTCAATACGCATGGGCTCCACCTTGACCTCCACGCGGGCGGTGAGCGCTGCTGGACGGAGCTGAGCCTCGATCGCCGGTTCGAGGGCTGGGAGGGGATCGCCCACGGCGGGATCCTGTGCACGATCCTCGACGAGGTGATGGCCTGGGCGCTCGTCGACCATGACCTGTGGGGTGTCACCGCGCGGATGACGGTCGACTTCAAGCGACCGGTCCCGATCGGCCTGCCGATCATCGGGGAGGGGCGGGTGGTGGCCGTCCGTCGCCGCCTGGTGGACGCGGAGGGAGCGATCCTCGACGCCTCGGACGGCACCGTCCTGGCGCGTTCGACTGCGACCTACGTGGGCGCACCCGAGGAGCGCAAACGCGAGCTCAAGGCTCGCTACGCGTTCCGGATCGAGTCCGATCATGCCGATATGTCCGGCACGGTGGCTCGGTCGTGAGCCTGGTCGCCGAGCGGCCCGCCGGCTCGACCACTGACAGGGCTCGCGCCGTCGTGGCGGCGCGGAGCGGTGACGCGCTCGAGCTGGGCCTGCGTGCCGGCGACCTGGCAAATGACCCGGCGATCGCCTCCCAGGTCCTGCACGACGGGCTCGTCGAGCTGGCCGACCCCGAGTATCGAGCTGGCCAGCAGCACGTGGCTCCCGGCATCGGGGTGACGCTCGGTGTCCGGCAGCCTCTGTTGACCGCAGTCGGCAGGGGTCTGCGACGCGGTATGCGCCGGGACTCGAGCGCCACGAGACTTGACCTCGCCGAGCGCCTGGTTCAGGGAGAGCCGCTCGAGCTTCACTGGCTGGCGTTCAGCGTCGCGGACGGCGCGATCGAGAACGAGCCGGAGCGCTCCTGGCAGCTGATCCGCCGCGAATCCCGCCGCGCAAGCGACTGGATCACGGTCGATTCGCTTGCCCGCGTCACGAGCCACGGCATCCTCTTCGAGCCATACCGCTGGGCGGAGCTCGAGCAGCTCGTCTACTCCCCCTCGTCCTGGGAGCGGCGCCTCGTCGGATCGACGATCGCCACCATTCCGTTCGTCGACCGGACGATCGGGCGCGAGCCCGTCATCGCCGCCCGCGGCCTCGGCCTGGTGGACGAGCTGATCGGCGACGATCAACCCGAGGTCCAGAAGGCGCTGTCCTGGGCGCTCCGCTCGCTGACCATCGTCGATCGGGCGGCCACGACCACGTTCCTTCGGCGCGAGGCGAACGCGGCACGCGACAATGACGACGGACACCGCGCATGGGTCGTCCGGGATGCCCTGGCCAAGCTGCCGAGTCGCGATGCCGGGGAGCTTCGCAGCGTCGTGGCCGGGATCCGCAAGCGCCCCGGCGCGCCGCCCACCTCGCGTGCCGCCCGAACCGCTGCCGCGTTCCGCGACCTGGGGCTGGACGTCCCACCCGTGGACCGACCCGTCATCGACCGTTCATGACCACCGCTGACCAGAGCGACCGGAGGAGAGCCACCACGTGACCGACGACCTGGGCCAGGTTCACGCCACCCGCCTCGAGGACGAGATGCGTGTCTCGTACCTCGACTACGCCATGAGCGTGATCGTCGCCCGCGCGCTGCCCGACGTCCGCGACGGCCTCAAGCCCGTGCATCGCCGGATCCTGTACACGATGGGGGAGATGGGGCTGTCCTCGACCAGCTCCTTCCGCAAGTGCGCGGCCATCGTCGGCGAGGTGATGGGCAAGTACCACCCGCACGGCGACGTCGCGCTCTACGACGCGCTCGTCCGTCTCGCCCAGGACTTCTCGATGCGCTACCCGCTGGTGGACGGCCAAGGCAACTTCGGCTCGATCGACGGTGATACCGCGGCGGCGATGCGCTACACCGAGGCCCGCCTGACCGCGATCGCGGCCGAGATGCTGGCCGACATCGACAAGGACACCGTCGACTTCGTCGACAACTACGACGGTACCCAGAAGCAGCCCTCGGTCCTGCCCGCCAAGCTGCCCAACCTGCTGATCAACGGATCCTCGGGGATCGCGGTGGGGATGGCGACCAACATCCCGCCGCACCACCTGGGCGAGGTGGCCGATGCGGCGATCGCGTTCATGGACAACCCGGACATCACGACCGACGAGCTGTGCCAGTACGTCAAGGGGCCAGACTTCCCCACCGGCGGCTCGATCTTCCGGCTCGAGACTCGCCGCAACTCGCTGACCGGCGAGCAGGAGACCTTCGACGCGATCCGTGAGATGTACGCCCACGGCCGCGGTCGGGTCGTGATGCGCGCCCAGGTGGCGTTCGAAGAGACGCGCAACGATCGAACCGCGATCATCGTGTCCGAGCTGCCGTACCAGGTGAACAAGGCGGCGCTGCTCGAGAAGATCGCGGACCTGGTCAAGGACAAGAAGCTCGACGGCATCGCCGACCTGCGCGACGAGTCCGACCGCGACGGGATGCGGATCTACATCGAGATCAAGCGCGACTCGAACCCCCACAAGGTGTTGAACAACCTGTTCAAGCACACCGCGTTGCAGTCGGCGTTCAACCTCAACCTCCTGGCCCTGGTCGATGGACAGCCGCAGACGCTGCCGCTCAAGGCCGTCCTTCGCCACTACACCGACCACCGGCGCGAGATCGTTCGTCGCCGAACCGAGTTCGATCTCGCGAAGGCGCGGGCCCGGGCACACATCCTCGAGGGCCTCAAGATCGCCCTCGACAACCTCGACGCGGTGATCAGCACGATCCGGGAGTCGCCCGACGTCGAGAACGCCCGGTCCAACCTGATGTCGCGCTTCGACCTGTCCGAGCTGCAGGCCCAGGCGATCCTCGACATGCGGCTTGCACGCCTGGCAGCGCTCGAGCGCAAGAAGATCGAGGACGAGTACCTGGCCGTCATCCAGCTGATCGCCGAGCTGGAGGACATCCTCGCCAACCCGGCGCGGGTGATGTCGATCATCAAGAGCGAGCTGGACGAGATCAAGCGCAAGTACGCTGGTGAGCGGCGCACGCGGGTCGTCGACGACTCGAGCCGCGAGATGAGCGACGAGGACCTGATCGCCGACGAGGACGTGGTCGTCACCATCAGCCGGCGCGGTTACATCAAGCGCCAGCCCGTGGCCACCTACCGCCGCCAGCATCGGGGCGGCAAGGGGATCATCGGCCACGTCACCCGCGAGGAGGACGCGGTCGAGCACCTGCTCGCCGCCAACACCCACGACTGGGCGTTGTTCTTCACCAACCGCGGCCGCGTGTTCTCGGCCAAGGTCCACTCGATTCCGGACGCCACGCGGCAGGCCAAGGGGATGGCGATCATCAACCTCCCGGGTGTGCAGGTTGAGTCCGGTGAATACCCGATGGCAACGATCTGCCTGCCCAACTTCGAGCCCGGGCACTACCTGGTGATGGCAACCCGCAATGGGATCATCAAGAAGACGCCGCTCGAGCAGTTCGAGCGTGTGCGGTCGACGGGCATACGCGCGATCTCGATCAGCGACGGCGACGAGCTTGCCTGGGTGGACGTCTCGGGCGGCGAGGACGACGTGATCATCGCGACCTCGATGGGCATGCTCGCCCGCTTCTCCGAGGGCGAGGTCCGGCCGATGGGTCGGGACGCAGCTGGCGTGATCGGGATCCGGCGGGCTCGCAAGGGTGATGCGGTGATCGCGATGAGCGTCGTCGATCCCCAGGCCGACCTGTTGGTCCTCACCGAGACCGGCTACGGCAAGCGCGTCGCGCTGTCGGAGTTCCGGCGCAAGCATCGCGGAGGCCAGGGCGTCCGCCTGATCGCGCTGGAGGGCCGCAAGACCGGTCAGGTCGCGGCGGTGCAGCAGGTCACTCCGGAGGACCAGGAGCTGCTTCTCATCTCCGCCCACGGCCAGGTCATCCGGACCGACACCAACTCGATCAATCGCTACTCATCGAGCGCGCGTGGCGTGATCGTGATGCGCCTCGCCGACGAGGATCGGGTCGTCGCGATCGCCGCCTTCCAGCTGGGGCTGGCGGAGCGCGGTGCCATCGGGGACAATGACGACCTCGATGGCGGACCAGAGGGAGCAGGGCCGGGTCGCTCGTTGTGACCGCCTTCGGCGCACGGGAGGCAGGCGTGTACGCGGACCAGTTCGAGATCTACCACGGAAACGCCAACCGGGACCTCGCGCGCAAGATCGCCCACTGGCTGAACTCTGAGCCGGGCAATGCCGAGGTGTTCCAGTTCGCCAACGAGAACATCTTCGTGCGCATCCTGGACAACGTTCGCGAGAAGGACGTGTTCCTGGTCCAGCCCACATCACGCCCCGTGAACCAGTCGATCATGGAGCTGCTGATCATGATCGACGCCTTCAAGCGGGCGTCGGCAGGCCGGATCACCGCGGTCGTGCCCTACTACGCGTACGGGCGCTCGGACAAGAAGGACCAGCCCCGGGTCCCGATCACGGCGCGCCTGATCGCGGACATGATGTCGGTCGCGGGCGCCGACAGGTTGCTGACGATGGACCTGCACCAGGGCCAGATCCAGGGGTTCTTCAACATTCCGGTGGACGAGCTCACAGCGGTCCACATGCTGAGCCGCTACTTCATCGACAAGAAGGTTGAAGAGTGCGTGGTCGTGACCGACCTCGGCTTTGCGAAGCGGGCCCGCACGTTCGCTGAGCTGCTGGACGCACCGCTCGCGATCGTGGAGAAGCGCCGGCATGGCAATCTTGATCGGGCCGAGGTGGTCAACGTCATCGGTCAGGTCAGCGGCCGCACCGCGATCATCGTGGACGACGAGATCGACACGGCGGGGACCCTGATCGAGACGACTCGTGCCCTCGAGCGCGAGGGCGTCGTCGAGATCTACGCCTGCGCCACGCACGGCGTGCTGTCGGACCCCGCGATCGAGCGGATCGGGGCCTCAGCGCTGCGCGAGGTGGTGATCACGGACACCGTGCCGCTGCCCCCCGCCAAGCACATCCCGCAGATCCGGGTGCTGTCGGTGGCACCGCTCATCGGCGAGGCGATCAAGCGCATCCATCGCGGCGAGTCGGTGGGCGCGCTGTTCTCGTCCGAGGTCTCGTTCACACAGGAGATGCTGCTGTGGGAGGACGGCCTCGCCGGGGGCGCGGACAACCGCGCGACCCCCAACGACGCTCCGGGCGACGCGGACGACGTACCATCAGCATTGCCGGCCGCGAGCGGCGCCTGACCGCGGCCATCAACGGAGAACCATGAGCCTGCAGCTTCACCGTCCCGACGGCAAGGGCGGCCTCGAGGTCCGGACTGTCACGGACGAGAACTGGCGGAACCAGCTCCGCTCGACGCGCTGGGGTGCGTCGCTCAAGGGCGGGCGCCTGCCGGGGCTCTCGAACACCGAGATGAACCCGACCTCGGGGCTTCGCGCGGCGCTGTTCTGGGCGGTCCTGGGGATCATCACGTTCGCGATCATCGTGATCGGCTACGCGGGGCTTCCCGCGCTCGACATCGCTGGCCTCTGGTCGTTCTGAGGTCGCGGATCGACGGTCCCCGGACCGGATCCTGAGCCACCGCCCCGGAGTGCCTCCCCGGACCCGCAGGCGACTCACCCTATACTCACCCGGCCATGCGCTTTCTCTCCCGATTCTTCGACAGCAACGACCGTGAGCTGTCCCACCTCGAGCCGCTGATCGACCAGATCAACGATCTCGAGCCCGAGTACCAGGCCCTCTCGGACGCCGAGATCCGCGAACGGATCGACGTCATCCGTGCGGACGTCGTCGAGGGTGCGGCACCCGAGGAGCCGTCCGAGGACGAGCTCAACCACCACGAACTCGAGCATCGACGGGACCTCGAGAAGGCGCGTCACAAGCGGGACACCGAGCGGCTCCAGAGCGCGCTCGACGATGTCCTGCCCGAGGTGTTCGCGGCGTCGCGCGAGGCGATGCAGCGGACGCTCGGCATGCGCCACTTCGACGTGCAGCTGATGGGCGGCGTCGTGCTCCACCAGGGCCGGATCGCAGAGATGCGCACGGGCGAGGGCAAGACGCTCGTGCCCACGCTCGCGCTGCTTCTGAACGGATTGGCCGGTCATGGCGCGCACCTGGTCACGGTCAACGACTACCTGGCGCGGCGCGACGCCCAGTGGATGGGGCCTGTCTACCACTTCCTGGGCCTGTCGGTGGGCGTGATCACCCACGACACGTCGTACCTGTTCGAGCCCGGCTTCCCGACCACCGACGAGCGGCTGATCAACCTCAGGCCGGTGTCCCGGCGTGAGGCCTACGCGGCCGACATCACCTACGGCACCAACAACGAGTTCGGGTTCGACTACCTGCGCGACAACATGGTCGACCAGCTCGAGGGACGGGTCCAGCGCGAGCGCTCGTTCGCGATCGTGGACGAGGTGGACAACATCCTCATCGACGAGGCCCGGACGCCGCTCATCATCTCTGGCCAGGCCGAGGAGTCCGCGGACCTGTACTTCACCTTCGCCCGCCTGGTCCCGCGCCTGAACCCACGGCCAGAGGACGCCGAGGAGGGCGGCGACTACTTCCTCGATCTCAAGGACAAGGCGGTCTCGCCGACCGAGGAGGGCATCGAGAAGATCGAGCGCCTGCTCGGGATCGACAACCTCTACGACGCAGATCCGCGGCTCGCGCGCCACTTCGACTCCGCGCTCAAGGCCCACGCGCTCTACAAGCGCGATCGCGACTACATCGTCGAGGACGGCGAGATCGTGATCGTGGACGAGTTCACCGGCCGCAAGATGCCCGGCCGGCGCTGGAGCGAGGGTCTCCACCAGGCGATCGAGGCGAAGGAGGGTCTGCGGGTCCAGCGCGAGTCCCGAACGCTGGCCACGATCACCTTCCAGAACTACTTCCGCATGTACGACAAGCTGGCGGGCATGACCGGCACCGCGCTCACCGAGGCCGAGGAGTTCCACAAGATCTACGAACTCGAGGTGGTGGCCATTCCCACGCACCGCCCGATGATCCGCGTGGACGAGCCCGACCTGGTGTTCAAGAACGAGACGTCCAAGTTCAACGCGGTCGCGGACGAGATCGAGGAGATGGCGAACGCCGGGCGACCCGTGCTGGTCGGCACCGTCTCGGTCGAGAAGTCCGAGGTCCTCAGCACGCTGCTCAAGCGCCGCGGGGTCCCGCACGAGACGCTCAACGCCAAGTTCCACGAGCGGGAGGCGGGGATCGTCGCGCAGGCGGGGCGCAGCCGAGCGGTCACCATCGCCACCAACATGGCCGGCCGCGGCACCGACATCAAGCTCGGCGGCGACCCCGCGGGGATCGCGTCCGAGATGCTCCACAAGCAGGGCCTCAACCCGGCCGAAGTGGACAAGGCGACCTACGACGCCGCCCTCGCTGATGCGATGGCCCTGACCGAGACGAATCACGACAAGGTGGTCGAGGCCGGCGGCCTGCACATCATCGGCACCGAGCGGCACGACAGCCGCCGAATTGACAATCAGCTGCGGGGCCGTGCCGGCCGCCAGGGTGACCCGGGCTCGTCGCGCTTCTACCTGTCGCTCGATGACGACCTCATGAAGCGGTTCGCCTCAGAGCGGGTCGCCTCGCTGATGGGGCGCATGGGCCTGGAGGACGATGTCGCGATCGAGTCGGGACTGGTGTCCAAGACGGTCGAGAGCGCCCAGTCCCGGGTCGAGGGCTTCAACTTCGACATCCGCAAGCGGGTGGTCGAGTACGACGACGTCATCAACAAGCAGCGCGAGACGATCTACGCGGAGCGCGACAAGGTCCTGCGCAACGAGGACCTGACCGAGACCGTTCGGGACTTCCTCGACGAGGAGATGGCGGTTCTGGCGGACCAGTACGCGGGCGACCAGTCACCCAGCGAGTGGAACCTCGAGGGGCTCGCCGCCGCCCTGCGCGCCATGGGGCTGGAGGGGCCTGGAACCTCGGAGGCGGATCTCGACGAGGCCGCGGCTTCCCACGAGGACCTCGTCGTCCACCTCCGGGAGCTCGCCGATGGTGCCATCGCCGCCCGCGAATTGGAGCACGGCGAGGAGGTCTGGTCGCAGGTCGAGCGGTTCGTGCTCCTGCGCACGATCGACAGCCTGTGGGTGGAGCATCTGACCGAGCTCGACGACATGCGACGCGGAATCGGGCTGCGGGGATATGCGCAGCAGGACCCGCTCAACGAGTTCCGCCGCGAGGCCTACCGCCTGTACGAGGAGCTGCGAGATCTCATCCGCCGCCAGGTAGCGGCCACCATCTTCCGGGTGACCGTCCGACGCGAGCCGCCGACCGTGCCCCTCAGCGGCCCGGGTCAGCCGGCCCAGCCCGGCGTGGTCGCCGGTGGAGGCACCGACACGGACGGGATCAATGGCGGCGGGGATGGCGCTCAAACCCGTGTTCGCCGTCCCGTGACGGCAGGACGCGCCCTGGCGGGCGGGGCTGCCGCGGCGCCCATCGGCGGCCTGCCCGCCGATCCGATGCGAGAGGCACGCGAGGTCCCTGGAAGGTCGGCGGACGGCTCGGGCGCCGTGCGCACCGGGTACACGCCGTCCGGTACCCGGATCGGGCGCAATGATCCGTGCTGGTGCGGTTCCGGCCAGAAGTACAAGAAGTGCCACGGAGCCTGAGGCCGCGCAGGATCCGCGATCTGGCGGGCGTGCTCCTGGCATGCGGCGTTGCCATCGTCGCGGTCGCCGGCCTGGCCACCTTCCGGATCTGGGCGCAGGGTGAGCGCGACGAGCGCCGTCCCGTTGACGCGATCGTCGTGCTTGGGGCCGCCCAGTACGACGGCCGCCCGTCGCCGGTGTTCAAGGCACGCCTTGACCACGCGGTCGAGCTTTGGCACTCGGGGATCGCCGACGCGTTTGTGGTGACCGGGGGCAAGCTTCCGGGCGACCGCACGACGGAGGCGGCCGTGGCCCGCCGGTATGCGATCGACCACGGTGTGCCGGCGTCGGCGATCTACGGCGAGCATAAGGCGCACAACACGCTCGACTCGCTGCGTTCGGTGGCGACGATGATGAGCGACCACGGCGATCAGACGGCGGTGTTCGTCTCGGATCCGACGCACATGCTGCGCGTGCTTCGGATTGCCCAGGATCTGGGCATCGAGGGCTATGGCTCGCCCACCACGACCTCGCCGCTCAACGGGGATATTGGCCGAACGCTGTCCGCGACGGCCCACGAGCTCGGGGCCCTCGCAGTCTATTTCCTGACCGGCGACGCCCCTGCGTTCGAGCATCCGGGCAGCTGAGGCGAGTCCGTTTCGACGACCCCTCCCCGGACTTCGCACCAAAACTGTCGCGAAACCCGACACCCCCCTTGGCGAGCGTGAATCGCCCCCCTATACTCGGCTGCAGTTCTTCGCCACCAGGGACCCGGTCGCCCGCCCCGGCTCCACGCGAGCCACGCCCGGAAGACTGGCGCCTTTGTCCCGCATCGTCCGCCCGAGAGACAAGCGAAGAACGAGAGAGAGGGAACCGTGAAGCAGGCTGAGGAAGCCCAGTTCGTGGATCTGATCGCATGCGAACGGGATTGCCGAACCTGCAGCTACGCCGCCGCCCTTGACTGTGATGGCAACTGCGGCATCTGCCCCCACAACGGATACTGTCCCTGCGTGAACCCCGTCGTCGCGCGGAGCAAGACGGCCCTCCGGCTGATCGAGCTTCGCCCGATCCTGCTCCAGGATCTCCAGGTGCGATCCTAGTGGACACCGCGTCCATTCGCGACCTGGCGGAGCGGATCGGATCGACCTCGGGGCGTCTTTGACCTCGCCGCCAAGAGCGAGCGACTGGTCGACCTCGACTCTCGCGCCAGCGAACCCGGATTCTGGGACGACCAGCGCGTGGCCCAGAAGGTGCTGCGCGAGGCGGAGGCCCTGCGCGAGGAGATCTCGCTGTGGCAGTCGCTCCAGAAGCGCGCCGCCGATCTGGTCGAGCTGATCGACCTCCTGGCCGAGTCGCCCGACCCCGAGACCGAGGCGGACGTCGAGCGCGAGGCCGACGCGCTGAGCCGCGACTTCGCGCGGGAGCGGACGCTGCTCCTGTTCTCGGGCGACTACGACGCCAAGAACGCGGTGCTCTCGATCAGCGCTGGGGCGGGTGGGACCGAGGCCACGGACTGGGCGGAGATGCTGCTGCGGATGTACCTCCGCTGGGCCGAGCGCCACCGGTTCAAGGCCGAGGTGATCGACACCACCCCAGGGGAGCAGGCCGGGATCAAGAGCGCCACCGCAACCGTGAGTGGTCGGTTCGCGTTCGGCTGGCTTCGGGCGGAGCGTGGGGTCCATCGCCTGGTACGGATCAGCCCGTACGACGCACAGAAGCGCCGCCAGACGACGTTCGCCCTGATCGAGGTCATGCCCGAGGCCGACGAGGACGTCGAGATCGAGCTCAACTGGGACGAGATCCGGGTCGACACCTTCCGATCGTCGGGGGCTGGCGGCCAGCACGTTCAGAAGACAGAGTCGGCGATCCGGCTGACCCACGTCCCGACTGGCATCGTGGTGACCTGCCAGAACGAACGATCGGCGACACAGAACCGCGAGGTTGCGATCCGCGTTCTCAAGTCGCGACTGCTGGAGCTGGAGCTCGAGAAGCGCGAGGAGGAGCTGCGGCAGATCCGTGGCGAGCACGTCACCGCGGGGTGGGGAAACCAGATCCGCTCCTACGTGCTGCATCCCTACCAGATGGTCAAGGACCTCCGGACCGGCTACGAGACCTCCAACACCGGGTCGGTGCTCGACGGGGACCTCGACGCGTTCATGCAGGCGGAGCTGGAGCGAGTGGCCACGGGACGGCCTCCGTCCTCCAGCGGCGACGCGGACGACTGACGGTGGGGCTGCCGCTGACCCTGCCCGGGCTTGCCGAGTCGCCGGTCCGATACCGGCCGGCCCGCGAGACGGACCTCGACGTCTGCGCCAGGATCTCCAAGCACGCGATTGACGACTACCTGGCGCGGCTCAACCAGCCCCAACAGCCGGACGATGTGAGCCACCTGCGCCGGTTGCTCTCCCACCTGCTGGCCACCGACCCCGATCGCTTCTGGATCGCGACCCGATCGGGCACGGCTTCGACGGATGCGGAGACTCCGATCGGGTTCTCCTCGGCGGCCGCACGTGATGGCCTCTGGTTCTTGGCCATGCTGTTCGTCGATCCCGCTGCCCAATCGCACGGCGTCGGAAAGGCGCTGATGGACCGTGCCCAGGCGGGACGGGACGTGGAGCCGGGAGGACCGCTGGTGCCCGGTCCCGACGACCCGCTGGACAGTGGGATCCACACCTGGGGCATGTGCACTGACTCGGCTCAGCCCATCTCAAACGCCCTGTATGCGGCGCGTGGCATGGTCCCCCGGATCCCCGTCTGGCGGTTGTCCGGCGAGGTCCGGCGCTGGGCTGCCCTGCCAGCCCCGTCGGCGGGCACCGAGGCCGTCCCGTTCGACGTCTTCGAGGCTCGCGCCGGCGGCGGAGCCGCGCGCCTGACGGCGCTGCTCGCCGACTTCGACCGGGGCCTTCTTGGCATCAGCCATCCGATCGACCACGGCTATGTGCGGCGCGACGGGCGCGCCGGCGTGCTGCTCCGCGAGTCGGGCGGCCGCGTGCTCGGCTATGCCTACCTCTCGAGCGTGGGTCGCCTGGGGCCGGTGGCCGCGGTCGACCCCGAGCTGCACCCCACGCTGATCGGGCTCGCGCTGCGCGAGACGCCCGTGGCAGGCCACGTTGCCACCTGGGTGCCGGGGACGGCAGATGTCGCGCTGCGTGCCCTGCTTGCGGCAGGACTCCGCGTGGAGACGTTCCCGGCCGTCATCTGCTGGTCTCGGGCCTCCCACCCGTTCGATCGATACCTGCCGATCTCGCTGGCCATCATCTAGCCCGGGGTCGGTCACCAATCGGAGCTCCACCGAGCGCGTCGGCCGCGCGGGGCGAGCCGTTTGCCGCGTCCCACGACGGGTGTTAGCCTCGCCCACGACGTGGCTCCCCCGACCGTGCCCGCGGACCGGAGTCGACGCCTCAAACGGCGCACCGACCCCCTTCGCCCCCCCGTCACCGAGCAGACCGCATGACCGAGCCCCAGAGCCCGTCACCGTCGCTTCTCGCGCGGCTGACCGGGCGGACGCGCCCGCCCCGCACCGACCCGAACGTGGTGGTCCTGCGCGACGTCACGATGCGCTACCCCAATGGTAAGGAGGCGCTGCGTAACGTCGACCTGGTCGTGCCCGAGGGTGACTTCGTGTTCCTGGTGGGCCCATCAGGGGCCGGCAAGTCGACGCTCATGCGGCTGCTCATTCGCGACGAGCTTGCCACGCACGGCGACGTCATCGTCGACGGCAACGATCTGGCACGGATTGGCCGGCGTCAGGTACCCAGGGTGCGGCGCAAGGTCGGCATCGTGTTCCAGGACTTCAAGCTGCTGCCGCGCAAGACCGTGCGAGAGAACGTTGCCTTCGCGCTCGAGGTCACCGGGACACCGGGGCGGACCGTCCGGCCAGCCGTGGAGCGAGTGCTGGCGGTGGTGGGCCTCACTGGCCAGGCGAACCAGCTGCCCACCCAGCTGTCGGGCGGCGAGCAGCAGCGTACGGCGATCGCCCGGGCTCTCGTGCACGATCCGCGGATCATCATCGCCGACGAGCCGACCGGGAACCTGGATCCCGTGATCAGCTGGGAGCTGATCCAGCTCCTGCTCCGGATCAACGAGCTGGGTGTCACGATCCTCATGGCGACCCACGATGCCGAGGTCGTCACGGCTCTGCGCAAGCGAGTGGTGGCGCTCGAGGAGGGCCAGATCATCCGCGACGAGACGCGGGCCACGTACCATCGCGAGGACTGAGCGTGATCCCGTTCGTCCTGTTCTCGATCCGGCGCGCATGGCAGGGGTTCTGGCGCAACGCGCTGATGAGCCTGTCCGCCACCCTCACGATGGTCCTGATGCTGTCGCTCCTGGCGGGCTTCTTCGTGCTCCAGAACGTCCTCCTCGCCAGCCTGTCGTTCGTTGAGCAGAAGGTCGAGGTCCAGGCCTGGATCGAGAACACGGCCACCCAGGACCAGGTCGACACGCTGGTCGCTCGTATGCAGGCGATGCCCGAGGTTGCCTCGGTCGAGTTCGTCTCCCGGGACGCAGCGCTCGAGCAGTTCCAGCAGGTGGAAGCGGCCCAGGGCCAGGACGATCTGACCCAGTATCTCGACTCCAACCCGCTCTACGCGCGGATCAACGTCAGGCTCCGCCAGCCGTCCGATCTGACCATCGTGGCGGACGCCCTGCACGAGGATTCGATCGTGCGCAACGTGGTCAACATCCAGGCCCTTGTGGACCGGGTGCTGACGGTGACCACCGTGGTCCGCACGGCTGGCGTCGCGCTGGTGGTGATCGTGGGGCTGATCGTGCTGTTCATCGTGGTGAACACGATCCGGCTCGCGGTCGTGGCCCGTGCCGAAGAGATCGAGGTCATGCGCCTGGTCGGCGCGTCCGACGCGTTCATCCGGTGGCCGTTCGTGTTCGAGGGGGCGTTCGTGGGTCTGCTGGGCGCGCTGATCACGTTGGGGCTGATGGCTGCCGGAGCCGATCCCCTGTCGCGGGCGATGGTCGGCTTCTTCAACGTGCTGCCGATCCAGCTGGGGTCGGTCGGGCGTGACACCGCGCTGCTCGTGCTCGGCACGGGGCTTGGCCTGGGCGTGCTCGGATCCTGGCTCTCGGTCCGGACCTACCTGATTCGCTGAGAGCATTCGGCGGCGGGGAGCCGGCCGTGGGCCGGTTCACGGTGGGCGGGGTACGCTGGCGACCCAGCCACCTCGGCACCCGAACCGCAGCCTCCGGATCCGTCAATGACCCTCGAATCAGGCCCGTCGGCAGGTGAGCCGACCGAGCCCCACGCGCCGCTCATGCCTGGCTCCCCGCCCGCGCCGAACCAGGCGCCGTCTCCGGTGTCACGAGGTCCGCGGCGGGCGGTCACGATCACCTCGCTGGCGATCGTGGCCGTGCTCGCCGGCAGCGCGCTGTTCTTCTCGGGGTGGACGCTCGGCCAGCAGGCGTTGCTCACGAGCGGCACACCTCCGGACGCCGCCGAGGCCTTTCAGCCGTTCTGGGACGCCTACCACGCGATCGTTGATCGCTACGCCGGCGGACCGGTCGACCACAAGGTGCTGATCCAGGGCGCCATCCGGGGCATGTTCGACGCGATCGGTGACCCGTTCTCGAAGTACCTCAGCCCAGACGACTTCCGGAACTCGCTCGAGGGCATCGCCGGGCAGTTCGAGGGGATCGGCGCGACCATCGGCCCGGTGGATGCGACCGGGAGCACGGCGGCCTGTGAGACGCTCGGCGCCGATTGCCGGCTGGCGATCGTCGAGCCCATCCCCGGGTCTCCCGCCGAGCAGGCGGGGCTGCTGCCCGGTGACGTGATCACGGCGGTTGACGGCAGCTCCCTCGATGGCCTCACCGTGAACGCAGCACGGGACCTGATCCGTGGGCCGCGCGACACCACCGTCCGGCTCACGGTCCTCCGCGGCGATGGTTCGCCGTTCGAGGTGCCGATCGTGCGGGCCGTGATCGTCCAGCCAGAGGTCTCGACCCGGGACCTCGCCGACGGCACCGTCGGCTACATCAAGCTCAGCGGCTTCTCTGACAACGCCACGCAGCAGTTCGACGCGGCGCTGGCTGCGGCTGTCGAAGGCGGCAAGCGCGAGCTGATCCTCGACCTGCGTGGCAACCCCGGTGGCTACATCACGGCCGCCCGTGACGTCGCCAGCCAGTTCCTGGCTGACGGCACGGTCTTCTGGCAGGAGGATGCCGCGGGAACGCTCACCGAGACGACGGTCATCCCGGAAGGCGCGGCGACCGACCCGTCGATCCGGCTGGTGGTCCTCGTTGACGGCGGCACGGCGTCCGCATCCGAGATCGTTGCGGGCGCGCTCCAGGATCAGGGTCGCGCCGCTCTCGTGGGGACGCAGACGTACGGCAAGGGCACGATCCAGCAGTGGACACAGCTCGAGGGCGACAGCGGTGGGTTCCGGCTGACGGTCGCCAAGTGGCTGACCCCGCACAAGACCTGGATCAACGGGGTCGGCCTGACACCCGACATCGTCGTGGAGGCCGCCCCCAGCCGTCCCGGCGATGACCCGGTCCTCGAACGGGCGCTCGAGGTCCTGGCGGCACCGTCGGCACACATCGACCTGCGGCCGGCCGCCTGACCACGGACGGGGTCCCGATCGGACATCGCCGGATCGGTGCTTGCACAGAGCGCTGGCATCGGGTACGTTCCCCCCGAACGAAAGGAGGTGATGTGCAGTGACAGACAGCGGTAGTTGCTGCACCACCTCGGCGGAGGTCGTCGCTTAGAGACGATCCCGGCCGGGTGGTCGGTAGCAATACGAACGCCGGTCCGACAACGGACCGGCGTTCGTGCGTCCGGACCTGGACAGCCAGGGCTGCCCGCGTCAGGCGAGACGTCGCCGCCGCGCGTGCGACACTGGCCACCCCCACGAGCAAGGAGTCCCTCCCATGGGCGCGATCGTCGCCCAGAACCGCAGAGCACGCCACGACTACGAGATCGTGGACACCTTCGAGGCCGGCATCGTCCTGCGTGGCACCGAGATCAAGAGCATCCGGGCCAGCAAGGTCAGTCTGGCCGATGCCTACGCGCGCATCGAACGCGGCGAGGCGTGGATCATCGGGCTCCACATCGCCCCGTGGGAATCAGCCGATGTGCGCTTCAACCACGAGCCCAAGCGCCAGCGCAAGCTGCTGCTCCATCGCTCGCAGATCGACGAGCTGCTGGGCCGCACGAAGGCCAAGGGCCTCACCTTGGTGCCGCTGCGGCTCTACATCACGGACCAGGGCAAGGCCAAGCTCGAGCTCGGGCTTGCCCGAGGCAAGCAGACGTGGGACCGACGACGGGAGATAGCCGAGCGCGACGCCCGGCGGGAGACCGAGCGAGCGGTGGCTGACGCCCGGCGACGCTAGCACGTCCCCTCGGGTCGACCTGGAACGCGCCGAGGTCCCGGCCTTGTGTAGGCTCTCGCGGGGGCCACGGGAGTGAGGAGGGGATGGTGCGGCTGGCACGGATGATCCAGGCGGTGGACGCACACGCGGCCGGCGAGCCGGGCCGCGTCATCGTGGGCGGGGTGCTCGACGTTCCGGGCGCCACGATGTTCGACAAGATGCGGCACCTCGCAGAGCACGGCGACGAGCTGCGACGCCTGATGCTTCGTGAGCCACGCGGCTATCCGGCGCTGTGCGCCAATGTGGTGCTGCCACCGACCCACCCCGACGCCGATGCCGGCTACGTGATCATGGAACAGGTCGAGTACCCGGGCATGTCGGGTACCAACACGATCTGCGTGGCGACCACGTTGCTGGAAACCGGCATGCTGCCGATGCATGAGCCGGTGACCGAGATCACGCTCGAGGCGCCTGCCGGGCTGATCGCGATCCGAGCCACCTGCGCCAACGGCAAGGTGACCGGGGTCACGTTCCGGAACGTGCCGGCGTTTGCCACCCATCTCGCCGCGCCCGTCGAAGTACCCGAGCTGGGCACGGTCACGGTCGACGTCGCCTACGGCGGCATGTTCTATGTGATCGCCGATGCCGAGGTGCTCGGGTTCCGGCTGACACCTGACGAGGGACGGGACATCACGCGCGTCACCGAGATGATCAAGGCGGCGGCGCGGGAGCAGCTGCCCGTCGTTCACCCCGAGCAGCCCGGATTCAGCGGGATCACGATCGGACAGCTGTCGGGGCCACCGCACGACCCGCGGAACTCCCGCCGCAACGTGGTCACGGTCTCGACCGGCGAGCTGGACTGGTCGAAGCCGTCGACCTGGACCGGCGTGATCGACCGCTCACCGTGCGGCACCGGCACCAGCGCCAAGATGGCGACGCTCCACGCTCGGAACGAGCTCCGGGTAGGCGACGAGTTCCGCCACGAGGGGATCCTGGGCACCGTGTTCACCGGCCGGGTCGAGGCGGAGTCCATCATCGGCGGCCGCAAGGGAATCGTGCCCTCGATCACCGGAACCGCCTGGATCACGGGCTTCGCGAGCTACGTGGTCGATCCGTCGGATCCGTACCCGGAGGGGTACACGGTCGGCGATCTCTGGTAGCGCCCCCGGAATCGTCCAGCGGACGCCTCGACGCTCGTCCAGCGCGTCTAGAGCCGCCGACCGAGCACCTGCACGGCGTCGGGCACGTAGCCCAGCGCCTCGTAGAAGTCGGTGACCTCGGGGTTGTCGTCCCTGACCATCAGCTCGACCTTCGGGCAGCCACGCTCCCGGAGCCAGTCCTCGGCGGCCCCCACGATCTCGGCGCCGAGCCCGCGGCGGCGCCTCGCCGCTGGCACGGCCACGTAGTAGATCCAGCCCCGGTGACCATCGTCGCCGACCATCGCGGTCGCCACCAGCTCGCCGTCCTCGAACCCGACCAGGACCGTCGACGACGCGCCGGCCAGTGCGCGGTCGTAGTCATCGAGCGGAGGATTCCAGGGTCGGGTGAGCTGGGCGGCGTCCCAGAGGTCGGTGACGGCGGCGCGGTCCGCGCTGGTCGCGATGCGGATATCCATCGCTGCGGGTGCCGTCAGCCCAGCCCGATCAGCCGTCGCACCGGCTCGGCACCCTCGACGCTGATGTCCGGGCCGCGGACGAACGCCTCGGGCGACAGAACCAGCGACTGGTTTGCCTGCCATTCGCCGGGCCGGCGCATCATGCGCCGGATGCCGTTCGGCCGATAGCCGACCTTCCGGCTCACCTCGAGCGACGCCGGATTGTCGACGAACGCGCTCGAGGTGATCTCCTGCGCGTCGAGGTGATCGAACAGGAACGCACACATCGCCTGGCGCATCCGCGTCCCGATTCCACGCCCCTGGTACCCCTGGCCGAGCCATGAGCCGGTCTCGCCGGATCGGGTCACCAGGTAGTCGGTCGTGCTGAATCCCTGCGTGCCGACGACTGCGTCCTTCCAGGCAACGGCCAGAACCAGCTGCCACGCCTCGGGGCGGAACGTGGCGCGCGTGCCCCAGTGGTATTGCGCGAACGCGAGCGGCAACCGCTCGGGCGGCTGGTCGGTCCAGGGCGTGCTGAACGGCATCCGCTCCGGCGGATGGATGCCGCGCCCCGCGAGCTCCACCAGCGCCACGATGTCCTCGTCGGAGATCCCGCGCAGCTCGATCTCGCCGGCACGAATCCGGAGGCCGAGCACCGGATAGACCTCACCGATTGACCGCATGCCGGAAGTATCGGGCCGCGTGCTGGTGGCCGCCACTGAGGCAGGCGCCCGATTGGCGGTGACGCCGGCCGACCCGCTAGCGGAGCAGGTAGCGGCGGCTGAGCGGAACCTCCTGAATGGGTTCGGCCGCGAGCAGCCGCTCACCGAGGGACACGGCCCCGGACGAGAGATCGATGTCGACGGCGGCGATCGCGCGGTTCACGTGGAGGCTGGTGCGCGTGAGACCGCGCACGCCGCCCACCTGGACCAGCGGTCGCGTAGTCCGAAGTCGCCGGGAAAGGCTCCCCGGGTCGACCACGCCCGATACGAACGTGACCGAGACCATCGGCGCCACACCCGCAATCGCGCCCCAATCGCGCTGGTATCGAGTTGGCTCGGCCCGTTCGAGCGACGCGTTTCCGTCGCCCAGCGGTCCCCAGGCCGGGAACCCTCCCTTGATCACCCACTCGGGCTTGACACCGAAGAACGCGGGCTTCCACATCACGAGATCGGCCAGCCGGCCCGGGCGCAGCGAGCCGACGTGGGCCGCCAGCCCGTGCGTGATCGCCGGCTCGATCGTCACCTTGGCCAGGTAGCGCAGGACTCGGTCGGTGTCGTCGCGATCGTCGGGATCAACCAGTCCCGGATCGTCGGGCAGGCCGGGCACGGCGTCGGCACCGCCGGATCGTCGCCACGCCTTCATCACGTGCGCCAGCTGGAACGTCCGGCGGACCGTCTCGCCGATCCGACCCATTCCCTGCGAGTCCGAGTTGACGATCGCGATCGCTCCGAGCTCATGGAGCGGACCCTCAGCCGCCATCCGCGCCTCGAGAACCCGCTCGCGCGCGAGGGCGACGTCGTCCGGCACCGACCAGGACAGCCCGTGATTGAGGATGGTCATGGGCAGGGCTTCCGGTGCCGTGTGGATGCCAAACGGGATCGTGGGCGTGGTCGAGGAACAGATGATCGATGGCTCGCGGACCAGGCCAAGGAGGTCCGGGACATGGCCCCCGCCGCTGCCCTCCACGTGGTAGGCGTGCACCGTCCGGCCGGCGATCGCGGCGACCGTGTCCTCGAGCTCCCCCGACTCGTGGAGCCCGTCCGTGTGCAGGCTGACCGTGAGATCGTGCTCGTCCGCGTAGCGGAGCACGAAGTCGATGAGCTCCGGGTACGCGCCGTTGTCCTCGTGGATCTTGAACCCCAGCGCGCCGAGGGCCACGAGCGCGTCGAGATGCCCCGGCTCCGTAGCCCGGGCACCCGCCTGCAGGCCCACGTTGACGGGCCAGCCCTCGAGCCCGGCCAGCGTCCGCTCCATCGCAAACGGTGGCTCCTCGAAGCCGGCCGTGATCAACGTCGTCACGCCGGCGCAGAGGGCGGGCGGCAACAGGTGTGGGCCGATCGTGTGGACGTGGGTGTCCACGGCACCCGGGGTGACGATCAGTCCGTGGGCCATGAACGACTTGGTGTGCGGACCGTAGACGAGGTCGATGCCGTCGCTGATCTCCGGGTTTCCGGCTCGACCGATGCCCGCGATGCGGCCGTCCTTGATGCCGATGTCGGCCTTGATCACCCCCATCACGGGGTCGACGACCAGCGCGCCCGCGATCAGGATGTCGAGCTCGGAGGGGCCGGCAGCTGAATCCGACTGCGCAATGCCGCCGCGAAGGTTCCTGGCGTAGCCCCAGATGGGCTCGTCGCCACGCGCAGTGCGGTCCTCGCCGACGCGGATCCACAGGTCCGTGTCACCCAAGCGGACCCGGTCGCCCGTCGTGGGGCCGTAACGCGCCCGGTACTCGGCGGCGGAGACCCGGGTCACCGTCCCATGCCTCCGCCCGTCGTGCCCGGGGTGCCGGCGCCCCGCGGTCCCCGACCGTCCTGCTGACCGCGATACCGGACCAGCCGGACCGTCCGGGTCTCGCCCGGCTCCCAGCCCGCGTACGCACCGGCCGGGAGGTCCAGGTGGAATCCCCGTGCGGCCATTCGGTCGAACTCCAGGCGGGCATTGACGCGGTGGAATGGGAAGTGCGAGGAGACGCGGATGCGGCGACGCGATCGGCTGGCGACCAGCAGCTCGATCGCGTCGACATCCACGTTGAGCGCCACCTCCCGGTCGTCGCCCAGGATCAGGGCACCGGGCCCCAGTGGATCGGGCGGCGTGCCGCGGTCCAGCGGGTCCCGCACCAGGACCACCCGCGACCCGTCTCCGAACAGCACCTCGAGTCGCACCTCATCGAGCAGCTCCCGGACGCCCGGCAGGACGTCGGATGGGTCGACGGCAGCCCGGCCCGCAGCCTCGACGGCGACGTAGCCGGCGCCTGCGCGCGCGGCCTCGAGCATCGCGTCGCAGATCAGTGCCACAGCTTCGGGGTGGTTGAGGCGGAGCCCGGCGTCGCGATGCCGACGAGCAAGCTCGGCGGCGGCGTAGACCTGGAGGCGGTCCTCCTCCCACGGGATCAATCGCATGGCCGCGATGGTATCCGTCCGGGAGCGTGTCGGCGGTCCGTGACCGCGACGTCCTCAGGCGGGTCCCTCGAGGACCGCCGCCGACCAACCCGGCAGGCGGAGCTGGTCATCGTTGAGCCCCACCCCGTCCTGCGATCTGAGCGCGACCCGCCACTGACTGTCGCTGCCGAGCGGGACCGTCCGGCCCTCCGCGCCGAGGTTGGCCACCACCCGGAGGCCGGATCGAGTCATCGAGATCCATCGCCGCGGCGGGTCGACCGTGACGTCAGGTCGGATTTCATCGCTCCGCGCGGGGTGGGAGGCGCGGAATGCGATCAGCTCCCTGTACCACGCCAGCGTTCGTGCGTACGATGTACGCATTGGCTCCTCCCAGTTGAGCCGGGAGCGCTCGAATGTCGCCGGATCCTGCGGGTCGGGCACCTCGATCCCATCGCGATGCAGCTCGGCGAACTCGCGTCGGCGTCCGTCCCGGACCGAAGCGGCGAGCGCCTCGTCCTCGTGATCGGTGAAGTACTGGAACGGCGTCGAGGCGCCCCATTCCTCGCCCGCGAACACCAGCGGCACGAACGGCCCCAGCAGGACGAGCGCCGCAGCCGCCCGAACGGCCTCGGGCGGCACCAGATGGCCGATGCGCTCGCCCAGCGCCCGGTTGCCGACCTGGTCGTGGTTCTGGAGGAAGCCCACGAACCGTGTCGCCGGCAGATCGCCCGCGGGCCGCCCGTGCCTGCGACCTCGGAACGCCGAGTATCGGCCGTCGAACACGAACACGTGGCGAAGGGCCCTCGCGACATCGGCGATGCCCTCGTACTGCACGTGGTAGCCATCGGCCTCACCGGTCAGCGCCACGTGCAACGCATGCCGAAAGTCGTCATTCCACTGTGCGTCGAGCTCGTACCCGCCACGCGCCACGTCGCGCACCAGCCGGGGATCGTTGAGGTCGCTCTCGGCGATCGCGACCATCGGCCGCCCCAACCGCCGCCCGAGGACGTGGACGGAGGTCGCGACGGCCTCGAGTATGTTCGTTGCCGACTGGTCGAAGATGGCGTGCACGGCATCGATCCGAAGCCCGTCCGCGTGGTAGTCGGTGAGCCACAGGCGGGCGTTGTCGATGACAAACGCGCGGACCTCATCCGACCCGGCCTCGTCGAAGTTGATGGCCGCACCCCACGGCGTCCGGTAGCGATCGCTGAAGTAGGGGCCGAACCGCCCCAGGTAGTTGCCGTCGGGCCCGAGGTGGTTCCAGACGACGTCGATCAGCACCGCCAGGCCGCGGGCGTGACACGCGTCAACGAGCCGCTTGAGGGCGTCCGGCCCACCATAGGCGTGATGGGGGGCGAACAGGTCCACGCCGTCGTAGCCCCACCCGCGGGAGCCGGGAAACTCGACCACCGGCATCAGCTCCACGTGGGTGACACCGAGCCGGACCAGGTGGTCCAGGTGATCGATCGCGCCCTCGAACGTGCCCGCCTCGCTGAACGTCCCGATGTGGAGCTCGTAGATCACAGCGTGCTCCAACGGCGGCGCTGTCCAGCCCGCGTCGGACCACGCGAACGCGGCATGGTCCACGCTCCGTGACGGACCGTGGACGCCGTGTGGCTGCCATGGCGAACGGGGATCCGGATAGGGACCCTCGCCGTCGAGCATGAACGCGTAGTCGGTGCCTGGTCCGGCATCGGGGGCGTCGAGCGACCACCAGCCTCCATCGCCGCGCGTCATGGGCAGCCGTGGGAAGGCCGGGTCGGACACGGTGGCGACGCCGTCACCGGAGGGCCTCGCGACGGCCGCGGAGACGTCAGCGGGCGAGAGCACGAGCTCCACCCGCTCGGGCGTCGGGGCCCAGACGCGAAAGACGGTCATGCGCGGAGTACCGTCACGAGCGCCACGCGGTCATCCCCGCTGGTCTCGCACCAGCAGCGCGACCGGGAAGCGGGCCAGCAGGCGGGCCACCGGGATGTCATTGCGCCGGCCGCCTGCCCGCACCGTGACCGCGTGTCCGGTGAGCTCATCACGCCAGCGCCCTGTGGGCAGCGTGACCGCGGTATCGCCCCACCCGGCGTCCATGCCCAGCGTCAGCCGCGGAACGACCGTCGCCACCTGGCTCGAGCGCGTGAACGCCACCACGTGGTCGGCCGCAGCCCCGGTGACCGCGAGCGGCTCGTAGGAGGCACCTTCGCCGAACGCCACAGCGCGGCGTGATCGCACCCGGAGCGCCGCACGGATCACCGCCATCTTGGGCGAGCCCGGCTCGCCAGGCTCGTCGAGCCGGGCATCGAGCGTCTCGGGCTCGGGCGCGTCGGACCCGGTCAGCTCGGCGAGGACGCGACGACGGATGGCGAAGTCGACGGGTCGGCGATTGTCGGGATCGACGAGGCTGAGGTCCCACAGGTCGGCACCCTGATAGATGTCCGGGACGCCGGGGGCGGTGGTCTTCACGAGCACCTGGGCAAGGCTGTTGACGCGCCCGGGACGAAGCACACGGTTGACGAACGCCTCCAACGAGGCCACGAACTCCGCCTTGCCCAACAGCCGCGCGGCAAACGCGACGACCGCCGCCTCGTAGCGCTCGTCAGGACTGGCCCACGACGTACGCAGCTTGGCCTCGCGGAGCGCCTTGGTGAGATACGGGTCGATCCGGTCCATCCCGATCGGCCAGGCGCCAACCAGGGTCTGGTAGAGGAGGTACTCCGCATGACCATCCGGCCCGTCTCGTCGCCGTCGACGCCTGGCCATTCGGTGCCATCCGTCCACCGTTTCCGCCCACTCGTCGGGGATCTCCGAGAGGACGTTCAGCCGTGCCCGGACGTCCTCGCTGCGCTTGGTGTCGTGCGTCGAGGTGGTGAGCATGCCCAGCGGCCAGCGCTCCTGGGCCACCCGGCTCTGCGCGTGGAACTCGTCCGGCGACGTCCCGAACCGACCCGGATCACCGCCCACCTCGTTGAGCGACAGCAGGCGCAGGTCGCGATAGTAGGCCGTGTCCTCCACGCCCTTCGCCATGACCGGACCGGTGAGCTGCTGGAATCGGAGCGCCAGGTCCTCCTCGAGCTCGTCGCCCGGCCGGCGCAGCAGGAGCAGGTCGCCGAGGACGTCGAACAGGTCTGCAGGGAGGTCGGGCCGAAGCTCCTTCGCGACCCGGATGGCCTCGAGCACCACCGCCTCGTCCTCGGGCGCCACCTGGACCGTCCGACGGCCATCGGCGGTCACCTCGATCCGGACGTACGTGCGGTAGACGGGAAACGCCACGAGCACGGCCCGCAGCGCCTCATGCAGGTCGTGCCGGGTGTGGTCGCGGTGCCGGCGAAGGCGCTCGAGCACGTCCAGCATCAACGCCGTCAGGCGTCCCAGCTCGGAGCCCAGGGCCTCGTCCAGGACCGCCTCTTTCGAGGTCCGGACGATCTCGGCGAATGGCCGCGTCTCGCCGGTCATCTCGGCACGCAGTGCGGTCAACGCGGGTTCGCCTGCCGGATCGACGAACAGACCGTTCACCCGGTTCAGGAACTCGTACCCGCTGGTCCCTGCCACGGGCCAGCTGCGCCGGAGGTCCTCGCCGTGTTCGAGGATCTTCTCGACCACGATCCACGCACGCGGACTCGCCCAGCGAACGCGGCGAAGGTAGCCCTCCGGGTCGAGGAGGCCGTCCGGGTGATCGATTCGCAGCCCGTCGAGCACGCCCGACGCCAGCCACTCCAGGATCAGAGCCTGGGTCTCCGCAAACACCCGCGGATCCTCGATCCGCAGCCCGGCCAGCGTCGTCACGTCGAAGAAGCGCCGGTAGCCGAGGTCGCGGCGGGCCGACCGCCACCAGGCGAGCCGGTAGTTCTGGTGCTCGAGCAGGCGGTCCAGCGCTTCGACATCGGCGTTGGTCGCGGCCACCGCCGCCTCGATCGCCTCGCTGACCCGCGCATCTTCGGCAGCGAGCGCGGCCAGGCGAGCCTCGAGGACCTCCTTGTCGCGGTGGCGTCGCTCGCGCATCGCCTGGTCGACCACGGTGGACCGCGGCAGCGTCTCAAGCGCGTCGGCGATGAACGCGAGCTCCTGAGACCCCGCCCGGTCGGCGGCAAGGGCGAGCAGCTCGTTGAGGGCGCGGGGCGCAACGGGGAACCGCTGCTCGTGGTAGCGGATCGTGAACCGCTGCCCGTCCCATGCGAGACGGAGCTCACCGGCTTCGAGCACGCGCCCATAGTGGTCGGCAAGGACCGGCAGCAGGACCCGCTCACGCAGGTGCGGCTCCGGATGCGCCCAGTCGACGTCGAACGCCATCGCCCAGCGGCTGGCCGGGCCGTTCTCGAGAACGTCCCACCACCACGGGTTCTCGGGACCGATCGCCATGTGGTTGGGAACGATGTCCAGGACCTGGCCCAGGTCGTGGGCGCCGAGCGCCGCGCCGAAGCGAGCGTGTGCCTCTTCGCCACCGAGCTCGGGGTTGACGCGCCGTGGGTCGACCACGTCGTACCCGTGCTGGCTGCCGGGCGTGGCCATCAGGTAGGGCGAGGCATACACGTGGCTGATGCCGAGACCCTGCAGGTAGTCCGCCAGCGGGGCAGCGTCGTCGAACGTGAATGACGGGGTCAGCTGTAGCCGGTAGGTGGCCCGTGGATCCACCCGCCGCGGACCGCCCGCGTCGGTCGGCTCGCGGATCTCGCGCTGCCCGGACACGCGCTAGGCCACCCTTCTCAGGACGACGATCGAGCGCGCCTCCGCCAGGACCGTCCCACCCGGCGCCACCTGTGCACCGTCATCGCGGAAGGCGTCATCGCGGAAGGCGTCCTCGTCGACCGTGTTGAGGATGACCGTCCAGCATTCGCCTCGATCTGCCGGCAGCGTGGCCTCGATCGCCTCGTCGCGAGCGTTGAACACGAGATAGAACGTGTCGTCGAGGATCGCCTCGCCCCGTAGGTCGCGTGACGGGATCGCGTCACCCGAAAGGAGCACCCCCAGGTCGCGCACATAGCCCTGGCCCCAGTCCTCCTCGGCCATCTCGATGCCATCGGTCGTGAACCACTCGATGTCGGCCAGGTCCGAGCCGTGGATGGGCTGGCCCTGGAAGAAGCGGCGCCGCAGGAACACGGGGTGCTGGCGCCGGAACGCGATCAGCCGGGTGGTGAACCGGAGGAGCGCCTTGTCGGCGTGCTCCCAATCGAACCAGGAGATCGGCCCGTCCTGGCAGTAGGCGTTGTTGTTGCCTCGCTGGCTGCGACCGATCTCGTCGCCGCCCAGCAGCATCGGGACGCCCTGCGACAGCAGCATCGTGGCCAGCAGGTTCCGTTGCTGGCGGCGTCGCAACGCGAGGATCGCCGGGTCGTCGGTCGGCCCCTCCGCGCCACAGTTCCACGAGCGATTGTGGGACTCGCCGTCGCGATTGTCCTCACCGTTGGCCTCGTTGTGCTTCTCGTTGTACGAGACGAGGTCCGCCAGCGTGAACCCGTCATGGGCGGTCACGAAGTTGATGCTCGCGTGCGGCCGGCGACCGGTGCCCTCGTACAGGTCGGAGCTGCCCGTGAGCCGATAGGCGAAGTCGGCCATCGCGCCTGGCTCCCCGCGCCAGAAGTCGCGTGCCGTGTCCCGGTAGCGCCCATTCCACTCGGACCACAGGACCGGGAAGTTGCCCACCTGGTAGCCACCCTCGCCCACGTCCCACGGCTCCGCGATCAGCTTCACCTGGCTGATCACGGGATCCTGGTGGATCAGGTCGAAGAACGCCGACAACCGGTCAACGTCGTGGAGCTCGCGGGCAAGGGTCGAGGCGAGGTCGAACCGAAAGCCATCGACGTGCATCTCGAGCACCCAGTACCGGAGGCTGTCCATGATCAGCTGCAGCACCTGCGGATGGCGAACGTTGAGGCTGTTGCCGGTCCCCGTGTAGTCCATGTAGAAGCGCCGGTCGTCACCGGTCAGCCGGTAATAGGCCTCGTTGTCGATCCCCTTCATGGCCAGCATCGGCCCCAGGTGGTTGCCCTCGGCGGTGTGGTTGTAGACGACGTCGAGGATGACCTCGATCCCGGCCTGGTGGAGCGAGCGCACCATCGCCTTGAACTCACCGACCTGCTCGCCCGACTGGCCCGTGCTCGCGTACTCGTTGTGGGGCGCCAGGAAGCCGATCGAGCTGTAGCCCCAATAGTTGCGCAGCCCCCGGTCGGCGAGCGTCTGGTCGTGGATGAACTGGTGGACCGGCATCAGCTCGACCGTCGTGACCCCCAGGTCCTTGAGGTGCTGGATCGCCGCCGGGTGTGCGAGACCCGCGTATGTGCCTCGGAGGCGGTCGGGGATCCGGGGGTGCGTCATCGTGAAGCCGCGGACGTGGACCTCGTAGATCACGCTGTCGTGCAGGGGGCGACGCGGGGGATGGTCCTCGGTCCAATCGAAGAAGGGGTTCACCACGACCGAGCGTGGCACGTAGCGCGCGCTGTCGCGGTCGTCCCGGCGGTCCGGGTTGCCCGGTCGGTACGGATAACACGCCGGGTGCCACGTGACCGAGCCCGCGACCGCCTTCGCGTATGGATCGAGCAGGAGCTTGGCCGGGTTGCAGCGCCGGCCCTCGCCCGGTCGCCACTGTCCGTGCACGCGATAGCCGTACCGCTGGCCGGGCGTGATGGTCGGGATGTAGCCGTGCCACACGTGTCCAGTTGTCTCGGGCAGCGGGTATCGGGTCTCGCGGCCGCGCGCGTCGAACAGGCACAGGTCTACCCGGTCGGCAACCTCCGAGAACAGGGCGAAGTTGGTCCCCGCGCCGTCGAACGTCGCGCCCAACGGGTATGGGCGACCCGGCCAGGGCACGGCGACGGGCGCCGGTGCCGTGTCGCTGCCCACCGGCACCTCCCTTGCACTCCTCAGGTTCGAATCCCGCCCCGAGCATAGCCGCAATGGCTCGATGTGCCGCAATCAGCGACGGTGACAGGCTGCCGACCCGGCGGACCCACGTGCGGTGTCGCGGCGCCGTCGACGGCGAACCTAGCGGGAGTCAAGGGGCGTGGTGTCGTCCAGACCCTCGGCCACGCCCGTGCGCTGCCATCCGGCATAGCGAGCCACAACACCGTCGTCGTCCACGGCCAGCTCGGCCTCGAACGACCCGCTGGCGTACCGGTAGGTCAGCTCGTCCAGGCGCTGGTACGTCTGGGAGGCCTTCTCCACCGTCAGCTCCGGGAATCCCACCTGGGCGGCCCGGATCGTACGCGACCGGCCGACCCCCAGCTGCAGCCTCCGGATCGGCAACGAGTTGGTGGACGGTGAGCAGCCGAGATCGACGTCAGTGCAGCCCTTGAGCGATCGATCGGCGACGCCGTCGACCGTCCAGTTTCCCTTGGCATCGCGCTCCAGCGTGAGCGTCCGCTGGAGGAACCCGCGCAGATCGCGAACGTGTACCGCGGTCGTGGCACCCGCGGCGTCGGCAAGCACCCGGTACTCGATGCGGACAGGAATGCCACCCTCGGCACCCAGGATCGTGCCCACCAGCGAGAGCCCGGCGTCGCGGACCGTGATCGCGCAGTGCTCGTCGGCCTGGACCTCGTCGGTTCGACGCCAGGACACCCGTCTCGTGGTCATGGCCACGAGCCTGCTCGCAGCCCGCGGGTGGTGTCAACTGCCCGGTTCGCCTCGCTCGCACGGCGGTGCTAGGATTTGCCGCCCGAACGGCGGTTCGGTCCTGTGGGGATGCGTGGTTTCGACAGGGTCTGGCTGCCAGGGAACGCGAGCCGAGGTGCCGTCAGGCCTCGTAAAACAGGCGGCAAATCGAAGTAACTGCCAACAAGCAGCCTGCTCTCGCCCTCGCGGCCTAGGCCGTAAGGTGAGCGTGGAAGCGGCCTCCCCTCCGCGGGCCGTGGAAGCGTCACTCAGCGGAGGTGCAGCACGGGCAAGGTTGCGTAGCCCGATGTCAAGCCCGATCTAGGGACACGCAAATGGGCCGGACGGCAGCCTGCCGATGGGCGTCCGACCGGCTGACGAAAAGCATCGGACACGCTCGTAGTGGGTCCTGGCGAAGGGTTCTGGACGGGGAGTTCGACTCTCCCCCATCTCCACCAACACCCGGCCTGCGCCGTCGCGGGTCTTTGACACCGCCGCTGATTAGCACGACCCAGACGGCCCGTTCGGGCTCATCCACGAATTGCGAGGCCATTGCGCGCAGGACGCCGACCTCTTTGAGGCCAGGCCCCACCTCGCTCTGGGCGGCGCTGATGGCAGTGGCCTGCGACGCGCCCGCGTCCGGGACGTCCGTGTCGGCCAGCGCCGTCATGTCGACCGCATCATGGACGGTCGTCAATTGTCGTCGTCCCTCCTGCTGCCCGGGGTCCGCGCGGTGCAGAATGACGCGTGCACAACGTCCGCCTGGTCATCGCCTGTTCGTCGAGGATGCCGCTCGTCGAACCCTCCGTCGGACACCGAACCGTGATCCGCCGCCGCCCACGGCGCACGGATCCCATGGGGAAGCGAGGATCAGGGACATGACCGGATCGCGGGCGTGGCTGAACCGGAACGTGGCCGCGATGGGCGTGGCAAGCCTGCTCTCGGACGCGAGCCATGAGGCGGCCACCGCGGTGCTGCCGGGCTTTCTCGTGGCGCTTGGTCTGCCGCCGTCCGTGCTCGGCGCGATCGAGGGCATCTCCGACGCGACGGCCAGCTTCCTCAAGCTGGGCTCGGGCTGGCTTGGCGACCGCACCGGCCACCGATGGTCGCTCGCCACCGTCGGCTACACGCTGACCGGCCTCATGCCATTGGCCTTCGCGCTTGCGAGCGGCTGGCTCGCGGTCTTCGCGGGGAAGCTGCTCGGGTGGGTCGGTAAAGGGATCCGGGGACCGCTACGCGACGCCATGCTCACCGAATCGGTGCCGAGCGAGGCGCGCGGACGGGCCTTCGGCTTCCATCGCGCGGGCGACACCATCGGAGCCGTGATCGGACCGTTGCTCGCTGCCGTCCTGCTGGGGATGGCCGGCGCAGCCGCAGGGCTGGATGCCTTCCGGCTTGTGTTCGTCGTCTCGCTGATCTTCGGGATCCTCGCTGCGGCTACGTTCGCGCTGTTCGTGCGAGACCCGGGCGGCACGACCGGATCGCGTCTGGGCTTCATCGCGGCCGTCCGGACGTTCTCGCCCGCGTTCCGGCGGTTCCTCACCGGCGTTGGCGTCTTTGGAATGGGCGACTTCGCGCCCAGCCTCCTGATCCTCGCGGCAACGACCTTGCTCACCCCGACGCTCGGGCTCGTGGGGGCCGGTGCGACGGCCGCGGTCCTCTATGTCGCTCGCAACCTGATCTACGCTGCCGCGTCGTTCCCCACCGGGGTGCTCGCCGATCGTGGGCGCGACGTGCTTCGGCTGCTCGCCGGCGGCTACGTCGTCGGCGCCGCCGTGGCCGCCGGGACGGCTATCGCGTTCGCGTTGGCCATCGACTCCGTGCCGTACTTCATCGTCCTGTTCCTGCTCAGCGGGGTCCTCGCGGCGGTGCAGGACACCCTCGAGGGCGTGGCGACCGCGGCGATCGGGGGCGACGAGGCCCGGGCCACCGCGTTCGGGGCGCTCGGCGCGGTAAACGGGGCCGGCGACCTGGTGGCGAGCGCCGGCGTCGGGATCATCTGGACGCTCGTGTCCCCGGTGCTCGCATTCGGACTGGCCGCCGCGACGATGCTTGCCGGATCGATCATGCTCGCCACCGGACCCCGGGCTGGCGATGGCTGAGCGGTTGCAACCGGCGAGCGGTCCGGACCGGTACGCGGCAGCGCGGTCGACCGGATGACCAGAGCCTATGCCCTCCCCGACGAGGCACCAATCGTGCTGGAGCACCTGGTGCTCGATCTCAACGGCACGCTCACCGACGGTGGCGAGCTGATCGATGGTGTCGCGGAGCGCCTGACGAAGCTCGCGCTTCACCTCGACGTGCGCGTCGCGACCGCCGACACCTACGGGGTTGCGGGCGTGATCGCGGCGGAGCTCGGCATCCCCACCGAGACCATCGGGCACGCCAACGACAAGGAACACCTGGTGCGCTCGCTCGGCGCGCAGCACACTGCCGCCATCGGCAACGGCCGCAACGACATCGCGATGCTCCGCGCCGCCCGGCTCGGCATCGCCGTCATCGGTCCTGAGGGCGCGGCCGGTGGAGCGGTCGTCGCCGCGGACGTCGTCTGCGCGCAGATCACGGACGCCCTCGACCTGTTGCTCGACGAGCGGAAGCTGCGCGCGACGTTGCGCGCCTGACCGGCGGCCGTCCAGGCAGGAGGGCTCGCCTGGTTCACCTCACCGGCAAGTCCTTGACCCGCTGTACGCCGACGGGCTCGAGCAGCTCGACGCGGACGCCCAGGCGCCTGGCCCGGGCGCGATTGCGGCCCGATTGGCAGTGGCTGCGTGGTATGATATTGGGCAAATGACCAACTCGGAGCCCACGGTCGACAGCGTCGGAGGTGGCGGGCGGGGCGACGCCACGCGACAGAAGATCGCGCAAGCGGCCGTCGAGCTCGTCGCCGAGCTCGGCTGGGATGCCGTGACCACGCGAGCGGTCGCCGCGCGAGCGGGCGTGAACCCGGCGCTCGTCCACTACCACTTCGGCTCGATGGACGTCCTGCTCCGGAGCGCCGTGGTCGCCGCGCTCGAGCGGGAGATCGGGCAGGGCGTGGTCCCGTTCACCACGTCCACCTCGTTCACCGGCGCCCTCGCGGGGGCCACCGACGCCATCGCTCGTTTCGACCCCGATACCCCAACTGCGGCGCTCCTGATCGAGGCGATGGTCCGGGCAGTCCGCGACCCGGAGCTCTCGCGACTGATCGTGGGCAGCCTGGCCGAGTTCCGCGAGCTTGTTGCCGTCCGTGTCAGAGCTGCCGGCGACGATGGCGCAACGACCAACCTGCCGCCCGAGGCCACCGGGGTGTTCATCGCGGCGGCGCTCGACGGCCTGCTGCTCCATCGCATCGTGGATCCGTCCACCGATGTCGATGGCTTCCGCGAGGTCATCGTCCGGTTGTTCGATCAGACCACCAGGCCCACAGCTGCCACCTCTGCCGCGCCCACCCCAGGAGACACGCCATGACCCAGCCAATCGTTCAGGCCCCGCCACGCGTCGATTCCGGCGCTGCGCCACTGACGCGTGCACAGGGCGGCGCTTCCATCCGATTCCGGGACATGACCAAGACCTACGGCTCGGGTGACATCGCGGTGCATGCGCTGCGCGGCATCAACCTCGAGATCGCGGCCGGGCAGTTCGTGGTGGTGCTCGGACCCAGCGGCTCGGGCAAGACGACGCTGATGAACATCGTGGGCGGGATCGAATCGCCGACCGGTGGCCTGATCGAGGTCGGTGACCGAGACCTCGCGGGCCTGGACGACCGCCAGCTCACCGCCTACCGGCGCGACGAGGTCGGGTTCGTGTTCCAGTTCTTCAACCTCGTCCCGACGCTGACCGCGATCGAGAACGTCGCGCTCGTCGCCGAGCTGGTGGGAGGGGGCGAGGACGACGCGCGCGCCGCCCTCGCATCGGTCGGCCTCACCGAGCGCGTGGATCATTTCACCAGCGCGCTGTCGGGCGGTGAACAGCAGCGCGTGGCGATCGCGCGCGCCCTGGTCAAGTCGCCCCAGATCCTGCTGTGCGACGAGCCCACGGGCTCGCTCGACGCGGACGTGGGACGCTCGGTTCTGGGCATCATCCATCGCCTGGCCCGTGCCGAGGGCCGCACGGTCCTGTTCGCAACCCACAACTCGGTGATCGCCACGATGGCCGACCGCGTGCTGCGACTCCGGTCGGGCGAGATTGTGGACGACGTGCTCCAGCCGAATCCGGCACGACCGGAGGAGGTGACCTGGTGAGGCTCCTCCGGCGCTCGATGCTACGCGAGGTCCGGGCGCGCCGGGGTCCGTTCCTGGCCGTCATCGTGACGGTGGTTCTGGGTGTGGCGCTGTTCGGCGCCTCGTACGACGCGTTTCTCAACCTCACCGCCTCATATGAGGAGCTCTACACCGAGACGCACTTCGCAGACGTGTCGGCGGTCGGCGGCGATCCGGCCGTCGTGGCCGCGGCAGCGGCGACCGTCGCGGACGTCCAGGCGACGTCGACCCGGTCGGTCGCGGATGTGCCGATCAAGGTCGGTGACCAGCAGCTGCTGGGTCGTGCGATCGGGCTGCCCGACGATGGCAGCAGCGCGCCCGTGAACGACGTGCTCGTGCTCGACGGCGCCCGACTCGATCCGTCGGTGCCCGATGGCGTGCTGGTCGAGCAGCACATGGCCAACAACTTCCACCTCGTGCCCGGCGACACGATCCAGATCCTCGATGGCACCAGCTGGCGCGACCTGACGGTCCAGGGGGTTGTCTTCTCGCCCGAGTACATCTGGCTGGCCAAGAGCCGCCAGGAAGTGTTCGTGCTGCCCGACGACTTCGGCGTCCTGTTCGCGCCCGAATTGCTGGTCGCGGGGTTGCCGGCCGCCTCGGTGCAGGGCCAGGCGCTGGCGTACATCGGGCCTGATGCGTCCACGACCGCGACCGATGCGACCGCATCGGCGATGCGTACGGCCGGAGCGCTCGACGTGATGACCAAGGCCGAGCAGCCGTCCAATGCCGCGCTCCAGGAGGACGTCAGCGGCTTCGGCGAGATGTCGCTCGCGTTCCCGATCATGTTCCTGGGCGCAGCTGCGTTCGCGACGTTCGTGCTCCTGGGTCGGATGATCGCCTCACAGCGCGGCGTCATCGGCACCCTGCGGGCCAACGGCATGGGCCACCGCTCGGTGACTCTCCACTACACCAGCTACGGCGTCGTGGTCGGCGTCGTGGGCTCCGTGCTCGGCGCGCTTCTCGGTGCCCTGCTGGCCGGCGTGATCAGCTCCATCTACACGGGCGAGCTGGGGATCCCCAGCCGTGTCACCGACGTGCGCGCGACCACCGTCCTGGCGGGCGTCGCGATCGGGCTGCTGGCGTCCATCGCCGCAGCGTGGGTTCCTGCACGCAGGGCGGCGTCCATGAACCCCGCACAGGCGATGCGCGGGGTCGCCCCGATCGGATCGGGTGGCGAGAGCCTCCTCGAGCGAATGCTGCCTCCGCTTCGCCGACTGCCTGTGCGCTGGCGCGTTGCCCTTCGTGGGATCGGCCGCAACCCGCGCCGCAGCCTGGCCACCATCGGCGGCGTCGTGATGGCGTCGATCCTGATCCTCGCCTCGTGGGGCATGATCGACACCGTCGACATCCTGATGCACCGGCAGTTCGTGGACGTCGCGCGCCAGGACGCGTCTGTGTATCCCGTCGCTCCCTTCACACAACAGAGCCTGTCCTCGATCGCTGCGATCGATGGCGTGGACGAGGTCGAGCCCGGAGCCGAGTGGCCGGTATCGGTGTCATCGGGATCCGACAGCTATCTCACCCAGCTGACGGCATTCCAGCCGGGTACGGTGATGCACGGCTTCTATGACCCGAGCGGCAACGAGCTCACGCTGCCCACGGACGGCGTGCTCCTGGGCGCCGCGCTGCGGAACCAGCTCCACGTCGAGGCGGGCGACACCGTCACGCTCAGCCTCGCGACCGGGTCCCCCGCGAGTGGCGACGTCACGGGCGGGCAGGTCGCAGCCGAGGTCACGGTGGCCGGGTTCGTCAATGAACCGCTGGGCACACCGGTCTACGCGACGCTGCCATACCTGGCCTCGATCCTGGGAGGCGGCTCGGCGAGCACCGCGGGCTCGATCGAGAACGTCGCCTACGTGCGCTATGCGCCGGACGCCAATGCCGAGACCGTGACGACCGCGCTCCGTGGCGTGAAGGGCGTCGCCGCGGTCATCAACAACCAGGCCCTGTTCGACCTCATGAACCAGTTCCTGGGCCTGTTCTACGCGTTCATCGGCGTGATGGTGGTCCTAGGTGGGATCCTGGCGTTCGCCCTGATCTACAACACGCTCATGGCCAGCATCTCGGAACGGGCGAGCGAGATCGCCGTCCTGCGCACGCTGGGCATGCCGAGCGCCACCGTCTCGCGCCTGATCACGGGCGAAAACCTGCTGCTGACGGCGATCGGCCTCGTGCCGGGCCTGATCATCGGGTACGTCGTGGCGGCCGCGTTCATGTCGTCCTTCTCGTCGGACATGTTCCAGTTCACCCTCGACATGCGACCGACGACGCTGTTGCTGACCGCGGTCGCAATCGTGATCACCGGTCTCCTGTCACAGATCCCCGCGCTGCGGGCCGTGCGCCACCTCGAGCTCGGCCGGATCGTCCGGGAGCGGGCATCGTGATGGTTGGCCGGACCCGATAGCCCGGGCCCGGCCACATGACGGCCGCCGGCGGTCAGATGCCGGCGGCCGATGGAAAGCACGTGGGTGGCGGCGTCAGCCGCCCATGCACTGATCGAAGTACAACCCGATGTTCGTCAGGCCCTTGCAGGCGGGACCGCGAAACTGGGCCTGCAGCGGGATCTCACCGTCGGGACCGACGCCCAGCCAGGTGCTCAGGTCGGCAACGTTGTCGCCATCGATGTCGAATGCCACGAGGCCGTGGAATCCTTCGCCCTCCTCCCCGATCAGGCCCCGCTCAAACCGCTGAGCCAGCCCCGTGGACATCCACAGGATCTGGCCCTCGGCACCGATGACCAGCTGAGCGCCGGCTGTCGGGCTGCTCTTGCTGACGTTGGTGCACTCGTGGGCCATTGCCGTCGAGGCGATGAGCAGGCTGGCCATCACGCCAACCAGGACGGCTGTCAGCCGCCTCGTCCGATGTTGTCCGGTCATTTGGGACGCTCCCTGCTGGCTTCCCGAGACGTCGCTGCTCGGGTCGTGTGACCAGCCTCCCAAACGGGCGTTCCGGAAGCGTTACGGGCAGCGCTGATCCGTCGGACGGACCGGGCTCGGCTGGCCGCCATCCGGCGCTTTCGCGCGTCAGACCTGCGCCTTGATCTCCCGGGCCACCCGCTCGCCGGTCTCGACGGCGCCGTTGATGTAACCCTGGTACTCCCCGGAGGTCGCCTCCCCCGCGAAGTGGATGTTGCCTTCCTGCAGCCCCTCGGCACCGGCGAAGCTCGTGTAGTTGCCGATGCCCCAGTAGGAGTAGGCACCGTGGTGCCACGGCTCCGCGGCCCAGAACGACTGGATCGCCCTGCCGGTGTATGCGGCGGACGTGCCCGGGAACAGCCCGTCGATCCAGCCGAGCACCTTGCTGACATCGGCGGGGTTCGGGGTCCCGAAGGGATCCTTGGCACGCAGGCTCGCGCCGTGGGCGCCACCCGGGTAGTAGAGCAGGTAGCCCGGATCGCCCGGCACCACCGGATGCGCGTCCCAGATGCACTGGAACCCGTCGGGATCCGAATAGCCGATGCCGTTGGTCGCGTATGGCTCGCCGTCGACAAGGCGGTCGTGCCCCGGGCCCCAGGTCCGGTGCGCGAGCTCGATCTCGATCTTGGCGTTCGTGCCCATCGGGCTCTCGGCGATGGCGTGCTGCTTGGCCGGGCGGAAACTGTCCATGATGCTCGGGGCGATCGCCACCTCACGAAGGGCCGAGAACGGGATCGTCAGCACGAGGTGATCGGCGACGGCCGAGAGGCCACCCGCGAAGCTGCACGTGTAGGGGCCCGCCGCCTCCCCGTCGATCGCGACCAGCGGCCGATCCGTCTCGATCGTGGTCATCGTCAGGTCTGCCACCATGCGATCCACGATCGCCTGGCTGCCCTCGACCGTGTGGTATAGCTCGTCGGTGCCCGGCAACGGGCTGATCGAGCCCTTGGAGTTCCACGCGAGCAGGTACAGCAGGTTGAGCGCGGGCTGCATCTCGGCATCGGCCCCGTACTCGGTGACCGTGTCGGTTGCCATCAGGCGCGCCATGCGCGAGTTGGGGCCGAAAGCCGCCAGCACCGGGTTTGCCATGGGGTTGGCAGGATCGAACCAGTCGAGGACCGAGATCGCATCGAGCTCGGCCCCCCGCTGCGTGTAGGCATCGAACGTCTGCGGCCACGGGGCGGCCTGAAGCTCGTCCTTGAACGCCTTCCAGACGCCGGCCGCCCAGTCGGCGGTCGCGGCCTCCTCTGTGTACAGCGAGCCGTCGACGAGATACAGCTCGTTGCCCTCGGGGAGAGCACCGCCATCGACGACCTCGAGGTGGAGGCCGAGGTTGCGGATGAGGTTGCGGACCGTGTTGTGCTCGGTCGAGATGAGCTCGCCCCCATGCTCGATCACGACACCGGGCCAGGTGGTCGTGTCGCTGTAGGTCCGGCCGCCGATCCGGCTCGACGCCTCGTACACGGTCGAGGCGATCCCGAACTTGCCCATGAGGTGCGCGGCCCGGATCCCGGCCGCGCCGCCTCCGATGACCACGACGCGTGCCGACGTGGTGGGCGCCGACGCCGAGCTGCCCGCCAGCGCCTGGGCCGGCCCGAGAGCGGCGAGCGCTGCCGAGCTCACGCCCGCGGCGGCCGCCGCGCGAAGGAACTGCCGGCGTGACAGGCGCCCGCTCGCGAGGCCGTGCTCGAGCTCCTCGAGATCCGCCCGCCGGCGGGCGGCGGCAACGCGCTCGAGCTGCTCCGCCTCCCTGACCTTCCCGAGCGCCTCGTCAAACGGGACATGCTCGCGGTCTGCAAGCTCGGACGCACGGCCGAGGCGCCGGAACAGACGGGTGGCGGAGGGGGACGGCTGGCGGGACGACATGGGACACCTCCGGAGGTCGGGCTGTCGGCCAACCCTACTCCGCCGCCGAGTACCACCGCGCGCAAGTCCCGCCAGTCGGCGCGGGATGATGGTGCCTCGGCGCACCGGTGCTGCTCGTCGCGGATCCGGCGCGCGGTCGCGAGGGTCAGCGGAGTCGTCGCGCGGCGGAACGCTCCCTGCCCGGCATCAAGCGCGCTGGGCGACCGGCCGGGTCGCTGGAGCGCCTCCCTCGCCGAGGGTCAGATACAGCTCCTCCTCCTGGGCCATGTGGAGTCGCAGGATCGCGTCCAGGCCATAGAGCACGCGCCGCAGGTCGGGCAGGTCCTCGCTCGCGGGGCCCGCCGGACCGAGCTCGTCGACCATGCGGCCCAGGAAACGGACGAGATGGAAGATCTCCGTGTGCGTGCGATGGAGCGCCGCGGTGACATCGTCGTTGCCCAGGGCACGGGTGAGCAGTGGAAACACCTCCCGATCCTCGAGCACCTCGTGGGGTACCAGCGTGTCGTCGAGGAAGGCGCGCACAGCGGCCAGCTCCGCGGCGGCCTCCGACGGCGGCATGGTGCCCAGCGCGTCAGCGAGGCTGCGGATACGCGTCATCGGCGTCGCCAGCTCGCGATGCTCCGCGTGCAGCCGCGCGCCGATCTCGGCCCACCCGGGGACCTCCGGGGCGCGCTCCACGCCACCGCTGAGGGCGCGCAGCGCGTTGAGGATGACGGCCACGTCGATCAGCTCCTGGACCACGGCACCGACCACCGGAGACAACGCCCCGGTCGTGGCGATCAGCATCGCCACGACCGACATTCCCATGCCGGCAAGCACGCTCTGCATGGCGATCGTGCGGGAGCGGCGGGAAATGCCGATCGCCTCCGGGAGACGATCCAGGCGATCGACCGTGATGACAACGTCGGCGGCCTCCGAGCTGGCCGTGGCACCGCGGGCCCCCATCGCCACGCCGACGTCGGCGGCCGCAAGTGCAGGGGCGTCATTGATCCCGTCGCCGACCATCACCAGCACCCCGTCGGTGTTCTCGCGCTCCTCCGCCACCGCCTCGACCTTGTCGGCTGGCGTTCGCTCGGCGAGGACCGCGTCGGTGCCGATGGCAGCACCCACGAGGTCGGCGACCCCGTAGTGATCACCGGTCACCATCACGATCCGGCGCACGCCGGCGCGCCGCAGGGCGCGGATCACCCGGGGGCTCTCGGGGCGAATCGGGTCGTCGAGCACGAGCGCGCCCACGAGCTCCCCGTTCGCGGCAACGTAGACGCCGGTTGCAGAGTCCAGCGTCACGCGCCGGCGCACGTCGCGCGCCCACGCGGGAACCTGGCCGCCGGAGGCGGCGAACTCGGCCGTCCCGACCCGGATGTCGACCCCGTCGACCCTCCCGCTGATACCCGCGCCAGGATCCTCGTTCGCGTCCGTGGGCAGTGACAGCGCGATGCCGCGATCGCGGGCACCCGAGACGATCGATGCCGCGAGCACGTGCGGGGAGACCTGCTCGAGCGAGGCGGCCCACCGCAGCACATCGTCGGGTGCCTGCCCGGGCGCGACGGTGACACCCGACACGTGCGGGCGTCCGGCGGTGAGCGTTCCCGTCTTGTCGAACAGGATCGCCTGCGCCCGAGCGAGCGTCTCGAGCGCACCGCCGCCCTTGACGATGATCCCGCGCCGCGCCGAGCGGCTGATGCCGGCCACGATCGCGATCGGGGCGGCGAGCAGCAGCGGGCATGGGGTCGCGACCACGAGCACCGTCAGGGCCCGGACCGGGTCGCCGGAGAGGTACCAGGCGAGCCCGGCGACCCCCAGGGCGAGCGGCACGAACAGAACCGCGTACCGATCCGCCAGCCGGACGAACGGCGCCTTCGACGACTGTGCCTCCTCGACCAGGCGCACGATCCCGGCGTAGGTGCTGTGCTCGGCTGTCGCGGTCGCCGTCAGGTCGAATGGCGTGCCCGCGTTGACCGCGCCGGAGCTCACGCTTTCGAATGCCTCCCGGGTCACCACCCGCGCCTCACCGGTCAGCGCTGACTCGTCGAGTGCGGCTGCCGATCCGATGACGGTTCCGTCAACCGGGATCACCTCACCCGGCTTGATCATCAGCCGATCTCCGATCTCGACGGCCGCGATCGGCTCGTCGACGATCGTCCCGTCCTGGTAGCGATGGACGGTCCGGGGCGCCCGGGACACGAGGGCCGAGAGCTCGCGGTGCGCCCGTTGGTTCGCGAACCGCTCGAGCCAGTCACCGGTGGCCAGCATCACCCCGATCACAGCGGCCGCCAACGACTCGCCGAGCAGCAGCGCGCCACCGATCGCCAGCACGGCGATCACGTCCACCCCAGCCTGGCGGCGGAGCAGGTCGCGCACGATGGATGCGGCCAGCCAGGCTCCAACGAACAGCGAGGGCAGGGTCCATGCCCACCACGCAAGCTCGTCCTGGCCAGCGATGGTGGCGCCAATCCCCAGCACGAGCCCGCCCAGGGTGACGGGCAGGAGCAGGACGTGGACGGCGTGGTCCATGGCAGCGAGCGGTCCGCTCACGCTTCACCACCCTCCGCCGCGTGGCGAGCCAGCAGGTCATCGGCCCACGCACCAACCCCCGGCCAGACTCGATCGACGCCTGCGTCGAGGAACATCCGCGTGGTCGTCGTGTCGCCAACGGCGATGAAGGCTGATCCCGCGGCTCGCGCCATCTCGAGGTCGGTCAGCGTGTCGCCGACGTAGACCGCGTCGGCCGCATCGACCTCGAGCTCCTCGAGCGCCGCCAGGAGCGCCTCCGGGTGCGGCTTGCCGTTGGCCACGTCGTCCGCAAAGCGCATCGCGGCGAACAGGCCGGCAAGGTTGAGCCGCTGCAGGCTGGGCAGCACCACCGAGCGCGTGGACGCGGTGACCAGGCCCAGCCTGATACCGCGCCGATCCAGCCGACGGAGCGCGCCTCGCACCCACGGGATCGCCCGTGGCCGGCCCCGTCGCATCTCCTCTTCCCAGCGCGCCCCGAGACGCTCCCACTGCGACTCCGGGATCCCCAGCTCGCGATACGAACGCCGCCAGTCGGGTGAGTGCTGCTCCTCGAACCAGCGCCGATCGACGCGGATGCCGAGCTCACCCAGGACGATCACGTTGGCTCGATAGATCTGGGGCAGCGAGTTGACGATCGTGCCGTCCCAGTCGAACAGGGCGGCCGCCGGCAGGCGATGAATGCTGCCCCGAGCGGCAGATGCGCGAACCATGGTCCTGATCGTAGGCCAGCCTGGCGCTCGCCACGGAGGTCCAACGGCCCTGATCGAGGGGCAGGATCGCCTCGTCAGCCGGCGCTGCCGTGCCAGATGACCGGCAGCACGATCGGGGCGAGGGCGACCGCGACCGCGAACCCAATGGCCAGTCCGCCGAGCAACAGCTCGTCCGGCAGCGCCCCGGCGCGGTCGTGGTGGCCGGGCGAACCGGTCAGTGCGTCGAGGGTGGCGCAGGAGCTGGTCACGAGCCGCCGGTGCCGACCTGGACGACGCCCGTCACCGTCGAGTAGTGCGAGTAGTAGGTCGTCTTGTGGATGACCTTGCCCTTCTCCCTGACGGTGACGGTCCGCCACACGTCCATGCCATCCACCGGATACTCGACGCGCTTCGACGTGCCCGCCGGGAGGCTGCTCGTCCGCACCACCGTGTCCGTCGCGCGACGGAAGTTCTTGACCGTCGCCTTGGAGATCGAGACCGTCCGCCCATTGGGGACGCTGTAGATCTTGAAGGTCACGTAGCCCGTGCTCCCGCTGCGGGTGTTGATGCCGCGGATCAGGACGGGGTACTTGGTGTCGTTGACGAAGCTCATGGTCTGGGTCGAACCACCGTCCGACTTGAACACCGTCGCGTCGAGACCGAGGGGGTAGCGGCTGATGTAGTAGTAATGGTTGCGGCGGGCCTCCATCTGCATGCCAGCGCGCATTGCCGCATTGAACAGGGTGGTCGAACAGGAGCAGATCCCGCCGGCCAGGGCACCCTGCAGCTCGGTCCTGCCGTTGATGATCGCCCCACCCCGCACGAAGCCCCTCGCGGTCGTCACCGGCCCGACAACCTTCCAGAAATCGAACTTCTCGCCGGGTCCGACGACCGTGCCGTTGATCAGCGTGGCGGGGATCCAGATGTTCTTGCCGAAGCCGTGCGGGGCGTCGATCGGGAACCACGTTGTCCAGCTCGAGATCGACTTCATCCTGGGCGCGTATTGCCTGGCCATGGCCGTGGTGACCACGGGATCGGTCGACGCCACGGCGAGCTCGACCGGCTGCTGGGAGACGCCGACCTGGCGCGCCATCAGCGCATCAAACACGAGCGCGTGCGTGGCGGCGGTGTCGAGCTTGCGCCCCTGCTTGCTCTTGGAGCTGACCACGACCTTGCCGCCGCTGTACTTGAGGCCCGCATTGGCCGCCGTCTGCTTGACCGCCTTGGCGATGGGCTTGAGCAGCGGATCGATGCCGTCCTCGTCCAGAACCGGGGTGATGGCGCCGTCCGTACCCGCCGAGAACGAGATCAGCTTGCGCAGATCGTCCCCGGAGATCGTCCACTGCTTCTTGCCCAGCCTCAGCACCAGGTCGGCCGACATGCGCTGTGCGGCCGCCTGTGTCGCCTTCGCCGAATCGGTGTCGGTCGCCGGCGGCAGCGTCGTGACCGGCATGTCAACCGAGACCTCCGCCGGTGCGTCGAGCGTTCCGATCTGGTCCTCGATGCTCGCCACCAGGGCCGGCTGGTCGACGACTCGGCCGTCGATCGACGGGGTCAGCGCGAACCCCCCATCGGGTGTCGTGGTCAGGGTGGCATCGGCCGGATCACGGTCGATCGCCTTCGCCGCGGCCGCCACGGCGGCGGAGAGGCGTGCCCCGTCATACGTGATCGCGGGCTCGACGGTCACGCCGTGGAGGGCGGTCTGGGGGGCGCCGATCAGGTCCGCGACAGGCTCGCCGTGTCGGCCTGACGCCATCGCCTCGGCCACCATGGCTTCCACGGCCGGGCCGCGACCGATCTGCGCGTACGTGATCGTCACCTGGCCCTCGGGTCCGGAAAGCACGATCCGCCCGGTGCCGAGCGAGCCAAAGGCGTCGGCGAGGGCGCTGCTGGCCGCTGCCGCATCCATCCCGGAGAGGTCCACGTTCCCCACGGAAACACCGGGCAGGACCTTGCCCGTGTATTGCTGACCGTAGGCGTACAACGCCCCAACGCCGAGCGCCGCCACCAGCACCAGGCCAAGCAGGAACGCGACCGCGAACCTGATCCCGAGCGAACGGCTGCGGCGGGGCTCAGGTGCGAGAGCGGGCGGGGGAGCGTCGGGGGTTGTCATAGGTTGTCTCGAATCCGGCGGATGGTAGCAGGGCTCGCCTGGTAGCAGGGCTCGCCGAACCTGAGAAGGTGGCGGCGGGCGCCCAGCCGCGGTTGCCGGAGCGCGAGGAGGCGCCGTTACGCCTTGGGGAGGACCACCACGCGCCGGTTCGGCTCCTCGCCGATCGACTGGGTGACAACCCCGTCCCGGTCGCGCAGGGCGAGGTGGACCCAGCGCCGCTCGAGCGCCGACATCGGCTCCAGCTGGAGCATCTTGCCCGAGTCGAGCACCCGGTCGGCCGCCCGACTGGCAATGTCGGCCAGCTGGCGCTCGCGGCGGCCGCGGTAATCCTCGACGTCGACAAGCACGCGCGTCCACTGGCCGGTCCGGCGTGACAGCATCAGGTTCACGAGGTGCTGCAGCGCGGACAGCCGCTCGCCCTTGCGGCCGATCAGCGAGCCCAGACCCTCACGGTCGCTACCTTCACCCACGACGTTGAGCCGGCTGGTCTCACCCTCGCGGACCTCGACCCTGGCGTGCTCGAATCCGAGGTGACCCATCAGCGTCTCAAGGATCTCCTTGCCCGCGGCCAGCGCCTCAGGCGTGGCCTCGGCCGCCTCGAGATCGGCGCGCTCCATGGCAAGTGACCCGCGCGCGGACGTGACCTGCTCGACCTCGACCGGCGACAGCTCCGATCCGCCCCGGGGCGCCTGTCCGTCGCTCCTCCGGCCACGGCCGCGATCGGATCGGGGTCGGTCGCTGGGCGACGTGGGGCGTGGCGTGGCTGCGCTCTCGTCCCCAGCCGGGCGGTCCTCAGCCGGGCTGTCGCCTGGCGTGGCTGCGCGCTCGTCCCCAGCCGGGCGGTCGCCGCCGGAGCGACCTGAGCTCGGGCGACCTCGGCGCTCGCCTCCGCGGTCGCGCCCGCGATCGCGCGATCGGTCGTCGTCACGGGGCTCGCGCGGGGGCGGGGCAGGCAGGGGTGAGGACTCGGCCGCCTCGCGCTTGGGCGCGGCTCCGCCGAGCGCGCTACGGGGCGCCGCGACGATGCGGGCCGGCTCGGCGCCCATGCCCAACACGCCTCGGCTGCCGGGCGTGAGGATCTCGAAGTCCAGGTCGGACAGCCCGACCTCGAACTGCTCGCAGGCCGCCTTTATGGCCTCCTCGACGGACTTGCCGGTGAATTCCTGGTATTCGCTCATCTCAGCGTCGTCTCCCTCGTCGGCCGCTGCGGGGTCGTTTGGGTCGGATGGTCGATCGCGCCGACAGGTCGCGATCGACACTCTTGGTGCTCGTCGTCGAGCCCTTCTTCGGCGCGTCCGGCGGAATTGGCTTCGGCTCCGGCATCTGGACCGGGAATCGGGGCGTGTGGTCACGCGCGAACTCCGGGAACCAGCCGAACAATGGGAACATGCCACCCCAGCCGATCACGAGGTACTGCTGGAAGATCTGGATGACCGTCGATGCGATCCAGTACAGGAACAGGCCTGCCGGCAGGAAGCCGCCGTACACGATCGAGATCAACGGCAGGAAGTAGGCCATCTGGCGCTGGACCTTGGTGTTCTGATCGTCCGCGGTACGCGGATCGTGAGGCGGCAGCGTCATCCGCGAGGCCACCAGCTGGACCAGCGACGAGATGACGGCCAGGATGCTGATCCCGAAGCCCAGGATCGCGAGCCCGGTCGTTTGGGGTTCCGGGATTCCCCAGTTGATGCCGAACGCCCACGGGTTCAGGCACGGGTTGGTGACGTGACCGCTGGCATCGAACATCGGCGCCGTGGGGCAGGTGATCTGGGGGAACAGATTGATGCCGAACACGTTCCACATGGCGCTCGGGTCGAAGTTGGTCAGGCCCTGGCTGATCACTGAGTACATGGGGATCAGCAGGCCCATCGTCAGCAGACTGGGGAGGCATCCGCCCGCCTGGCTGATGCCTCGCTGCTTGTAGAACTCGGAGACCGCCGCCTGCTGCTTCATGCGGTCGCCCTTGTACTTACGCTGGAGCTCCTTGACCTCCGGCTGCACCATCTGCATCCGGCGCGTCGAGACGAGCTGGCGCCGATACAGGGGGATCACCAGCACGCGCAGCGCGACCGTCAGCAGCAGGATGGCGATCACGATGTTGCTGCTGATCTGATCCAGCGCCACGAGCCCGATGAACAGGGTCTGGAAGATCGGGTTGAACAGCCAGGCCAGCAGCTCGACAGGGTTGGCACCGGGTTGAGCCGGGGTGAGTGGGGCCTGGCTGTAGCTCGGTGATGCGCCACCGGAGCCGGTTGGGGCGGCACCCTGAGGCACGCACGCCGCGACCACCACCGCCACCGTGATCAGCAGCAGGATCGGCGTCAGCCGGCGAAGCATGGGCTTGAAGCTGGTCACGGGCGACTTCTCGATCTCGGTTGGCTCAGCGGACCGGGTCGTAGCCGCCGGGGTGCCCCGGATGGCAGCGGCCGATCCGGCGAGCGCCCATCCAGCTGCCGCGAAGCAGGCCGTACTTCTCGATCGCCTGCTCCGTGTAGCGTGAGCAGGTGGGCTCGTAGCGGCAACTGCTGGGCATCCACGCGAAGGCGATGCGGTACACGTGGATCAGGGCGACCCCGATCGCGACCCCAGGACGTTTCACGGATTCGACTGGCCTCCCAGAACGCCTCCTGCGCGGAGGACCCGATGCAGCGCTGCGACCAATGCCTCGTGGTCGGCTTCGACGATCGCCGGCCGGGCGATGATGAGAACGTCCCAGCCAGGCTGGAACGAGGGCGCCATCGCCCTGAGCACCTCGCGGATCCGGCGTCGGACGCGGTTCCGGATCACGGCTCCACCGAGCCGCTTGCCGGTCGCCAGCCCGAACCGGGTCTGGTCAAGGTCGGTCCGGGTGAACCGTCCGACCAGCAGGGGGTGCGTCCGGGCGACGCCTTCCTCTGACAGCCGGGCGAAGTCGCCCGGGCGGGAGAGCATGACGAGCCGCAGCGGGTTGTGACTGCGCTCGCCGGTCAGGCGGTGAGCTGCTTCCGGCCCCTCGCACGCCGAGAGGCGATCACGCGCCGGCCGCCCGCCGTCTTCATGCGGGCTCGGAAACCGTGCTCCTTGGCGCGATGCCGCTTCTTGGGGTGAAACGTCGGTTTGCCCATCGGGACTGTCCGTGATCCTCTCCATCGGCCTTGGACCCGGAAGCTCCGACTCCTAGAGGCACGCAAACGCGCCGAGCGCCATGGAAAGCGCGACGGCGCGTGTTCGTCTCGAGGATGATAGGTCGCGCCCGGAAGGGGTGTCAAACGAATGACGCCCCGCCCCGCTCGCGCTCGGCGGTCGCGTCACGGCCGCTGCCAACGGCGCTCGCTCGATACCCCTGGGGGGTATGCGGGAATCGCCTTGCGACGGCCCCGAGGAGCGGTGTATCGTTCACGGGCCTCAGGCGCCGGGACGCCGCGGGATACCTGGGCAGGGGAGGTCCGTCGGCTCGTCCCACGGCCGGCCGGCACCGCTCGTTGCGGGTCACCGCGACACCCTCCTCGACCAGGCTCCGTGGATGGCGCTACCCATCGCAGCCCTTGTTATCCGGGAACGACGATCGCACGAATGGATGCGAAGCAAGTCTGGCGGGCGGCTCTCGGTGAGCTTCAGGTCTCGCTGTCCCCAGCCAACTACGAGACGTGGTTGCGCGATACGCACCTGGTCGACGTGGATGAGCAGCGGTTCCGGATCTCGGTGCCCAACGGGTTCGCCAAGGACTGGCTCGAGACGCGCTATCGGTCGCTGATCTCCCAGACGATCGCCCGGGTGGTGGGCTACAGCGTCCAGGTGGAGTTCGTGGTCTCCATGGAGTCGGACGCGCAGGTCGAGGCGAGCGCGGTCACCCAGGCTGTGCGCGTCGAGCCCACGCGGGTCGGCGCGACCGAAGGTGGGGGAGGCGGGGCCACCAACCTCAACCCGCGCTACACGTTCACGAACTTCATCGTCGGCTCCGCGAACCGGCTTGCCCACGCGGCGTCGCTCTCGGTTGCCGAGCGCCCGGGTCACGCCTACAACCCGCTGTTCCTGTACGGGGGCGTGGGGCTCGGCAAGACCCACCTCATGCACGCCATCGGAAACGCGGTCGTCACCAAGCTCCCGCGCAAGCGCGTGGTGTACGCGACGTCCGAGAAGTTCACCAATGAGTTCATCACCTCGATCCAGCAGGGCAAGATCGACGAGTTCCGATCGCGCTACCGCCGGATCGACCTGCTGCTGATCGACGACATCCAGTTCATCGCCGACAAGGAGCGAACGCAGGAGGAGTTCTTCCACACGTTCAACGCGATCCACGAGGACGGCAAGCAGATCGTGCTCTCGTCCGATCGGCCGCCAAAGGCGATCCTCACCCTGGAGGAGCGTCTGCGCAGCCGGTTCGAGTGGGGCCTGATCGCGGACCTCACGGCACCCGACCTCGAGACGCGGATCGCGATCCTGCGCGCCAAGGCAGAGGAGCAGGGCACCCCGATCTCGTCGGACGTGATCGAGTTCATCGCCCGCAAGGTCGTGTCCAACATCCGGGAGCTGGAAGGCGCGCTCAACCGGATCGTGGCCTATGCCGCGATGGGTGCCATGCCCATCTCGATCGAGCTGGCGCAGGCGGTGCTGAGCAACGTCCTCTACAACCCCAAGAAACGCCAGGTCACGCCGGAGCGGATCGCCCAGGCCGTGTCCGACTACTACGGTGTGGGCATGGACGCCCTCAGGGGTCAGAAGCGGGAGCGAAGCATCGTCGTGCCGCGCCAGATCGCGATGTATCTGATGCGCGAGGAGACCGATGTCTCGCTGCTCCGGATCGGCGCCGAGCTGGGCAACCGCGACCACTCCACAGTCCTGCATGCGTGCGACAAGATCAACCGCGAGATGCAGGCGAACGACGAGATGCGGCGCGAGGTCGCCGCGGTCCGGGAGATGATCTACTCCGAGTGACCGTCTCCGGGCGTGCCGTCCCCCGCGTCATCCTGGTTGCCATGGATCCTGCTGCCGCGTCGGCACGGCTCGCGGTCTCCGTCGCCGGGTACGCGAGGCTCGGCACCGAGGTCGGCTGGTGGCCGGCGGACACGGCCGACCTCCGGGCGCGACGAGTCGTCGAGGAGGTCCTCCCCCAGGGCCTCGAGACCCCGGGCCACCTCTTCTGGGCGATCACGCTTGACGACGGCGCCGCCGCCGGCTGGCTGTGGGTCGGCCCTTCGCGCGACGGCTCGACGTGGTGGATCTACGACATCGAGGTCGATCCGTCGAGTCGCGGCAGGGGGGTGGGGGCCGGCGCCCTACGAGCCCTCGACCGCGCGGCCCGAGCCGCCCGCCAACCGGTCATCGGCCTGCATGTCCTGATCGCCAACGAGACTGCTCGTGCCCTGTACCTTCGTGAGGGGTTCGTCGAGACCGCGCCGAGCCCGGACGGAACAGGGGTCGTGATGGAGAAACGTCTGATCGGCTGACTGGCGCGGAGGTTGAGATCCAGTGGAGAACATGCCGTTGCCGGTGGGCCGAGCTGTGATTGACTACCACCCCCATCGTCGACAAGTCGTCGGTCCCGCGAGCGCCACGGCCCCTGAGTGCCTGATCCTGGCGCTTCTTCCACATATCGCCAACCGCCCCGTCCCCGGGCATCGCGGCGGCATCAACAGCCGGGGTGGGGTGATCGACAGCGCTCTCGTGCGCGGTTGAGCACCATCGTCCACCGTATCCACGGCAATATGACGGTGATGATGGAATGAGAAGATAGGGAAGAACATTCCACCCAACGCGACCAGCGTGGCGGGGGCCGGGCACCCGTTCCGCCAGGCCGAGCCCCGACGCGACGACCTTGGTTGCCGTGGCAGACCCTTTGGAGACACATCCACGTGAAACTCTCAGTCATGCAGGAGAACCTCGCACGCGGTCTGTCCGTCGTGTCGCGGGCCGTCTCCAGCCGGAGCACGCTGCCCGTGCTCGCGAATGTCCTGCTGCGGACCGAGGACGCCGGCCTCAAGCTGACCGCAACCAATCTCGAGATCGGGATCACGTACTGGGTCCCGGGCAAGATCGACACCGACGGCGCGACCACGGTGCCGGCACGCCTGCTCACGGACCTCGTCGGTTCGCTGCCGTCGGCGGAACGGGTGGACCTCGAGCTCCAGGGAGCCGACACGCTCCATCTGCGATGCGGCCGGTTCGCAACCCATGTCAAGGGCATTGATGCGGAGGAGTTCCCGGCCATCCAGACAGCCGGCGAGCGACCCACCACCCGGGTGAGCCAGAAGGTGCTCCGCAAGGCCCTCGACGAGACAACGTTCGCCGCCGCGAGCGACGAGGCGCGTCCGATCCTGACCGGCGTCCTGGCCCGCTTCGAGGGCAGCCGGCTGACCCTGGCAGCCGCAGACAACTACCGAATCGCGGTCCGGACGATCGACATCCTCGACCCGGTTGAGACCGCCTCGGTCGTCATTCCGGCGCGCGCGCTGGCCGAGCTGGGCAGGGTCCTGGCCGATACCGACGACCCGATCGAGCTGGTGCTCTCGCAGGCGCGCAACCAGGTCCTGTTCCACCTCGACGGGATCGATCTCGTGTCGCGGCTCATCGACGGCCAGTTCCCCAACTACCAGACGGTGATCCCCGCGTCGCACGCGACCCGTGTGGAGCTCGACCGCGAGGAGCTGCTCCGCGCCGTCCGTCCGGCGGCGTTGATCGCCAGTTCGTCGGCAAACATCGTGAAGCTCCAGGTCGGTGATGACGGCGCCGGCGTGACCGTCACGGCGACGGCCGAGGTCGGCGACTACACCGGCGACGTCGAGGCCACTGTCGAAGGCGACCCGACGACCATCGCGTTCAACGCGAGGTATCTCAACGACGTGTTGGCCAACGTCGATGCAGATCGCTTCTCGCTTGAGCTCAACGGTCCCCTCTCGCCCGGTGTCTTCCGGCCCGTGGGCGACGGCGACTACGTGCATGTCGTCATGCCCGTCCGGACCACCTCCTGACGGACGCGCCGGCGGCTGACCCTCGGATCCTGCGGGGACTGTCGGTCCGCGACCTGCGCGGCTACGAGGCGCTCGACACGACCTTCGGCGCCGGTCCCCAGATCGTGTGGGGACCCAACGCGGCGGGCAAGACCAGCCTCCTCGAGGGGATCGTTCTGGCCGCGTGGGGCCGTTCGCACCGGACGTCTGCCGAGGGCGAGCTCGTGCGGTGGGGGGCAGGCCTGGCGCGGGTCGAGGCACGGATCGGGCGCGTCGGGGACCCGCCGGATGCCCAGCAGGCCGTCGAGGTCGCGTTGGTGCGGACCCCGTCGGGCGGCGCCCGCAAGCGGATCCGTGTCAATGGGGTTCCGCGCCGGGCCGCGGCGCTCGCAGGCGCGCTGCGAACGGTGATGTTCGCGCCCGAGGAGATGCTGCTTGTCTCGGGCTCACCCTCTCTTCGGCGAGACGCGATGGACCGGCTCGCCGGCCAGCGCGCCCCGGCGTATCTGCGCGAGCTTGGCGCCTATGGCCGGACGCTCCAGCAACGCAACGGGCTCCTGCGCCAGATCCGCGAGGAGCAGGCGACCCGGAGCGAGCTGCGCTTCTGGGACACGGCGCTGATCGATGCGGGTGCCGCAGTCCGCGAGGAGCGATCGCGCCTGCTGGAGGCGCTGGCCGATCCGCTGGCTGCCGCACATGCGGAGATCGCCCCGGACGAGGCAGAGCTCGGCAGACTCGGGATCCGGCTCGTGACCAATGCACCGCAGCTCCCCGGGGAGTCGGCTCGGGACGCGCTCGCACGGCGCCTGGTCGAGACGGCCGACAAGGAGGTGTGGAATGGCAGCACGCTCGTCGGGCCGCACCGTGACGACCTTGCCTTCGAGCTGGACGGCCGGCCCCTGGCCACGTTCGCATCCCGCGGCCAGCAGCGGACGGCGATCCTGGCCTTCAAGCTGGCTGAGCTCGACCTGTTGACCGAGCTCGACGGCCGCCCACCGCTGCTCCTGCTGGACGATGTGTTCTCGGAGCTGGACCCGGACCGGCGGGCGCATCTGGTCCAGCGGATCGCGCAGCTGCCGCAGGCGTTCATCACGACCACAACGCTCGACGACCTGGACCCCGCGCTTCGTACGATCGGCACCACCTGGACCGTCACCGTGAGCGCGACCGGGATCTCACGACTCGAGGCGTCCGGATGACGGACCGAGATCGACGGCGGCGTCCCGACCGGCTGGGCGACCTGCTCCCGGAGGCAGCCCGTCAGCTTGGGCTCGAGGCGGAGCTCCGGCTCGCCCGGGCGATCTCGACCTGGGACGCGCTGATCGCTGAGCGCGTGCCCCCTGCCGTGGGCAGCTGCCACCTGGTGCGGCTCGAGCCCGATGCCCTCGTCGTCGCGGCCGACGAACCGATCGTGGGCGCAGAGCTTCGGATGCGAGCGCTCGAGCTGCTGGACGCCTTCGCGGCGGCACCCGGTGGGGCGCGGGTCAGGTACCTGCGGGTCGTGGTCGGCCAGCCACCCGGATCCGGGCCGGCGGGCGGTCCGCGCGTATAATCCGTCTCCCGCAGGCGCCCTGAGCCCACCTGTCACGCCGGGGCTCCGGGGCCCGTCACCAACGTGACGTCCCTGTCACCCAAGAGGAAAGCCGCTTGGCCGCCCGCCTCCAGCTGATGCTCGGTGCCGTCACCGAGCAGGACCAGCTCCCCGATTCACCCGACACCAGCCTGGTGGTCGAGCCGTCCGTGGGCTCCGTTGGTCGCACCAAGGGCCATCTGTACCTGCTGGTCACGAGCCGCGTGCCCGGGCATCGTGCTCGCGAGGCGACGCGCATGGTCGCCGATGCGATTCGCAACCAGTACTACTACGACGAGTCGGCGGGCATCCGACAGTGCCTGATCAAGGCGATCGAGGTCGCCAACCGCACTCTCGGCCACCAGCGGGATCGATACGCGCTCGGGCAACCGCAGGACGGCGCAGGTCCGATCGGAGTCGCCGTCGCGGTGGTCCGCGGCCGCGAGCTGTACGTGGCAACCCTTGGCCCGGCTGAGGCCTACCTCATTCGCCAGGCTCGGCTGTCGACCCTTCCGGATCCGAACGGGGACCGGGGCATGCCTGCGGACGATCTCGCACCGGACGTGTGGCGCGGCGAGCTGTCGGTCGGGGACTGCCTGTGCCTGGTGTCGGCCAACGTCGTGGCCCGTGTTGGCACGGACGCGCTCAAGGACGCGCTGGTCACCCTTCACCCGCAGTCGGCCATCGAGCATCTCCACGCGCAGTTCGCGGCCGCAGACGGCAGCGGCAGCGACGGTGCCGTCGCGTTCGAGGCGACCGAGGTGTCCGCGATCCACCGGTCGCGAACGCTGGTTCCGGTCCGGCCTGATGCACCGCTCGCCGGCGCTCCCGACCGGTCGCCCATCCCGTTGGCCGATTCTGTGACCGCTGGTGCCGCCGCCATCGGCGCCTCGGCGTCGCGCGCGCGGACGGCCGCGGGCAGCGGCTTCCAGCGGGCGATCTGGCGGATTCAGGACGTCCTGCCCCGTCGCACCCCGGCCTCGCGGCGTGTCACGACGACATCGTCCCGGATGGAGACCCAGCGGCGGGCGGCGGTCGCCCTGCTGGCGCTGATCGCGATCGGCGGTGCGTTGGCGATCGGCGTCTACGCGGTGGGCGGTCCGCGACCCCCGACCGCCGCCGTCCCGTCGTTCACCGCGGCAGAGCAGGCGTTCCAGGCGGCGCAGGACGCGATGGACCAGGTGTCGGGCCCCGGCGTTGATCTCGTGCAGAACGACCCCAGGCGAGCGCTGGAGCTGCTCAACGACGCCTACCAGCAGCTCGACCAGGCAGCCAGCCAGGGCTACCCAGCGGCCCAGATCGCCCCGCTGCGCGACGAGGTGCTCGCCGGCCTGGACCAGCTGTATGGCGTGGTCAGGGTTGCCTCCTCACCCCTGTTCACGTTCCCAGGCGACCAGAAGGTGCAGCTGTCCGCGCTGGTGAGGGGCTCGGACGGTGCGCCGTACGTGCTTGACACGGCGAATCAGACCGTGTGGCGCATCGACATCGCCGACAAGACCGCCAAACCCGTGCTGAAGGTCGGACAGAAGACCGGCAACGGCAAGCCGGGAGAGCCGCGGCTGCTGTCGACGGGCGGCCCTGATGTCCTCGTCCTCGACAACAAGAACAACCTGTGGCGCTGGCGGCCGAGCAACGCCAACGGCAAGGGCACGCTGGTCAAGATCACGGTCAAGAACTCGGCGTCGTTCGGCGACGACATCCTGGACATGGCGACCTTCGTGGCCAACTACGGTGCCGCGCTCTACAAGCTCTACCTGGTCGACCCGTCGGAGCAGAACATCATGGTCCTTGATCCATCGGCCGACGGATCCGGGTACTACAGCAAGCCCAACGGCCGTCTGCCCACGGACCGACCCGTGGACGGCATCACGGACCTCCTGATCGATGGCGACATCTATGTCGCCGAGGACGGCGAGGTCGCGCGCCTGATCCCGGCCGCGGGCTGGCAGCCCCAGCTGCCCGCCGACACGAGCCTCCGCCCGACCTCGCGGTACACCATTCTCGCCTCGCCGCCTCAGGCCAATGGCAACCCGAGCCGGGGCGTCGGCTCGCTGTACGCCTACGATGCCATCAACCACCGGATCGTCGCCTTCAGCAAGTCCAACGGCAAATATGTCGCCCAGTACACGCTCGCGGGCAGCGACGACCTGAGCGGCCTGCGCGGCATGGTGGTGCTCCCCTCCTCGGATCCCGAGGTGCCCGACACGCTGTGGTGGATCAGCGACCAGGGGCTCAACAGCGCCCTTCTCGAGCCTGCGCCAACAGCCGGCGCTGATTCCTCGCTCGCGCCGAGCCCCACGGCGACGCCGGAGCCCACGAAGAAGCCGAAGGCGACGCCCAAGCCGAGCAAGAAACCCAAGAACTGAGGTCGGCGGCGACGGCCGCCCCTGGGTTCGCGTCCTCGGCCTCCGCCGGGGGCCCGTGGGATAATCTCGTCATGGACCGAAGCCAGGCGGGCGAGATCGAGGTCACAGTCGAGAGCGTCCGGGTGCACATGCCCACCGGCCGCCATGTCCTGGTCCTGCGCGAGGCCAGTCAGGGCCGGCTGCTGATGATCTGGGTCGGGCCCTGGGAGGCGAGTGCGATCGCGATGAAGCTCCAGGGGCTCACGCCCGAGCGGCCGCTGACCCACGACCTGCTCGTCACCGTCCTCCAGCAACTGGACGCGACCGTGGCCAGAATCGTCATCTCCGACCTGGCCGACGAGACGTTCCACGCCCGGCTCGTGATCGACCGGGAGGCCGGTTCGATCGACATCGATGCCCGGCCATCCGACGCGATCGCACTCGCGGTCCGCCTGGGCGCGCCGATCTATGCCACCGCGGAGGTCCTGGACCGGGCGGCGACGCTGCCCGAGGGCGGTGAGGACGGGGCGTCCGATGGCGATGCGGCCGACGCTGGGGCGACAGGGCGCGGTGCCGCCTCGTCACTCGAGTCCACGGGCGAGGCGATCGATCCGACCCGGCTGGACATCTTCCGTGCGTTCGTCAACTCGCTCGACGAGGGAGAGGGGCGGGGCGGGGGCTCGTCCGGTCCGACGTCGAGCTAGGGACCGAGCCGGCTCACCGGCTGCTCCGGTGACGAGCCGCGGTCATGTCTCCCATGTAACGAGAGCGGCCCGAGGGACCGGCTCGGGCCACCGGGCTAGCTGCTCGGTTCGGATCCCGGCGGCGGCCCGAGGATCGGACGACCGCGGCGCATGGCCCGGTCGCGATTGGCCCACAGCCGCAGCCGCAGCCCCCAGAAGTCCTTGACCGCCCGCCAGATCACCGATGGCCGGGCGCCGGTGGGCGAGCCGGCCGTTCGCGGATAGTGGGGCACGCCGACCTCGGCCACGGGCCGGCCGGCCGCTTGGATCTTGATCAGCAGCTCGGCCGAGAAGAACGCCCCACCCGATTCGACGCGGATCCCCTCCAGCGCCTCGCGGCGGAACAGCTTGCAGGCACAGTCCACGTCGCGGACCCGGAGCCCGAACAACACCCGGTTGGCGAGCTTGTACGTCCGAGCGTAGACGATCCGAAGGATTGGATCGGCGCGACGGATCCGGTAGCCGGCCACCACGTCCGGGCGATCGGGGCCGGCGAGCCGGGTCGTCAGCCGGCCCAGGTCCTCGACCCGGAACTGCCGGTCTCCGTCGGTGAACGCAACGAGCTCGTACCGGGCGGCGGCGAACCCGGACCGCAACGCCTCGCCATAGCCGCGGTTGACTGGATGGTGAACCGCGCGCACGACGTCAGGGTGCTCCGTGGCCAGCCGGTCGGCGATCTCCGCCGTCCCATCCGTCGACCCGTCGTTGACTGCGATGATCTCGAAGACGTCAGCGATGGAGGACAGGGTCTCGAGCGCCTCCTCGACCAGACCCTCGAGGTTGGCCTCCTCGTTGTGCGCGGGGAAGAAGTACGACAGGCGCGGGACGCGCATCAGGAGCCCGGGGTCAGGCGCGACTCCGCCCCCGGTCGGCTGCGTAGCTGAGGTCATGGGCTGGTCTCCTGGCGTCGGGTCACCCGGTACAGGTTAGCCGGGTGCCCGATGTTCTCGATGGCGAATTGGTTGCCCAGAGCCTGCAGGTCCGACCCTTGCGCACGGATGACGTAGACGGGTCGCGTGTCGAGGTTCGCGTCGATCACGTCCCCGACATCGCCGAGACGCTGGTCGAGGCGTGTCCGGTCGTCGATGATCGCGATGTCCGGTCGTCGCCCCTCGATCAGCTGGCCATACCACATGGGGGTCGAGTACGACCACCACGACACGACCATCGCATCAGGCGCCATCGCGCCGAACGCAGCATCAAGCCAGATCGCCGCCGCCCTGTCGTTGGAGCGGTCCGCGCCGTGCCAGCGCGTCGCGAGCCCGGTGGCGGTTGGTGCCAGCAGCGCAATCACCACCACGAGCGTGGCTGCCGTGCGCCGCCGACCCCACGAGATCCGGGCGCGGGTGCCGTCGACGCCGGCCATAGTCCCCGTGAGCCAGTCGATGACGGCCGTCCCCAGCAGCGCCAGCCAGGTCCACGCGAAGAACAGCGGGCCCAGGTAGTAGCGACCGATGTCCGCGTTGTCATAGGAGAGCGCGAAGATCGAGATCAGCGCGGTCGCGAGCCCCGACAGGAGGGCATAGCGGGGACGCCGAGCGATCGTCACCACCAGACCGACGAGAACCAGCAACGCGAGCGGTCCGAGCTGATCGAGCGCGATGGCGAACGGCGACCCGAGCGCCCCCAGTGGATCGGACAGCAGGCTCGACGCACTACCGCCGAACTGGCTGCCCAGCACGACGCTCCAGAAGCCGGCCCAGGTCTCGGGGTGGTCGTAGACGAGGGGGGCTCGGAAGGCACCGGCTCGAAGGGGCAGCTCGAGATACAGCAGGGCCGCGATCCCGGCCGACACGGCAAATGACGCGAGCACGGTCCGTGGCCGCCGGAGGACGCTGGCATCGACCGCCAGCACGTACGCGCCGACCGCGGGAAGCAGCAGGAGCGTCAGGCCATGGCTGGCTGCCGCCACCCCGAAGCCGGCGGCAGCCACCACCAGGGCCCGATCGGCGTCGCGTTGTCCGCAGGATGGATCGCCTCGCTGCCATTGCTCGACCCGCGCTTCCCACCGCAGCAGCAGCAGCACGAGGACGGCAAGCAGCGCGATCTGCAGCGCATGGACGTCGGCGGCGACGGCGATCGCCCAGGCGATGGGCGTGAGTGCGAAGCCCGCCGCCGCGGCGACCGCGAGCGGCAGGCCGACACCGATCCGTCGCGCGACCAGCACCAGGCCGAGCGCGGCGGCACTGACGAGCACAGCCGACAGCAGGTTCATGAGCAGCGCCGGCGGCCCGAGCGGCTGCAGGACGGCCGACCAGAGCCAGCCAAGCAACACGTACGCGGGGAACCCGGTCGGGTGCATGGTGCCCATCAGTGGCGGCACGGTCTGTGCCTCGGCCGTGTCCCATGTGCCGACGCCGGGGAGCAGCGTGGCCCGGTAGACGAGCAACGCCAGCAGCGCGACCAGCCCGCCAGCGATGAGCCACGGATCGACCCGGTCGGACGGAGCGACCTCTTGCCTACCAGCCAAGCAGCTGACCCCAGGCGACGCCCCACAGATTGACAGCTGCCCCGACGAGGACGAGCACGATCGCGACCATCCGCGGCCGGCCGTCGGCGCGCGCAGCACCGAGGGCGACCAGCGGCAGCAGGAACGGCACGAAGTCCAGCGAGAAGCGGTACCCCCACTGGACCCAGCCCTGGCTGAAGTGGGCAAGGTTGAACAACAGGATTGCGAGCGTCGCGAGGCCCGCACCGATGGTCAGACGGGCCAACGGGCGCCGGGCGACGGCCAACAATGCCAGGAGCAGCCCGGGCGCGCTCAGCAGCAGGCTGGTCCCGATGTCGATCGGCATCGCGATCGGACAGTCCGGATCGAACGGGGTGCGGATTGCGCCGGGTGCCGTGCACAAGGGCTGCGGAGGCTCCTCTGCCAGCGTGTCGGGCTTCACATCGGGCGCGAGGACGGGCAGCGCGCCCAGCATGATGACCAGGTTCTGGGGGATGTACCGGACATCCTCGACCGACCAGTCGGCGTGGTAGCCGAGCGTGGGGTAGCCTGCCGCCTCGAGCCGGTACTGATAGTCGTACCCGGGGTGGATCACCGAGCCCGTGGTCAGAAATGTGTACAGGACGAGCAGCGCGACGGGGACGACGCCACCGACACCGGCCGACACGGTCCGGCGCGCGACGGAGCCACCACCACCGACGACCATCAGGAACGGCGCGGCGAACACCAACGGGAGTCGGGCGGTGGCCGCGATCCCCAACAACAGGCCGGCCAGCACCTGAGAGCCGTCGAGCGGAAGGATCGCGTGCCACCAGCGGCGGTCCTCGTGGGGTTCGTCGCCCATATCGGCGCTGGTGCCCGCGTCCCCGTCGGGCACCCCATCGTCCAGGTCCGCGTCGCGATCGTGGCGCAGCGCGACGCCCACCGCGAGGGTGGCCGGCAGGACTGCCACCAGGTGCGCCAGGTACCACGTGCTGCCCACCGTCGCCGCCCACCACCAGACCGTGCCTGTCGCGAACAGGATCGTGACCAGGACCCGTGTGGCGAGGGAGATCCGAAGACCGCCCAGCATCCACCACGTCGTCCCGACGCCCATCGCCCCCAGGGCGATCGCGACGGCGTCCTGGTCGGTGAACAGCCCGAAGACGGCGACGAATGGCATGAGCACGATCGCCGGCAGCGGCGGAAATGGGATCACGACCTGCCCGGTCGGGATGCCGGCCGCGTCGAGCAGCGGATAGACATCCTGGAAGTACCAGTTGGCCGGATGATCCGGCCCCGCATCGACCGGGTACGGGAACCAGGCGCGGCCGTGAAGGAACGCGTCTGCCTGCCAGACGAAGTGGTTGTAGAGGTTGTCGTGGACCGGGTTCGAGACCGCGTACAGCGTCAGGGCCGCGAGAACAAGCAGCAGCCCCACGACCACGATCGTGAGGCGGTTGGCTGGCTTGGTCTCCGACAGGGCCGTCTCCGGGCCCTCGGCTATACTCCGGTCCACCTTCACCGCTGCGTAGGAGGCTCCCCGTGACCGCTTCCGGTACGGGCGCGCCCGGCCGGGACACCACGACGGACGACGCCTCCCGGCGTGGCTTCGGCCGCGAGATTCTGGCCGTCATCGCGATCGGCCTCGTGCTCCGGCTGATCATGGCATATGGCGTCGAAGGACTCCGCGGGTCGGGGTTCGGCGCCGACCTCGGGCTGTTCCGCTACTGGGCCGACCTGCTGGCGCAGTACGGGCCGCCCGGCTTCTACGCCAACGCCTCGTATGCCGATTACACGCCGGGCTACCTGTACGCCCTGTGGCCGGTGGGGATCGTCGGCCAGTGGATCGGCGGCGTGGGCGACCTGATCAAGCTGCCGGCGATCCTCACCGACGCGGTCCTCGCGCTCGTGGTCTACCGGATGGTGCTCGACCTGGGTGTGACCAAACGTCGGGCGACGCTTGCCGCCCTGGTCGTGATCGCCAACCCGATCACCTGGTTCGACTCGGTGATCTGGGGCCAGGTCGACAGCTTTGGCACCGTGTTCCTGCTGCTTGCCATCCGGGAGCTCTGGACAGGCCGGACGGAGCGGGCGGCGATCCTGTCCGTGGTCGCCGCGCTGGTCAAGCCGCAGCTGGCCATCCTGGTGCCGATCATCGCCGTGGTGACCATTCGGCGCTCGCTTTGGCCGTCGGGCGGCTACGGCAACGAGGCGTCGCCACGGCCGTCGGGCTTCGGCTGGGAGCGCCGGACGCGGGGCCCCATCCGGATCGTGACCACGGCCGTCGCGGGCTTCCTGACCGCCGTCCTGATGGCGGCCCCATTCGGCTTGTCGGTCGTCGCGCCCACCGCGACCGCACCGTTCGTGGACTCGTCACTGCTGCGCCTGGTGTTCAGCACTGCGGCCACGTACCCGTACGTGACTGTCAACGCCTACAACCTGTGGGCGCTGTTCCCGGTCGACGGCGGGAGCATGGCGACCATGGGCGGCTGGCTGAACGACGCTCCGATCGATCCGGCGTCGCCGTGGGCCACGATCGGCCCATTTCCTGCCGGACTCGTCGGTGCCGCGCTGCTGCTCGGGCTCGCCGCGGTGATCTCGGTGCTGGTGGCCAGACGTCCGGACAGGCTCACAATCCTGGTCGGCGTGACGGCGCTCGCGATCGCCTTCTTCGCCGTCCCCACCCGCGTCCACGAGCGGTATCTGTACCCGCTGTTCGCGCTGGCCGCGATCCTGATCGCCTTCTCCTGGCGCTGGCGGATTGCGTACCTGGTGGCTGCCGTGGCGACGTTCCTGAACATGTACGTCGTCCTGACGACGATCTACCCGGACAACCCGGCCATCTCCGACTGGCTCGGCATCGGATCGACGATCAGGTCGTTCTGGGGCGTGGCCGTGATCGCCATCGCGCATACGGTGGTCCTCGTGTGGATCCTTGCGCAGCTGCGACCGGGTGCGATGAGGACGCTCGAGGCGGAGGCGGCCAACGGCCGCCTCGAGCCGGCCGCGCCGTCTGATGACGCACGGGCCGGGAGGCCGGCCATGACCGGGCCGCCCGCCGCGGCGGCTGCCTCCGGCGACCGCGCTCGCGAGGCCGATGCAGGTGTCGCAGCCGGGCCGGCTGGTGCGAATCCAGCCGTGAGAGCCGGGGGTCCTCCATCACCCGGCTCGCTGGTGCCGGCCTGGTTCGACCGCCCCTCATGGGTCGAGCTCGGCCCAATCGCCTGGCTACGATCCCGGACCGCGGAAACGCCCATCCGGCCCGACCGGGCACGCGCGCTGCTCGCCGAGGGCCGGGGCCACCTCGATCGTGTCGACCTGTGGCTGCTGATCGTCCTGGTGGTGGCCGCGCTCGTGCTGCGCACGTACCGCCTGGCCGAGCCGGCGCGGATGCACTTCGACGAGGTCTACCACGCGCGCACGGCCACGGAGTTCCTCCAGGGCTGGCGATATGGCATCCAGCACGACATCTACGAGTGGACCCACCCGCACCTTGCCAAGTACGGGATCGCCGCCGGGATCGTCGCCTTCGCGGGCCACGACGTCGCCGCCAGCAGCGAGCTGGGCGTGCCCGTGATCGACGCGGTCATCGAGCCGCGGCGACCGGATCCATTGTCTGCGAGCGCCCGCGACGGCGAGCGCGTCTGGGTGGCGACGGGCTCCGAGGTGGTGGCGTTCGACCTGGCAACCCGGCAGCGGGTCGTCGACCTGGCGATCGACGGGGCGGAGGCACTTGCCTACGACACGATGTCGGACCAGCTGGTGGTCGGCACCGGCGCAGGCGGGTTGTGGGCAGTGGACGTGACCGGCCTCGACGATGCGGGGGGCTTTCCGCCGGACGACCCACCGATCTCGCCGATCCAGGTGGCGACGCTCGATGGGCCGATCTCCCGCCTGGCCCTGTTCGACGACGGTCAGCACGCGGGGGCGATCCTTCCCGATGGACGGGTCGCGGTCGTGGACACCGGTACGGGCGAGGTGGTCGGCACGGTCGATGTCGCGGGCGCGGTCGATCTCACGTCTGCTGGCAGCGGGGACGCGATCACCGCGACCCTGGTCGACGTGGGCGACCCGGCCGCGGTCGCCGACGAGCTGGCAGCGGTGCTCGGCGGGGACAGCGCCGCGTACGAGCAGATGCTGCAGCCGAGCGACGCGGGCTCCGTCGTGATCGACGCGCCCCTCACGCCGGACCTCCGCACCGCCCTTCAGGCCGAGATCGATGGCGGGCAGCTGCCCGGCATCTCGATCGGCCCGGTCCCGGTGCTGGCCGTCGCCGGCTCCGGCGGCGTGGACATGGTCACGAGCTCTGGCACGATCGCCTCGACCGTGGTCCTGACCGGCGGAGCGCACGGCGTGGCGCTGGTGAGCAGCATCGACGACGGCACGCAGATCTATGCGACGACCGGCGACGCCGCGGATGGCGGGCCGGCGGTGGCGATCATCGCCGTCTCGGGCACAGCCGCGGAGAGCGGCCCGACCGTGTCGTCGACGATGACGATGCCGGGATCCGTGTCGCGGGTGGTGTTCGATGACGCCGCGGGCCTGGTCGAGGTCCTGGGCGACGCGCCCGATGGCGATGGCTCCGCGGTGTACGTCATCGAGCCGCATGGCAAAACCGTGTTTGCGGACCATCGGCTCGCGTTTGAGCCAGTCGCCTGGGCTCTCGACCACAATCCCGAGTATCCAACGGCGAACCGGGGCCAGCTGCTGGTGTTCGACGCGGGCGGCGAGGCGGCCTCGCTCGACGTGGGCCACTACCCGTTCGCCTGGCGCCTGCCGGGCGTGCTCCTGGGTGCGCTCACCGTGGGCGTGCTGTTCCTGCTCACCCGGATCCTGTTCCGGCGCCGAACGGTAGGCGTGCTGGCGGGCCTGTTCGCGCTGCTCGACGGCATGTTCTTCGTCCAGAGCCGGATCGCGATGAATGACGTCTACACCGGCTTCTTCATCCTTGCCGCGTATGCGCTGTTCGCCTGGCTCTGGATCGACGTCCGTCGACCACGCTGGGCGTTCTGGGTGGTGATGCCCCTGGTCGGTGTTCTGCTCGGCCTCGGCCTGGCGTCGAAGTGGGTGGCTGCGTACGCCATCGGCGCCCTTGGCATCCTCGTCCTGTTGCGCACGGCTCTCGGGAGGCTGCTCCTGATCGTGAGCATGGTGGCGCTGACCGCCGTGCTGGGCTGGATGGCCATGGAGGTGCCCGAGGGTAGCGGCGGGACGGGCAACCTCACGTTCGTCATGATCATGGTTGCGCTCACCCTGGCGACCGTCGCGATCACGGTCTATCGCCCGATCGCCTGGTCGGACGAGGAGATGTGGCTGGCGATCGGTGGCCCGCCCGTGCTGGGTCTGCTGATCGCGCTCGGCTCGATCGCGCTCGGCTCGGCGGATCGGACGATCACGGTGGGCCCGATCATCCTCAACCCCCTGACCCTGGGCTTCGCGCTCGTCGTGCTCGGCCTCGTCGCCTACGCCGCGTTTGCGGTCGGGGCCCGGATCGGCATGGGGCCTTTGGCGCGGCGTCCGGACGCGCTCGACGAATCCTGGGGCGACCTGGCCCCGGCGCGACCGCCCGAGGGCTGGCTTCGCCTTGGGTCGTGGCTCGGGCTGCCCATCGTCTGGATGATCGGCTCGCTGCTCGTGATCCCGCTGCTGGTGTACCTGGCCACATACGTGCCCTGGGCGCTGATCAACAACAACCAGCTATGGCCGGGCTGGCCACCGGGGCACACGGGACAGACGCTGCTCGACCTGACCGGGCAGATGTACAACTACCACAACGACCTGGCGGTGGCGCACGCCGCCAACTCGCCATGGTGGGCGTGGCCGCTCAATCTCAAGCCGGTCTGGTTCTACCAGGGCAGCTTCGCCGATGCGACGGCGGCATCGATCTACGACGCCGGCAACATGGTCATCTGGTGGCTGGGGATCCCCGCCATGGTCTTCGTGGCCTACCAGGCATTCCGGCGCCGCAGCCTGGCGCTGGCGATGATCCTGATCGCGTTCCTGGCCCAATGGGTGTCGTGGGCGCGAATCGACCGGCCGGCGTTCCAGTACCACTACTACACGAGCCTGCCGTTCGTGGTCATGGCCCTCGCCTACGCCGTGGCCGAGCTGTGGCACGGCGCCTCGCGCAGGACCTGGCTGCTCGCGCGCGTCTCGGCCGCGGTCGCCCTGATGGGGCCGGTCATCCTGTGGCTTCTGCGTCAGCCCCTGTGCGCGCTGGCCAACGTCGACGCGGTCAACCCGGATTCGCAGGCGTGCAGCGGGGGAGCCGGGAGCCTGGGCCCAACCATCGCGGCCGCCTTCGTGGGCGTCTCCCTGGTCATCGCAGTCGTCCTCGTGATCTTCGGACTGGTGGACCTGCTCCGCCGGCGCAGCGACGGTCGCCCGCTCGGCCGGTCCACCGTGGCGCCCCTGGCGGGGGCGGGCGCGCTGCTGGTGCTGGCGCTGCTCGCGACGCGACTGATCCCCGAGGGCGACCCGATCTCGGTCATCCAGGAGGTTGTGCCCGAGCTGTTCTTCGCCCTGCTCGCGCCGCCGCTGCTGCTGGTGGCGTTCGCGGTCGTCTCAGCGCGTGATGCGCGACGGTTCGCGATCGGGATCGTGGCGGTCGCCGCGGCGTGGTTCGTGATGCTCTACCCGAACATCTCGGCGCTCCCCCTTCCGGCGTGGTTCACGAACTCGTACCAGCTGCTGCTGCCCACCTACCCGTACCCGTTCCAGTTCTCGGTCAACACGACCGCCAGGACCGGGGCGATCTCGTTCGCGGATCCCAGGTTCGTGATCCTGATCGCGTTCCTGGCGATCGCGTGCGCCGTGGTGGCCTATGCCGCCTGGGTCTGGCGGGCGGCTCTGCTCGAGGAAAGGGGACCGGGCGCCGAACATGCAGGCGATGCCGACGCATCGGACGGCGGCCCGGACGCCGCCGACGGCGGCAGCGGCCCCGACGCCTCCGGCGGTCCCGGTGCCCCCACGGCTCCCAGCTCGGCCTGACCCTGCGCTACGCGACCCCGTCCTGATCCGGGGTCGTATGGGCGGCCTCATCGGACAGCCTCACGGACGACGGCACCTCGGCCCGGAAGCCCGGCGGCAGCTGGCCGGAGGCGGCAAGCCGGCGAATCACGAAGCGGTAGTACTCCTCGACCTTGGCGGTGACCCGGGGCCAGCTGAACTCCTCGGCGCGCGCCCGGCCAGCGTCCGCAATGTTCGCGGCCAGCGCCGGATCGCTGAACAGGCGTGCGATCGATGCGGCCACCGCCTTGGGATCCCGGGGCGGCACCAGCAGGCCCTCCCGACCGCGCCGCACCACGCCCTTGTAGCCGTGGATGTCGCTGGCCACGATCGGCGTGCCGGCCGACATCGCCTCGAGCAGGACGATCCCGAACGACTCGCGGCCCGTCGCCGGTGAGACGTACACGTCGGCCGTACGGAACAGCTGGTCTCGCTCGTCGTCGGACACGCGACCGAGGAACTCCACGCCACGCAGTCGCCGCGTCGCCACGTAGCGGCGTGCCTCGCGTTCCTGGGGACCACCGCCGACCATCAGCAACCGGCAGTCGCAGCCGGTCTTACGCAGGATCCGGTACGCCTTGAGCATGTCCAGGGTGCCCTTGCGCGGTTCGAAGCGGCCGACGAACAGGATGTTTCGGGTGCCGTCCTGCCAGCGCGCAACCGGGACAGCGCGCTGAAATCGGTCGATGTCCACGCCGTTGGGGATCACCTTGTAGTCGCCGGGAAAGTAGCGGTCGATGAAGTGTCGCGCCGCGGCCGAGACCGCGATCCGCCCGTGCAGCCGGCGGGCATAGCCGCCCAATGCGCGACTGCCGAACTCGTAGGCCGGAGACCAGCCGCCGTAGGCGTGGAAGGTGGCCACGTTCACGCTGCGCGACTCGTGGAGCAGCACCAGTGACAGGAACGGCACGAACGGCTCATGGAAATGGAGCACATCGAACTGCTCGCGGTCGAGGACCTCGGCCACCTGCGAGTTGTAGCGGGGCGACAGGGTGATCGTTCCGACCGAGCCGTTGGCCGGCACCGAGAACCCCTTGCCCAGGCGGATCACGTCGCCCTCGGACGCGCGCTGGAGTCCGTGGGACGAGGTCAGGATTCGGACGTCATGACCCAGCAGCCGGAGGTTCTCGTACAGGTAGCGGACATGCTGCGTCACGCCGCCTGGGAGCGGATAGACGTAGGGCGAGACGAGCCCGATCTTCATGTCTGCGCCTCCGGGTCGTCGGGGACAGGTCGAGGCGGTCGCAGCGTCCCGCCAGGGTAGCCGAGATCACGTCCCGTTCCGTCGCGCCGGACACGTCCCAGCAGCTCGGCCCGCGCATCGCGCCCGTACTTGCGGAGCTGGCGCCCGAAGACGCCGAGCTGGCCGAGCGACCCGTGAAACTGCCCGTGATGACTCGACGTGCCGGTCTCGATCGCCACCCGAAGATCGGCGGCGGTGTGCCCCGGGAACGACGTCCACGCCGTGCCGACGGCCGATGCCGCGTGCGCGTCGCTGGCGCCGAACGCCGACAGGCCGTGCTCGGCCGCGAACCGGAGCGCGGCGCGGTGCCCGTAACGTCCGAACGCGGTCGGGTTGAAGGTCTCGATCGTGTCCGGGCGCGCCACCGGATCGTCCGCGTCCAACAGGCGGCGGACGACGAATTCCTGGGCGCACAGCGGATAGGGCACGAACGGATGGGCGACGATCGCGAGTCCACCCTGATCGTGGACGGCCTCGATCGACCAGCGGAGGCTGCGCATCGCCGGGACCGGCCGTTCGAGGAACAGGCCCACGAGATGGCCACCACGAGTGCTGATCTCCTGACCCACGATCACCTCGAATGGCGTGCCTCGGTCGGCGGCCATCGCGCGTGCCGCCACTGCCGCGTCGATGCGCTCATGATCGGCGATCCCGATCACGTCCAGGACGCCGTCACGCTCGACCTGGTCGAGGATCTCGGCAACCGACGAGGTTCCGTCCGACGCGAGCGTATGGATGTGGACGTCGGCCCGGCCTCGCCGGACCAGCGGGTCAACCGACATCGCTCGCCCCCTCGGCGTGACGAGGTGGATCATTCGGCGTGAGCGCGAGGTCCTTCCAGTAGGGGTGGAATGCCCCCCACCACTGCTCGGGGGCGTCCGCGACGAGCGTCTCGAACGCTCCGGCGATGTTGGCGGTGATGGCCACCACGCGCTCGCGCAGGCGCCCGCCATCCGGCGTCGCGACCCGGATCAGGATTGCCTCGTACCGACCACCGGGCGCGCGCCGAGCGCCGGCGACGTACACGGGCGCTCCGGTCTCGATCGCGACCAGCGCAGGGCCGGACGGGATCGGCGCATCGTGGCCGAAGAACGGCACCATGACTCCGCCGCCGGTCAGATCGCGATCCGCCACCAGCCCCACGGACCGCCCATCGGCGATGGCGCCCAGCAGCGGCCGCCGGGCGTTGGCGATCGGGATGATGTCCATCCCCGTGTTCTCTCGCGAGCGCAGGAACCACTCGCGGAGGGCAGGGTTGCCGACGAGCTCCATGGGTGCGGTCACCGGGCGCCCGAGAAGATGGACGATCTCGATGGCGGGCAGCTCGAGCGCGCCGTAATGCATGCCGACGACGACGACCGGCCGCCCTGCATCGACGATCTCCCGGAGCACGTCCGGGGTCACGACGTCGATCCGGGAGACCGCTTCCTCGATGGTGTAGCTGCCGGCGCGCGCGACCTCCAGGTAGTAGCGGACCGCGTGTCGGAACGTGGCCCGGACCATTCGCTCCAGAGCGTCGGGATCGGTCGCGGCGCGGCGAACCCGGCTCGTTCCTTGACCGCTGGCCGCGAGCCCGACGCATGCGCGACCGAGATTGGCTCTCGCCTGTGTTCGACGCTCCGGGGCCATCCGGTACCAGAGCTCGCCGAGGGCGTCGGCCGCAGCAACGAGCGGCGCCTCGGGGAGGCGCCCGAGCACACCGAGCAGCACCACGAGGATCCGGCCGGGCAGCGTGCGCATTCCCGTCGTGGTGGTCGGCGCCGCGGAGCTCTCGCTCACGGAGTGCCCCGACCCTTGCCCTCGTCCAGCAGCATGGCGGTCGCGCGCTCCTCGAGCGCCCGGATCTCTGCCGGATCGGCAGGCCAGATCGGCTTGAAGCTGTACCACTGGTGCGGTGCGGCCCGGATGGTGGCACCGAGCGCGTCCGCGACCCGCTGTGTCGCGCGCTGCAGGTCGGCCGGCGAGGACGATGGGACAACGAACGCCTCATGCGCCTCGATCCGGAACCGATCCTCACCGATCCGCCGAATCGCGAGCGGCGCGATGATCGCCCCGGTCTTGGCGGCCAGGCTGGCCGGCCCTGCCGGGAGGGTTGTCCAGGCATCGAACAGGCGGACCGGGATCCCGTCGGGGCGATAGCCCCAGTCCACGAGGAGGGCCAGGATCTCGCGCTTTCGCAGGACCCCGTACAGCGCTCGCAGGTTGCGCCACGGGATGATCCGTACGCCCCATGACTCCCGTTGCTGCCGGAGCAGCTCGAACAGCTCCGGAAACGCCGAGTCGTCGGCGATCACGTTGACCGGGTATCCGTGACCGGCGATCGACGCCGCGACCGCCTCGTTGCTCCCGACATGGCCCGCGACCACGATCATCGGTCGACCCGAGTCGCGCCAGACGCCCGCCACGCGTTCCACGTCGCCACTCTCGACCTGATCGGCAAGCTCCGCCGGCGGGCGGGACGGCAGGCGCATCAGCTCGACCATGTAGCGGGCGTACTCGCGATACGCGCGTAGCGCGAGCCGCCTGACGCGCGGATCGTCGGGGGGCAGGCCGAGCACGTGGCCGAAGTTGGCGTTGGCAAACCGCCGCTTCGAGGGCCATGCGAGATAGCTCGCCTGCGACGCGGTGGCAATGACGTTGCGCGACAGCGCGGGTGGCACATGGGCCAACACCGACGCTGCCGCGCGGTAGCCGATCACCGCCGTCCGTTCGACGATCCGCGGCGGGGTGGACTCGAGGCGCCGGTGGGGCGCCTCGAGCCGTCGTTTCGGGGCTGTCATCCGGGTTCGGTCCGGCGGCCCGGTACGTGCGCGCGGTGCGTGGTCACCGAGCCGTGGCGGCCTTCTCCTTGGCCTGGCGGGCAAGAGCCTTGGAGTGCTTCTTGGACTCCTCGGTGCCCACCAGGGCCTCGTTGTCGTCACCGCGGATGAACGCCTCGACTCGCTCGCGCGCGATGTCGTCGTGGATCTGGATCGGCGGCGACTTCATGAAGTAGCTCGACGGCGCCACGAGGGTGCCCTTGAGGCCGCGGTCGAGGCCGATCCGCAGGCAGCGGATGGCGTCGATGATCACGCCCGCGCTGTTGGGGCTGTCCCACACCTCGAGCTTGAGCTCGGCGTTGAGGGGCACGTCGCCGAACGTGGTGCCCTCGATCCGGATGTGGCACCACTTGCGGTCCTTGAGCCAGGGCACGTAGTCCGAGGGGCCGACGTGGATGTCGCCCGGGGCGAGCTCGTAGTCCATCATCGAGGTCACGGCGTTGGTCTTGGAGATCTTCTTGGACTCGAGGCGCTCGCGCTCGAGCATGTTGAGAAAGTCGGTGTTGCCGCCGAAGTTGAGCTGGTAGGTGCGGTCGATGCGCACGCCCCGGTCCATGAACAGGCGCGTGAGCACGCGGTGGGTGATCGTCGCCCCGACCTGGCTCTTGATGTCATCGCCGATGACGGGCAGGCCCTTCTCGGCGAACCGGCGCTGCCAGTAGGGCTCGCGACCGATGAACACCGGGATGGCGTTGATGAACCCGACGCCGGCCTGGAGCGCCTGCTCGACGTACCACTTGGTCGCCTCCTCGCTGCCCACCGGCAGGTAGGACACGACGAGGTCGACCTCGCGCTCCTTGAGGATGCCGACCACGTCGGCCGTGGGGCCGGGGGCCTTCTCGATCACCTGGGACAGGTACTTGCCCAGGCCGTCGTGGGTCATGCCGCGATCGACCGTGACGCCGAGGTGCGGCACATCCATGAACTTGTAGGTGTTGTTCTGGCCCGAGAAGATCGCCTCGGACAGGTCCTTGCCGACCTTCTCGCGGTCGACGTCGAACGCGGCCACGAACTCCACGTCGCTGATGTGGTAGTCGCCCAGCTGGACGTGCATCAGTCCCGGCACGAAGTCGGTGGGCTTGGCGTTCTCGTAGTAGTACCGGCCCTGGACGAGGCTGCTCGCGCAGTTGCCGACGCCCACGATGGCGACGCGGATCTTCTTGCCCCGCTGCCTGGGGGTCTTGTCGTTGCTGGTCACCTGCTGCTCCATTGCTGCGTGACTACTCCTGTTCCTGGTGGGCTGCCTGGCTGATGGTATGGATGATTCGCTGGATGGTGGTGATGGTCGCGAGAACTGCGATCAGGCCGAGCGCCAGCTCGAGCGCGAGCGCGTTGAGCGGATAGGCGAGCGTGCCACCGGCACCGGCATCGGCCGGGAGCCCCGGCAGGAGCCCTGCCGCCACGAGCCCGATGGTGAGAATGACGAGGCGGACCTCGCGCGGTGCGAGCCCGATGTTGGCCATGCCGGTGCCGGGCGTGAAGCCGAGGCTCTCGGCCTTGGCCCGTGTGTAGCTGACCATGAACGCGGAGCCCATGGCCGCGGCCGCGAGCACCACCGGCCGGCCCAGGTCCATGTCAAGGGTGCCCCACACGATCCCGACGTAGACGACAGCCTCACCCCAGCGGTCGAAGGTGGAGTCCATGAAGGCGCCGAGCTTCGACACCTTGCCGGTCGCACGCGCCAGCGCGCCGTCGAACAGATCGAACACGCCACCGCCGATGACCAGGATCCCGGCGGCGAGCCACGCCCCGGCGGCGGCCGCGATCGCGGCAAGGACGGCGATCAGGAAGCCGATGACGGTCAGTGCGTTGGGGGTGAGGCCGACCCGACCGAAGGCGACGGCGATCGGGGTCATCAGACCGCGGACGCGCGACCGAAGCTCGGGCGAGACGAGCGACCCGCTCAAGAGGGCAGCCCGTCCCGGTCCTGGATTCCATCGAGGCCGAGCACCCGGGCCTCGCGGTCGGCGAACCGCGCGAAGACCTCCGGGGCGATCGTGTGGATGGTCTCGCGGCCGCGCCGTCTCGCCGTCACGAGGCCCACCTCGCGCAGCTTGCCCAGGTGCCACGACACCAGCGGCTGGGATAGCCCGACGTGTCCGATGAGCTCGGTCACGGTTGCCGGGCCGTCGGCGAGGCAGCGCACGATGCGCAGTCGGTTGACATCCGCCAGCGTCTTGTGGAACCGGCGCAGCTCGCGCAGGTCCTCGGGTTGATCGACGACCGAGGCGATGGTGCCGCGGATGTGTGCCGGGGTGGGGGACACGAAGGTCGAGGTTCCTCGGAGGGACTGCCAAAGGATCAATGGCAGTTTATATCAACGGACGTTTATGCTACGAAACCGGCGGTCGCGTGTCAACACCCTCACACCTCGCCCACGGGCTCGGCAACCTGGCCGTGGTCCCGAGGCCTGCTGGCGCGCTGCACACCCATGGGCTCGGCCTGCCGCGCCGGAAGCGGCCGAGGCGATGATCCGACGGCAACGCGTTGCGGACCGGTCAAGGCGCGGGGCGATCCAAGAGGAGCGCGAGAGGTGGCGTGAGGCGGCGTTCGCGCCCGCGCACCCTACACTCGCACCCATGGATCGGCTGCCCAGACGCGACGCGATCGTCCTGCTCGCTGTGCTCGGCGCGGGCGTGTTCCTGGCCGGCCTGGAGCTGATGATCACCGCGGTCGCCCTGCCTGCGATCGTCTCGGATCTTGGCGGCTGGACGAACCTCCGGGAAGCGTCCTGGATCATCAACGGCTATCTGCTCGTGTACGTGGTCACGATGCCGCTCGCGGGCCGGCTGGCGGACCTGTGGGGCAACCGCCGGCTGTTTCTCGCCGCGCTGACGGTCTTCGGCGTGGGCAGCCTCCTGGCTGGGCTTGCGCCCACCCTCGAGCTGCTGATCGCTGCTCGGCTCGTCCAGGCCGTCGGCGGCGGCGCCCTCATCCCCATCGCGACGTCGGCTGCCTCGCACCTGTTCGACGGCGCGGATCGCCCGCGTGCGCTCGGCGTGATCGGCGCCCTCACGTTCCTGGGCATGGCGGCCGGCCCGTTCCTCGGGGCCGCGATCCTGGGAGCGGTGTACCCGGACGTGGCGCTGTCGCGGCTCGGTGTCGCCCACGGGTCGGCTCTGTACGAGGCGCTCACGCCGGCCTGGCGCTACGTGTTCTACGTCAACGTCCCGATTGCCATCGTGGCCCTGGTGATCGCGTGGGCGGCCAGCAGCGGCTGGGAGACTCCCCGTCGGACCGGCCGGGTGGACCTTGTCGGGGCGGCGCTGTTCAGCGTGTTTCTGGTCGGCGTGCTGGGTGCGTTGACCCTGCTCGGCAGCCGGGGGACATCCGGTGGCGGCGGGATCGATCCGGTGGTGCTGGGCGGTGGCCTGGTCGTCGCCGCGCTCCTGGCGGGGCCGGTCGCCATCATCCGTGGACTCCGTGTCCATGACCCATTCATCGATCCTCGTCTCTTCCGACACCCGGCGTTCTGGTCCGCGGCGCTCGTCTCGGCACTCACCGGCTATGGCCTGGCCACGGCGATCGTGGGCGGAGCCGTGTTCGTGGATCGGGTCCTGTACGGGGGCCCGGACGAGCAGCGGCTCGCGCTCGGAGCGCTGGCCGCGGCAACCGCGATCGGGGCCATGGTCTCGGGGCTTGCCGCACGGCTGCTGTCGCTCCGACTGGTGACGTTGATCGGCCTCGGCGCGTCGATCGTCGCGCTGATCGTGATGTCGGGCTGGACCGCGTCGACGCCGATCGAGAACGTCGCGCTGGCGCTGGCGGTGTTCGGGGCCGGGTTCGGGCTGACGGTCACGCCACGGTCAACGGCGGCCATCGAGTCGGTCGCCCGCGAGGCGTACGGGATCGCGTCCTCCACCGTCACGGTGGCCCGAATGATCGGGATGGCCGTCGGGCTGGCGATTCTGACCGCCTATGGCTCGACCACCATCGATCGCCTCTACGACCAGGTGTACGCGACGAGCGACGCCTACAAGGCCTACATCCCCGAGAGCCTCCGCGATCGCCCGCTCCATGACGGACTGGTGGTCGAGGCGCTGGAGACCTGGGCCGCGGGCGAGGCCGCCCAGATCATGGTCGGCATCTTCCTGGTCGCCGCCGGCGTGACGGCGATCGCGGTGCCGCCATCGCTGCTCCTCGATCGGAGGCGTGCGCCCGCTCCGGCCACGTCGGATCCGGCCGGAGGCGGAGGCCCGGACGGCGATGGGGCAGCCGTCGGGGCGGGATCGAGCGGGCAGGGAGCCGAGGGACCGGAACGGCAGGCGTGACATGGACACGGTCGCCGTTGACGCGCTGGGAACGGCGAACGGGCCGACCCCTGGGTGCTCACCGTCGGGATCGTGGTCCCGGCCATGCTGCCCCGATCGTGCTCCCGGCGACGCTGACCACGATCGAGCTCCGGCGGATCGACCGGATCTGACGGGTCACGGCCGCGAGCGGGGGCGGTCGGCGGGCAATCGCCGTGGTCGGCGGCTAGCCGCAGGCGACGGGCTTCGCCTTCGGGTGCGCGTCCTTGGCGTCCGCGGCACCCACGGACAGCAGCTCGGCGATCAGCTGCGTCTTGCCGGGCGTGCCCTTGGGCCCCTCCGATGTCTGGAGCCAGAGCTGCTCGTCAGTCGCGCCCAGGGCATCCTCGAGCGCCGCCGTCCCGACGGCGTGGAGCCGATACTCGGTGATCTCGTACAGGTAGAGCTTGTCGTCGCTCGTGTACACCTGGACGATCATCCCGAGCATCTTCTTGGGCGTGTGACGCTGGATCGCGAGTCGGTAGATCGGCCCGAACATGCCGTCACGGGCGTGCGCATAGAGGTAGGTCGCCCGACCCTCGCCCGGCTGCCCAAGCTCCTTGAGGTACATGGCGACGTTGCACAGCGGGTACCCGTCAGGGCCGCGCACGATAGGCAGGTCGATCCCGAGCGCCGGAATGACGACCCGCGTCGCGACAGCCGCCTCGCCGGATGCAGTCGGGTCCGGGGAAGAGCTTTCTGAGGGACCGGCGGTTGCCGTTGCGGATGGGTCGGCGGTCGGCGGCGCCGACGGCACGAGCGACGGCTCCTGGCTCGGGACGACGACGTCGGTCGTGGGGGACGCATCCGTTTCGGCGCCCACCATGGTCGGGTCGGCATACGAGAGCAGGCCGGCCGTCAGCAGGACCACGCCCAGGGCGGTCAGGACGGCAGGCAGCAGTCGCGATCGCACGGTGAGCAACAGGTCGGACATGGCCGCGCAATGGTAGTTGAGGCCCCGTACCGGTGCCCCAGGGGCTGAGGTACTGGTACGCTCGCACCAATGGGTGGGAAGACGGCGATCGCACTGGGTCTCGTGCTGGGCGTGCTCGCCGGCGCCGGGTTGTTCGCTGCCGTGCTGCTCCTCGCACCGACAACCGCGGCTCCCCAACCGACCCGTCCTCCGCTGGAGACGCTCGCCCCTGCGAGCGCTGGCCCGTCGGCCACCGCGACCCCTGGTGCCTCGACCCCTGGTGCCTCACCCTCGAGCATCTCCGGTTCGGCCCAGACCGAAACCCCGGTGTCGCAGTTCGGCGTCGGCGGGCCGGCTCCGGCACTCTCTGTCCCCGGCATCGACGGTGGCACGGTGGACCTGGCGTCACTGCGGGGTCAGCCTGTGTGGGTGAACTTCATGGCCACCTGGTGCCTGCCCTGCAGGGACGAGCTGCCGCTGATGGCTGGCTACGCCGCCCGCTTCGAGACTGACGGGTTGACCGTACTGCTCATCGACGAGCGCGAGGATGCGGCCACGGTCAAGGGCTATCTGAGCGACCTCGGCGTGACCCTCCCGGCAGGGATCGACCAGGATGGCTCGGCGCTGTCCGATTGGGGGGCGCTGGCGTTGCCGGTGCACTTCTGGGTGGATGCGGACGGCGTGATCCGCGACGCTGCGCTCGGCGGCATCGGACCCGACGTGATGGCGAGCGGGCTGGAATTGATCCTGCCGGGTGTCACCGTCACACCATGACGCCCTCGGGACGATCCCCGCGCGTGACCTCGTCATCGAGCCCCACGCCTCCGGATGACCTCGCCCGGCTGGCGGCGGCGTCCCGCCTGCTCGTGATCACCGACTTCGATGGCACGCTCGCGCCGATCGTGCCTGATCCACCGGCGGCGACGATCCTGCCGGCGGCCCGTGCGGCCCTCGAGCGCCTGATCGCCGCCGGGTCCGGCGCCGATGATGTACCTCGATTGGTGGTTGCGGTGCTGTCGGGGCGCGACGCCGCGGATGTCGCCCGTCGGGTCCGCGTGGCCGGGGCGCGCTACCTGGGCCAGCACGGGATCGAGCACGCGTCACTCGAGATGGATGCCGCGGGTGCGCTCGATCCGGCGTCCGCGCTCGACCCGGCGCTGGCGGCCCGTGGCCGCGACCTCCAGCTGATCGCCAACGAGGTCCGCGACCAGCTCGATCGGCCGGACTGGCTCGTCGTCGAGCCGAAGGGTGCCTCGGTCGGCCTCCACTACCGCCGGGCCGCCGACCCGGATCGTGCCCGGCTCGTCATCCTGGCCGCGCTCGATGCGATCGTCCGGGGCGAGGCGTCATCGACCGCGAGCGCGCCGCTGGTGATGGAGAGCCGACGCGTGGTCGAGCTTCGGCCGGTCGAGGCGTTCGGCAAGGGTGAGGCGACCCGGCGCCTGATCGCCGACATCCATCCCGATGCGGTCCTGGTCATGGGCGACGATCGCACCGACGCCGAGGCCTTCGACGCCGTCCGCGACTGGCGCGATGCGTCCGGTCACCCGGCGATGATCGTGGGTGTCAGCGGAGCGAGCGAGACACCACCCGAGGTGCGCGATCGCTCGGACGTCCTCGTCCCGGGGCCGGATGCCGCGGCCGAGCTGTTGGGGCGCCTTGCCTCCGACCTGGAGGCGCGACCGGCCACTGGTCACTGACCGGCGGGCGGGGTTCGGTCGCCGGCTGACACAACCGGGGCGGCGAGCCGTCGATGGCCGGTGTTCCCTGGCGCGATCAGGTGGACTCGAGCGGTTCGACCTCGAGCTGGCGCCGCGTGTCCCGCAGCCGCCGGGACGGCGGCTGCTCGCCGCGCTGGACCGCGGCCAGGTCGCGAAGCTGACGATCCAGCCACCACCGCACGTCCTCGTGGCGGACCGACTGGCGCAGGCGCCGCAGGTGGTGGCGCCGATCGTCCTCGGGCATCTCGAGAGCCCGTTCGAGCTGCCTCGCTGTACCCACGATGTCCGCCGGTGCGACGATCAGCGCGTCGGCGGCCAGCTGCTCGGCGGCTCCCGCCGTCGCGGACAGCACCAGGGCCGGATGACGCTCGCCGACCAGGACCGCCTCCTTCGCGACGAGGTTCATGCCGTCCACGAGCGGGTTGACGAGAACGACGTCCGCGAGTCGCATCGCCGCGATCGCCATCGCGTAGTCGGAGCCGTCGGAGATCCAGACCGGCGCGTCATCAGGGTCGCTGAGACCGTTGATCCGGGCCACGACCTCGCGCACGGCGGCGGCGTACTCCGCGTACTCGGCAACCTCGGTCCGGGTCGAGGCCATGACCGCCAGGAACCGGACCCGCTCGCGGATCGACGGCCGCCGGTTGAGCAGCTCCTCGAAGGCCAGGAAGCCACGAAGCGCGTTCTTCGAAGGCTCGATCCGGTCGGCGCGGACGATCAGCCGCGGGTTCCCGGCACGTTCGAGCCGCTCCCGCAGGCGCACGACGCGCTCCTCGACCGCCGGCGACCCCGCGAACCGGGCAAGCCCCTCGGGGTCGATCGAGATGGGATAGGTCCGGACCGGGATCCGGCGATCGCGCCATCGGATCGTTCGGCTGTCGGGGTCCACCCGGGCCTCGGGGACCGAGCTGGCCACCGTGGCCAGGAAGTCGGACGCGTAGCGGTCGGTCTGGAGCCCGATCAGGTTGCACTCCAGAAGGCCCTCGCAGATCGCCCGCCGCATGCCCATCGGCAGGATCAGCCACTCGCCGGCAGCTGGCCACGGGATGTGGTTGAAGTGAAGGATGGTCGCACCCGGGATGGCACGGCGGATCGGCGCGGCGGCCAGGTACAGGTGGTAGTCCTGGAGCAGGATGATCGGCCGCTTCTCATCGCCCACGGCCTGGACGACAGCCGCGGCCAGGGCCTCGTTGGCGGGTCGGTAGCCACCGGTCCACGCCGCCAGCAGGGTGGAATTGATGTTCGGTCCGTACGCCGGAGCGAACATGCGGTGCTGGAGGAACCACAGGAACGGGTTCGCGATCACGTGGTAGAAGGGCTCGAACACCGACGGGTCGAGGGAGACCAGCTGGAGCCGCAGATCCTGGCCTGGGAGCACCTCCTCGACCAGGCTCCGGACATGGGCGGGATCGACGACCGGCAGATCGGGATCCGGGCTTGCAGGCACGATCCGGGCCCGTCGTCGACCGATCGTGGTCGATCGGAGCGCCGGGCTCGCCGCACGGTCACCCTCGCTGATCGCGGCTGCGATCCAGGTCACCGGGGCGTGACGACCCAGCTCCGCGAGTGCGGTGACGAGGCCCCCGGCACCTCGCGAGGCGACGAGCCCGCCGGGCGCCGAGGCATCCAGGTCGAAACTTACGGGACCGCGGTTGGAGACGACGAACAGCCGTCCGTCAGGACCGAGAAGGTCCTGCAGCACCCGCGGTCGGTCGCCGGACACGCCACAATGATACCCGCGACCCCCGACCGCCCCGTGCCGGGGATCAGCTGACGACGGCTCCGGCGGCCTGGCTGACGATCTCGAGCATCACGTTGGGCAGCAGGCCGAGCCAGATCGTGAGCACGGATGCCACGGCCAGCCCTGCCCACAGCAGCCGTCCGTGGGACAGCGGTGGGGCCTCGGTCCCGGGCTCGCGCATCCACATGTAGACCACGACCCGCAGGTAGTAGAACGCGGCCATCGCCGCGTTGACCACCGCCAGGACGGCGAGGAAGGACAGCCAGCCGCCGGCCTCGACCGCGGCGAGGATGACGTAGAACTTGCCGAAGAACCCGGCGGTCGGTGGGATGCCCGTGAGGGACAGCAGGAACAGGGTCATCAGGAGAGCCAGGGTCGGCTCACGCCTGATGAGGCCCGCAAAGGTCGACAGGTTGCTCGTGGTGCCCAGCCGGCGCTGGAGCGCGGCCACGACCGCGAATGCTCCCAGGTTCATGAACGAGTAGGCCGCGCCGTAGTAGAGCAGGCCCTCCAGGCCCTGGATCTGGCCCGCTCCGTAGGCCGCGAACCCGACCAGCATGTAACCGGTGTGCGCGATCGAGGAGTACGCGAGCATGCGCTTCACGTTGTCCTGGGTCAGCGCGACCAGGTTGCCCAGGGTCATGGTCACAGCGGCCAGGATGATGATCATGATGTTCCAGTCGGCAGCCAGCGGCTCAAGGGCGCCCGCGAACAACCGGATGATGAGTGCGAAGGCGCCGATCTTGGGCCCAACCGAGAGGTAGCCGGTGACCGGCGTCGGCGAGCCCTGGTACGCGTCCGGCGTCCAGTAGTGGAACGGGACGGCGGCGATCTTGAACGCCACCCCGGTGGTCAGGAACGCGAGGCCGATGCCGAGACCAGGGGACAGGGCGCCGCCTGCGACGCTTTGCGTGAGCGCGTTGGCCACCCCTGCCATATTGGTGGTGCCGGTCCATCCCCACACGAACACGAGGCCGAACAGGAAGATCGCGCTCGAGAACGAGCCGAGCAGGAAGTACTTGATCGCACCCTCGGTCGAGTAGCCGTCCGACTTGTGGTAGCCGGCCAGCACGTAGCCCGGCAGGACCATCAGCTCGAGACCCAGGAACAGCACCAGCAGGTCACCCGAGCCGGCGATCAGCATCGCCCCGGAGAGCGCGAACACCAGGATGGCCGCGAACTCCGCGACGGGCAGGTCCCGCTCGCCCAGGTAGTCGGGGGCAAAGGCCAGCGCGAGCGCGACGATCGAGATGAACAGCAGGTCGAGGAACGAGGTCAGCGGATCCACGATGTACCCGCCGCCGAATGCATCGGTCGGGTTCTGGTTCGCCAGCCCGACCAGCAGCGACACGATCGCGAGGCCGGCGTACGCGACGACCAGCGCCGGGCCCTTGCGGCCGGGGTAGATGAAGTCGATCACGAGGATCGCCGTCGCCACCAGGATCGCCGCAGCGAACGGCGCGATCGCGGCGAGGTCGTGGGGGGAGATGTTCACCGGCCCCCCCTACTGTCCCAGCCCGAGCGCCAGCGGCGCGATGTGTGAGACGGCCGCGAGCGTCGTGTCCACCGAGCCGCCGACCAGGTCGAGCAGGAGCCCCGGGTACAGGCCCAGGATCACGACCAGGGCGCCCAGCGGAACCAGCGTCACGACCTCGACCGGTCGTATGTCGGTCAGGTGGTCGCCGAGGCCCGTGAGGAACTCGGACAGCTCGCCGAACGCCACGCGCTGGAGCATCCACAGCAGGTAGCCGGCGGCGAGGATCATCACGAACGTGGCCACCACCGCAGCGCCCTGATCGACCTGGAACGTGCCGAGCAGCGTCAGGAACTCGCCCACGAAGCCGGACAGACCGGGCAGCCCGACCGATGCGAACACGAAGAAGCCGAGCGCGGCGGCATACACCGGCACCTTTGACCCCAGGCCGCCCATCTTGGCGATCGTCCGGTCGTGCGTCCGTTCGTAGATCACGCCGACCAGCAGGAACAGCGCACCCGTGATCAGGCCGTGGTTGACCATCTGCAGGATCGCTCCCTGGAGCGCCTGCTGCTGGAACACGAAGATGCCCAGCGTTACGAACCCCATGTGACTGACCGACGAGTACGCGACCAGCTTCTTGAGGTCGGGCTGGACGAGCGCCACGATCGCGCCGTAGATGATCGCGATCAAGCTGAGCACGATGATCGCGGGTGCCCACGTCTGCGCGGCCTCGGGGAACAGGGGCACGGCAAACCGGATGAAGCCGTACCCGCCCAGCTTGAGCAGCACACCGGCCAGGATCACCGACCCTGCGGTCGGCGCCTCGACATGTGCGTCGGGGAGCCAGGTGTGGAACGGGAACATCGGGATCTTGATCGCGAACGCGAGGAAGAACGCGCCGAACGCGAGGAACCCGAACGTGCCGTTGAACATGCCTCCGGCCGCCGCCTGGGTCAGCGTCGCCAGGTCGAACGCGTTGGTCCAGCTACCGGTGTTCGACTGGAAGGTGAACGCCGTGGCCAGGATCGCGACCAGCATCAAGCAGCGAGCCGACGAGGGTGTACAGGACGAACTTGATCGTGGCGTAGATCCGGTTCGAGCCACCCCAGATGCCGATGATCAGGTACATCGGCACCAGCACCAGCTCCCAGAACACGTAGAACAGGAACAGGTCCTGGGCCACGAACACGCCGGTCATGCCGACCTCGAGGATGAGGAAGTTGACCATGTATTCCTTGACCCGGTTCTGGATCGGCCGGAACGAGGCGAGGATGCTGATCCAGGTCAGGGTGGTGGTCAGCACCACGAGCACGATCGACAGCCCGTCGACGCCGACCTTGTACTGGATGCCGAACATCGGGATCCAGTCGACCTGCTCCACGAACTGGGTGCCGGCGCCGGGGTCAAAGGCCGTCAGCAGCGCCAGCGACAGGAGCCACGCGACCAGCGCGAACCCGAGCGCGAGCCGGCGGGCGAGGTCGGGCCGCCCCGAGGGCACGAACGCGACCACGATCGCGCCCAGCAGCGGCATGAACGTGATCAGCGTGACCATCGGCAAGCCCTCGAGCCCGGTCATCGGGGCTGCCCCACGATCACCAGGAACGAGCCGGCCATGAGCAGCAGCCCGATCGCGATTCCCAGCGCGTAGTTCTGGACGCGTCCGGTCTGGATCTGGCGCAGTCCACCGCCTGCGCTCCTCGTCAGCGCGCCGACGCCGTTCACGGTGCCGTCCACGATGGTCCGGTCGAACCACCACAGGAACGCGGCGACACGGCCGCCGAACCGGATGAACAGCAGGTCATTGAGGTCGTCGAACCACCACTTGTTGAGGGTGGCCCGGTACAGGAACCGGGTGGCGGCGTTGGCGCTGGTCAGGCGCTCGACCAGGCTGTGGCGGCCCCGGGCATTGAAGAATCCGAACAGGTACATGCCGATCGCCAAGCCGACCGCGGCGATGCCGACGCTGGTCAGGATGAGGACGCCGTCGATCCCGAACAGCTGGTACGCCGCGGACTCGCCGTGCAGGTACAGCTCCGACTCTGCGAACACCGGCTCGAGCCACTGTCTGAGCAGAGAATCACCGAGCGGGAGCCCGAGCGCCATCCCGAGCAGGGCCGCCGGGATGGCCAGCAGGATCAGCGGCACCGTCATCTGCCACGGCGACTCGTGAACCTTGGGCTCGACGGACGGGTCGACGTGTGACTCCCCGTAGAAGGTCTTGCCCATCAGCCGCCACATGTAGAACGCGGTCATACCGGCCACGACCCACCCGATGAACCAGACCCAGGTATTGCCGAACTTGAACGCCTCGCCCAGGATCTCGTCCTTGGAGAAGAACCCGGCGAACACGGGGATGCCGGCGATCGCGAGCGTGCCGACGAGCATGGTCCAGTGGGTGATCGGGATCTTCCGCCACAGGCCGCCCATGCGGTTCATGTCCTGCTCCTCGTGTACCGCGTGGATCACGGAGCCCGAGCCCAGGAACAGCAGGCCCTTGAAGAAGCCGTGGGTCATCAGGTGGAAGATCGCCGCCACATAGGCGCCCACGCCGAGCGCGGCGAACATGTAGCCCAGCTGGCTCAGCGTGGAGTACGCGAGCACGCGCTTGATATCGGTCTGCGTGAACGCGATCGAGGCGGCCAGGATGGCGGTGAAGATGCCGATCGCGGCGACCACGACCATGGTGTCCTGGGCGTGGGCGAACAGCGGGTTGGCCCTGGCCACCAGGTACACGCCGGCGTTGACCATGGTGGCCGCGTGGATCAGGGCCGACACCGGGGTCGGGCCCTCCATCGCGTCGGGCAGCCAGACATGGAGCGGGAACTGGGCGCTCTTGCCCATCGCGCCCGCGAACATGAGCAGCGCGACGATCCCCAGTGGGATCGCGAGCTCGCCCGCCGGCGCCTCGATCAGCCTGGTCAGCGAGTCCTGGATGTTGAGCGTGCCGGTGTTGAGGAAGATCGCCATGATCCCCAGCGCGAACCCGACGTCGCCCACGCGGTTGACGATGAATGCCTTCTTGGCGGCCAGCGCAGCCGAGCGCTTGTGATACCAGAACCCGATCAGCGAGTACGAGGACAGGCCGACCAGCTCCCAGCCCGCGAACACCAGCAGCCAGTTGTTGGCGAGGACGAGCAGGAGCATCGAGAACATGAACAGGTTGAGGTAGGCGAAGAAGCGCCACGTCGCGTTGTCGTGGGCCATATACCCGATCGAGTACACGTGGACGAGCATCCCGATGGTCGTGACCACGATCAGCAGCGTGGCTGTCAGCGCGTCGACGTGGAAGCCCATGTCCACCGTCAGGTTTCCGGCGGGGATCCAGGTCCACAGGATGACGTCCATGCCGTGCTCGCCGAACGGCTCCTGGTGCTGGAGCGCGGGCACGATCACAGCGAGCGCGATCAGCCACACGACGATCACGCCGCCAACGGGCACCAGCTCTGCCGCCCAGCGGCCGATCCTGAGCTGGAGCCGTCGCCCGAACAGCGCGGTGAACGCGAACCCCAGGATCGGGATCAGCAGGATCAGGGGAATCAGCGTGTCGTACATCGCCGCGCCTACTGCCGCATCGCGTCGTACTCGTCGACGAGCGGTGTCTTGCGGTTGCGGTAGATCGCGATCACGATCGCCAGCCCGATCGTCGCCTCGGCCGCGGCCGCGGCCATGACGATCAGCGCGATCACCGAGGCGTTCGCGTTGAGCACGGGGTTGAATGCCCCGAAGGCGATGATGGCCAGGTTCACGGCGTTGAGCATCAGCTCAACCGACATCAGCATGCTGATCGCGTTGCGCCGGGCGAGGAAGCCGAACGTGCCGATCGAGAACAGGATCCCGGCCAGCACGAGGTAGGCGTCAAGCGACTGCGAGATCCCGTCGAGGAAGGAGAGCATCAGTCGTTCCCCCCTCGCTCACGCTTGGCGAGGAACACGCCGCCGATGACCGCCGCCAGGAGCAGGACGCTCACGACCTCGAACGGCAGCACGTAACTCTTGAACATCGTCAGCGCAAGGTCCCTGGTGTCGGTCTCCTGGAGACCCACCACGGACGGCCAGGTGGTCGCGACCATCGACAGCGTCAGCACGACTCCCAGCACGACTGCTGCCACGGCGGCCCAGCGGGCCTGCGTCTGGAACACCAGGGCCGTCGTCCCGACCTTGGACTGGGTGAGCATGATCGCGAACAGGATGAGGACGCTGATGGCGCCGATGTAGACCAGCACCTGCGCCGCCGCGACCACGGGGGCGCCCGCGAGCACGTACAGGCCGGCCAGCGCGCCGAACGTGGCCATCATGGCCAGGCCGCAGCGGATGATGTCGCGCATCGACACCACCATCAGCGCGAACAGGATCATCGCCCCGGCCAGACCGAGGAACAGGGCGTCATCCCAGCCCAGCCCGAGCAGCGGGATCGTAGCCGGCAGCGTCACTCCCTCTCCGTGATCGTTGGGTGTCTCAGTGGTCGTGGGCGTGGCCCGGCGCGGCCGAGGCCGCGTGACCGTTGCCGTTTCCGTGGCCGTCTCCGTGGCTCGTCAACGAGGCCGGCAGGACGGGGAGCAAGCGCGCGGGATCGACGTAGCGACCCTCGGCACGCGCCCGTTCGGCCCAGTCGCGTTCGCGACGGATGTAGCTCATCTCGGTCTCACGCTCGACCGCGGCCAGCGCCAGGAGGTCGAGCATCGGCTCCTCACGCGAGGTGTGGGCAAGCTCGAACTGGTCGCTGTCGCGAACGGCGTCGTAGGGGCAGGCGTCGACGCAGATCCCGCACAGGATGCAGCGGCTCTCGTCCACGTCGTACTTCTGGAGGACCCGCGGCTTGGGCATCAGCGCACCCGTCGGGCAGGTCTCGGCGCATCGGCCGCAGGACACGCATGGCGTGTCGTTGAGGCTCATGTCGAGCGGCGTCGTGACCAGCGTGTCGAAGCCGATCCGCATGAAGTCGTAGCACGCCGCGCCGACCACCTCGGCACACACGTTGGCGCACCGGCCGCAGTCGATGCAGCGCGACGGTTCGCGCAGGATGAAGGCGTGGCTGTCGTCGCGCAGGTAGTCGTGGTTGACACCCGTGAACCGGTTCTCGGTCAGCGACCGATAGCCCGCACCCTGGTGGAAGCCCGGCTCGAGCGTCTTGAGGGTGGTGCCGTACTCGATCCCGAGCCGCCGCAGGTCGCAGAACCCGATCGCCTCGCAGGTGCACTGGAGGCAGCGGGTGGACTCGGCGACGGCCTCGTCCGGGGTGTACGGGATCTCGTACTCGACGTAGTTGTGGTTCCGGTCCTCGGCCTCCATGGCCTTGAGCCGGTAGCGCGGCTCCTTGACCTCGCCCGTGAACGGCACGATCGAGAGGAACTCGGGCTGCGGCTCGGCCAGCGTCTGACGCGTCCGGATCGCGGCCAGGTCGTTGCCCTTCAGGTATGCGTCCACCGCGTAGGCCGCGCGACGCCCTTCGGCGATCGCCTGGACCACCGTGGCCGCGCCGATCCGGACGTCGCCGGTGCCGAACACGCCCGGCCGGCCGGTCTCGAACGTGACCGCGTCGGCGGCCAACCGCCGGTTACGGGTCTTGGTCACGCCCTCCGACCCGGGTCCGATCCAGTCCAGCTCGGGGCCCTGCCCGATGGCGAGCAGCACCCGATCGCAGTCGATCGTGAATTCCGTGCCGGGTGCCGGCGCCGGTCGCCGGCGGCCGGACGCGTCGGGCTCGCCGAGCTGCATCCGGATGAACTCGACGCCGGTGACCTTGCCCGTCTTCTCGTCCGTGATGACGCGGGTCGGCCCGGCCTGGAAGATGGCGGTGACGCCCTCCTCGATCGCCTCGTGGACCTCGCTGGCCGCGGGCATGTCCTTCATGTCGCGGCGGTAGACGAGGGTGACCTCGCCGGCACCCTGGCGGACCGACGTGCGGCTGCAGTCCATGGCCGTGAACCCGCCGCCGATCACCACCACGCGGCTGCCCTTGTGGCCCGGGTACGGCAGCCCCAGGGTCGCCGTGCGCAGGTACTCGAGGCCGTCGATCACGCCGTCAGCGTCCTCGTTGGGGATCCCCAGCTTGTTGGTGTCGTAGCAGCCGATGGCGACGACCACGGAGTCGAAACCCTGGTTCTGCAGGTCGTCGAGCGTGAAGTCCTTGCCCAGCTCCTTGTTGCACTCGAGCTTCGCGCCGAGCCGCCAGACGGACTCGTACTCTGCCTCGAGCACCTCGACCTTGGGCAGTCGGTATTGCGGGATCCCGTAGCGGAGCATCCCGCCCGGTGCCGGGTCCCGCTCGAACACGGTCACCTCGTGGCCGGCGAGCAGCAGGTAGTACGCGGCCGCCATACCCGCCGGTCCGGACCCGATGACCGCGGCCCGGCGGCCTGACGGTGCCTGGCGTTCGAAGGGCAGCGGCGGATCAACGTCCTCGTCGAGCATCGCGCGCAGGACCTGGTCGCCCGCGTAGCGGTGGCTGTCGCGGATGGCGATCGCCTCGTCAACCTCGTCGCGCCGGCAGTGCTCCTCGCACGGGGCGGGGCACACCCGGCCGAGCACGGACGGGAACGGGATGGTGCGCTTGAAGATCCGCGCGCTCTCCCGCCAGTTGGCCTCCGCGTTGGCCTTGAGGAAGCCCGGGATGTCGATGTGGCTCGGGCACTTGTTCTGGCACGGCGGGAGGCAATAGGCGTTGTGGTCGCTGAAGATCAGCTCGAGGTTGGTCCGGCGCAGTCGACGCAGCTCGTCGGTCTGGGTCTGGACCTTCATGTCCGCCTCGGCCAGCCGCGAGCACGAGATCGGCGGGGTGTCCTCGCCCTCAACCTCGACCACGCACATCCGGCAGGCGCCGAAGCCCGGCAGCTTGGGCTCGTAGCACAGGGTGGGGATCTCGATCCCGTTGTCGCGGCAGACCTCGAGGATCGTCTGGCCCTCGAGGCCCTCGACCACCCGCCCGTCAACCTCGATCCGGATTCGGGGGGTGCTGAGCGGTCGCTGCGGCGCCTGGGTCGTGATCAGCCGCTCCGCGAGCGTGTCCTCGCGGGGGGTGGTCGTATCCAGGCGCGAGGGCAGGTCTGGACGCGCGTCGCGGCGCGGCTCGAGCGGCGTCTCGGGGCGCGTGATCAGATCAGCCATGGGCAGGTTCCTGGTTCGCTGACCCCGCGGCCACCGCAATCGGATGGCAGACGCCGGCGGGGCAGGTGCTGCGGAGGATGTGAGCGTCAAGCTCGTCACGGAAGTATCGCATCGCGCTCGTGAACGGCAGGGTCGCCAGGCGCTCGTGGTCGCACAGGCCGCTCGCCACGACATCGTGGGTCAGGTCCTCGAGCAGCGTGAGGTCGGTGGGCCTGGGCCGCCCGCTGACCACGCGGTCGCCAATCTCGTACAGGCGGCGCAGGCCGATCCGGCACGGGATCGACTTGCCGCACGCCTGGTCGGCCGAGTACCGGGTGAGCAGCCGGGCGAGGTCCACAACGCACGCGCGCTCGTCCGCGATCACGATCGAGCCGGATCCCACGTGGGCGCCCGCGGCACGCAGGGCATCGAACGTGTACGGGGTGTCGAGCGCGTCGGGCGGGAGCAGCCCGCCCGAGGGGCCACCGACCAGGACCGCCTTGAGCGCACGGCCGCCGGTGCCGCCCACGAGGTCCACCAGCTCCCGGAGCGGGATGCCGAGCGGAACCTCCGCGATCCCGTGGCCCTCGGGGCCCCGTAGCTGGACCAGCGCGGTGCCGGGGGCGTCCGGGGTGCCGATCGCGGTGAACGCGGGCACGCCCTGCCGCAGGATCCAGGGGACGGTGGCCAGGGTCTGGACGTTGTTGACGACGGTGGGGCGGCCGAACAGGCCGCGCTCGGAGGGATAGGGGGGACGCTGCTCGGGCTGTCCGCGCTTTCCCTCGAGCGCCTTGAGCAGCACCGTCTCCTCGCCCAACATGTACGCACCCTGGACGGCGCGCACGGTGAGCGTGACGCGGTGTCCGGAGCCGAGCACGTCGTCGCCGAGGAAGCCTGCCTCCTCGGCCGCGCCCACGGCCCCCTCGAGCAGCGTGATCAGGGCCGGATCGTCGGCCCGGACCGCGAGCACCGCCTCGGTGGCACCGATCGAGAACGCCGCGATGGCGATGCCCTCGATCACGGCCCACGGATCGGCGGCCATCAGCGCTGCGTCGGTGCGCACCGCCGGGTCGGCGCCATACCCGTTGGCGACGACGTACCGTTGGTCGGCGACGGACGACGCTGCGGCGCGCCACTTGTCCCCGGTCGGGAAGCCCGCTCCACCACGCCCGCGGAGCCCGGACGACGCAAGCGTGGCGATGGTGCCGGTCGCACCCAGGTCGCGAACGGCGGCGCGGAGCCCCTCGAACGCTCCCGCGGCGACGGCGGCGTCGAGGTCAGCGGGGTTGGAGGCGAGGGCAGCCGTCCTGCTGGTCAGGATCCGGGTCCACGCCCGCGGCGTCTCCAGGAAGGTCACCATCAGCCGGCCACCGCGGCGTCGCCGCCGTACCCGAGTGATGCGGCGAGCGCGTCCCGGTACGTCGTCTCGGCCACGCGATGGGCCTCGCCTGCGGGCGGCGCGCTCTCGATCGCGGGCGGCTCGAAACGCAGGTGGCGGTAGTACGTGGCTGTGCCGTAGATCATGGCGTACCAGGCGCCGGTGACCCCCGAGATGTGCTTGAGCGCGGCGACCGACAGGTAGCCGTAGGCAGCCTGGGTCTCCTCGAGGATCGTGAGCATCGCCCGCGGGTCGTAGTCGTGGCGCTCGAGGATCTCGTCCAGGGCGGTGGTGTCGAGGGGGTCGAAGCGGGTGAACGCGGGGTCCGCGACGGGCCGTCCCGACCGGCGCGTCGCCGATTCCTCGCGGCGCTCTGCATAGGTCTCGGGGGCACCCCAGTGCACATGGAACCGGCCCTTGGTGTCGATGCCGCCCATGTCGATGCACTCGACCGGGCAGGCCTGCGCGCACTGGAAGCACGTCTCGCACTTGAGCGTGCCCCACTCGTCATACAACAGCTGCAGGCGACCGCGGTACTTGGGCGCGATGTCTGCAGGCTCCTCGGGCCACTGGATCGTGGCCTTGGGCTCGAAGAACCGTCGCAGCGTCAGGCCCATGCCGCGGACGATGCCCATGCCGGGGACGATGCTCATCGGGCGCTCACAGTGACTGCACGACGACGATCGCCGTCGCGGTGACGAACAGGTTGAGCAGGGCGGCCGGCAGCAGCCACTTCCAGGCGAAGCCCATCAGCTGGTCGATGCGGACCCGGGGCAGCGTGCCGCGCATCCACACGAACAGGAACACGAAGGCGAACGCCTTGGCCATGAACCAGAACAGGCCGGCGACCCAGTCGAGGCCGACATAGGCGACGGCCACCAAAGCGCCGACCGCGACCAGGTTGAACAGGATGAACCCGAGCAGCAGCGACACCCAGCCGGGCCGCGAGCTGCGCAGCAGGTAGAACGGAACCGCGAACAGAAGGGTCAGCGCGATGGGAACGGCAGCCAGCAGGATCAGGAGGCCGATCCCAAGCGACCCTGGGTCCAGCGCGACCGTGATCGGCTGCAGGCTGGTCCCGAAGGTGCCGTTGACCCAGGTCAGCAGCCCGTTGAAGTCGACGGGGGCGTTCCAGGCACCGAAGTAGAAGGTCGTGATCAGCGCCGACACGATGAACACGTTCACGTACTCGGCAAAGAACAGGAACCCGAAGCGCATGCCCGAGTACTCGGTCGCGAACCCGGCCACGATCTCCGAATCGGCCTCGGTCAGGTCGAACGGCGTGCGGTTCGCCTCGGCGGTTGCCGCGATCAGGAAGATCAGCGCGCCCAGCGGCTGGCGGAACACGAACCAGTCCCAGACCCAGCCCGACTGCTGCTCCGCCAGCTGGTAGACGCTCATCGTGCCGGCCAGCAGGATCAGGCCCACGACCGACAGCGTGAGCGGTATCTCGTAGCTGACCACCTGGGCCGCGGATCGGAGCCCGCCCAGCAGCGAGTACTTGTTGAAGCTCGACCAGCCGGCGGCCAGCAGCCCGACCACGGTCATGCCGCCGACCGCGAACAGGTACAACACGCCGATGTTGAGGTCCTGGCCCACCAGGCCAGGTCCGAACGGGATGACCATGAACGTCATCACCGCCGTCAGGAACACGACGACCGGCGCCCACGTGAACACCAGGCGGTCGGCGCCGCTGGGAGTGAAGTCCTCCTTGGTCAGCACCTTGAGGCCATGCACCACGGACATCCCGGCACCTGCGGGCAGCACACGGTTGGGGCCGCGCCGCAGGTTCATGAACGCGATGACCTTGAGCTCCATGTAGATGATGACGAACGCGGCCGGGATGCTGAACAGCAGAACGCCGGTGACAGCCACCACGAACCGGACGATCTCGATGTTGTCGCCGAGCAGCTCGATCAGCCACGGCCCCACGTACAGGCCCAGCAGGGCGGTGACGATCGGGCCCACCACGAGCACCACGAACAGCAGCGGGACGAGGATCCGGCCCAGCAGCGTCATGTGGCTCCAGGCACGCGTCACCGCCGTCACTTGTCGACGCCCCCCATGACCGGGTCGAGCGACGCCATCACGGCCATCGTGTCGGCGATCAGGTTGTTCTGCATCAGCAGGCCCACCAGCTGGAGGTGGACGAACGACGGGTCGTGGATCTTCATCCGGAACGGCTGGTCCGTGCCGTCCGAGATCGCGTACGTGCCGTACAGGCCGCGCGGCCCCTCGATCGCTGCCCAGGCACGACCCGGGCGCGGGCGCAGCAGGCGCGGCAGCTTCGCCATCACCGGGCCGTCGGGCATGTTGTGGAGGCACTGGTCGATGATCCGCAGGCTCTGTTTGACCTCGTCCACGCGCAGCAGGTAGCGGTCCAGCGAGTCGCCGCCACGGCCGTGACCGCGGGTCGGCACGTCGAACTCGAGCTCCGGGTAGACCGAGTAGGGGTGCGCGCGACGCACGTCGTATGGCACCCCCGCCGCCCGCAGGTTGGGCCCTGTCACCGCCATCCGGAACGCCGTATCCTGATCGAGGACGCCGATCCCGCGCATCCGGCGCACGAAGATCTCGTTCTCGTTGAGCAGCTGGGTGTTGGCCTCGTGCTGCGCAGCTGCCCGGCTCATCCAGTCCCCGAGTCGCGACATGAACTCGTGGTTGAGGTCGCCGTTGACGCCCCCGATCCGGAAGTAGTTGAACAACAGCTTCTGGCCGGTGACCGCGGCCAGCATGTCCACGATCTCGTCGCGCTCGATGAAGCTGTACAGGATCGGGGTCAGCCCGCCCAGGTCGAGCGCCATCCAGCCCATGAACAGAGCGTGGCTGGCGATTCGGTTCAGCTCGCCTGTGAGCACGCGGATGTACTCGGCGCGGCGCGGCACCTGGACGTCGAGCAGCTGCTCGAAGGCCATCACCGGCGACCATTCGCAGAACAGCGAGCTCACGTACTCGAGCGGGTCGACCTGGCTGATGATCTGGTGATAGTCGGAGTTCTCGCACAGCTTCTCGACACCGCGGTGCAGGTAGCCGAGCACTGGGTCGAGGTCAACGACCTGCTCGCCGTTGATCTTGAGCACGACGCGGAGCACGCCGTGGGTGGACGGGTGCTGCGGACCCATGTTGAGGAACATCTCGCCGTCGCCGAGCGAGTAGAACTCGGCCTCGCGCTCGGTCCTCGGCGGGTACGGCGGGACGGCCTCGAACTGCCCGATCTGGTCATCGAGCATGATCCGCGGATCGTCGGCGGACTGGTGCTGGTGCGGCGGGGTGGTCGTCGTCATCGTCAGGCCTTCGCCGTCCGGCGTACGACGGATGGCGTCGCCTGGGTCGGCGGGTCCGTCTGCTCCATGTGGCGGACCCCGCCACCCGGCGAGCGGGCGGCGTCGTCGGCCAGGTAGAAGTCCTTGCGCAGCGGGAAGCTGGTGTAGTCGGGCGGCATGTAGATGCGGCGCAGGTCGCGGTTGCCCTCGAAGATGATCCCGAACATGTCGTATGTCTCACGCTCCATCCACTCCGCGCCGGGCCACAGGCCGGTGAGGGTGGGTGCGCGCGGATCGTCTCGCGGCAGGCCGTCCGCGACCACGCGCAGCCAGTCGGGCGTGGTCGCCGACCACAGGTGGTAGACGACCTGCATGTGATCGCCGGTGTCGACGCCGGCGAGGTCGACCAGGATCTCGAACGCGAGGTCCGGGTCGTCGTGGAGCGTGCGCATGATCTCGGGCATGTCGGCCGGTCGGATCCGGATCTCGGTCTGGTCGTGGCGCTGGCGGACGGGGCCGGTCAGGTGATCCCCGAACCTCGCCTCCAGGCGCTTGCGCAGCTCGCGGTCCACGCTACACGTCCTCCGGCACGGTCGGCCCGATCGGTCGCTCGTGCCACTCGCCGCGGCGCTCCTTGACCAGCTGACCGAGCTTCATCATCCCGTAGATCAGGCCCTCGGGTCGCGGGGGGCAGCCGGGGACGTAGACGTCCACCGGCATGACGCGGTCGATGCCCTCGATCGTCGAGTAGCTGCGCTTGTAGCGGCCACCCGAGCAGGTGCAGTCGCCCATCGCGACGCACCACTTCGGTTCCGGCATCTGCTCCCACAGGCGGACCAGCGGTCCGGCCATCTTGGTCGTCAGGGTGCCGGCGACGATCAGGACGTCCGCCTGCCGGGGCGACGCCCGGAACGGGAACATGCCCCAGCGATCCATGTCGTTCTTCGACGTCGCGGCCGACATCATCTCGATCGCGCAGCAGGCGAGCCCCGACAGGAGCGGCCACAGGCTGTTCATCCGGATCAGGTCCACGATCAGATCGGCCTTGGTCGGGATGACCTCCAGCTGACCCCAGCGGGCGGTGTCCGACAGGACGAGGTCGGAACCCTCGAGGTTGCGCAGGTGGGTGAACGGGGACGCATCCTCGCCGCCATAGGCGTCGGGTCGAATGGACGTCCACAGGGTGTTGGGGACGACGATGGGCTCGGCGACGTCACGACCCGCTGCGGTGACCAGCGATGAGCCGCCTCCGGACGCCGCCGCGGCGTCGCCGGCCGGCGTGGCGTCCGGTGCCCGAACCTCGTCCGGGCCGTCCGGGTTCATCGCCACGTGAGCACCCCCTTGCGCCAGGCGTATGCGAGCCCGACCAGCAGCACGCCGACGAACACGAACATGCTCACCAGCCCACCCACCAGCAGGTCCTGGAATACCAGCGCCCACAGGTAGATGAACACGACCTCGATGTCGAACGCCACGAACATCAGCGCGTAGATGTAGTACGAGATCCCGAACCGGGCGTGCGTGTCGCCGTAGGTGTCGATCCCCGACTCGTACGGGTAACCCTTGTGCTGATCGCCGCGGACCCGGTGCGAGATGAGCCAGGCCAGCCCGATCGTCAGGAACACGAACGAGACGCCGGCGAACGCGAACCCGACGACGTACCAGATCTCGGTCACATGACCCTCGGTGCCGAGCGGGCCCCCGACGTCGTGGCAACGCCCGCTCGCGATGCATGGCAGATGAACACCCGCCGCATTGCGGCCGGTCCTCGCATTCTAGCAGCGGGACCTGTCCCGGCGGCCCGCCCCGAGCACCGTGCCGACGGGGCTCGCCTCGGCCCCGCGACGTCCCTCAACCGCGCGGCTGGACGGCCTGGAAGCCGGGGCGCGCCAGGCGCTGCAGGCCATCGAGCCGGACCCCGGATGGCAGACCGCGCCCAAACGCCAGGACGCGGAAGCCACCCATGCCCCGTGGGTCCAGCAGGCGGGCGAGGGCGGATCGGAGCAGGAGCGCGTCCTGCAGCCCCGCGCCGGGACGCTGCAGGTACGAGGCGGTGAGGTCGCCCGTGGCGACGGTCGCGAGCAGCTCAGCCTGCGTCGTCTCGCCCACCGGCACCAGGCCCGCCCGCGCGGCCGCATTTCGGATCGCGGCCAGGTCCACCGTCGCGGTCAGGTCCTGGCGGCCGAGGTGTCGAAACGGGTCGCCGCCGACGGCATGGGCCGCGAAGGCCCGGATCGTTCCGTCGCCCCGGCGCGGAACATACAGGTCGGCCGGTTCCTCCGCGTAGTCGACGAGCAGGACGAGCCCTCGGGCGAGCGTGCGGCTTGCGTCGTCCAGCCATGCGTCGAGCGCGAGGCACACCTCGGCCCGCTGTCCGTCCTCGAGCGCCACGGCCTCGGCGACAAGGCGCTCCGCGAGCGCGGGGGATGTCGGCTCGGCCTCGACCTCCACGAAGCGTCCCCCCGAATCCAGGCCGACGAGCAGCTCGCGGATGTCCCCGGACCGGCCGACCACGCGATGCACCGGCAGGGCGTCGAGGACCTCGTTCGCGACCACGGCGCCGGTCTCCGAGGCGTCGCCGGCCGCAGGTTCGGCCACGAGGTATCGATCCAGCCCAGCTGCCGTGAGCCGCGCCGCAACGGCATCCACGCGTGCCGGCTCCAGCTCGATGGGCCGGTAGCGGATGACCTCGGCGAGCGGGGACGCTGCGTCCTGCAGCCCGGCCAGCAGACCCTCGGCCAGCGCGCCGGTCCCGGCGCCGGGCTCGGACACCACGAACGGGGCAGGACGGCCCATGGCGGTCCACGCCTGCTCCAGCAACCGCCCGATCGCGGCACCGAAGATCGGGTGGGTCTCGGGTGCGGTCAGGAAGTCGCCCGCCAGTCCGGGCCCGGGTCGCTCTCGACGGTAGTAGCCGTGATCGGGCTCGTACAGCGCGCACTCCATGAACCGGGCGAACGTGATCGGGCCGGCGCTCGCGATCTCATCTCGCAGGCGCTCGACCAGCACCTCGTCCTCGCCGACCGCCTCAGGGTCGGACGGCCGGCGCCGGCGGACCCCGGGCACGATCGAGTCGCCAGGGCCGGGCGCCGGGGCGTCACCTGACACCACCCCGTCGGCGGATAGGGCGTTGCCGGACGCGGCGGCGTTGCCGGATACCGACGCCGGGATATCGCGGGTCGGTCGGGATGGATCCATGCGGTGATGCTACGGGTCTCGTCGCGACCGGCGGGTCGGACGCAGCGCCAGCCTGAGCCCGGGACCGACGAGGCTGTGCCCACCGAGCACCACCGGGACCGGCGCATCCGCCGCGGCCTCGGTCAACGCGCGCAGCCATGGATCGGCCACCCGGTCGGCCAGCAGGAGGTCGCTCGCGTAGCGATCCTCGGGGGTCGGCCAGTGCCGCTCGTCTGCCCCCAGCCGGTGCGCCAGCAGGACCCTCGAATCGACCAGCGCCCCGTCCGAGAGGTCAGCAGCGAGGTGCCCCAGCGCCTCGGGTCCGGCGCGGTCGAGCAGCAACCCAAGCGTCGTCCGCGGCGCGCGCCGGTTGGGTCGGCCCAGAAGCGCACCGGCCGATGCGGCTCGCAGCCCACGCTCCTCGATCAGGGCCCGGGTCCGGGACTGGGTCCGAGACTCGAGCCAGCGAAGATCCGCCGCGGAGGTCCGCCCGGCGACGAGCAGCTCTGCACCCGGATCCGCGGCCACCCGACGGAGCGCGGCGAGGCGGGCACGGGCGGTGGCGGAGACGCTCGCCGGAAGGGCCGGCACGGGCGGAGGGTGGGGTGCGCGCTCGAGCAGCACGAGGTCGAGCGGCGAGTCGACGTCCATCGCCAGCCGCCGACGGCCGGCCATGTCGCGGACCGGGATCCCGGACGCGGCCAGCCAGAGCGGGAAGGCATTGTCGGTCTCGAGGTCGGGAAGCGCCCGGAGGATCTCCCCGGCGCGGGCGATGGCCAACACATCCGCCGAGTGGCGCAGGTTGGTGAGCGCGGCCGGCATCTCGCCCCGGGCGGCGACCACGAAGGCACGCCGGTCCGCAGCCGTCGCCAGCGGGATGGCCGTCGCGCCAAGGACGATCAGGCCGCCGGACACGGCCTCCGAGCCCAGGTCGCGCACCAGGTGCCGAAGCCGAGAGCCGAAGGGAGTATGGTCGGGCGGCTCGCGATGGACGACGACCCCATCAGCTCCGGCGTCGAGAAAGGCCGCCCGATGGTGGTCGGCCAACGTCGAGCGGACATCGTCCAGGCCGCGCTCGAGCGGGCCGGCCTCCGGGCCGGCCGTCGGGGCGAGCACGAGCACGGTCACCGAGGGCATCCGCCCCGAGTCTAGAGCGCGGCATCGGAGCGATGGGAGGTTCCTCGGACCATGGGTCGATCGGGAGGCATCGTCCGAGCGTACGTGGGGCTGGGATCGAACCTGGGCGACGCCGAGCGCACGCTGGCCGCCGCCGTGCACGCCCTGGCCGCCCTGCCCCGGGTCCGCCTGCGCGGCGTGTCGCGCCTGTACGCCACCGCGCCCGTGGGCGTCACCGACCAGCCCGAGTTTCGCAACGCGGCGGTGGCGCTCGACCTCCGGGTCGGGCCCGATGCCGCCGCCGCCGCGACCGGCCTGCTGACAGCGCTCAAGGGCATCGAGCACGCGTTCGGTCGCCGGCAGCGTCGCCGTTGGGGTCCGCGAGAGGTTGACCTCGACCTGCTGGTGTTCGGGCGCCAGAGGATCCGGGCGGAGCGACCCCCTGAGGGACGGAGCGCCGACCCGGCGAAGGCGTCGCTGCCGCTGGTGGTGCCCCACGTCGAGGCGCGCCGGCGGCTGTTCGTGCTGGCGCCGTTGGAGGATCTGGCACCACGGCTCGTTCCACCGGGCTGGGGCGAGACCGTGGCGACCGCGGCCGCACGTCAGCGGACGGCCGAGGGGCCGGATGCGGTGCGCGTGATCGCCGCCTGGGGCGGCGACGGATGGCAGCCGATCGGGAACGGCACCGGCGATCAGCGCCCCGTCAGGTCGGGCGGAGGTGCCGCGTCTCGAGCCTGACCTCCTCGACCGCGCCGCCGGCGAGCCGAACCTCGTACGCGGCGGCATCCGGTCGCACCGTGACAGCCTCGCGCAGCTCGCTGCCCTCGAACAGCAGCGCGGCGCCGTCGTCGCACGCCCAGCCGCCCGGCAGCCCATGTGCCACGAGCTCCCGGTACCGCGGGCGACGGAGCGCCTCGCCGTCGTAGTGGGGGCAGAAGCTGCCGTCGAGCAGCCCGAGCCCGTTGTCGAGTGGTGCGAGCCTGGCCCCGAACGAGTCCGTCACGCCGTGGCTGAACCAGCAGATCGCACCGGCCGAGATGCCGGCCAGCACGATGCCAGCCTGCCACGCTTCGGTGAGCACGGCGTCCAGCCCGTGCGCGCGCCAGGTGGCGAGCAGGTTGGCGGTGTTGCCACCGCCGACGTAGACGGCATCCTGGTCGAGGATGAGCCGTCGGAGGTCCGTGTCCCGGCGCTTGAAGAGCGGCAGCCAGGTCGCCTCGGCGCGCCGGGCGAACGCGTCGAAGAACCTGACCACGTACGTGTCCGAATCCCCGGACGCCGTGGGCACGAAGCAGATGCGCGGCCGATCGTGTCCCGTCAGTGCAAGCACGTAGTCGTCGAGGCGCGAATTGTCGAGCGAGTCACTGAAGCCGCCGCCGCCCAGGGCGACGATCCGCGGTGGTCGGTGCGCCATCGACTACAGGCGGACCGCCGGCGGTCGATCGCGGTCGAGCATGTGGACCGTGTCGACGAACCGGACCTCCTTGGTCTGGTATGCCATCACCAGCGAGTGCGTCCGGGCGCCGCCACCGAAGAACCGCACACCCTGGAGCAGCTCGCCGTCGGTCACCCCTGTTGCGGCGAACACCAGCTGATCCCCACCCGCAAGGTCCTCGGTGCGATAGACGCGGCTCTCGTCCGCGTGACCCAGCATCGTCTTGGCCCGCTCACGATCCGGTTCGTCACGGAACCGGAAGCGCGCCTGGATCTCGCCCCCCAGGCAGCGCAGCGCCGCGGCGGTGATGACGCCCTCCGGGGCGCCGCCGATCCCCATCACGGCATGGACGCCGGTGCCCTGGACGGCGCACGAGATCGCGGCCGAGACGTCGCCGTCGGAGATGAGCTTGATGCGCGCACCGGTCGATCGGACCTCGGCTATGAGCTCGTCGTGACGCGGACGATCGAGGATGATGACCGTGATGTCCGACACCTTCCGGCGTAGCGCCTCGGCGATGCGCCGGACGTTCTCGGCGGGTGGCCTGGTGATGTCCACGCAGCCGGCCGCGATCGGTCCAACAGCCAGCTTCTCGAGATAGGTGTCGGGGGCATGGGTGAGGCCGCCCGTCTCGGACGCGGCGAGCACGGTCAGTGCGCCCGCCCCACCGGTGGCGACGAGGTTGGTGCCCTCGAGCGGATCGACCGCGATGTCCACGGCAGCCACCGCCCCCGCCCCGTGGAGACCGACCTGCTCGCCGATGAACAGCATCGGCGCCTCGTCGCGCTCGCCTTCGCCGATGACGATCGTCCCGGCGAGCTCGGTCTCGTCCATCGCCCCCCGCATCGCCTCGGTCGCAGCCTGGTCGGCTTCGTCGCGCGCGCCCTTGCCCATGAAGCGCGCGGACGCGATCGCCGCCGCCTCGGTCACGCGAACCATCTCGAGCGCGAGTAGCTTCTCCATTGGTCCCTCCGGCCTCTTGCGTTGGTCAGGTGATCGAAGTCGCGACCTGCGTCGGGAGGGCCGCGTTGGAGCTCCGGCAGGCCCGCGGCCCGAGGATTCAGTGGCGGAAGTGTCGGCGTCCGGTGAACACCATCGCGAGGTGGTGGCGATCGGCGACCTCGATCGCCATCTCGTCGCGGATCGAGCCACCCGGTTGGATGATCGCCGTGACGCCCGCGTTGGCGGCGATCTGGATCCCGTCGGGGAACGGGAAGTAGGCGTCGGACGCCATCACCGCGAGCCGGGCTCGATCCCCGGCGCGGCGGAGCGCGATGTCCACGGACACGTTGCGGCTCGCCTGGGCTGCCCCGATGCCCACCGTCGCGCCGTTGCGGGCAAGCACGATGGCGTTGGATCGGACGTGGCTGACCGCCCGCCACGCGAACAGCAGATCGGTGAGCTCACCCAGCGTCGGATGGCGGCGCGTGACGACCTGGAGCTGGCTGCGATCGAGATTCACCACGTCGATCGCCTCGACCAGCAGTCCGCCGCCCACCCGCTTGAAGTTGAGGTTCGCGATGCCGTAGTCACGCATGCCTTCCGTCGGCGGCGCGGGCACCTCGAGCAGCTCCAGGCCGGGCTTGGCTCGCAGCAGGCCGAGCGCCGCCTGCGAGAAGCCGGGCGCGATCACCGCCTCGTAGGAGTTCGCGGCGATCTCGCGGGCCGTGGCGCCATCGAGCTCCCGATTGACACCCACGATGCCTCCGAACGAGGCCACCGGATCGGTCTCCAGCGCGTGTCTGTAGGCCTCGACGAGCTCCTCGTCGGACGCCAGGCCCACCGGATCGGTGTGCTTGGTGATCACCACCGTGGGCGCCGTGTAGTCCGACGCGATCCGGTAGGCGGCATCGAGATCGAGCAGGTTGTTGAATGTCGGGCGACTCCCGTGGACCTGCGACGCATCGGCCATCGACCCCGTGCGGTGGGTCGTCTCGCGGTAGAACGCCGCGCGCTGATGCGGGTTCTCGCCGTAGCCCAGGTCCGAGACCTTCTCGAGGACCATCGCGAGCCTCTGCGGATACGCCGTGCCCGAGAGCTGGTTGAGGTAGGCGGCGATCTCCGCGTAGTAGGCGGCCACCACGCCGAAGGCGTCCGCCGCGAGGCGGTACCGGGTTTCGACCGATACCTGGCCCATGGCTCGCAGCTCGGAGAGCACCGTCGGGTAGTGCGACGGATCGCACGCTGCGGTGACCCCCGCGGCGTTGCGGGCCGCCGCCCCGAGCAGCGCCGCACCGGCGACGTCGATCATCTCGATCGCCTCGTCGATTCCGATGTGACCGCGGCCCACCTCGGGCGCGAACGGCTTGACGTTGACCACGACCAGGTCGATAGGCCCCAGACCTTGCTCGGCCAGCTCGCTCAGCTGCTCCTCGCGATCCCGGCGGGCGAGGATGCCTGCGTACACGGCCGGGTGGAACGTGCGGACCTGGCCGCCGACGAGCGGAGGGACGGAGGTGAGGTCCGAGACCGAGGCGACGGTGATCCCGTCAGACGCGAGGTGGTCGCGCGTGCCGTCCGTTGCGAACAGCTCAACGTCCAGCTGCTGGAGCTCTCGGGCAAAGGCCGAGATTCCGTCGCGGTTCGCGACCGACAGCAGTGCACGCACCTGCGCGGTACCTCCTCCGGCGTTCGGGCCCGGCACCGATCGGTCCGGGGTCGAGGACACGGGCGACCCCAGCTGGCCCCGGGTGGGCACGGTCAGGCGCCGAGTATATCGTGGCCCCGTGGCATACTCGGGCGACCACCGCTCGGGCGCATCCACGGCTCGCGCCCTCGAAGCCCACGCTCCACGGAGGCTGCAACGTGGCCCTCTGGCCCAAGCCCTGGGAATACCTGTTCAAGCCCTTCGACAAGGCCAACTTCCCCGACCTGTGGCTGCCGCTGCTGGTCGCCTCGGTGCTGGGCCTGATCGCCACTGTGGTCGTGTACAACGTCCGCACCCGGCAGCTGCATCGCCACGCCGTCTACCTCCAGATGTACGAGTGGCTGCTGTGGACCGGCATCGTCACGTTCGGCCTGATGCTGGTGTACTTCGTGTTCGCGTTCGACTGGATCATCGTGCTGTCCACCATCGTGGTCGGGCTCGGCATGATGGTCTGGATCCGGTTCATCCGCTTCCCGCCGGAGTTCCAGGTGTACGAACGTCAGCTGGCCAAGCAGCGTTACTTCTCGCGCGAGCGGTATGCCCGCCCGGAGTCGACGATCCGGTCCCGGTCCTCCCGGCGCCGCCGCCGGCGCTGACGGGCTGAGCCCCGATGCCGGTCGAGCTGCGACGGTTCGGGGTCGGCCATCGACGCCCGGACGGTCCCCCCGGGACAACAGGCATCGAGGCCCAGGTCGTCGAGGGCGGCGAGCTCGGGTTCATCGGCGAGCTCGCATTCGACCGCCACGCCCGGGTCGCCCCCCACTCGAACCCGAACTGGACCTACTTCCTGGTGATCGAGGGTGGAGGCTGGGTGGGCGTGGGCGAGGAGCGGACGCGCATCCAGGCGGGTGAGGCGGCGGTGTGGCCCCCGGACGTGATCCACGGGGCGTGGACCGACGGGTCGCCGATGCGGGCGATCCTGGTGGAGCTGTTCCCGCCGCGGATTGCGCTGCCACCCGTGCTCGAGGGGACCGCGACCGGGGATGATGCGCCCCCGGTGGAGCGTGGGGAGGGCCATCTTGCGCCGCGGCCCTATAACGCGGCTGACGACCCGACCTCGGCCGAGGGCGAGCCGCGCTGACCCCGCCATCATCGTGGACTGACCGGCTGAGGTCATTCCCTGAGCCAAGCCCGCGGGCCGAGCTGAACCCGCGACCCGAGCCGTAGCTCGCGGGCCGAGACGCACCCAAAGGCGCGGCGCTCCCGGGTGGTGTTCGAGCCGATGTCGCCGCAGGCGATGGAACGCGCGGCGTTCACTCAGGCGGTCGCCGCCGCCTGGCCGGATCGCGCGACGTCCCGATCGGGGTGTAGGTCCGTGGCTGGATCGCTGGCCGTTCTGGCCTGCGGTCCTATCGCCGTTGCGTCGTTGTCAGGACTTTGCACTGACCAGCCGACGGGCCACGACGGTCAGGCAGATGACTGGTCCGCTCCCGCATGACTCCGCAGTGAACGCCTGGCGTTCCGGCCGGCGGTCCGGTCGGTCGGCTTTGATGAGTGGCGGTTCGGCCGGCGGGTCCGGTCGGCTTTGATGAGCGGCGTGACTTGAGGCATGACATGAGGCGCGGCGCTCCATGGCACCGGGTGGCGATAGGATGCGCGGCGTTGACTCCGGCCGTCGCGCCGCCTGGCCGGAACGCACAACGTCCCGATCGGGGAGGGATGCCCTCGACTCAGGGCGTCTGTCGATGATCAGTCCGGTCCGAACCACGGCTCATCCGGCGGCAAGATCGGGGGCCGCGGACCAGGCTGCACTGATCAACCCACAGCCAGCCAGGCCCCCAGGCCACCGAGCACACGCGCCGTCATCCCCCACACGGCGAGGCCCCCGATCGGGTAGGCGGCATAGCGAATCCGGACGCCGCGGATGTCGCGTTCGACGAGCTGGAGAGTGGCGCCGGGCAGGAACGACGACACGGCCGGCTCGAGGATCGCGGCGACCTCGCTGGGCTGGGGCACCAGCGCCGGGCTCCGCTCCGCGACGGCGATCACCGGTGTCACCGCGAAGTTGCTGACCGGGATCCAGTGGACGGGTAGCCCACCGAGCACGCGCACGCCGGCTGCCTCGGCGTCGAGCCCAACCTCCTCGGCGGCTTCACGCAGCGCCGTCGCCGTCGCGTCGACGTCGTGCGGCTCCGACCGTCCGCCGGGGAAGGAGACCTCGCCCGAGTGGTGTCCACCGCGATCGGTGCGCTCGGTGAGGAGGATCCGGGCCACCCCATCCGCGTCGGGGTACACCAGCACCAGCACCGCGGCCGGTCGCGACGAGGACGCGGCAACGGCGTCCCACGGCGGGCGGACACGGGGCTCCCCCGTGTCGAGGACCACCGGCATCAGCTCCGGCGGGCCCTCGGGCAGGACGTCCGGCAGCGTCTCCAGGCGCCGGACGGCCGAGGAGAATTGCATCGACCGTCCCGCCCTTCGCCGCCTAGTTGACCAGCTCGCCGCCGTCGGATCGCTTCTTGGATTCGTCCAGTGACGGCAGGTCGAACGTGGAGCGCCCCTTGCCCGCCCCAGCCGCGGCGCCCTCCGGCTCCTGTGTCGCGCGAGCATCACGCCGGGCGGCCGCGTCCGCGACAACCGTTGACGCTCCGGTCGAGAACACCAGCGTTCCGGACACGGGGTCGGCGTCGGCGGTCACCTCGTCGCCCGGCTTGAACGAGCCGGAGAGCAGCGCGCGCGCGAACGGGTTCTCGACCAGCCGCTGGATCGTGCGCTTGAGCGGTCGCGCCCCGAACGCCGGGTCCGTGCCATCGCGCACGATCAGCTGGCGCGCCGTCGGCGTCAGCTCGAGCGTGAGATCGGTCTCGGCGATGCGCCGCTGCAGATCAGCAAGCTGGAGGTCGGCGATCGCGACCAGCTCCGCGTCGGTCAGCGCATGGAACACGATGACCTCGTCGATCCGGTTGAGGAACTCGGGCCGGAACGTGTCGCGCAGCTGGCCGGTGACCTGGCGCTTCATCCCCTCGTAGGCCTCGCCATCGGGCCGGCCGGCGAACGCCTGGATCTGTTGTGAGCCGACGTTGCTGGTCATGATCACGACCGTGTTCTTGAAGTCCACGGTGCGCCCCTGCGAATTGGTCAGCCGGCCGTCGTCGAGCACCTGCAGCAGGACGTTGAACACGTCCGGGTGCGCCTTCTCGATCTCGTCCAGCAGGATCACCTGGTACGGGCGTCGGCGGACCGCCTCGGTCAGCTGGCCCCCTTCCTCGTAGCCCACGTAGCCGGGAGGCGCTCCGACCAGCCGGGACACGGCGAACTTCTCCATGTACTCGCTCATGTCGATGCGGACCATCGCCTGCTCGTCGTCGAACAGGAACGCTGCAAGCGCCCGGGCGAGCTCCGTCTTGCCGACGCCGGTCGGGCCGAGGAACAGGAACGAGCCGATGGGCCGGCGCGGATCCTTGAGGCCCGCCCGGGCACGGCGGACGGCATCGGAGACCGCAGCGATCGCCTCGTCCTGGCCGACGACCCGCTCGTGCAGCCCATCCTCCATGTGGACGAGCTTCTCGAGCTCACCCTCCATCAGGCGCGTGACCGGGATCCCGGTCCACGACGCGACGATCTCGCCGATGTCGTCGGCGGTGACCTCCTCCTTGAGCAGTGCGTTCGGGCCCTGGAGCGCGGCCAGCGCGGCCTCCTGCTGGGTCTGCCGATCCGCGAGCTCGCGTGCCTGTCCGTACTTGAGCTCGGCTGCCCGGCCATAGTCCGCCTCGCGCTCGGCCTGCTCGATCCGGACCTGGAGCTGCTCCTGCTCGGACTTGGTGGCGCGTAGCCCGGCGATGGCCGTTTTCTCGGCCTCCCAGCGCTGCTTCATCGCGCCGCCCTCTTCGGCGATCTCGGCCAGCTCCTTCTCGAGCGCTTCGAGGCGCGCCTTGGAGGCGTCGTCGGTCTCCTTGCGCAGCGCCTCGCGCTCGATCTCCAGCTGGATCCGGCGACGCTCGAGCTCGTCGAGCTCGACGGGCATCGAGTCGATCTCCATCCGCAGCCGGGACGCCGCCTCGTCCACGAGGTCGATGGCCTTGTCGGGCAGGAAGCGCTCGGTGATGTAGCGGTTGGACAGGGTGGCGGCGGCGACCAGCGCGGAGTCCGTGATCCGGACGCCATGGTGGACCTCGTAGCGGTCCCGCAGCCCGCGCAGGATCGAGATCGTCTCCTCGACCGTGGGCTGATCCACGACCACGGGCTGGAAGCGTCGCTCGAGGGCCGCGTCCTTCTCGATGTGCTTGCGGTACTCGTCGAGCGTGGTTGCGCCGATGGTGTGGAGCTCCCCGCGCGCCAGCATCGGCTTGAGCAGGTTCGAAGCGTCCATCGCGCCCTCGGCCGCCCCGGCACCGACGACGGTATGCAGCTCGTCGATGAACAGGACGACCCGGCCCTCGGACTCCTTGATCTCCTTGAGCACGGCCTTGAGGCGTTCCTCGAACTCGCCACGGAACTTTGCCCCCGCGATGAGGGCGCCCAGGTCGAGCGCGATCACGCGCTTGTCCTTGAGTGTCTCGGGCACGTCGCCACGGACGATCCGCTGCGCGAGGCCCTCCACGATGGCGGTCTTGCCCACACCCGGTTCGCCGATCAGGACCGGGTTGTTCTTGGTCCGCCGGCTCAGGACCTGGATGACGCGCCTGATCTCCTCGTCGCGCCCGACAACAGGGTCGAGCGTGCCGGCACGCGCCTCGGCGGTCAGATCACGCCCGTACTTCTCGAGTGCCTGGTAGGTGCTCTCCGGGTTCGCGTTCGTCACCCGCTGGCCGCCGCGCACGGTCTGGAGCGCGCCAAGGATGGCCTCGCGGCTGGCGCCATGCTGCTCCAGGCGCTGCTGCCCCTCGCCGCCAGCCTCGGCGACAGCCAGCAGCAGGTGCTCGGTCGAGACGTACTCGTCGCCCATGCGCCGGGCCTCGTCCTGCGCCCGCTCCACGACCTTCTTCGTGCGTGGATCAAGCGACAGCTGGCCGCCCTGGATCCGGGCGCGCCTGGCCAGGTCCGCGGCGACATCGCCCCGGAACGCGCCGAGATCCACGCCCAACCGGCGGAGCGTCTCGGCCGGGACGCCGTCGTCGGGCTCGACGAGCGCGGCGAGCAGGTGCTCCGCGTCGAGCACGGCGCTCTGGAGCCGCTCGGCGAGCTGCTGGGCGGCGATGACGGCCTCCTGGGCCTTCTCGGTGAAGCGATCGAGTTGCATGACAGGTATCTCGTGTGTGGGTTCGTCGGGAGCGATGGATCAGGTGGTGGCCCGCGGATCGGGCTGGTCGACGAGGTCGAGGAACGTGCCGGCGGCGGCCCGTGCCGCGTCGTCGAGCGCGGCAGGCATCACGACCCGGACCTTGACGTACAGGTCGCCCGGATCGGCACCCTTGATGCGGGGCATGCCCTGACCCGTGAGCCGGAACGTCCGGCCGTTCTGGGTGCCGGCCGGGATCGTGAGCAGGATGTTGCCCTTGAGGGTCGCCACGCGAACCTCGCTGCCGAGCAGGGCCTCGCGCAGTGTCACCGGGAGCTCGCGCTCCAGGTCGGCGCCACGCCGCGTGTAGACGGCATGCGGCCGGATCCGGGCGACGACCACGACGTCGCGACCGCCCGGCCCCTTGCCCGACAGCCGCACGCGACTGCCGGTGTCGACGCCGCGCGGGATCGTGACCTCGTAGCGCTTGCCCTCGACCTCGACGACCCGGGTGGTGCCGTGGAACGCCTCCTCGAGCGTCAGCTCGGTCGGAGCCTCGAGCGCCCGCGGCGCCGGCTTCGGTGGCTGGGCTGCCGAGCGGGGGGTCGCCCGTGCGCCGGACGCTCCGGCATCGAAGCCCATCCCGGCCAGGATGTCCTCGAGCGACGCGCTCCCGTTGGACTTGCGTCCCGTGCCCGAGCCGGACCCGGTCGAGCGTCTGCCGCCCGTCGCCGATGCGCCCGCCGCCGCGCCCGAGAAGAACGTGCGGAAGAAGTCGGAGAAGCCCTCGCCGCCACCGGTCGTCCGGAACTCGTAGCGGACGTTGCCGGCCTGACCCTGCCGGGCCCCCCCGGTGGATCCGAAGTTGAAGCCCGCGAACGGGCCGCCAGGGCCGAACGGATCGGCGCCACCCTGGCCGCCCCCGGCTCGCTGGAACTGGTCCCAGTTCGCGCCGAGCAGGTCGTACTGCTTGCGCTTCTCGGGATCGGACAGGACGGCGTGCGCCTCGTTGACGTCCTTGAACCGCTTCTCGGCCGACACGTCGCCCGGGTTCCGATCCGGGTGGTGCTCACGGGCGAGCTTGCGGAACGCCTTCTTGATCTCGGCCTGGGTTGCCGTTCGGGGCACGCCCAGGATCTGGTAGTAGTCGCGGTACTCCACGGCTCATGCCCTCCGCCGGGCAGCCCGAGGCAGGACGATCGGTGTCGATCGCCGCTGGGCGATCGCTGCGGATCGTCCGAGGCTGCGGGAGCGTCGAGCGCGCCGCATGGTCAGCCCGTCGCCGGCTCGGGAGGCCGGCTCGTGGCACCGGTGGCGGCGACGCTGGTCGCGTGGCCAGCGGGACCCTGAACGATCACGGGCGGGTGGTCGGAGGCCGGGAACGACGAGGGTCGGGCACCGGGCTCCGAACCGGACCGATCGCGGTCCGGCCGGCGCCCGGCCGGGGTCGTCGGCTCCGTCGACAGCGGCTTGGGGCGGCGTCGGAGCGCCGCCTCGAGCACCTGGTCCATGGTGTCCACGGGGACCAGCCTGAGCTGCTTCCGAACGTCGTCCGGGATGTCCTGCAGGTCCTTCTCGTTCTTCCGCGGCAGGATGACGACGCCGGCGCCTGCGAGGTGCGCGGCCAGGATCTTGCTCTTGAGCCCGCCGATCGGCAGGACGCGACCGCGGAGCGTGATCTCGCCCGTCATCGCCACGTCCTTGCGGACGGGGATACCGGTCAGCGCCGACACCATCGCCGTGGCCATGGTCACGCCGGCCGACGGTCCGTCCTTGGGGATGGCTCCCGCCGGCACGTGGATGTGCAGCGTGTTCTTCTCGAAGACCTCGCGCTCGATGCCCAGCTCCTGGGCGTGGGTGCGGATCCACGACAGAGCTGCCCGCGCCGACTCGCGCATGACGTCGCCCAGCTGGCCCGTGAGGATGAACTCCTCCTTGCCCTCCATCCGGGTGACCTCGACCGCGACGACGTCGCCGCCGACCTCGGTCACGACAAGGCCTGTTGCGCTGCCCGTCTGATCCTCCGCCTCGAGCTCGCCGTACTCGAACCGCGGTGGTCCGAGGTACGTCTCGAGCCGCTTCAGGTCAACCACGGTCTTGCGCTTGCGGCCCTCGGCGACCTGCCGCGCCACCTTGCGCATGATGTTGGCCAGCTCTCGTTCGAGGTTCCGGACGCCGGCTTCCTTGGTGTAGGCCTGGACGAGGGCAACGAGGACCTCGTCGGTGATCTCGACCCGCTTGGCAGTCAGGCCGTGATTCTCCATCTGCTTGGGAACCAGGAACCGGCGCGCGATCCCGACCTTCTCCCGCTGGGTGTAACCCGGCAGCTGGATCACCTCCATCCGGTCGCGCAGCGCCGGCGGGATCGGGTCGAGCAGGTTCGCGGTCGCGATGAACAGCACCTTGCGCAGGTCGAACGGCACCTCGAGGTAGTTGTCCTGGAAGCTGAAGTTCTGCTCCGGATCGAGCACCTCGAGCAGCGCGGACGACGGGTCGCCCCTGAAGTCCATGCCGATCTTGTCGACCTCGTCGAGCATGAACACGGGGTTGTTGGTGCCGGCGGTCTTGATGCTCTGGATGATCCGGCCCGGCAGCGCGCCGATGTAGGTGCGCCTGTGGCCACGGATCTCGGCCTCGTCGTGGATCCCGCCCAGGCTCATCCGGGTGAACTTCCGCCCCATCGCCTTGGCGATGCTCTTGCCCAGGCTGGTCTTGCCCACGCCGGGCGGCCCCACGAACAGCAGGATCGGGCTACGGATCGTCTCGGCCAGGCTCCGAACGGAGAGGTACTCGAGGATGCGCTCCTTGACCTTCTCCAGCCCGTAGTGGTCCTCCTCGAGGATCTGCGCCGCCTCCTTGATGTCCAGGCGGTCGTCGGTGGACTCGTTCCAGGGCAGCGAGACGAGCCAGTCGACGTAGGTCCGGATCACACCGACCTCGGGCGAGGCCGACGGGATCCGGCTCATCCGGTCGATCTCCTTGGTCGCGCGGGTGCTGACCTCCTCGGGCATGCCCGACTGCTCAACCTTCTCGCGCAGCTCGTTGATCTCGGCCTGCTGCGGGTCGTCCTCGCCCAGCTCGCGCTGGATCGCCTTCAGCTGCTCACGGAGGATGTACTCCCGCTGGGTCTTGTCCATCTCGGACTTGACCTCGTTCTGGATCTTCCCCTTGAGCTCGAGGATCTCGATCTGGCGGGCGAGGAACGCGGACACGAGCTTGAGACGCTGCTCGACGTCGATCGTCTCGAGCAGCTCCTGGCGCTGTTCCGTGGTCATGTCCGGGCTGTAGGCGACCATGTCGGCCAGCAACCCGGGCTCGGTGATGTTGCGGGCCGCGACGGCGGCCTCGGGCGGCACCGGGGCGCCATTGGCGACGTACTGCTCCATCTGGGCCTGGACGCTGCGCATCAGCGCCTGGACCTCGACACCGGCCGGTGCCTGGTCCGAGAGCTCCTCGGCGTAGATCGCCAGGTGCGGCGTCGTGCGCGCGAAGCCGAGGACGCGGATCCGCGTCTGGCCCTGGATGATCGCGCGCACCGTGCCGTCCTGGAGCTGGACGACCTGGGCGATCTTGGCCAGGGTTCCCACCTCGTGCAGCTCGGAGGTCTCGTTGATCTCCTCCTGCTCCGGCTGCCGCTGGGTGACAAGCGCAATCGGACCGCCGCTATCGACGGCGGCGTTGAGCGCCGCGACGCTCTTCTCGCGTCCCACCTGGAGGGGCACGATCATCTCCGGGAAGATCACGGTCTCCCGGAGGGCGACAAGCGGCAGCTCCCGCGGCTCATCGGCTGCGGGCTGGCGCTCCTGCTCCTCCTCGGGCTTCGAAGGGCGCTTGGCCATCAGGTTCTCCTTGGGGTGTCGGTCGTCGGGACGCGCCGGCGGCTCGGGTTCTGCTTCGTGAGCGATCGGTTCATGGTCATGGATGGGGTCAGTCATCGTCGTCCGGACCCGCGCGTTTGGCGGCGCCGGCCTGGCGTCCGTCCGAGTCGTCCCGGCCGCGAGTCCCCTCGTCGTACAGCGCTTCAAGGATCCGCGCTCCGAGTCGCTCCTCGAGCTCGAACAGCGTTCGCACCCCGGCGAGGTTGACTCCGCGATCCCGGGTCAGGTGCCTGATCCACAGGATGCGGCGGATGTCCTCCTCGGAGTACAGCCGGATGTTGGTCGGCGTGCGCGCCGGGCACACGAGCCCCTCATCCTCGTAGATGCGCAGCGTCCTCGGGTGTGCCGAGACGAGCGTCGCGGCGACGCTGATCACATAGACGGGTCGAGTGGGGTCCCGGTCCGGCCGGCGCGCAGCCGTCATCGTCAGGCTCCGGTGGGATTGTCCGCAGGCTTCGCCTCGCCAGCCGTGATCGGCCGGATCTGGATCTGGCGCGGCTTGACCTGCTCGGCCTTCGGGATCCGGAGCCGGAGCACGCCATGCTCGAAGGTGGCCTCGGCCCGGTCGGCCTCGAGGCCGGTGGGCAGGGTCACCGTGCGCATCACGGTCCCGTGCGAGATCTCGCGGACCAGCCAGTCACCCTCTTCGCTGCGGTGCTCCGCGCCGTCCTCGGCGCGGATGGTGAGGGTGCCGTTCTCGACGGTGATATCGACATCCTCGGGTCGCATGCCCGGAAGCTCCGCCTCAACCAGCAGGGCATCCGGTGTGGTCCGGACGTCGAGGGGGAGACGGGAGACATCCGCGCCGTAGCCGTTGACCGGCCGGAACACGGTGTCATCAAACAGACGATCCATCGCCTGGCGAAGCGTCATCAGCTCGCTGAAGGGCGACGGTCGGCGCACCAGCGTCATCAGTCGTACCTCCTGCCGAAATCGCCGCCGGCGAGGCGCCGGCGCGTCGGTCTTCTGGACCCGGAGATCGTCCTTCGTCCCGGGCACGGCGCATCCTAGAACCCTACCAATGACATTGTCAAGAGATATAGCCAAGTCGTTGGTGCATGGTCCGGGTGCAATGCTGGTCGCATTGTTGGACGCGCGCGGGTTCCGTGGCGCCCGCGGGGTTCCTCCGGGTCACGAGGAGTCGGCCTGCCGGCACGTGGAGGTCGCCTGGTTGGAGCGGCGGACGGCTACCGCTGGCGCGCGGTCCTGACCGTCAGCCGGGCTGAGCTCCGGATCAGGCTTCGGCGGGCTCCTCGACAGGCGCGCCGATCAGCTGCTCGCGGAGCTCCGTCTCGCAGTCGGGCCGACCGATGGCGATCACCTTGTCGCCCTCCGCGAGCACCGTGTCGGCGGCCAGCGGGCGCGGCACGCCGTCGCGGATGAGTCCGAACAGAGAGCAGCCAGTGGGGACCTCGAGGTCAACTGCGATCCGCCCGATCGCGGGCGACCCGTGCTGGAGGTGCGCCTCGATGATCTCGAGCTCACCGACCCCAAGGGCCGCCAGGTGAAGCAGCTCGTGCATCGGGATGTCCTGCTCGATCGAGCTCAGGATCATCCGCGTGGGGCTGATGATCTCGTCCACGCCGAGGTGCCGGAACAGGCTCTCGTTCTTGGGGTTGTTCACGCGCGCGATGGTCCGCGGGACATCGAAGTGGTGCTTGGCCATCTGGCAGATGACGAGGTTGTCCTCGTCATCGCCGGTGACCGCGGCCACGATGTCGGCGCGGTTGGCGCCTGCTTCGCGCAGGTACTTGCCCTCGCAGCCGTCGTGCGGAATGACGACAGAGCCGATCTCGCCGGCGATCTGCTCCGCGCGCGCGCGGTCCTTCTCGAGCAGCACGACCTCGTGCCCCGACTCGATCAGCTCCTTGGTCAGGTAGTAGCCCACCTTGCCCCCGCCGACCGCCATGACGAACATCGATCAGGCCTCCGGATCGTCGCTGCCTGTGGCTCGCTCCACCGCCGCGCTCGTCGACGCCGGCGACGCCACCATCTCCCCGTCCACGGCCGGCACATCGCCGGGCTGGCCGACCGGATCCAGATGTGGATGCCCGCCCGTGGGCGAGTAGATGCCCGGGCGCTCCGGCGCCGCCTGGCCGATGAAGTCGAGCACGGATGTCAGCATCAAGTCGGTCCGGCACAGGGCAGTGATGCCCAGGTGGGCGTACGCCTCGGCGCGGACCGGGTCGTTGATCTTGGCGACGCATCGCTGGGCGTCCAGCGACTCCAGCCCGAGCTGGGCGGCCATGACGTTGCGGTTGTCGCCCTCCGTGAGCGCCAGGAACAGGTCAGCGCCCTCCGCGCCGGCCAGGCGAAGGGTGTCCTCGTCGGTGCCGTCGCCACGGCGCGCCTGGCCATTGAACGTGGACGGCAGGCGATCGAACGCGGTCGAGGTGATGTCGATGATCAGGACCTGCCAGCCGGCCCGATCCAGCTCGTCTGCGATCCCGGCACCGACGCGACCACAGCCGACGATCACGGCTTTCATGCTTGCTCCTCCGGCATCGCCTCGCGGACCACCCACACAGCACACGGGGCGTTCCGCAGGATGTACGGGATCGTGGTACCGATCGCGAACTCGCCACCAAACCGCCGACGGAACGGCAGCCCGGCGATGATCAGGTCTGCCGCGCGCTCGGATGCCTCGTCCACGATCGCAGCTCCGACGTCGCGGGCCTGGAGCAGGACAGGCTCCAGCGAGTGCCCGCCGGCCTCGGCCGTTGCCTCGGCAATGTCCAGCACACGCTGCGCGTCCTCAGAGCCCCCGGCCACGTCGGCATCAAGCGGCAACGTCCAGTCGATCTCCACCACGTGGACCCCGATCAGCTCCGCCTTGGACGTGCGAGCGATCTCCGCTGCCAGTGCGACGATCGGACGGTCGGTGCGGACGCCGGAGAGCGCGATCACCGCGCGCTGGAACTGCGGAGCCGGGCTGTCGGCCAAGGTGTCAGGCGCCTCCCGCGTCAAGGACGACCATGGGCGAGCTGTGGGCCACCCTCCGTGCGGTCGTCACGCCGCGTCACGATACCACCGGACCGCGGGCCATCGGCTGCCTGTGTCGGGCGCGTAGCCTCGATCGATGAGAACCGGACCCCTACGTGCGGGCGTGGTCGGAGCCCCGGTACGGAACGTCCGCGATGACGGTGTGCTCGCGACCGACCAGCGCAGTCTTGAGGCGCTTCGCGGCCTGGTTGTAGAGCAGGCGATCCCACCAGTGTCGCGCCACGTATTCGGGCAGGACCACGATCGTGACGGGCGCCTCCCGATCGGGCGGCCAGGCGCGATCCAGCACGTCGAGGTAGGTGATCAGCGGTCCCACCAATGCCCGGTAGGGTGACTCGACGATCACCAGTGGGACGCCCGGCAGCTGGCGCTCCCAGCGCTCGCGCAGCGCCTCGGCCTCGTCGGCCTCCGTCGTCACGCACACCGCCTGGAGCAGCGACGGATCGCTGGCCAGCGGCTGCCCGAACATCACGGCCTGGATCACCGACCGGTTGATGCCGTTGACAGGGATCACCACCCGCTGCGCTCGGTGGGGCCGGTCGAACACCAGCTCCTCGCGCACCGCGAGCTCGTTTGCCTGCCCGTCGTACTGGCGACGGATGAACAGCATCACCCCGACCAGCATGGGGATCAGGATGATCACCATCCAGGCGCCGGCCTCGAACTTGATGTACACGACCACGCACAGGATCACGAACGTGAGCACGGCGCCGAATGCGTTGACCGACAGCCGATAGCGCCAGCCCTGAGGTTTGGTGGCGAGCCAGTGACGGACCATGCCGCTCTGGGCGATCGTGAAGTCGAGGAACACGCCGATCGCGTACAGGGGGATCAGGGCGTGGGTGGACCCGCCGCCCCCGATCACGACCAGCGCGGCCACGCCGCCAAGCAGCAGGATCCCGGTCGAGTACGCGAGCCGGTCGCCGCGGAACGCAAACTGGCGGGGCACGAAGCCGTCCTCGGCCAGCACGGCCGCCAGCCGAGGGAAGGCCGCGAACGACGTGTTCGCGGCCAGGAACAGCAGCAGCGCGGTGAACCCCTGGAACAGGTAGAAGCCGACCGTGTCCCCGTAGACGTGACGGGCGATCTGGGCGATGACAGTGGTCCGCGGCTCCTCGATCGGCAGGATGTGGAAGTTGGTGGCCAGGAACGTGATCCCGATGAACAGCGTGCCCAGGATGATGGCCATCGCCATCAGGGTGGCCGCGGCGTTCTTGGGCTCGGGCGGCTTGAACGCCGGCACGCCGGTGGCGATCGCCTCCGTGCCGGTCAGCGCGACGGCCCCCGACGCGAACGCCCGCAGCAGGACCAGCAGGGTGACGGTCTCGGTCGTCTTCTGGAGGGCCGCCGTGACCTCCGCGGTCGGCGGCGGTCCGGTGTCCCCCTGGAACACGATCCGGAAGACGCCGATCGCGATCATCAGGAACGCGCTGCCCAGGAACAGGTAGGTGGGGATGGCGAAGATGTTCCCGGCCTCACGGATGCCGCGCAGGTTGCCCAGGGTGATCAGGCCGATCGCCAGGATGCCGATCTCGACCCGGTACGGATCAAGCGCTGGAACGGCGGACCCGATCTGCTCCACGGCGGACGAGGTCGAGACCGCAACCGTCAGCGTGTAGTCGATCAGCAGCGCCGAGGCCGCAATCAGTGATGCCAGCCTGCCGAAGTTGGCCTTGGAGACCGAGTACGAGCCGCCGCCATTGGGATAGGCGATGCAGACCTGGCGGTAGCTGAAGGCGACCACGCCGAGCAAGACGGCGATCGCGATGCTGATCTCGATCGAGTAGACGAACGCAGCGGCGGTGACGCCTGCGATCCCGAACGCGAGGATGATCTCCTCGGTGGCGTAGGCGGACGAGGAGATGGCGTCGGAGCTGAAGATCGCGAGCGCCTTCTTCTTCGACAGTCGCTCGCCGATCTCCTCCTCGTTGGCCAGCGGCCGCCCGATCAGGATGTGCTTCACGCGAGCGGTGAGGCGGCCCATGCTCGTGGTCGGCGCGCTGGCGGCCGCCTTGGCCGTCAGCTGGCCGGGTCCCGTGTACCGGAAGAACGGAGCGTGGTGGCGCTCGACCCGAACCCGCCGGTCACCGGGCTTGCGCCCCGTGATGGGACGGCGGCCGGCCATCAGCGACGACCCTCCCTACAGGCCATACGAAAGCCGCTCCACCAGGCGCGCGGGCAGACCGGCATCGAGCATTGCGGCCTGCACGGGCGCGACGTCATAGGCGGTGCGGTGCCACGTGATGGCGTCTGCATCCGTATCGAGGAGGAGCCACGACGCTGTGGGAATCCCGTCGCGGGGCTGGCCCACGCTGCCCGGATTGACGAGCATGCGCCGGCCGTCGATCGTCAGCCGTGAGCCGTCAGCGGGACCCACGGTCTCCAGCCGACCATCGTCGAGCAGGAACGCGATTGGCACGTGCGTGTGACCGTGGAGGCCATTGTGGGTGGTCATGGCAGCGATACCGGCTCGGGCGACCGGCGTCGACGTGACGTACTCCCAGGTCGGATCACGCGGGCTCCCGTGGACCAGCGTGAAGCCCTCCAGCTCGGTTCGCTGGGGCAGCGACCGGAGCCAGGCCAGGGTGTCGCCGGCGACCACCGAGCGTGTCCATTCGATCGCGCGTCTCGCATCGACGTTGAAGTCTCCGGTATCCAGCTCGCCAAGGGCGGCTGCATCGTGATTGCCGCGCACGCCCTCGGCCCCGGTCTCCCGGAGGCGTGCAACCACCTGGTCCGGGAAGGGTCCATAGCCGACCACGTCGCCCAGCTGCCAGATAGCATCCACTGACGGCATCGCCGCCAGGACGGCCTCGAGCGCCGGGAGGTTGGCGTGGATGTCCGACAGGACGCCGATCCGCACCCTGCGAGGGTAGCGCAGCCGGACCGCGCCGAAGCACCGGTCCGTGCACCCATCGGCTACCCCCGAACGGCTGCCGGCGGGCGTCGGCGGCGCTCCGCCGGGTCACGCGGATAGAGAGGATCGATCTCCCCGGCGCGTGACACGACGACCAGCCGATGCGACTCCAGGCCTGCGACGGTCACCGGAACCACGTCCACCGGTCCGGCTCGGAGCGCGGTGAGGGCCGGGCCGGCCGCGTCGAGCTCCGCACCCAGCGGCTCCCTCTTCCAGGCAACCAGGACCCCGTCGGGAGCGACCAGCGGGAGCGCCAGCTCGACCAGCTCGGACAGGTTGGCGACGGCCCGGGCCGTCACCACCGGCCAGGCCCCGCGGTGGGCGGTATCGTGCGCCAGCCCCTCGATCCGCGCCTTCGTGGCAGTCACCTGCCTCCCGATGCCCGACGCCTTGATCGCGGCCTCCAGAAAGGTGACCTTCTTGCCCACCGAATCGACCAGCAGCGCGCGACCCGCGGGCAGCGCGGCTGCCAGCGGCAAGCCCGGGAACCCACCGCCGGAGCCGATGTCCAGCAACTCGGCGGCGCCACGGGCGCGGATCAGAGGAACGGCGGCCAGACTGTCGAGCACATGGAGCCGTGCGACGCCCTCGGGATCGCGGATCGCGGTCAGGTTGATCGCTGTCGTCCACGCGAGCAAGAGGCGGACGTGCGCATCGATCACGCCGCGCACCGACGCGTCGGGCTCGAGATCCAGCTCCGCCAGCCCGGCATCGACGATCCGTGCGTACCCGTCGGGCAGCGGAGGCAGGTCCTGAACGCGCGTCGGGAGCGGATCTCTCGGCCGGTCCAGGGCGCCCTCCTGCGGGTTGCACACCGGTCCGTCCGGGAGCCGCTCCCGGCGTGATCGTTCGCTGCGGCCGGCGTCAGATCCGGTCTCACGTCGCCCGACCGGTTTCGACCCGGGTCTCCCCGAGCCCCGTATCCGGGCGACGTTCCCCGATGCACACGTGCCGCGTGCGGACTGCGGACGTTAGGCGCCTGCGTGGCAGGGGTCAAGACCCTTATCCACGAACTGTCCATGGCGGCCCATCGATTGTGGATAACGGGTCAGGATCTGGCCTTCTCGGCAGCCCTGGCGGGCCTAACGGCCCGGCGGCGCCGTCCGTCCGGCCCGTTGGTCGCGATGGGCGCTCGCTACCCGCGGGTCATGCAGGCCGGGTGCTTCACGCCAGGGAGACGGCGCTCGTCAGCCGGCGCGCGGGTCTGCCGTCCGCGTCGATGAACGCACCGGTCTCCCGAGCGTCCGACGCACGACGTCAACGACCTCCTCGACGTACCTGTCGGCCTCGCCTCTCTCGGCGGCGGAGCGCACGCAACCCTGGACGTGATCCTCGAGCACCATCACCGACACTGCATCGACCGCCGCCCGCAGGGCTGCAGTCTGCTGGAGGATGTCGATGCAGTACTCCTCGCGCTCGATCATCCGCGCGATGCCCCGCACCTGGCCCTCGATCCGGCTCAACCTCCGGACGAGCTGGGCCTTGTCCTTGCTGTAGCTGTGCCGAAAGGTGGCCGGCTCGGCGTCGCGCGACGCGCGTCTGGGAGTCCGGGTGGTTGCCATGCGGCCATGATACCCCATGGGAGTATCGCGAAATCGACCGAAGTCGGGGAAGCCGGGTCGGCCGAGCTTCGCTAGACTGACTCGTGATGGACCATCGCGGACTCCGGGCGCGTCTCGCCGGGGCCGGCTGCACCTCGTGCGGAGCGGCCATCCCCGGCGACCGGATCGACGTCCTCGCCGACCGCGGCGACCTGGCGTTCGTTGAGCTTCGCTGCCCAAGCTGCCTGAGCTGCACGATGGGGCTTGTCACCGGCCCCGAGGTTGACTCCGGCCGAGCGGTGCTGGACACGGCCGTTCACCCCGAGCTCGGCCCGGCCGGCGACGCTCGTCGGGCGGGGCAGCCACCCATGACCTGGGACGACGTCGTCGCGATGCACGCTCTCCTGGCCGGCTGGACCGGCGATCTCCGATCGTTGGTGAGCGAGACCGACGGATTCGGCGGGCGCGACCGGTGAGCGCGGCGCCGACGCGACCGGCGTTCGCGCACGCCAGCGAGGCCGAGCTCGCACGGATCCTCGACTTCTACGAGGTCCGCTGGACGTATGAGCCCGATACGTACCCGATCGGGTGGAACCTCGACGGCGAGGTCGTCGAGAGCTTCGCACCGGACTTCTACCTGCCCGACCTCGACCTGTACATCGAGCTGACGACGCTTCGCCAGAAGCTCGTGCGCAAGAAGAATCGCAAGCTTCGGCGCCTGCGCGAGCTGTATCCCGACATCCGGATCAAGTTGTTCTACGCGCGCGACTTCCGGATGCTGATGCTCAAGTTCGGTCGGATGGCGCTGATTGATGAGCTGACCGGGACCAGCGGCCAGGCGACGCCCCCCAGATCGATCGAACCTGAGCCTGCGCCCGTTGAGGTCTCCGCGGTCGACCTGCCGGACCAACCGGTCCCGACCGAGGATCAGCCCGCGACGCCTGCCCCATCGCCGCCACGCGGCCGCCGACGCGGCCGCCGAAGACATCACGCAATCGCGACCGCCGGGAACGGCGAGCCGAAGCCGCTGGAACGATCGGGTGGCTCCTGAGCGCGACACGGACGTGCGGGCTCGCCGCCCAGGCGCCATCATCGACCCACCGCCCGCACCCTGACGAGGAGGCATCGTCAATCCATCCATGAACCGGACTGCTGATCTACAGGCCGACATCGGCGACGTCCTGTTGACCGAGACAGACATTGCCGCCAAGGTGCACGAGCTCGGCGAGCGAATCGCCGCCGACTACGCCGGCCGCACCATCACGCTGGTAAGCGTGCTCAAGGGCTCGCTGCCGTTCATGGCGGACCTGATGCGCGAGATCTCGCTCCCGCTGCGGATCGACCTCATGGAGGTCAGCTCGTACGGGGGCGCGAGCACCGAATCCTCGGGCCTGGTCCGGATCATGAAGGACCTCTCGGCAAGCATCGCCGGGGAGGATGTCCTGCTCGTCGAGGACATCATCGACACGGGGCTCACGCTCAACTACCTGATCCGCTACCTGCGCGGCAAGAACCCGGCCTCGCTCCGGATCTGCACCCTGCTCGACAAGCCCGCGCGCCGGCTGGTGGACATCCCGGTCGATTACGTCGGCTTCGAGATCCCCGACCAGTTCGTGGTCGGCTACGGGCTCGACTACGGCGAGCAGTACCGCAACCTGCGCTTCGTGGGCGTGCTGCGCCCCGAGGTCTACGGCACGGCCGACTGATGCACCGGCGCTCGCTCAGCAGCGGCCGACGGCTGGCGGCACTGGGCTCGATCGTGATTCTCGTGGGCTGCCTGCTGCCGTGGTACGTGCTGGGTGGCAACGGCGGTCTGCCGGAGATCGTGTACCGGGCATTCGACGGGACCGGCATGATCACGTTTCTGGCAGCGCTGGCAACCCTTGCCCTGGTCACATTGCCCTATGCGGCCGGCGAGCGACCGATCGGCATCGACCACCCGATGGTGTTCGCGCTGCTGGCGGTCCTGGCGCTGGTGGGCGTGGTCCTCTGGATCCCCAACATCAACGCGCTCGTCGCGCCGGACGGGCTGTTCCCGAACCGCGCCTACGGGTACTGGATCTCGGTGGTCGGGTCGATCATCCTGGCTCGCGCCGCGTACGACATCGCGCTCGAGTCACCCCGCCGCTGATCGGCCAGCCGAGACGTCGACTGCTCCCGGGTCGGGGTCTCCGTCGGGTCCGGGCCGCCGCTCGAGGTCGAGAATCTCGATGCCCAGCCATTGCTGGAACGTGCCTCCCGGATCGGCGATCTGGATCACATAGCGGCCGGGTGGCCAGGCCGCATCGCCACCCTCGCGTGGGACGGCATCCAGCTCCGGTGCCGGACGCCACAGGACGCCCTGCCGAAACAGGCTGACCGGGTCGAGCCCGATCGCCGTCAGCCGGAGCGGGACGGTTGGGGTCAGGGTCCACAGCGAGGCGGTCGACTCCGCCGGAGGCTGGAGCCGGGCCGCCAGCGGGGCACAGTAGCCGATCGCCGTCACGAGGTTTGCGGCCACTGGCGCAAGGGGGATCAACGGATCGGCCGGTCCCGTTGCCTTGACCGGGTCGATCGCGATCCAGGACCGAACGGGCAGGACGCGATCCGGCCAGCGCTGGATGGTGGTCGCGCGCCAGCCGTCCGGTGAGCCGCAGCTGACGTGCCGCTCGGCCGATGCGTCGCTCGGGACTCCGGACCGCTCGGCGGCCGGAGCGTCGACTCCCGTCGGGGATCCGGTGCCGCTCGCCGGCCCGGCCACGCTGTCCTCGACCGCCGAGGTGGGTCGCGGGCCGACAGCGCTGCGCGTGGCGCCGTCACCCCATGGCCGGATGAGCAACACGACGATCACGGCGACCAGGACCACGATCACGACCCGGAGGCGACGCGGATCGTCGCCGGTCACGATCCTCCGGGGCGTCTCGCGATGGCCAGTGCGTCGCTCGTCATCCACCGCTCGGCACCGGGAGCCGGGGCTAGTCCTCCCCGAGGTACGCCTTGCGCACCATCTCGTTCTGGCTCAGCTCGCCCGAGCTGCCTGAGAGCACGACCCGGCCCGTCTGGAGCACGTAGCCGCGGTGCGCCACCGCGAGCGCCTGGAGCGCGTTCTGCTCGACCAGGAGGATGGTCGTGCCCTGAGCGTTGATCTCGCGGATGATCGAGAAGATCTGCTGGACGAGGATCGGGGCCAGGCCCAGCGACGGCTCGTCGAGCAACAGCACCCGGGGCCTGGACATCAGGGCCCGGCCGATCGCGAGCATCTGCTGCTCGCCGCCAGACAGCGTGCCGCCCTTCTGGTTCACCCGCTCCCGCAGCAGCGGGAACAGCGTCATGACGCGTTCAAGCTCCTCCTTGATCTCGGCCGGCTTTCGCGTGTAGCCGCCCATCTGGAGGTTCTCGAGCACCGTCAACCGCGAGAAGATGCGTCGGCCCTCGGGTGCGTGCCCGATCCCGGCACGGACGAGCGTGTGCGCGGGCGTGTGCGAGATGTCGCCGCCCTCGAACATGACCGTGCCGGCCTTTGGATGCAGGAGCCCGCTGATCGTCTTGAGCGTGGTGGTCTTGCCCGCGCCGTTGGCCCCGATCAGGGTGACGATCTCGCCGCGCTGGACCTCCATCGAGATGCCCGACAGTGCGTGGATGTGGCCGTAGTAGGTGTTGACGTTGTCGAGGACCAGCACGGCCTCGCCATTGGATGCGGTCATCGGCTGCTCGCTCATGCGGCCGGGGACCCGAGGTAGGCCTCGATGACCCGCGGGTTGGAGCGGACCTCCTCAGGTGTACCCTCGGCGATCCGCTCGCCATGGTCGAGCACCGTGATCCGGTCGCTGATGCCCATGACCACGCGCATGTCGTGCTCGATGAGCAGGATGGCGAGCCCGAGGTCGCGCCGAAGTCGATCGATCAGCTCGGTCAGCTCGGAGGTCTCGCGCGGGTTCATGCCGGCGGTCGGCTCGTCGAGCAGGAGCAGCGCCGGCTTGCTGGCCAGCGCGCGCGCCACCTCGAGCCGACGCTGGTCGCCGTACGGAAGGTTGCGGGCAATCTCGTCGTCGCGACCAGCCAGGCCCACCAGCTCCAGCAGGCTCCTGGCCTCGACGCGGGCGCTCGCCTCCTCGCGTCGTTGACGCCGGGTGCTGAAGAACGCGTCCACCGGGGTGCTGCGCAGATTGATGTGCATCCCCACCAGCACGTTCTCGAGGGCGGTCATGTTCTGGAACAGGCGAATGTTCTGGAACGTCCGGCCGATCCCCGCATGAACCATGTCGCTCGGGCGTGCCGAGCGGAAGATGCCGAACCGGTCAATCAGCCGGTAATACCAGCGCGGCCGGATGATGGCCGCCAGCAGGGTCGTGACCAGGAGCCCGATCGTGGCCAGCAGCGCGATTCCGAGCACCGCGTCTGACTGGGTGGCCTGCACGGCGAAGAAGCCGAGAATGCCCATGACGACGGCCGGCGCGACCCAGATCACGGGCTCGAGGGATGAACGCGCGGCCGGCGCCACCATGCGCCGACCGGCAAGCTCGATCTCGCCCGATGTCGGCTCGAGAATGCCGGCAATCACGTTGAACAGGGTGGTCTTGCCGGCACCGTTTGGCCCGATCAGGCTGATGATCGCGCCGGCCGGGATCTCGAGGTCGACGCTGTTGACGGCAACCAGGCCGCCGAACCGCATCGTGACCCGCCGGGCGTGGAGGACGGTGGTGGCGTCGTCGGCGGCGGTCACGATGACAGGCCCTCTGGGGTCTCGACGTCCGTCCCACCCTCGCCGGCCACCTCGAACTCCGTCTCGTGGAGCTCGCGCCGACGTCTGCCGCTTGGGAACAGGCCCTCGGGTCTGATGAGCATCATCAACACCAGGGCGAGCCCATACAGGAGGAACTGGTATTGCACGAAGTCGATGTTCTGGAGGATCGGTGCCCCGATCTCCGCGAAGAACTGGTTGAGCTGCTTGAGCAGCACGCTCTGGATCGTGTACAGGACGAAGGCACCGACGGCCACGCCCCAGATGTTGCCCATGCCTCCCAGGACCACCATGGCCAGAACCGTGAACGACACCGTGAACAGGAACTGGTCGGGGCTGACGAGGGTCAGCTTGGCAGCCGTGAACACGCCTGCGAACCCGGCGGTGGAGGCGCCCAGCGCGAACGCCAGCAACTTGGTGGTCACCGTGTTGATGCCGTTGCTGTCGGCGGCGAGCTCGTCCTCGCGGATCGCCTGCCAGGCTCTGCCGAGGCGTGAATCCTGGAGCCGGTACACGAACACCATGACCAGGGTCACGATCACGGCCATGGTGACGTAGAAGGGCCACGGGTCGGTCAACGGGAACACGAAGCCGAACAGCTCCGGCTTGTAGACCCCGCCGATGCCGTTGGTGCCGTTGGTATACGGGTCACTGTTCTTGAACACGATCGGCACGATCTCGCCGAAGCCGAGAGTCACGATCGCGAGGTAGTCACCGCGCAACCGGAGAGTCGGGGCACCCAGCAGCACTCCGAACACGGCAGCGGTCACGGCACCCACGAGCAGCATCGGCCAGAACGGGATGTGCAGGCCGCTGAACGGGGAGGCACCGTACGCGTACGCGTACGCGCCGATCGCGTAGAACGCGGCGTAGCCCAGGTCGAGCAGGCCCGCCAGACCGACGACGATGTTGAGGCCGAGCGCCAACAGCACGAACACACCGGAGATGGCAAAGCCGTCGATCCAGACCTGCTGGCGGCTGAACGAGCTGAACGGCGGGATCAGCACGATCAACGGCAGCAGGGTCGTGAACAGCGCCATGCCGACGATGATCGTGATCGATCGATGCTGACGCCCAAAGTTGTAGACGCCATCCGGCACCCAGCCACCGCGGGGACGACGAGGCACGCGCGCGATGCTGCTCATGCGCGATCTCCCAGCTGCTGCCCGAGGAGGCCGGTGGGTCGGAACACGAGCACGATCACGAGGACGGCGAAGATCAGCGCCTCCGACCAGCGCGCATACCCGAGCGCCGCGGCCCCCACCTCAACGAACCCGATCAGATATCCGCCGAGGGCGGCTCCGGTCGTGTTGCCGATCCCGCCCAGGACGGCGGCCGTGAACGCCTTGAGGCCGGCGAAGAAGCCGAGCGTGAACACGATGCTGCCGAAGTAGAGGCCGTGCACCATGCCCGCCGCGCCTGCAAGCGCCGAGCCGATGAAGAACGTCGCGGCGATGGTGCGATTGATGTCCACGCCCATCAGGGCGGCCGCCTCGCGGTCCTGGGCCGTGGACCGCATCGCGCGCCCCAGCGTCGTTCGGTTGATGAACAGCTGGAGGCCGACGATCAGGACGACCGTGACCACCAGGATGATGATCGAGATGTAGCGCACCTCGGCGCCCAGGATGTCGATCCGGTTGTCGAAGCTGATCACCTGCGGGTAGTTCCGCGGAGAGGGCCCGAACAGGATCTGGATGATGTTCTGGAGGATGAACGACACGCCGATCGCGGTGATCAGCGGCGCCAGCCGGGGCGCCGTTCGCAGCGGTCGATAGGCGAACCGCTCGATGGTGACCCCGACCACGCCCATGAACAGCATCGTGATCAACAGCACCGGCAGCAGGATCGTTCCGATCGCGATCCAGTTGTCGTTTGGTCCGGTCACGCCCAGCGGCACGGTCAGGATCCACAACGACACGAACGCACCGACCATGAACACGTCGCCGTGAGCAAAGTTGATCAGCTCGATGATCCCGTAGACCATCGTGTAGCCGAGCGCGATCAGCGCATAGATCGACCCCAGCGTGAGTGCGTTGACCACCTGCTGGGTGAGTGTTGCTAGGTCCATCGCTCGCTGGGGCTCCTCCAGGCGGTCATTCTGCGGGACCCAAGTTGCCGGAAGACCGGGGAGGGGAGCCCACCCCGGTCTTCCTCGAGGTCTCGGCTAGTTGCCGAAGTCCTGCTGCTTCTTGAACGCCCAGTCACCCTTCCCGTCGGCCAGCGCCATGTCGGTCGCGTAGAACGAGATGATGTGCTGAGTCGTGTCGCCGTTCTCGTCGAAGCCAACGTTGCCGAGAACGGTATCGAACGTGTTGCCGCCGGTGACATAGGCGCGGACCGCCTCGCGGAGCGCCGCCATGTCGTCGGTCGCCGGGACGTTCTTGAGCGCGTCGAGGATGATCTGGGTGCAGGCGTAGGCCGGGGCACTGTAGGCGCCCGGATCCTTGCTGTACTCGGCCTTGTAGGCGTCGCTGAACGCCGTCGGGTCCGGGATGTCGTGGATGGCGGCGATGGTGCCGTACGAGTTGGCGGCCGCCTCACCGGCGATGTTGACGAACGAGCCGTCCGTGGTTCCCGAGCCGTCGACGATGCCGTCGGGGCCGACGTACGGAAGGTCGCCCATGCCGGCCTGGGCCATCTGCTTGCGCAGCACGCCGCCGCCGGTCGTGGTCACGCCGCCGAAGTAGACGACGTCCGGATTCTTGGACTTGGCCGCGGTCAGGATCGACGTGTAGTCGGTCGTGGACCCGGGAGCGCCGACGCGATCGACGACGGTGCCGCCGAGGGACGTGAACTCCTTCTCGAACTGATCGGCGACACCCTTACCGAAGGTCTCGGTGTCGTCGATGATCAGCGCGTTGCGCGCGCCGAGGTCGTTATAGGCGTACTGGGCGCCAGCCGGACCCTGGACGTCGTCGGTCGTCGCGACACGGACGTAGTTGATCTTGTCGGGGTTCGCCTTGCGCACGTCGAGGGCGCCGAAGTCGGGCTTGGTGATGCCCGGGTTCGTGTTCGCCGGGCTGCACTGCAGGAGGCCGGCCTCGTTGGTCACCGGAACCTCGGCGATGCCGACGTTCGAGTTGTACGGCCCGACCATGCCGATGACGGACTCGTCGGCCGCGAGAGCGGTGACGTTCTTGGCGCCCTGCTGCGGGTCATGCACGCCGTTGACGGCGTCGTCCTGGGTGCTCAGCTTGATCGTGTAGCCGTTGACGCCACCGGCGTCATTGGCCTGCTTGACCGCAAGCTTGATGCCGTTGAGGGTGGGCTCGCCGTTGGGGGCCTCGCCGCCCGACAGCGGGAGATCGACGCCGATCGTGGCGGTCTTGCCGCTGGAGTTGTCGCCGGCGGCGGGGCTTGAGCTGGAGCTGCTGCACCCGGCTGCCGTGACGACCATGGCCGCCAATGCCACTGCGCCAAACGCGCGTACCTTCATGAACGCCTCCTCCATTCTCCTCGCACGTTCCGCAGAGCCACCCAGGCTCCACGGCCGAACCAACGTCCCTGGGTGGCCGAGCTGGCTCGGCGCGGCGGTGACGGAGGAACGGGGCGAGGACCCAACCGATCCGCGACATGGCGCCGCGGACCGATGCCGTATCATAGACACCGGAGACGCGGATGCAAGGCTGTGCGTCCGCACCGCACCTCCATAACACCTCGGGACGGCTGTTCGAGCGTTGAGTCGCTCGCCTCCCGAAACCCTCAAACCGCGGCCGTGGCGCGGACCGCCCGCCGACCACATCGGCACAGGGTCCGGCTGCACGATCGCGCAATCGACGAGGTCTAGCGACTGCGTGGAGTATCAGGTCAGGACCGCGCGCATCACCGACATCAGTCGGCTCGCTGCCCTTGGCTGGGACGCCATCGGCGAACCCGGGCGCGGCGCGCTCGATGCCGCAGATCTGTTGCGCCAGCTGGTCAACCTTCCGAATGCCAGCGTCCTGATCGCCGAATCGCGACGCGAGCTCGCCGGCAGCGCGCTGCTCGTGCTGCGTCCGTCGGTTACGGCCGGGGGCTACATCGGCACCATCGACTTCATCCTGGTCGCCGCACAGCACGATGCCGACCGCGTCACCGACGCGCTGCTCGTTGAGCTGCTGCGCTCGGCCGGCAACAAGGGCTGCTCCACCGTCGAGGTGGCAGTGCCAACCGATCCCGAGAGCCTGGCCCGCCTGGAGCGCGCCGGGTTCTCCCCCGCCGGGCCCACGCTTCGGCGACCCGTCGCGGCGGCCGGCTCGACCGCTCGCCGCATCTAGCGCACCGGGCGGCCGGGGTCCCGTGCCCGCCCAACCACAGTAGGAGTCAACGTGGGCAAGAACGTCGCCGTCTTCGTGGACGTGGCGAACATCTTCTACGCGGCCAAGGCGGCCGGCGTGGACATCGACTACGTCACGTTGTTGAAGTCGGCCACCGCCGGACGCGACTTTGTTCGGGCGTACGCCTACACCGGGCTGGACCCGGACAACGAGAACCAGCGCAACTTCCACCAGTTCCTCGCCCGCCACGAGTACAAGGTGGTGAGCAAGGACATCCGCAAGTACGGCGACGGCAAGGTCAAGGCCAACCTCGACATCGAGCTGGTCGTCGACATGATGAAGACCGCACGTAACCTCGATATCGCCGTGGTCGTGTCGGGCGACGGCGACTTCGCGTCGGCGATCCGCGCCGTCCAGGAGATGGGCGTTCGCGTCGAGGTCATCAGCTTCCGCGGCAACACCTCCTCGGACCTGATGGACGTGGCCGACCTGTTCACCGACATCACGCAGATCGCCAAGGTGGACAAGGGGTCGACCCGCTCGGGCCGGCGTGTCGCCGGCGACGAAGAGGACCTGTCCATGACCGAGGTCCCCGAGAAACAGTCCGAGGGGACCGGACGGGGACGTGGCCGTGGACGCGGCCGAAGCCGATCGGATCGTGACGAGGCCGCGGCACCGACCACCACCCGCTCGCGCGGCACGGCCGCCGCAACCGGCGGTTCCCTGGTGGCGCTGCCCGGGGAGAAGCTGTCCCGGGCCGCTGCCAAGCCCGCCGCCAAGCCCGCCGCCAAGCCCGCGGCCGGCGAGCCGGCGACTGAGGAACCCGCGGCCGGCGAACCCGCGACTGCCGAGGCCGAGACCGAGGCGGCGGTTGCCGCTGCCGCGGACACCGGGGCTGAGGGATCGGACACCGAGACCGCTGACGGTGAGGGCCGACGCCGTCGCCGCCGGCGCGGTGGACGTGGCCGCGGACGTGGCCACCGGGACGAGGCGGCCCAGGAAGGTGGCGAGGCCGCGGCTGCCGTCGCGGACCAGGACCCGTCCGACGAGCCGGCACCTGACGCCGCGCGCCGTAGCCCATCGGGCGAGCTGCCGACGCCGTTCGACGACTTCGGCGCAGACTCAGGTGGCAGAGGCCCCCGGTCCACGCCCTTCGGCTCCGTCTGGGACCGGCAGCTCGGGACGCCGACGGCTCGCCCGTCGTCCGCCGACCTGCCGCCGCTCCCCGAAGACGAGGAGGACCTCGAGGAGCCGGAGATCCCCGAATACCTGATCGCCGAGCAGCGGCGCAGTCAGCGGGGCGGCGGCGGCGGCCGTGGCGGCCGCGGGACGCGGGGCGGCTACAGCGCTGCCATCGACCGCGAGCGCTATGGCGGCGGTCGTGGCGGAAGCACCCGCTACGCAGAGCCCACCCGAGGCGGGGGTGCTCGGAGTGGTGGTGGATCACGGTCGTCGCGCCCGGACCGTCCTGCCCGGCCACCGCGGTCCGAGGGCGGTGAGCCATGGAGCGAGGTCCCGCCCGAGCTCGAAGAGCTGCTGCGCGCGCAGATCGCCCAGAGCCAGGCGCCCGCCGAGGCTGCAACGGGTGACGACGCGGAGGCCAAGCCGAAGCGCCGCACCACTCGCCGGACCACGTCCAAGGCCAAGGCGACCGACGAGGCTCCGGCTGCCGAGGCCGCCGAGGCTGCAACGGGTGACGACGCGGAGGCCAAGCCGAAGCGCCGCACCACTCGCCGGACCACGTCCAAGGCCAAGGCGACCGACGAGGCTCCGGCTGCCGAGGCCGCCGAGGCTGCAACGGGTGACGACGCGGAGGCCAAGCCGAAGCGCCGCACCACTCGCCGGACCACGTCCAAGGCCAAGGCGACCGACGAGGCTCCGGCTGCCGAGGCCGCCGAGGCTGCAACGGGTGACGACGCGGAGGCCAAGCCGAAGCGCCGCACCACTCGCCGGACCACGTCCAAGGCCAAGGCGACCGACGAGGCGTCCGAGGGCTGACGCCTGAAGCGGGCTGATCCCGTGGCCACGCTCCGCACGATCGGCCAGCCGGGCGCGACAGCGGCCGTTCGGGCAATGCTCGCCGGCCACGCGCCCCACGCCGTCCTGCTGACCGGACCTCCATCCGTCGGCAAGCGGTCGCTGTCGGGAGACCTCGCGGCCGGGCTCCTGTGCGTGGGTGCCATCGGCGAGGAACGGCCGTGCCGTCAGTGTCGCGGCTGCCGGATGGTGGACCACGGCAACCACCCCGACCTGCACGTCCTCGAGCCCGAGGGGCCGGGCGGGATGGTCGGAATCGGCGGGCCTGGCCGCGCGCGGGGCGTTCGAGACCTGGTCGGCGATCTCTCGCTGATGCCGGTCGAGGGCGGGCACCGCGTGGCCGTCGTCCACGACGCACATCGGATGCACGAGGACGCCCAGTCCGCGCTGCTCAAGACGCTTGAGGAGCCACCGTCGGACACGACGTTGATCTTGCTTGCCGACGACGAGGAGCGCCTGCTGCCCACGGTTCGGTCACGGTGTGCCCGGATCAGGCTGGGCACCGTCGGCCCCCGTGACATCGAGCTCCTGCTCGAGGAGCTCGAGATCGCCGATGCGCCCACCGCTGCGCGCCTGGCGCGCCTGACCGGTGGGCGACCGGGGCTCGCTGTGACCTACGCGCGCTCGCCCGAGGCCGTGGCGGTTCGTGGTGAGATCGCCCGGATCCTGGTGGATCTTCTCGACCAGGGCCCCGAGGCACGCCTGGGGGCCGCGCGCGAGCTGATGGGTCGCGGCACGACACTCGCCAAGCTGCTCGCCCCGTCCCGGGACAGTGAGCCGTCCACTCCCCGCCGAGGTCGGCGAGCAACAGCTCGCGCCGGTACGGCAGGGGCCGGACCCACCGAGATCAGTGCCGGCGATCGTGTCGCGGCGTCCGAGGAGGATGGGCCCGGGCCTGCATCCGGGCGCAAGGCGTCTGCGTCGGATCGTCGCCGGGCACTGGGTCTCGTCCTCGACATCTGGCTGGACGTCGCCCGCGACCTCGCCCTTGCCGGCATGGGCGCGACCGGTTCGATCCGGGACATGGCGCTGCTCGAGGAGCTGATCGCGATGGCGCCCCGCATCGTGCCCACGGCGGTCGATGCGTCGCTGGTTCGCCTGGCGCGGGCGCGTGAGCTCCTGGACGCGAACGTGAGCCCCGAGCTCGTGCTCGACGTCGCGCTGCTCAGATGGCCGCAGGCGACCAGAGCAGCCTGATGACTGCTGACGGATCTGGAGGAGCCGAGCGCGAGCGGGCGCGGCTGGTGGTCGCGGTCCGCGGTCGAGTCCAGGGCGTGGGCTATCGGGTGTTCGCGCTCCGTGAGGCGATGCGGCTCGACCTCGCCGGGTGGGTTGCGAACGAACGGAACGGCGCCGTGAGCGTGGTCGCCGAGGGACCGCGAGGCGACCTCGAGGCGCTGGTCGAACGACTTGAGGCGGGGCCCCCGGCGGCGCTCGTCGAGCACGTGGACGTCCACTGGGAGCCCGCTCGCGGGCTCGGTGCAGGATTCCGGATCGCAAGCGGCGCACACACGGGCGACTGACCCGCAGCCTGCTCACTCGTGGTGTCTGCATGCAACCCCCCCCGGACTCCTGGACGCGTGTCTCGGGACGTCCCACCCATTCCATCCTGAGCTCCCGCGGCGCAGCCTGATCCTCGATGGAGGACCAGATCCCGGCCGAGCTGCTGCCTCACCTGTACCGAGAGGTGCTGGACGTCGTGGCACGCCTCGAGCGTGCCGGTGGTCGTGCCGAGGCATTCGAGATCCGGCGCCGGGCGCTCGGGGTCTACTCGACCCACTGGGATGAGCACGGTCGTCAGTCCCTGGCTCGGCTTGCCGCGGAGGGTCGCGAGCGATTGAATCGACGACCGGCGGCGCGTGTCGGCGTCCTCAACGAGAGTGCCGAGTCTGTCTGACCTCGGCCCGACCGTTGACCATGTGGTCGGGGCATCGGCACCGGCCCGGATCCAGCGGGCGCCGGCAGCCCGACGTACGCTGGCCGGGTGTCGTCTACCGTCACGCAGCTGATCGACCGCGCCCTGGAGGCCATGGCGGTCCTCGATGCCACCGCCGAGCCCGTCCAGGACGAGCTCCAGTACGTCACCGACCTTGGGACCGTCTGGGGTGCACGCCTGCGGGCCGTGGCCGCGGCCCGTGGTGCCGAGGTCGCACCAGACGATGCCGAAGCCGCGATCGAGGTGCTCGTCGCCGAGGCGACATTGATCACCGACCCGCACCGTGCGATCGACTGGCTGTCCACCCTCCCCCAGGTTGCCCTGGCCGCGCTCGGCGAGGCCGCGTGATGCGTTTTGCGGATGCCCGCCCGGACGGTCGCGCCGTCGTCTACGCGCATGTCCAGGTCGACCCGCTCGTGGTGCGCGTGGCGGCGTTGCTGGCCGATGCCACCACCACCCAGCGACTCCTCGCGCGCGCCGTGATGAACGGCATGACAATCGACCCTGGCCCCTGGCGGCTGATGTTCCCCGCCCTGTTCGGGCGAGCGGCGCCGCTCCCCGGCGACCCCGCCCGGGACCGCTCCGAGGCGATCCTCGAGGCATCGCTCGAGGTGGCCGACCGGGGCGAGCAGACCCGCAGCCAGGTCCGCGGCGCCATCGTCGAGGCGCTCACGGAGCGTCTCCTCGCGGCGCGCACCGGCCCGGTTCGGCGCGAGCGGCGGATCCTGTTCGATGGCCGGCCGGCGGAGATCCATCCGTACGACGTCACGATCGAGCATGACGCCCGCCCCGAGGCGTGGGACTGCAAGTGGGGTGCTCGGGGGATCAAGGCCGAGGTCATTCACCAGCTCGACGACGCACGACGTGGTGCCGCCGACGAGGACCTGCGGCTGCTGGTCGGGCTGGTCGTGTTCGACGCGCGACGGTCGTGTGAGGTGCGGCTGGTTCGTGAGCGAGGGCCCGTCGCGCTGGAAGGCCTCCGACTGATCGCGCTCGAGACCCTCGATCGGCTGGCGGGAAGGGCATCGCGGTGAGCGGGGACCATGGACCTGCCGCCGGAAGCGGAGCGGAGATCACCGTCCCCTATCGGGTGCGCTTCGACGAATGCGGCCCGGCCGGCATCGTCCGGACGTCGGTGCTGCTCCGCTACGCGCAGGACGCGGCCTGGATCCACAGCGAGTCGCTCGGGTTTGACCGCGCCTGGTACGACGACCGGGGCATCAACTGGGTCGTCCGCGCCGCGGAGCTGTCGGTCGAGCTGCCAATCCCGTTGGGCGCGACCCTGGGAGTGACCACCCGCGTGATCGGGTTCCGCAGGGTCTGGGCGCGCCGCCGCACCGAGGCCCGCCTCCGAGATGGCCGACTCGCGATGTGGGGACACACTGACTGGGTGACGATCGATTCGCGGGGGCGACCAACCCGGGTGCCCGAGGACTTCGCCATTCGGTTCGCAGCGCCCGAGCGAACGTTTGTCCCCGGCCGGGTGCCACTTCCGCCGGCGCCCCCGGATGCGTGGTCGCACCGGGGAATGGTTCGGCCGCAGGACCTGGATCCGATGGGCCACGTCAACAACGCTGCCTATCTCGACTATCTTGAGGAGGCGGTGCTGTCGGCGCCCGGGGGCGCGCCCACGATGGCCGCGCTGCCGCGCCGGGTGCGGATCGAATACCTCGCCTCGGCAGCCCCCGGTGACGAGCTGGAGGGCACGGTCTGGCGACTTCCCGAGGACGATGATCTCGGTGGCTTGGCGTGGCGGCTCGAGGAACGTGGATCGCGAGAGCTGGCCCGAGCCCGCCTGAGGGTCAATGCTCGACCGCGCATCGATGGGAGGCTGGCATGACGCGAACGGTGTTCCGCGGGGGTCGGGTGTTCGATGGCACGGGCATCGACCCAAGCCCGGCCGATGTCGTCGTCGAGGACGGGCGGATCGCCGACGTTGGCACAGGCCTCGATGCCGATCAGGCCGTGGACATGACCGGTCGAACCCTGCTGCCAGGACTGTTCGATTGTCATGTCCACGTCGTCGTCACCCGGTTCGATCCGTGGCGGAGCGCGAACCAGCCGTTCTCGTACCAGTTCTACGAGGCGGCCCGGAACCTGCGCCGGACGCTCGACACCGGGATCACCTCCATCCGCGACGCCGGCGGCGCCGATCTCGGCATCCAACAGGCTTTGGACGACGGCCTCATCGACGGCCCACGAATGCAGATCAGCCTGGCGATGCTCAGCCAGACCGGCGGTCATGCCGACCCCTGGCTGGCGTCCGGCATCGCCCTGGCGGTGCTCCCGGAGCACCCCGGAGTGCCGACGGGGATCGTCGATGGGCCCGATGAGATGCGCCGAAAGGTACGAGAGCTGCACCGGATGGGTGCCAATGTGATCAAGGTCGCGACGTCGGGTGGGGTCCTCTCGGCGCGGGACGATCCATCGCACGCCCACTTCCGGCCGGCCGAGCTCGAGGTTCTGGTCGAGGAGGCGAGGGCCGCCGGCATGTTCGTGATGGCCCACGCGCAGGCGGCCGACGGGATCAAGAACGCCGTGCGGGCAGGCATCCGGTCGATCGAGCACGGGATCATGCTCGACGACGAGGGGATCGAGCTGATGGTCAGCCGTGGCACATGGCTGGTGCCAACGCTGGTCGCGCCCCAGGGCGTGCTCGACGCGGCCGCTGCGGGGGTGACCTTCTCGCCGGGTGTGCTCGAGAAGGCCCGGAGCGTGATCGAGACGCACCGGGAGGCGATCCGGCGCGCGGTGCAGGCGGGTGTTCGGATAGCGATGGGCACCGACTCGGGGGTCACGCCGCACGGCAGCAATCTCCGCGAGCTGACGCTGATGGCGGAGATCGGCATGTCGCCCTCGGCCGTTCTCGAGTCGGCCACGCGCAGCGCGGCGCAGCTGCTCGGCGTCGACGACGAGCGCGGCACCATCGAGCCTGGCAAGGTGGCCGATCTCGTCGCAATCGAGGGTGATCCGTATGAGCTCGATACGCTCCGCGATCGGATCCGCGGTGTCTGGCTGGGAGGGCGCCGCGCCGCTTGAGGGTTCACAGACCGGGACTATTCGGTGATCTGCCGCGTAGTCCCTCCGTGTGCCTGCAGGCACCATGCCACGTGGTGCGTCCAAGCCTCGGGACCATCGTGTCATGGCATTCCCGTATCGCGTCCATAGGCTGGAAACCAGGACCGCGTGCGCTCCTCCGGGGACCGCACCACGTGCTCGCTCGGTAAGGTGACTTGGACGTTCGAACTGCCGCGGCAATCGTCCTGCTGATGGCCGCGCTCATTGGCGCGCTTGCGGGATCCGCGGGGTTCGCTCTGTTCATCGTCCGCCGCCAGAACCATCGCGTCGCCGCGATCGCGGCCCGGCTGGCACGCGCCGGCGACGAGGGCGAGCTGCTGGCGGTCGAGGCGAACCGGATCGTCGATCCTGAGCTGCGTGGGGCATTCCGCGACCTCGCCGATCGGGTTGCCGACACCTGGCGGCTGGCCACGGTTGACCCGCTCACGGGGATCGCCAACCGGCAGGCCGTCCTCGCGCGCCTCTCTGGCGAGCTTGCGCGGGCCGACCGATATCGACATCCGCTATCGGTCATCATCCTGGACCTCGACCACTTCAAGCGCCTCAACGACGCGCATGGCCACGTGGCCGGCGACCTCGTCCTGCGCCACGTCGGGCGACTGCTCGGAGAGAATGTCCGCAGCGTGGATTTCGCGGGGCGATACGGCGGCGAGGAGTTCCTGGTCGTGCTCCCGGAGACCGATGTCGACGCTGCCGCGGCGCTGGCCGAGAAGCTCCGCCGGATCGTGAGCGGCAGCTCGGTGCGCCTGCCCGAAGGTGAGATGGCGTGCGTGACCATGTCGGCCGGCGTGGCCGGCGGCCAGATGGACGCGGTCGCGCTCGACCGCCTGGTGCGCGATGCGGACGCGGCCCTCTACTCCGCAAAGGCGCTCGGTCGCAACCAGGTGTACGTGTTCCGAGAGACCGGTGACGACGGAAGCGTCCGCCGGGCTCCGATCAGCTCCGAGGCCCGGTCGCAGGCGCTCGACGTCGGCCGCGAGGCGATGGCGGCGGCCCAGGACGCCCTGATCCGCACGCTCACCGGGCGGCCGGGCTGGGCCGGCAAGCCGTCGACGTTGATCGCCGAGGCATCCGTCGCCCTGGCACGGGCCATCGACCTGCCCGAGGGCGAGCTCGACCGGATCCGGACCGCGAGCCTTCTCCACGACCTCGGCAAGCTCGCCATCTCGGACGAGATCCTCGCTCGACCCACTGCGCTCGGTATCTCCGAGTGGCGCGTCGTCACCGAGCATCCCAAGATCGGCCAGGTGGTGCTCGAGCAGGCCGGTGCCCTGCGGGACGCGGCCGCGATCGTGCTTCACCACCATGAGTGGTACGACGGCCGTGGCTATCCCCATGGCCTCACCGGCTCGGAGATCCCCGTCGGCGCCAGGATCGTATCCATCGTGGACGCCTATGAGGCGATGGTGGCGGGCCGGCCGTATCGCGAGGCGATCAGCCACGAGGCGGCGCTGGCCGAGCTGCGACGTCAGAGCGGGGTGCAGTTCGACCCGGAGCTGGTCGAGGTGTTTGCCGCGCTGTACGGCAATGGTCTGCCGTGGGAGCTTGATGATGGTCAGCCGGAGACGGAGGACCGTGAGCTGGACGAGGAGCCGCTCGCCGCCGACGGAACGGCCGGTTCCGGGGCGGCCGCCACGCTCACCAGCTCGGATGGCCGACTGGCATCTATCCGAGTATCCGGCCCGTCGACTGCCGAGATCCACGACGCCGTCCACGCGCGTCGCCGTCGCGCCGTCAGCTGACTCGCGAGCGAGACAGGGCTGACCCGCTGCGATTCCGGGGAAGACCCCAATGCGCGGTAACCCTCGATGCCTCAGGCTGGCGCTCGATGACCACCGGCAACCCGCAGCATGGCTTCGAGCACGTGACCACCCTGCTCATCGTCGACGACCACCAGGAGTTCCGCCGCGAGGCGCGAGCGCTGCTCGAGGCCGAGGGCCTGCTCGTCGTGGGCGAGGCCGCCGACGGTCAGTCCGCGCTGCACGAGACCGAAGTGCTCCAACCCGACGTCGTGCTCCTGGACGTCGGGCTGCCTGACCTCGATGGCTTCGAGATCGCCACGCGGCTCGCGAGCCACCGGCCGGCACCGGGGATCGTCCTGATCTCGAGCCGCGACGCCGCGACCTATGGGGGGCGGATCGCGGGCAGTCCCGCAGCCGGGTTCCTGCGCAAGGACGACCTCTCGGCGGCGGCCATCCAGGCGCTGGTCCCGATCGTCAGATCCGGGCGGGTCGCGGGTGATCCTCCGGGATGACGCGTGGTCCGCGACCATCCCGCGTCAGGTTGCCCGGGCCCCGACGATTACGCGGGCTCGGCATCGAGCCCGAGATATGCGAGGACCGCCAGCACGCGGCGATGGTCGTCGGGGGCGGGGATCAGATCCAGCTTGGAGAAGATCGAGGCGATGTGCGCCTCGACCGTCTTGGGCGTGACGAACAACCGATCCGCGATGGCCTGGTTCGAGCGGCCCTCCGCCATCAGCGCCAGCACCTCTCGCTCACGCTCGGTGAGCTCGGCAAGCCGACCCTTCGATTGTGGCTGGTCCACCAGCCGGGTCACCACGGCCGGGTCGACCACGGATCCGCCCCTCGCCACCCGGCGGATGGCATCCGAGAAGTCCTCGAGGTCGGCCATGCGGTCCTTGAGCAGGTAGCCGGTGCCGCGCGCGCCCTCGCGCAGCAGCCGCAGCGCGAACGCGGCCTCAACGTGATGTGACAGGACGAGGATCCCGATGTTGTCGCCCCATCGCTCCCGGATCGCGGTCACGGCCTGCAGGCCCTCGTCGCTGTACCCGGGCGGCATCCGGATGTCCACGATCGCGACCTCGGGTCTGGCCGCCTCGACCAGCGCCAGGAGCTGGTCGGCGTCGCCCGCCTGGCCGACCACCTCGAACCCCGCCTCGCTGAGCAGGCGGGCCGTTCCCTCCCTGACCAGCAGGGAGTCGTCGGCGATCACGAGTCGCAGCGCGCTCGGCGCTGGTTGGGCGCTCACGGTTGGCGCATCGTCGCACGGGGAGCACGTGATGACCAGCCCCCCGGCGTCGTTGGCGGGCCTAGCGCCGGCATTCATTCGGGGCTTGTCCGCGTGATCGGCCGGCTGCGCCGGATCGTGACCGGCACCCCGCCCGGCTGGTGGGCGAGCCCCGCCGTGCCCGTCATGCTGCTTCCCGTCGGGCTCGTCATCGGCGTCCTGGCGGAGCTGGCGCTGGCCAACGCAGGCGTTGGGCCCGAGGGCATCGTCACCGATGCCGCCTCCGGCTACTCGTTCCTCCTGGCGGGGCTGGTCGCCTGGCATCGGCGTCCGGGCAACCGCTCGGGTCCGCTCATGACGGGGATCGGTCTGGCGTGGTTCGGTGGGGATTTCCTGTTCGCCCCGGTTCCGCTCCTCGGACCGGCCTCGTTCGCAGCGCAGGCCTCGGCCCGGTTGCTGTTCGCCTGGCTGCTGCTCGCGTTCCCGGCGGGCCTGCTCGAGTCGTCGATCCACCGGCTCGCCGTGGGAGCGATTGGGTTGATCGCGTTCGGCCTGGCGCTGTTCCAGCTGCTGACGGTTGACCCGGCGGACCTGTGTCCATGCCCGTCAAGTCCGTTCGCCGTGGCCGCCGGGACGCCGCTCGCCGACCAGATCTTCAACCTGTCCGCGTGGGTCGGGATCGCGATGACCCTGATCCTCGTGCCGTTGGTGATCCGACGAGTGGCCGTCGCCTCGGGCCCCCTCCGCCGTACCCTGCTGCCCGTGGTCGCCGGCGGCCTGTTCTCGCTGCTGTCGGTTCTGCCCGACATCCTCGTTCGGCTGGGCGACACGCAGGCGACCCAGCTCGGCTGGCTCCCGATCGTGTACGTGGCGTTGCCACTCGGCTTCCTCGTCGCCCTGCTGCGTGAGCGCATGGCCCGGGGCGCCGTGGCCGACCTGGTGATCCGGATGGGATCCACGCCGCAACCTCGCCATCTGCGCGAGGCGCTCGCCCAGGCCCTGGGTGATCCCAGCCTCGAGCTGCTGTCCTGGTCGGCCGATGACGGGACGTTCATCGCCGCGGACGGCACGCCAACCGAGCTGCCCGCGAGCACCCCCGAACGCGCCGTCTCCCTGCTCGAGGGCGACCGGGGGACGATCGGCGCGATCGTCCACGACCCGCACCTGCTCGACGATCCGGGCCTGGTCGCGTCGGTCATCGCGGCAGCTCGCCTCGCGGTCGAGAACGAGCAGCTTCATGCCGAGGTGGAGGCACAGCTGGTGGAGGTGCAGGCATCACGCGCCAGGATCGTCCACGCCGGCGACGCGGAGCGCCGACGTCTCGAGCGTGACCTGCACGACGGGGCGCAGCAGCGCCTGGTGGCGCTCTCGCTCGCGCTCCGGCGCATGCGGGCCGGCCACCCTGACGGCGCGGACTCGGAGCTCGCAGCGAGCCTCGATGAGGCGAGCGCGATGGTTCGGGACGCGCTTGCCGAGCTGCGCGAGCTGGCGCGCGGCATTCACCCGGCGGTTCTCACTGAAGCGGGACTGGACGGCGCGATCGGCTCATTGGCCGCCGGCTCGCCGGTGGAGGTCACCGTCGAGCGCACGCCGGAGGGGCGCCTGGATGCAGACGTCGAGGCCGCGGCGTACTTCTTCGTGTCCGAGGGCCTGGCGAACGCGGCGAAGCACGCGCCCGGAGCCCGGGTGCAGATCCGGGCAGAGGTCGTCGACGGGCAGCTTGTGCTCGAGGTTGCCGACAATGGTCCGGGTGGCGCGACGCTCGACCGTGGCTCGGGCCTGCTCGGGCTGCGCGACCGCGTCGGCGCCGTCGCCGGCTCGTTCCAGCTGGACAGCGATCCGGGTGCAGGCACCAGCCTTCGCGCGCGGATCCCGCTGTCCGACGTGGAGGTCGCAGGACCCACAAGCTGAGGGCTCGCCGCCCATCCATCCCGCAGATCGCCCACACATCCCGCCCGATTGGTGGAAACTGGTCGAAACCCGCAGATCGCTGACGGCCTGGCCCCGGACGCGCGTGACCGGTCATGCCCGTCCTTCCCGGCACGGGTTGCATCTTCGACGAAAGGGACCCTCGAATGTCGGACGACAAGGTGATCGACCCGGAGGTGCCGCCCAGCGGCACCGGCTGCGTGGAGTGCGAGGCGACTGGTGGCTGGTGGTTCCACCTCCGGCGGTGCGCCACGTGCGGCCATATCGGTTGCTGCGACAGCTCCCCATCGCAGCACGCGCTGGGGCACGCGAACGAGCATCGCCACCCTGTCGTCCGCTCCTTCGAGCCCGGCGAGGACTGGTTCTGGGACTACGCCCGGAACGACTACCTGGAGGGACCGGTCCTTGCGCCGCCGGACGCCCACCCGCTGGACCAGCCGGTGCCGGGTCCGGCCGGACGCGTCCCGTCGGCATGGCGTCGCCAGCTCCATTGAGCTCGCGCCGTTCGGTCTGCCGGCTCGGTGCGCCTCTCACCTGACCCCGATCACGCAGTGAGCTCCGGCGGCGGGCCCGGCAGGCCGCGCCGGGGCGCTGGGCCGGAGCGTCAGGCGGCGGCCGCCTGTTCGGCGTCGGTCTGCACGAGGCCGTCCTGCATCCGGATCACCCGGTCGCAGGCCTCGCCGACGCGCGGATCGTGGGTCACGATCACGAACGTCTGGCCGGCCTCCTGGTTCAGGCGCCGCAGGAGGCTCAGCACCTCGCTCGTGCGCTGGCTGTCGAGATTGCCCGTCGGCTCATCGCCCAGGACCAGCCGGGGGCGGTTGACGAGGGCTCGCGCGATGGCGACCCGCTGCTGCTCACCGCCCGACAGCTCCGAGGGACGATGGCTTGCCCGATCGGCGAGGCCCACCATGCCAAGCGCTTCGAGGGCAGCCTGCCGGGATGTCGATCGGCTGGTGCCCGCATAGTCGGCCGCGAGCGTGACGTTCTCGATTGCCGACATCGTCGGGATGAGGTTGAACGACTGGAACACGAACCCCATCTCGGTGGCCCGGATCCGCGTCCGCTCGCGGTCCGAAAGGTCGGTCATCGACCGGCCGTCGAACATGAGCTCGGGGTCCGCGACCCCGTCCCGGTCCGGCTCGTGGAGCAGGCCCAGGATGTGCATCAGGGTCGACTTGCCGGAACCGGACGGACCCATGATCGCGACCATCTCGCCGTCGTCGATCGCCACGTTCACGCCGCGCAGGGCCGCCACGTGGTTGACCTTCGACAGCCGGTAGGTCTTGCGCAGATCGCGCGCTTCGAGGATCGCCATGGCTGAAGCTCCTTACTCGTAGCGGAGAGCGCTGACCGGGTCGAGCCGGGCCGCACTCCATGCGGGGACGATCCCGGCGATCACGCCCAGGATCGTGGAGAACGCGAAGGCGAACGCGGCGGTGCCCAGCGTCATCTGGAACAGGACGGTGCCCGATGACCGCATCACCTCGTTGACCAGCACCACGACGAGCGCGCCGAGCGTGACGCCGAGAATGCCGCCGATGGCCCCGATCAGGCCCGCCTCGATCATCAGCTCGCGAATGATCCGCGGCCGGCTGGCCCCGATCGCCCGCTTGATGCCGATCTCCCGGGTCCGCTCGGCGACCGACATCGCCATCGTGTTGATGACCGACAGGCCACCGACGATCAGGCTCACCAGCCCGATGCCCACGATGATCGCGTTGAAGATCGAGACCGAGCTGCCGACCGAGGCGTTATAGGCGGTGCCAGTGAGCGCGGTCGTATCGGGCAGCCGGGCCTCGATGGCGTCGGCGACCGCCTGGTCGTCGGCCCCGGGCCTGGGGTAGACGATGAGCTCGGATGCCAGGTCCTCGGCCCTGAGCTTGTCCCGCAGGACCTGGGGCAGGTCCTCGTACGCGAGCTGCTGACCGGTGCTGAACGGCACGTAGATGGTGACGTCGGGGGTGGTCAGCGTGGACTCCAGGATCCCGACCACCTCGAACGGGCGGTCATGGACGGTGATGGAGTCGCCGACCGTCACGACTCGCTTGTCGGCGATCGATGACCCGAGCACGGCCACGGCGCGACCTTCGTCATCGGAGGTCAGGCGGCGCCCGGCCACGAGCCCGGGATTGAACGTCTCGCGACCCTGGTCCGCGCCCGCGGGGGCGGCGAAGACCTGATCGGGCGGGCCGAACTGGACGGCACCCATCTGGGCGGCGAGCAGCGTGCTTGCGGGCACGACCACGTCGACGCCGTCGATCGAGCTGATCTCGTCGACCGCCGTCAGCGGCAGTGGCTGGCCACCGAGCCCACCGAAGCCACCGACAGTGACCACGATCTTGCCCGCGTAGTAGTCCTTCCCGCCGCCGACCAGCGCGTCGACCTTGTTGGCCATCGAGCTGAACACCACGAGGGCCCAGATGCCGATCGTGATGCCGGTCACGGTGAGGACTGTGCGCAGCTTCCGCCGCGCCAGGTTTCGAATCATCTGCATGGGACGCTCCCTCAGGTCTCTCCGGTTGGTCGGAACACGTCGCCAAGGTTGGTCGCGAGCGGCCTCGCGGGCATCGGGGGTCGCCAGCCTCGAAGGTTCGGGCTAGCCCCGATTTCCTCTCACGATCCGACAGCCCGGCTGCGCGGCGTCCTGGCCGATGGAGGGACGACCCCAACGTCCGTTGGCGGGCCTGCTCCGATGAACCGCCCCGGCCGGCCGCCCAGGCTCTCGGTCAGGCCGCTGCCCGCCGCCACCTGGCGGGCCGGCGCACAGGGAGCACCGACCGTGACCACGGCCTGCTCGAGCGTCGGTCCCCGCTCGAGGCGACGCTGACCGTCGGCATCGCCTGGCGAAGGCTGACAGGGTCCGCCCGCGTCCCTGTCAGCGTGGCTCGACCCACGTCATCCAGACTGGTTCAGTGCAACTCGACGCTGGACGTGCCGGCCGGACGGACATGTCCAGTTTGAGCAAGCGGCAGCCGGGCGACCACCCGGGTGCCCACGCCGACCGGGCTCTCGACCTCGAGCCGGCCACCGAGCGCGGCCACCCGGTCGTCGAGCCCACGCAGGCCGGAGCCGGTGGCCGGGTCGGCGCCACCAAGCCCATCGTCGGAGACCTCCACCCGCAGCTCGCCACCACCGCCGCCGGCCGTGACCGTGACCCGGTTCGCCTCCGCGTACTTGGCGACGTTGGTCAGCGCCTCGGCGACGACGAAGTAGGCGGCCGCCTCGACGTGGCTCGAGAGGCGGTCAGGCAGGTCGAGCTCGAGGGTCACCCGGACCGGTGACTCGGCCGCCAGGGACCGCAGTGCCGGCCCCAGGCCCGCCTCGGTCAGAATGGCCGGGTGGATGCCGCGCGCCAGCTCGCGCAGCTCGGCCAGCGCATCGCGGAGCTGCTCGCTCGCCTCCCGCAGGGTGGCCGCGGCGGGGTCGTCTGGATCATCCGCGAGCTGCGCCTGAGCACGGCGGAGCGCGAGTGACAGCGCCACCAGCCGCTGCTGGGCGCCATCGTGCAGGTTGCGCTCCACCCGGCGACGCTCGGCGTCGGCCGCCTCGACGATGCGCGCGCGTGACGCGCGAACGTCGGCCTCGGCCCGTCGCTGATCGGTGAAGTCGCGAACAATGGCCGTCACCTCGCCCGGGCCGCTGGGCGCCAGGCGGACCTCGAGCTCTCGCGGGCCATCGGGTAGCTCGAGGCTGACGTCCAGTGACTGCAGGTGGTCCTCCTCGATGGCCTGTGCCGCCGCCGTCGCCGTGTCGACGTGGCCGCCGCCGAACAGCAGGTCCCGAAGCTGTGGTCCGCGGAGGTGAGGTGGTCGCGGCCCATCGGCGGATCCGGACGCGGTCGTCACGTCCAGGACCACCCCATCCCGGTCAACCCGGAACAGGGGATCGGGGATCGCGTCGACCAGCGCCTGGAGCCGCCGCTCGCTCTGTCGGAAGAAGCCAAGGAGGAGGGCGATCGGAACCGCGGCCGGCGCCAGGTGCACGATCGCGACGAGGACCTGCGCCGTCGTGTCGGGAACCTCGGCAATGCGGCGGACGAGGTTGGCCACGATCGTGACGATGAACACGCCGCCCGCAACGAGCACGGGGGCAAGGTCGCGGCGTGCGCTGGGGGCGGCGAGCCACCATCGGCGGAGGACGAGCCCACTGGCCATGATCCCGAGCGCCAGACCGCCGTAGAGCCCGTTGGTGCCCTGGTTGAGAACGAACGGCACGGGGACCATGTTGACCGCCACCTCGATGCCGATGGTTCCGACCAGCATCACCCCGACACCCACCTTGTCGACCGTCGTCTCCAACCGGCCCCCGGGATAGGCGAGCACGAGCGCGAGCAGGAAGGCTGCGTACACGTCGTACAGGGCGATCCCAAGATCGCCCAACAGCGGGATCGGAGCACCGGCGAACCCCGGGATGAACCAGGTCAGGCCGACGGCCGTCATCTTCGCGCCGCTCCGGTTCGACGGCGCATAGGCCCAGATCGCCAGGCCGCCGTAGACGTAGGCGAGACCGATCGCGAGGTTGAGCACGACCCCGCTCGGGTCGGCGCCGTTTCCGAGCGCGACCCACTCTGCGGCAAGGCCGACGATCGTGCCGACCACGCCGATCGCGAGACGTGCCTCTCGGCCCCGCATCGCGTGATGCTGCCACACCGGATCACGCCCGGATACCGGGCTGCCCCTGATTCCCAGGCAGCTGCCCGACCGAGTGACGAGCCTTGGGGACAACACCAAGGCCCAGTGTCGGGCGGGCTCCGATGGCGGCGGGCTCGAGGCGGCCCAACCTGACGACACAGCGCCCCAGCCTCCGTCGAGGCACGGCGTCCCGACCACGGAGGCATCGGCATGACCTCAGCCATCACGACCGCCGGTCTGACGCGGCGCTACGGCGCCGTCACCGCCCTTGAGGATCTGACCCTGGACGTGCCCGCGGGTTCGATCTTCGGGTTCCTCGGGCCAAACGGGGCCGGCAAGACGACAACCCTCAAGATCCTGGCTGGCCTGGCTCGCGCCTCGAGCGGCGCGGCGTCCGTCAATGGCGTCGCCGTCGGCCTCCAGGGTGCGCATCGCTCGCAGCTCGGCTACCTCGCCCAGGACCCACGGTTCTACGGCTGGATGACCGGGCGCCAGACGATCGAGTACGTGATGCGCTTCTTTCCGGGCGACCGGGACGGCCATCGCGTCGACGAGCTCCTGAACCTCGTCGACCTGTCCGACGCCGCCGACCGCGTCACCAGCGCCTACTCGGGTGGCATGCGCCAGAGGCTCGGGATCGCCCAGGCGCTTGCCGGCGACCCGGCGGTGGTGCTCCTTGACGAGCCGGCTGCCGCGCTCGATCCGCTTGGTCGACACGACGTCCTCGCGCTGCTCCAGCGGCTCCGCGGCGAGAAGACGGTGTTCTACTCCACCCACATCCTGGACGACGTCCAGCGCGTGAGCGACCACGTCGCGATCCTGGATCGCGGGCGACTGGTCGTCAGCGCCCCGACCGAGGAGCTGATGGAACGGGGCGCAAGCGGCAGCGTGCGCGTCGCGCTGATCGGCGAAGCCGAGGATGCGGCCGCGGCCCTGGCTGCCCTGCCCGGTGTCGAGACCGTGACCCCCGCCGGTCGCGAGGGCGACGAGTGGCGATTCGATCTCCGGCTCGCCGAGGCTCCGCCCGAGGTCGTGCAGCGGAGCGTGATGCGCTTCGCCATCGAGCACGACCTGATCGTCACCACCAACCACCAGCAGGCTGCGGATCTCGAATCCGTGTTCCTGAAGATCGTCAACGAGGAGCGTGCGGCATGACGGCGACCCGACTGACAGCAACCTCGCTCGGGGCATCGCGGCCTCGGCTGCCGGGGTTCGTCCCCTTCCTGCTCAAGGAGCTCACCGAGTGGTGGCAGCGGCGCGCCGCCGCCGTCACCTTCGTCGTCGTCGCCGCGCTGGGCACCATCGGCACCCTCGCCGGCCGCATCGACGAAGCTGCCGGCGACACGACGATGGCCGGGATGCTCGATGCCACGGTCAGCATCTTCGGCGCCAAGCTCGATCAATGGGTGATGCTGGCCGCCATCTTCGCCAGCATCGGGATGTTGACCCAGGAGCGGGCGAGCGGCACGCTTGCCTGGACGCTATCCAAGCCGGTTTCGCGAGCATCGGTGTTGCTGGCCAAGTGGACCGCGGCCGTGATCATGCTCGCGATCTTCGCCATCGCCCTGCCGCTGACGTGGATGGTCGTGCTCTCGACCTGGGCCTACGGCGGCCCGCCCGACACCCTTGCGGTGACGCGGTTCGGGCTGGTGCTGGTCACCCTGCCCGCCCTGTTCGTGGCGCTCAACCTCGCGCTCGCCACCCGGATCGACAGCCAGGCCGGGATCGCTGCCATCGCCTTCGCGGTGGCCTTCGCCCCGTACCTGATCGTCGCCTTCCTGCCGGCGCTTGCCGAGCTGTGGCCGAGCGCGATCGCCGCGGTGGCCGAGGCGGCTGGCATGGGCGAGCCGATCAACATGGGCACCGTCGCCGGCTGGGGAGCGACCGTCCTCGTCGCGGGCGCCGTCGGCTTGTGGTCTTTCAACCGGGAGGACATGTAGCCATGAAGGGGATCGCTTGGGGCCGGGCGCTCACGGTCGCGGCCGGCATCCTCGGTCTGCTGGCGCTCGGCGGCTGCGTCCAGGGCAACGGGCCGGTCGTGTCGGAGATGCGCGACATCCGTCCGTTCTCGAGGCTCGAGGTCGGTTCGGGCATCCGCGTCGAGGCCACGATCGGTGACGCGACGGGGCTGGCGGTGCGTGCCCAGCAGAGCATCCTGCCGATGGTGGCAACGGACGTCACGGGGACGACCCTGACCGTGGAGGCTCGTGATGACTTCACCAGCACCGAGCCGGTGACCGTCGTCGTTTCAACGCCGTCGCTCGAGGCCGTCTCGATGACCGGTGGTGCGGCGCTGAAGGTCAACCAGCTCGACGGTGAGACGATCGAGCTGGACGTGCGGGGTGGCTCGACTCTCGCCGTCAGTGGCAGCGCGCGTCGCGTGTCGCTGATCGCCGATGGCGGCTCGGTGGCGGACCTCGCTCACCTGGTGGCGCAATCGCTGGTGGTCAGCCTCGGAGGTGGGGCGACAGCCTCGGTCAGCGCGTCCGAGCGCATCTCCGGCTCGGCCTCGGGCGGGTCGAGGCTCTCGGTTGCCGGGAACGGGACGGTCGAGGTGGACGCGTCAGGCGGGGCGAGCATCGCGAGGGTGGTGATTCGCTGACCTCGGCCGCCTGTGCGAGGACGCAACGCTGCGGGGACGATCGTCCCGGGAGCTCGATCGATCGGGGGATCGACGCCCGGCCCTCCGAACGCGGACGATGCACGGGATCGGCAAACGGGCTCCTGCCGGGAGCGGTCGGTGGCATGAGGGAGTAGGGATGTCTGGGCACAGCGAGGGCGCGACGCCGGGCCCCACGTCGACGTCGAGCCCCGATGACGTCGAGCAGCGCGTCCGGCGCCTCGAGCGGCGTCTGGCCAAGGCCCGCGAGACCGAGGCCCGGCGGGCCCGCAAGCTCGAGCGCGCACGCCGCCGGGGCACGTCCGAGACCGACCGGGCTGCCCGCCGCCGGAAGCTGCGCAAGGCCCGGGAGCGGAGCGTCGCCATCGAGCGCAAGCTCGCTCGCATCAGTGCGGCCGCGACTCCGGTCGCCGTCTCGTCTCCCGTCGCCGCAGAGGAGCCGGCTCCCACCGAGAAGCCGGTTGCCGCAGCCGAAACGGCCGCAGCCAAGTCCGGTCCGCGTGCCTACTGCCTGCGTGACCGGCGGACGATCGTGATGGTCGATCCCCAGCCGACGGTGATGCGCAACGGACGTCCTGCCCTCGCGGGCCGGTGCCCGAGCTGCGGGATGCGGGTGGTTCGACCCGTCCGGGCACAGCCGGCCTGAGCCGCGTCATCGTTCCCCCTGAGGCGGCCGCTGGGGCAGGTCACAGCAGGCGGCCTCGCTAACCGAGGATACGGTCGAGCTCCGCGACCGCCAGGCGCCCGTCGTCGAGGGCGGCCCGGTAGCACTCGATCGTCGTGCGGACGCCGTCGTCAAACAGCGTCTCGGCGACCGCGCCGATGGCATGCCTGCAGCGCACTGCCGTCGAACCCTGCCGGGAACGGCATGATCGCGCCATCGGCCGTGATCGTCCCGGTCGATGCCGGGCGAGACACGGTCGATGGTCTCGATGATCTGGTCGATCCCGAACAGCGAGCCACCGATGTTGTAGACAGCGGCGCCCTCGGCCGGCAGGCGCGCCGCGCGGACGAAGGCCTGCGCCACGTCCTCCGCGAACTGGAACTGGTAGCGGCCGCTGAACCCGATCCGGTACGGGCGACCCGCCGCCGCCGCGATCATGGCCACCGTGGGCTTGGACGTCAGACCCTGGTCGCGGCCGGGTCCGTAGGCCGAATGCGGCCGGAGGCCGATGCTCGCGACGCCTTCGTTCTCCCACCACACGCGTGCCCCCTGCTCATTGGCCACCTTGAACACGCCATAGTGCGAGGTCGGGTAGAGCGGATCATCGTCGGTGACGATCGCATGCTGGTAGCGGGAGGCCGGGCCGTACACCGCCGCGCTGCTGGCGTACACCACTGGTCCGATGCCCAGTCGGCGGGCGATCTCGAACACGGCCGTCGTCCCGGAGACGTTGACCCTCGATCCTTCCACCGGGTCGGCCGCGCACAGCGGCAGCTGCATGCCCGCGAGGTGGACCAGCCGGTTCGCTCCGGCCGCACGGGCCGCCCCCTCGAGCATGGCCACATCGGTGATGTCCGCATCGATCAGCGCGACCCGTGCCAGCTCGTCGTCGGACAGGATCAGGCGGAGCCGGTCCAGTCGACGATGGGCCGTGACCACGGTGACCGGCAGGCCTTCCCGGACCAGCGTCCGGACGACCCAGGCGCCGATGCAGCCCGTGCCGCCCGTGACGAGGAACGACTCGCCGCGATCTCCACGCGTCGTGCTCACGGCCGTCTCCTGTGTGCGGCGATCAGGTGCCAAGGAAGGCTGGGTGGCTGCCGATCATCAGGCGACGACCTGGTAGCTCATCCCCTCCATGCCCTCGTGCAGATCGTTGAGCTCCGGCTGGAGCCCCTTGTGCACGGGCGACGTACGCCAGCCCGCGGCGGCGTCGGCATCTGCCCAGCCGAGCATCATCCGGTAGCGCGTCGGATCGTCGACCTCGCGCAGCAGCTCGGCCCGGACGTAGCCCGGCGCCTGAGCCATGGCCGGCCGGTACGTCTGCTCGAAGTAGCGCTCGAAGGCACTGGCGTTCTCGGCCAGGACCTTGAACGTGAGGTGTCGCTGGATCATCGGGCTTCTCCGGCGGGGTTGTCGGTGGTGACATGGCCTGTGGTATGGTGGTCTGACCAGCGTACCACAGCGGCAGGAGTGGTCACCGGCCGACGGCACGCGACCTGTCAGGAGCGGCGTGAACGAGGTCGAAACGGATCCTCTGCGAGCCACCAGCGCGGCGATCGACGGCTTCCGTGCGTTGCCGCCGCGGAGCACGCTACCTGAGGAGATTGCCGACCGGCTGCTCAACCTGATCCGGGACCAGGAGCTCCGGCCCGGCGACAGGCTTCCGGCCGAGCGCGAGCTTGCCCGGCGCCTGGGCGTCAGCCGCCCCGTCCTGCGCGAGGCGTTGCGCGCGTTGTCGCTGATGAAGGTCGTCGACATCCGGCAGGGCACGGGGACATACGTGACGTCGCTCGAGCCTCGCCAGCTGATCTCGCACCTCGACTTCGCCTTTTCGAGCGACACGGTCGCGCTGGCCAAGGTGTTCGAGGCTCGCCGCGTCGTCGAGTCGGGCAACGTGCGGTTCGCCGCCGAGCGTCTCTCGGAAGGCGACCTGGATCGATTGGCAGAGCTTCTTGCCGACCTGTCCGCGTCGCTCGACGACCCACAGCGGTTCAGCGAGCTGGACATCGCGTTCCACGACGCGATCTGTGCGGCGGCGGACAACTTCATGCTGGCCCAGTTCATGACGATCGTGGACACCCTGGGCCGGGTCAGTCGCCAGCGGACGGGTGGCCGCCGGGAGGTTCGCGAGACCGCCGTGGAGGACCATCGCCGCATCCTCGACGCGCTGCGCACCTGCGACCCGGACGCGGCGGAGCGCGCGATGCGCGGACACCTCGACCACATCGAGGCGGCGCTGCTCGCACTCGACGACGCGGTCGCGCGGGCTGCTCGTGTCGCATCGAGCGGACGTTCGCCTGATGGATCGGGCGTGCTTCCGGCATCGGCCGAGGCGACGAGGTGAGGATCCACGGAGAGCGAGGGCTGATTGCGCCACGGGCCGCGGTGTTCGAGGCGATCCAGGACCCGGCCGTGCTGCTCGCGTGCATCCCCGGCTGCGAGGCGGTCGAGCGGACGGCGACCGGGGAGTACCGAGGGCGGATCGTCATCCGGCTCCCGGGGATTGCCGGCGCCTGGGCTCTCAGCGTGCGCGTGGCGGAGGCCGTGCCACCCGCCCGGTGCCGGCTCGATGGGCGCATCGAGGGCGCGTCGGGATCGGTCGCGGGGCACGCGACACTCGAGCTCGAGGATGAGCCCGCCGGTGGCTCGCGGCTCTCCTACGTCGCCCAGGCCCGGATCGAGGGGCCGCTGGCCTGGCTCGACTCTGCGCTCGTCGAGCGCCTTGCCCGCACGATCCTCGAGCAGGGACTCGCGCGCCTCGACCAGGAGGTCGGGCGACGGGAGGTCAGCGACGACCCGCGAACAGACACGGACGACTCGCTGGCAGACAGCAATGAGGTGGGGGTGGCAACGTGAGGTCGAGCATGGAGGCGATCGCGTGAGCGTGATCGAGTACTTACGACCGGCATCCGTCACGGAGGCGATCGAGCTCCTGGGCAGGCACGGCCCCGAGCTCCTGGTGATGGCCGGCGGCACCATCTCGATGCCTCTGGTCAACGACGGGATCTCGGCACCCCGGCGGGTGATGAGCTTGCGAGCGGCTGGAATGGATACCCTCGAGCGGGCATCCGGCCAGATTCGGATCGGCGCGACGTGCCCACTCCAGCGCCTGCTGGAGCTGGACGAGGCCCCGATCCTCGTGCAGGCGGCCCGGGAGACAGGGAGCTGGGCGATCCGAAACATGGGGACTGTCGGCGGCAACCTGTTCGCGCCCCCGCCGGCCGGGGACGTCACGGTCGCGCTCCTGGCCCTCGACGCTGTGCTTCTGCTCGCCGGCCCCGCAGCAATTCGAGAGGTCCCGATCGACGCGTTCCACACCGGGTTCATGACCACCGACCTCCAGCCGGATGAGCTGGTGACCGAGATCCGGTTGCCGCTGCCGCGCGGGGAGACCGCGTTCCGCAAGCTCGGCCGGCGGCAGGCCAACACGCCGGCGGTGGTGACGGTCGCAACCCGGCTCGAGCTCGAGGCCGGGGCGGTCCGGGCCGCGCGGGTGGCCCTCGGTGCCGTGGGGCCGCACCCGTGCCGCTCTACTGCGGCCGAAGCGATGCTCGTCGGCGCCCGCCTTGATCCGGCGGCGGTCGCGCGGGCCGCCGAGGCCGCAGCGGAGGCCACGGACCCCGCGACCGACGGCATCGCCACAGCCTGGTACCGGCGGCGGATGACGCGCGTGGCCGTCGAGCAGGCATTGGCCGACATCATGGCGCGCACTGGAGGTCAGGCATGACATCGAGCATCGTGACCTTCACCCTGGGCGACCGGGAGGTCGAGGTGATGGTCGCGCCCATGACGACCCTCCAGGTCGTCCTCCGCGAGCAGCTGGGCGAGACCGGGACCAAGGATGGCTGCCGCCAGGGTGGCTGCGGCAGCTGCACGGTGCTGCTCGATGGCGAGCCCGTGCTGTCGTGCCTGCTTCCCGTGGAGGAGGTGGCCAACCGGCTTGTGGAGGTCGTCGAGACGATCACGCCCGCCCAGGGGTTGCATCCCCTGCAGCAGGCGTTCCTCGATGCATACGCGACCCAGTGCGGCTACTGCACGCCCGGCATGCTGATGCTGGGTGTCGGGCTCCTCGCCCACAACCCGCATCCGACGCGAGCCGAGATCGTGGAGGCGATGGGCGGCAACATCTGCCGCTGTACCGGGTATCAACCGATCATCCGCGCGATCGAAGCGACCGCGGCGGGCGCGACCGGCTCGGTCAGCCCGCCCGAGGCACCCGCGGCGACCGAGGTGGCCCGATGACCGCCCTGCGCAGCGTGGGCCAGTCGATCGCCCGCACGGACGGCGTGGGACACGTGACCGGGCGCACCCAGTACGCCACCGACCTCACCTTCCCGGGCATGCTGCATCTCAAGATGGTTCGCAGCCCGGTGCATCACGCCCGGCTCAAGGGCGTCGATCTGAGCGAGGCGCAGAAGGTCCCGGGCTTCATCCGGGCCCTCACCCACGAGGACGTGCCCCACAACGTGTACACGATCCTGACCCTCATCAACGTCGAGCCCGAGGAGGAGTTCGTGCTCGCTGTCGACCGGGTCCGCTACCTCGGCGAGCCGATCGTGGCGATCCTGGCCGAGACGGAGCGCGGCGCGATCGAGGCCGCATCGAAGGTTCGCCTCGACCTCGAGGAGCTGCCCGCGGTGTTCGACGTCGAGGAGGCGCTCAGGCCGGATGCGCCGGTCGTCACCCACTGGGGCGACAACACGTTCAAGTACGAGGGCCATGACTGCCGCCGGGTGCGGTTCGGGGACATCGAGCAGGGCTTTGCGGAGGCCGACCTGATCGTCGAGGGCCGTTATGACTCCAAGCCGATCGAGCACGCGCCGACCGAGACCACCGGCTGCGTCGCGAGGCCCGAGCCGGACGGTCGGATCACGGTCTACACCAACACCCAGGCCCTCTACTTCAGCCTCGACAACACCTCGATCATCCTGAACATGCCGGCCAACCGCCTCCATTTCGTCGGCGGCACCGTCGGCGGTGGCTTCGGGGGCAAGGTGGACGTCATCGTCGAGCCGCTGGCGACCCTGGGCGCGCTGCTCACCAACCGCCCGGTCAAGTACCACTACAGCCGCGCCGACGAGATGCGGGTCTCGTCCACCCGCAGCCCGTGGCGCATCTACGTGAGGGACGGCGTGACGCGCGATGGGCGCATCGTTGCCCGAAAGGTGACCAGCTACGCGGACTGCGGTGCGTACAGTCGGCAGACCCCGTACGCGATGACCAAGCACGCGGCCAATGCCTCCGGCCCATACGCGATCCCCAACGTCTCGATCGACGTCTACTGCGTGTTCACCAATCGCCAGCCAACCAGCGCGATGCGCGGCTTCGGCGTGACCATGGGCAGCTATGCGGTCGAGGTGCAGATGGACCGGATCGCCGAAGCGACCGGCCTCGACCCATGGACGGTTCGCTTCCGCAACGCGTACCACAACGGGGACCTCCGGCCGCATCGTAAGTCGGCCGAGGACGCCACCCTGATCGAGACCATGCAGGCCGCCGCCCGGCTGGTGGGCCATGAGCTGCCCGCGGAGCTGGCCGCCATGACGTCGACACCACGGACGTCGGAGGGAGCGTGACGATGGCCAGGCTGCGGGGCCGCGGCATCGCCGCGGTCAACTACCCGACGGGGATGAACCTTGGTGGCGACCCGTCGCAGGCGCTGGTCCACGCGACGACGATGGGCTCGTTCGTGGTGTCGCTGTCCGCCGTTGACCTCGGCCAGGGGCTCAAGACCGTGATCAGCCAGATCGCGGCCGAGACGCTCGGCGTCCCGGTCGAGACGATCATCATCGACACCGCCGATACCGACACCGGTCCGCACGACATGGGCACCTTCGCGAGCCGCGCAACGCACCGCGTCGGCAACGCGGTGATCGCGGCGGCCACCGAGGCCCGCGAGGCGATGCTCTCGATCGCTGCCGACGAGCTCGAAGCGGCGTCCGGGGACCTCGAGCTCGACGGCGAGGGCTCGATCCGCGTCAAGGGCAGCCCGCACCGGGCGATCAGCGTGTCCGATCTCGCCCTGGCGGCGCACTTCAAGCACGGGCGCGGGATCGCCGGCCGCGGCATGTGGATGAAGCCCAAGAGCGAGGTGGACCCGGAGACCGGGGCGATGGACCCGGACTCGACCGAGGCCCATGCGTGCACGATCGCCGACGTCGAGGTCGACACCCAGACCGGGCGGGTGACGGTGCTGGCCATCCGGAGCGCGTACGAGGTCGGCCGCCAGGTCAACCCCGCCCTGGTCGAGGGTCAGATCGTGGGTGGCGCCTTCATGGGCATGTCCCACGCCCTGTTTGAGACGACCCAGCCCTACTACCCGAGCCCGGACCACGCGGCACGTGACTTCAGCACGTACCTGATGCCCGGACCGGCCGACCTGCCGATCATCGAGAGCGTGGTGCTCGAGATGCCGTCCTCGAACGGGCCGTACGGGGTGAAGGGCGTGGGCGAGATGACCGCGAACTCGCCGATCCCCGCCATCGTGAATGCCGTCTACGACGCCATCGGGGTCCGGATCGACGAGCTTCCGATCACGCCCGAGGCCGTGCTGCGAGCGCTCGACTCGAAGGCCGCCGGCGCGGCGAGCCCGGCTTCGTCACAGCAACCGGAGGGCTGACCGTGCGCCAGATCACCACCTGGGACGAGTTCCCCACCGTCGAGTACGTGCCGGGCGTCCTGCGCCAGGCCGTCTCGGGCGAGAAGGTCATGATGACCCGAATCGTCTACCGCGACGGCGCCGTGATCCCCGAGCATCGCCACGAGGCGGAGCAGATCATGCTCGTCGTGTCGGGCCGCCTGTGGGCGAAGGTCGGGGCCGAGGAGGCTGAGGTTGGACCCGGCGCCTTGATGGTGATCGGGTCCAATGTGGTGCACGCATTCCGACAGCTGGGTGACGAGGACGTTGTGTTCTATGAGTGCTTCGCGCCGATTCGGCTCGAGTACCTGGTCGGCTTCAAGGGTCCGGATCCGTCGCTGTCGATGATCAGCGAGGGCCTGACCACCGGCGGCGAGCCCGGTTGATGCCGGCCCGATGGCACGGCTAGCCTAGACACGTCGAGACCCAGTCGATCTCGCGCCGGCCGACGCTCGATCCGGATCGCCGGCTGAGCTACTGAAGGGAGCTCCCTGACACATGACCCAGGAGTCGCCGCTCGTCGGGATCGTCGCCGTCTCACACTCGCGCCGGATCGCGGAGGGCGTCGTCGAGCTGGCGCGCCAGATGGCGGGCGATGAGGTCCGCCTCGAGGGCATCGGTGGTCAGCCTGACGGGTCGATCGGAACCGATGCCGATGGCATCGCGGCCGCCATCGAGCGCGCGCAGGCGGGTTCGGGCGTGGTCGTGGTCGCCGACCTCGGGAGCGCCATCCTCGCGACCGAGAGCGCCCTCGAGCTGCTGGGACCGGAGCGCACCGGGCCTGTCATCATCTCCTCTGGCCCGCTGGTGGAGGGCGCCGTCGTCGCGGCGGTTCAGGCCAGCATCGGTCAGTCGATGGAGGAGGTGGTCGCCGCTGCCGACGCGGCGCGCGACCTCGACAAGGGTGTGAACCGATGAGCGTCGTTCGTCTGACCGTGCGTAACCCATCCGGGATCCACGCGCGCCCCGCCGCCCAGTTCGTGAAGACTGCTGGCCGGTTCCGCTCCAGGATCACGGTCCAGAACCTCACCAGCGGGCGTGGCCCGGCCGACGCCAAGAGCATCCTGGCCGTGATGCCGCTGGGCGTGGCACAGGGTCATGAGATCGAGGTCAGCGCCGATGGGGAGGATGCAGACGAGGCCATCGGGGCGATCGAGCAGGCGGTGAACGACGGCCTTGGCGAGGCGATCCCACCGGCCGAATGACCATGGCCGCCGATCGATCACACCGGGCCCCATCGGCATCGGAGTTCATCGCGTGCCTGGCCGACGCACCGTGTTGCGCGGCCATCGTCTCGGACCGCCACCTTGAGACGGCGATCACCAGCCGGGCCCCGATCCTGTTCGTCCTTCGCGGCAACGGGCTGGAGCTGGGTCCGGTTGTCACCCGGATCCATGCGGCCGGGAAGATGGTCGCCGTCCATCTCGACCTCGTCGCCGGCCTGCGAGACGATCCGGTCGGCGTCGAGTGGCTGGCGCGCTACGGCGTTGACGCCATCATCACCTCGCGCGGCCGCCTGATCCCCCTGATCCGCCAGGCGGGTGTGGTGGCGATCGAGCGCCTCCTGCTGTCCCGCCGCAGCCATCTCGACGCCGCCGTGACGGCGCTCTCGCGGTCCAACCCGGACATCGTCGAGGTGCTCCCGGGCGTGGTCCTGCCCGCGATCGCCCCGATGATCCCGCACTTCGCGGTCCCGGTCCTCGCCGGCGGCTTCATCCGGACGCCGGCCGACGTCCGAGCCGTCCTCGCCGCAGGTGCCGTGGGTGTGACGACCAGCTCCCGTGCTCTCTGGGACTTCGATGCGCTCTAGTCCCCCGGATGTGCGCTTGCCGCGGGTGCTGGTGGCATCCAGCGCCCACGAGCCGGTGCGCTTGCCGCCGATCGGTGACGTTGGCGTGCTCTATCGCGACATCGACCTTCCCGCCCTGCTCGGGTCGGCGGTCTCGACCACCGCGCCCAAGGCGGTCGATCTCGACACGGTCCGTGGCCTGCGCGCCGATGATGACGGCGTGGCGTTCGTGATTGAGCGTCTCGCCATCCGGATCATGATGACGCGGCGGCCCCAGGTGGCGCAGCACGTCGCGGAGGTCGGCGGGCTCGCCCTGCTGCACACGCTGGCTTTCGACTCGACCGGCGTCTCTCGAGCGCTGGACAGCCTGCCCCTGAGCCTCGGCATCGGGGTGGCGGTCTCGCCGGGCCTGGCGCTGCCCCACATGCTTCCCTCGGAGATCCTCCGCCTGCCGCGCCCCCTGCTCGCCTACGGGCTGATCATGGAGGCCAGCGACGCCCTGGCCTGCCTGTCGCTGGCCGACGGCATGGTCCTCGGGCTTGATGTGGCGACCTCCCTGACCAGGGTGCTGGCTCTGGCCCTGAGCGATCGAACGGATCCGCGCCGCAACCGTCCCACAAGATCTTGACAACCATGCGACCGAGGGAGTAGAACCGGAGCACCCTACCTCGGGACGATGAATTGACAAGTCCCGTCTCGGCAGAGATGTCGAGGCGCGGACTTTTTTCTTTGCCTCCGTGGTGAGGCGGCCTGCGAGTCGGCCATCAAGGCTTCAGCCTGGAGGAGGGGTGCATGTAACGTGCGACGGAGATCCTCCTGTCCGGTGTCCTCGTGATCGGACACCCGTGCGCAGCCACCGCGTGGCCGCGCACGCCCGCGCCGCAGACGTGCGCGCGAGCGCTGGATCCCCCACAGGGCTCGAGACACCCACGCTGACCCGCGACGCAAGCCTCTGCGTCTCCGTGTCATGGCAGTCGCCACGAATAGCCAACCTCGTAAAGAGGGAGAGGGAGCATGACAGCTGAAAAGTTCATCGCCGAGTTGCTCGGCACCGGAGTACTGGTTCTCCTCGGAGATGGTGTTGTGGCCGGTGTGCTGCTCGCCAAGTCAAAGACGAACCAGCTGACCGGCGTCGGCAACTCGAACGGCTGGATCGTGATCACCATGGGTTGGGGTTTCGCCGTGTTCGCCGGCATCGCGGTCGCGGGCGGCGTCAGCGGTGCCCACATCAACCCGGCAGTGACCCTGGCCGTGTTCCTTGACAGCCAGGTCAGCGGCGCCGGCAACTTCGGTGTCGACCAGCTGGTTGGCTACTGGATCGCCCAGATGATCGGCGCCATGATCGGTGCCCTGATCGTCTTCTACCACTACTACCCGCACTGGGCGGAGACGGAGAATCCGGATCTCAAGCTGTCCGTGTTCTCCACCATGCCGGCCATCCGCCATACGTGGTGGAACCTGTTCTCCGAGATCGTCGGCACCTTCGCGCTCGTGTTCATCGGCTTCAGCCTGGCCAAGGGCACGACGCCGGACATCGGTGGGGCGCTCTCGTGGGGCCTGCTGGTCCTGGTGATCGGCCTCAGCCTCGGCGGCACGACCGGCTACGCGATCAACCCCGCCCGCGACCTCGGGCCGCGGATCATGCACGCCATCCTGCCCATCCCGGGCAAGAGAGACAGCGATTGGGGCTACTCGTGGATCCCGGTCATCGGCCCGCTCATCGGCGGGGCGCTCGGCTGGGCGCTGTTCTACTACGCGGGCACGCAATTCATGCTCGTGGGCCTATAGGTCGCGCCTGACCGGAGTCGCTGACCCGCGACTGGCCGCCTGACGGACGCGTCACGGCGGCCAGGGGCGGGGAGCTGGCTCTGCCACACCTCACATCCAAGCCCACGGACAGGGGAGATCGATGAAGAAGCTCATCAACACCCCGGATACGCTCGTCGACGAGGAGCTCGCCGGCATGGCGGCCGCGCACGGCGACCTCATCCGGATCGAGGAACCCAACATCGTCGTGCGCAAGGACGCCCCGCGCAAGGGCAAGGTCGGCGTGATCTCCGGCGGCGGCTCGGGCCACGAGCCCATGCATGGCGGCTTCGTCGGCATGGGCATGCTCGATGCGGCCTGCCCCGGCGCCGTGTTCACCTCGCCCGTACCGGATCAGATGCTCGCAGCCACCAAGGCCGTCGACGGCGGCGCCGGCGTGCTGCACATCGTCAAGAACTACACCGGCGACATCATGAACTTCGAGATCGCGGCCGAGATGGCCCAGGCCGAGGGGATCGATGTCGAGGCGGTCGTCATGGCCGATGACGTGGCCGTCCAGGACTCGTTGTATACGGCCGGCCGTCGTGGTGTCGGTGGCACCGTCCTGGCCGAGAAGATCGTCGGAGCGGCAGCCGAAGCGGGCGCCGACCTCGCGACCGTCAAGGCCCTGTGCCAGAAGGTGCAGGACAACGTCCGGTCGATGGGCATGGCCCTCACCTCGTGCACCGTGCCGGCGGCGGGCAAGCCGACCTTCGACATCGGCGACGACGAGATGGAGATCGGGATCGGAATCCACGGCGAGCCGGGTCGTGAGCGGCGAAAGCTGGGCACGGCCGACGAGATCACCGAGGCGCTCGCCGGGCCAATCCTCGACGACCTGCCGTTCCAGAAGGGCGATCGCATCCTGGCGTTCGTGAACGGCATGGGCGGCACCCCGCTCATCGAGCTCTATGTCGTGTACCGCAAGCTGCACGAGATCGTCTCGGGCCGCGGGATCACGATCGAGCGCAACCTGGTCGGCAACTACATCACCTCGCTCGAGATGGCGGGTTGCTCGATCACGCTGCTCAAGCTCGACGACGAGCTCATCCGGTACTGGGACGCTCCGGTCAACACCCCCGCGCTGCGCTGGGGAGCCTGACTCGTGGGCATCACGACCGCTGCTCTGGCCTCGGTGCTCGAGACGTTCGCAGATCGTATCCACGACGCACGTGAGGAGCTGACGGAGCTCGATTCGGCGATTGGCGATGCCGACCACGGGATCAACATGGACCGCGGCATGACGGCCGTCAGGGAGCTCCTGCCGGGGCTCTCCGACGGCGATGCCGGCACGCTGTTCAAGCAGGCCGGCATGAAGCTCATCTCGACCGTCGGCGGTGCGAGTGGCCCCCTGTACGGGACGTTGTTCCTCAGGATGGGGACCACGCTCGGCGACGCGTCCGAGATCACCCCCCGCCAGCTCGCGGATGCTCTCCGCGCGGGGCTCGAGGGCGTGGTCCAGAGAGGCAAGGCAAACCTCGACGACAAGACGATGGTCGACGCCATGACGCCGGCCGTCGAGGCGCTCGAGGCCGGCATCGATACCGACCTCCACGCGGCCCTGTCGGCAGCGGCGACCGCCGCTGCCGCCGGCCGGGACCGCATCACCCCGCTGGTCGCCCGCAAGGGTCGCGCGAGCTACCTCGGCGAGCGTTCGGCGGATCACCAGGATCCCGGCGCAACGAGCACCACGATCCTGTTCGAGTCGTTCCGCGACGCCCTCGGGGCGGCTGGCTGACGGCTCGGCGTCACGCAAACAAGAGGAGCTAGACCGATATGGCGCAATACGTTGGCGCGCTCGACCAGGGCACGACAAGCACCCGGTTCATGATCTTCGACCACTCGGGTCAGGTCGTGGCCATCGACCAGAAGGAGCACGAGCAGATCTATCCCAAGCCCGGTTGGGTCGAGCACGATCCGGCCGAGATCTGGACGCGCTGCGTCGAGGTGATCCGCGGCGCGCTGGCCAAGGCCGGCATCAAGGCGTCGGATCTCGCCGCCGTCGGCATCACCAACCAGCGCGAGACCACGTTGGTGTGGGACCGCCGCACCGGCAAGGCCGTGGGCAACGCGATCGTGTGGCAGGACACCCGCACCGACACGATCATCAACAAGTTCGCCGAGGACGGTGGCCAGGATCGCTTCCGGGCAAAGGTCGGCCTCCCGCTCGCGACCTACTTCTCGGGGCCGAAGGTCCGCTGGATCCTGGACAACGTCGCAGGGGCCAAGGAGGCCGCTGAGGCCGGCAACCTGATGTTCGGCAACATCGACACCTGGTGCATCTGGAACCTGACCGGCGGCACCGATGGCGGCGTCCACGTCACCGACGTGACCAACGCCAGCCGTACGATGCTCATGAACCTCGAGACCCTCGATTGGGACGACGAGATCCTGGGCGTCATGGGCATCCCGCGCTCGATGCTCCCCGCCATCAAGGCCTCGTCCGAGGTCTACGGGACGGCCACCGGCGATCTCGCCGGCGTGCCCGTGGCGGGCGATCTCGGTGATCAGCAGGCGGCCCTGTTCGGCCAGACGTGCTTCAGCGTCGGCGAGGCCAAGAACACGTATGGCACGGGCTGCTTCATGCTCCTCAACACCGGCAACAAGCCGGTGCAGTCGAAGAGCGGCCTGATCACCGGCGTCGGCTACAAGATCGGGAGTGAGCCGGCGAACTACATGCTCGAGGGCTCGATCGCCATCACCGGCGCCCTCGTGCAGTGGCTGCGCGACAACCTGGGCATGATCACTTCGGCACCCGACATCGAGGCACTCGCGGCCACGGTCGAGGACAACGGCGGCGTGTACTTCGTGCCCGCGTTCTCGGGCCTGTTTGCCCCGTACTGGAAGAGTGAGGCGCGCGGCGTCATCGCCGGTCTCACCCGCTACGTGAACAAGGGCCACATCGCCCGGGCAGTGCTCGAGGCGACCGCCTGGCAGACCCGCGAGGTCTACGACGCGATGAACGCCGACTCCGGCGTCACGCTGACGGCCCTCAAGGTCGACGGCGGCATGGTCTACAACGACCTGCTCATGCAGTTCCAGTCCGACGTCCTGGGCGTGCCGGTCATCCGGCCGAAGGTCGCCGAGACGACGGCCCTGGGTGCGGCCTACGCGGCCGGGCTCGCGGTCGGGTTCTGGGCCGCGGTCGAGGACCTGCGGGCCAACTGGGCCAAGGACAAGGAGTGGTCCCCCAAGCTCGACTCGGCGACGGTCAGCAAGGAGTACGGCTTCTGGAAGAAGGCCGTGACCCGGACCTTCGACTGGGTGGAGCACTGAGCTAGTGCTGGCGGGCGACCGGCGGTGACGCCGGCCGCCCGCCGGGACACCAGCCTGCGGGCACCGTGCCCGCGGCCAAGCCAACCGGATGGCTGGATGCAATGAACCAGGGACCGCATCCCACGAACGCCCCGCACGTCGTGATCGTCGGCGGCGGAGGCACGGGCGGCGCGCTCGCCCACGATCTCGTTCTTCGCGGCGTGCGGGTGACGCTCGTCGAACGGGGTGAGATCACCTCGGGCACGACTGGTCGTCACCACGGCCTGCTCCACAGCGGGGCTCGCTACGCGGTCAGCGATGCGACCGCCGGCGCCGAGTGCATCGAGGAGAACCAGATCCTGCGCCGGACGGCGCCGGGTTCGTTCGAGGAGAACGACGGCCTGTTCGTCGCGCTCACGGACGAGGATCGGGAGTACGGACGCAAGCTGGTCGCGGCTTGCGCAGAGTCCGGGATCCCCGCCCGGGAGCTGACACCGCAGGAGACGCTGCGCCTCGAGCCGGGTCTCAATCCCGGCCTTCTATGGGCGCTCCAGGTTCCGGACGCGAGCTTCGACGCGATGCGCCTGCCGCTGCGCTGGTTCGCGACCGCCAAGCACAACGGTGCCGTCATCCGGCCATTCACCGAGGTGATGGACGTGATCAGCGCCGATCATTGCGTCACCGGTGTCGTGGTCCGCGACAACACAAGCGGCCATGAATCGCGGATCGGTGCCGACATCGTGATCAACGCCACCGGACCGTGGAGCGAGTCCATCGCGACCATGGCGGGGGTGGACGTCCCGATCCATCCCTCGCCGGGCGTCCTGCTGGCGCTGCGTGGGCGACTGTGCAACATGGTCGTCAACCGCTGCCATCCGTCGGGCGACGGCGACATTCTCGTCCCGCAGCGAGCGCTCACCATCGTGGGTACCAGCTCCTGGCTGGTGGACCATCCCGACGACCTCGGCGTACCCGAGGACCACGTCGCGGCCATGTACCGCGAGGGCGCCAAGCTCGTGCCCGCGGTCAATGGCGCCGAGCAGCGAGCGGCCTGGTCAGCCGCCCGACCACTGATCGGCAGCCGGGGCGGATCGACGGGCCGTGAGCTGAGCCGGACGTTCCAGTGCTTCGACCACGCGCCCAGCGACGGGGTCGAAGGCTTCGTGACGATCTCGGGCGGCAAGGCGACGACCGCACGCGCGATGGCCGAGAAGACCGCCGATGTGGTGTGCGGCAAGCTCGGCGTGAACCGCCCATGCCAGACGCGCGAGACCGTGCTGCTCCCCCATACCGCGTACTACCTGAGCTGAGACGGACGATGACCGAGCAGGCAACCAGCGACCAGCAACCAACCGGCCGGGTCCAGCCCGCCGACCGGACGCGCACGGTCACCTTCCACGTATCCCGATCGAAGCGTGGCGAGCAGCCGCACCGCCAGGCGTTCGACGTACCGGTCGAGGAGCGGACGACGGTGCTCGACGCAATGATCTCGATCCGCCGCCACCAGGACCCCACCCTCACATTGCGACACTCGTGCTTCCACGCGTCGTGCGGGACGTGCGCGATGCGCATCAACGGGCGAGAGGGCCTCGCGTGCGTCACCAGCGTCGAGGAGCTGGGTGGTGACAGCGTCACGGTCGACCCGATCGCCAACGCGGGAGCCGTGATCAGCGACCTCGTCTCCGACATGTCCGCGATATTCGGGAGCTATGCGCCGATGGGCCGGCCGCTGGTACGACCCAGCGAGCTCGGACCCGGCTCACGACCGCCGGAGGGCGTCGATGAGCTGGAGCGGTTCGAGGACTGCATCGAGTGTGGCATCTGCATGTCCGCGTGCCCCATCAGCGCCACTGACTCCCGCTACCTCGGGCCGGCCGCGCTGGCGGCCGCGTGGCGCGTGGTGGTCGATCCACGCACGGCCGACGCGGAGCGGGCGATGGCCCTCGCCGACGTCGATCACGGGATCTGGCGCTGCCACACCGCGTTCGAGTGCACCGAGGCCTGCCCGTCCAACGTCGATCCCGCCGGTGCGATCATGAACCTGCGCCGGGCCGCGACCCGGCGGCGACTGCGTGGGCTGCTGGGCGGGTCGAGGAGCGAGCGATGAGCGAGGAGCAGGCCGTGGCCGGGACGCCCGCCGCACCGCGTGCTGAACGACGGGTCCGTCGGCGCGGGCCCGTGAGCTGGATCGACCTGCGCGGGCGGCGGCTGGGCGGCTGGGCGTTCGTGCTCAACCGCGCCACCGGCCTCGGGGTCCTGCTCTACCTCTACCTGCACCTCGTCGTGCTCTCGCTGCTGGCCGGCGGTCCCAGCTCGTGGGACGGCTTCATCCTGATCGCCACCAATCCGCTGTTCCTGCTCCTCGACGTGGTGCTGCTGTTCGGCCTCCTCGCCCACGGGCTCAATGGGATCCGCGTGAGCCTCGTCGGGCTGGGGATCGTGGTCGACCGCCAGCGGGCCCTGTTCGTCGCGTTCTTCATCATCGGGTTCATCGTGTTCCTGATCGGCGCCGTGCGGATCTTGGGCGAGACGGGAGGCGGCTGATGACGGACCGGGCCTCGACCCGCGATGACGCGCCCGCCGGGCGTGACGTCCAGGACACTCCTCCCGAGCAGCCCGAGGCTGGCTCGAGGACGGTCGGCTGGCTGATCCAGGTCATCACGGGGGCGCTCGTGCTGCTGCTCGTGACGCTGCACATGATCGCCAACCACTTCATCGTTCCGAACGGGCTGCGGAGCTTCACCGATGTCGTCGACTACCTCCGGACACCGATCGTCCTGTTCTTCGAGGTCACGTTCCTGGTCGTCGTGACCTGGCACGGCTTGCTCGGCCTGCGCGCGGTGCTGTTCGACTTCGGGCTGAGCCGCCGCACGGAGCGCGCGATCACGGGGGTGCTGGCGGTCGTCGGTGTCGTGACCGTGGGCTACGGGCTGTGGCTCACCTCCGTGGTCATCAGCTGGGCGTGACCAGCATTCGACGCGACCGCTGATCGGTGCGCGTCCTCGTCGTTGGCACGGGAGCCGTCGGTTCGCTGCTTGGCTGGGCCCTGGCCGATGCGGGCGAGTCCGTCACCGTCGTGCGTCGCGGAGCAGCACCGGGGCGCGAATCGATCGCACCGGGGCGCGAATCGATCGCACCGGGGCGCGGCGCGATCGCGGTTCGGCGCCCCGACGGATCCCGCTCGCTGACCGAGGTGCAGGTGGTGGGCGCCGCCAACGCGGTCACCGCCGACGGCGGCGAGCCGCCCGAGGTGGTGCTGGTCGCGGTTCGTCAGCACGACCTGGCCGGAGTCCTGCGCGACCTCGCGATCGTCCCCGGCGCGGTCGTTGTCACGGTCCAGAACGGGATCGGTGCAGAGGACGCGGCGGTCGAGGCCAGGCCCACCGGGGCGCTGCTCGCTGCCTCGCTCACCGCGTCCGTCGAGATCGACCCCGACGGCACGGTTGGCTGGCTGCGCCGCGGTGGCATCGGGCTTGCTCCCATTCAGGCCGCGGCCGGTGAGCCGCCCGGGGCCGGGCTCGTGGCGCAGGTGGGCCATCGCCTCGTGTCGGCATTCGAGGGATCCGGGCTGCCGGCACGCTGGATCGACGACGCGCATGCGATGAAGTGGTCAAAGCTCATCGCCAACCTTGTTGGCAACGCGACGAGCGCCCTCCTGGACATGGACCCGGCGGCCGTGTACCGAGATGGGCATCTGTTCGACGTTGAGCGCGATCAGCTGCGCGAGGCGCTGATGGTCATGGACGCCCTGGGGTTGTCGGTGGTGGATCTGCCCGGCGCGCCGGTGACCTGGCTGGCCCGCGCCGTGCGGCTTCCCGGCCCACTGGCTCGCCTGGCCCTCCGCCGTGTGGTCGCTGGGGCTCGCGGTGGGAAGGACCCGTCGCTGCGCATCGTGCTCGCGACGGGCGGCCCGACCGAGGTCTCGTGGCTCAACGGCGCGGTCGCCCGGGCGGCGGCTGGGGAGGGGCTGGAGGCACCGGTCAATGCCGCCCTCGCCCGGCTGGTGGACGAGGCCGCGACCGACCCGTCCCGGCGCGCGTGGTTCATCCACCAACCCGAGCGCCTGGTCGACGCGGTTCGGCAACGCGCATCGGGAGCGGGTTGACGCCGATCAGCGCGCCCGGCCGCCACGCTGACGCTGGCTATACTCGCCCGCAATGAACGGCGGCACTGTCATCCTGGCGATCGTCATGATCGCTGCCGCCTACCTGATCGGCGGCATTCCCTGGGGGATCCTCATCGCGCGCCTGATCGGCGGCCCGGATCCCCGCAGCCTGGGCAGCGGCCGCACGGGCGGGGCAAACACGATGCGCGCGATCGGACCCCGGGCCGCGCTCGTGGCCGGCCTTCTCGACGCTGCCAAGGGCTCGGTCAGCGTGCTGCTGGCGATCTGGCTGGGATTGCCGCCGATCGTCCAGGCCGCTGCCGGGCTGGCGGCGATCGTCGGCCACAGCCGTTCGCCATACATTGGGTTCAGGGGTGGACGCGGGGTCGCTCCCGGCTGGGGCGCGCTGCTGGTGATCGAGCCCGTGGTGGCCCTCGGCGTGCTGCCCGTGTTCCTCATCGTGCTGCTGGTGACCCGCATCAGCTCGCTGGCGTCGCTCGCGACCTCGGTTGCGGCGGCCGTCGGGCTGATCGTCGCGGTGATCATGGGCGCTGTGCCCGCGGCGTTCCTGCTCTATGCGTTTGGCGGGCTCGCTCTGATCTGGCTGTTTCACGCCGATAACATCCACCGTCTGCTGACAGGCCAGGAGCGCCGGGTCGAGTTCCGTGGTCAGCGTTAGAGGACGCCAAGGAGGGCGAAGGCGATGCGATCACTGACGGGCGTCCCGGCCTCCAGCGGGGTTGCTCGCGGATCCTGGATCCGGGTCACGGCCGCCTCCGCCCCGAGCGGCGGGACCATCGATCCAGTCGACGTCGAGCCCGAGATCGAGCGCCTGGGCGATGCGCGCGATGCCGCGGCCGCCGAGCTCGAGGCCCTCGGCGAGTCTCTGACCAGTGCGGGTCGCGAGGAGGAGGGCGAGATCTTCGGCGCCCAGGCCATGATGGCGATGGACCCGATGCTGCTCGACGCCGCGTCAGCCGAGATCCGCGCCGGCCACGATGCGATCGGGGCGATCAGGATCGCCGCCCGGCATGTCGCCGACCAGCTGAGCGCGCTGGGCGACGAGCTGCTCGCGGCCAGGGCGGCCGACGTGCTTGACGTGGCGGAGCGGGTTGCCGCCCGTCTCGCCGGGATCGAGCGCACCATCACCCTGGACCGGCCGGCGATCGCTGTTGCGGATGACGTTCCGCCCTCGATTGCCGCGAGCCTGCCGCGTGACCGGCTGCTCGGGCTGGCGCTCGAGGCCGGCTCGCCCACCTCGCACGCCGCGATCCTGGCGCGTGCGTTCGGGATCCCGGCCGTGGTCGGGGTGCGGGACCTGATGGCGACCGCGGAGGAGCTTGCGGGTGGCGACGCGCCGGCCACTGACCGGACGAACGCCTCCGAGCTGGTCATCGACGGCGACACCGGCGAGGTCGTGTTCGACCCGGACACCGCGACGAGCGCCCGGCTCGAGACACGGGCGGTGGCCGCGGCCGATGCCGCGCGGACGGCATTGGCCGAGGCTGATCTGCCATCGGTCACCCGCGACGGCGTGGCCGTGACGCTGCTGGCGAACATTGGCACGCCAGCCGAGTCGGCACATGCCGTCGAGCTCGGCGCCAAGGGCGTCGGCCTGTTCCGCACCGAGTTCCTGTTCGTCGAGCGTCCAAACCCGCCCTCGGAGGACGAGCAGACCCGGGCGAACCGGGATGTTGCGGAGGCGTTCGCGCCGGGGCCGGTGACCATCCGCCTGCTCGACGTTGGCGGCGACAAGCCCATCCCGTACCTGCCCATTCCGCCCGAGGCCAACCCGTTCCTGGGTGTTCGCGCGCTGCGCCTCGCCCCGGAGAGCCCCGAGCTGTTCGTGACGCAGCTGCGCGCCGCGATGCGTGCCGCCGCGCCTGCGCAGGATCGTCCGCTCGGCCGGGTCAAGGTGATGGCGCCGATGGTCGCCGACGCGCGCGACGTGGACGTCCTGCTCGAGCTCGCCGCGCAGGCGAGCGCATCGCTCGCTGCCGACGGACTCGCCCATGGCGAGGTCGAGCTCGGCGTCATGCTCGAGATCCCGTCAGCGATCCTGGTCGCGGAGTCCTACCTCGGCCGGCTCGGGTTCGCCAGCCTGGGCACGAACGACCTCACCCAGTACACGCTTGCCGCCGATCGCGGGAACGCCGCGCTCGAGCGCTACCGGGACCCGCTCCACCCCGCCGTCCTGCGATTGATCGCGCAGGCCGCGGCGGCGGCGGACACGACGGGCGCCGAGCTGTCTGTGTGTGGTGAGATGGCCGGAGATCCGGCTGCCGCCCTGGCGCTGGTCGGCCTCGGGGTCACCGTGCTGAGCATGGCCGCCTCGAGCATCGCGCCGGTCCGGCGGGCGATCCGTGGTGCCGATGCGGCGGCGCTTCGCGAGGCCGCGCAGGCGGCGCTCGCAGCGTCATCGGCAGCCGAGGTACGGGCAACGTTCACCGACCTGCTCCCACCGACCGGCTGAGCGCGAGGCGGGACCGGGGACCGGCATCGGCCGCGCTCCAATGGCGCCGCCCGCCGCTGCTCGTCAGAGCGGCAGGAGCATCGCCGCGACCCCGGCAACCAGCCCGACCACCAGGCTCGCGAGCCCGATCTGCCGCGCTCGCGTCATGTCGCGGGCCCGCGAGTCCGGATCGCCGATGCCGTCCACCTGGCCCAGCGCCCCGAAGTTGAACACGCCGCGCGACCCGAATCCGGCGCAGAACCTGAGCCGCGCCTGGAGGTAGCCGGACGCGGCCATGGTCGCCGGCAGGGCGACCAGCAGGCGCGTCCAGGCAGGCAGACCGGCCAGGACCAGCACCGCGAGCAGGATCAGTGACGCGGCCAGGCCAACGTGGCCGACGCGCCGCCGGCGCGCGATCTCGGCGGGGCCGATGTTGCACACGCCCGGCCGGTAGAGCGAGCCGGTGGCGCCGCCAGGTTCCGCCGAAGGCAGGGAGGCATTCGCGCTGGTCATGGGTCCATCTTCGCCCAATCGCCGTCGTGGTGCCCGCGAGGGGCGTCAGCGCGTTGCTCGCGACGCGCCCGGGCGAGCGCCGGGGGCACGGTCGAACCCGATCGTGGTCTCGAATCGGAGGTCTTCGGCCCGTGACACGAACAGCCCCCAGCTCAGTGGCTGATCATCGAAACCAGAGAACAGGTGCTCCAGCACGAACGCCGGATGGCCGGGTTCCGATCGCAGGTGCCGCGCCTCCTCGGTCCGGAGCGCCGATGCGTAGAGCGTCAGTCGGCCGCGCTTGGGTCCGCTGCCGACCCGGCCCTCGAACAGGTCGCGCAGCCCGGTGACCTCGAGCTCGGTCTCGACCACCGGCCGGTCCGGGTCGTCGATCATCCACTGGCGGTGATACAGCCTCGGCTCGTTCCGGTGCAGCAGCAGACGCCGGATCATCGTGACCTCGGCACCTTCCGGAACCCCCAGCATCTCGGCCGGACGGCCGCTGGCCGGGACCACGCTGGTCGCCAGGATCCGCACCCGGATGTCGGGATCCATGAGAACCGCCTGGAACGAGCGGAGGTCGAAGGCGGCCGTCTGGATGCTGGCGGCCTCGACGAACGTGCCCCGCCCGGGGACGGTGCTGACCGCGCGCTCGTCGAGCAGCACCTTGATGGCACGTCGGACGGTCATCGGGCTCAGCCCATAGGTCTCGACCAGCTCCGACTCGGTCGGCAGCCGGTCGCCGGCTCGGAACTCGCCGCTCACAATCCGGGATCGCAGGATCCCCGCGAGCTGCGCGTACGCGGGCTCGAACGAATCCCGGGCGATCCTGGTGCTGGCCACGTTCACCGACGATTGCTGCACGTCACCGTCCGTCGTGGATCTTGCTTCGGCATCGGTCGTCGACCCATCACGCCCTCGTTCCTGGGACGAATGACCCTCAACAGCCATGATCGACCTGCCCTATACCTATAGGGTAATGTGCTTGGGCCGGGTCCTGCCACCCAACCGGCACCCGCCGCCGCCTCGGAGAAGCCACCGTGACCACCACCACCGCGAAGCCCTTCCCGTCGGACCTTGAGATCGCCCGCTCGGTCAAGCCCCGACGCATCGCCGACGTCGCCCACGAGCTGGGCTTCGACGATGACGAGATCGAGCTCTACGGCAACACCAAGGCCAAGGTCACCATCGAGGGTATCGAGCGGATGGAGCGCGAGCGCCCGCGGGGTAAGTACGTCCTGGTGACCGCCATCAGCCCCACGCCGCTGGGCGAGGGCAAGAGCACCACGACCGTCGGACTCGGCCAGGGCCTCAACCGGATCGGCAAGCGCGCCAGCGTCACCCTTCGCCAGCCATCGCTGGGACCGGTGTTCGGGATCAAGGGCGGCGCCGCGGGCGGCGGCTATTCCCAGGTCATCCCCATGGAGGACTTCAACCTCCACCTCACGGGCGACGTGCATGCGATCGGGGCGGCCCACAATCTCGCGGCGGCGTTCATCGACAACCACATCCACCATGGCAACCAGCTCGGGATCGACGCCAACAACGTGCTCTGGCCACGGGTGGTGGACATCAGCGACCGTGCGCTGCGCGACATCGTCGTCGGTCTCGGCGGTCGTGAGAACGGGTACGCGAGGCAGTCGCAGTTCGTGATCACGGTCGCGTCCGAGGTGATGGCGATCCTTGCCCTGGCGTCGGATCTTCGCGACCTGCGCGCGAGGCTGGGGCGGATCGTGCTCGCGACGCGCCGTGACGGCACGGCGATCACCGCCGACGACCTCAAGGTGGCGGGCTCAATGACGGTGCTGCTCAGGGACGCCCTCAAGCCCAACCTGATGCAGACGCTCGAAGGTGGGCCGGCCTTCGTGCACTGCGGGCCGTTCGCGAACATCGCCCACGGCAACAACAGCATCATCGCCGACCGTGCCGCGCTCGCGAGCTCGGACATCGTGGTCACCGAAGCCGGCTTCGGGGCCGACATGGGGGCCGAGAAGTTCTTCGACATCAAGTGCCGCGCGAGCGGGCTCACCTGCGACGCCGCGGTGATCGTGGCCACGGTGCGCGCGCTCAAGATGCACGGCGGGGTGGGTCGGATCGTGGCCGGCAAACCGCTCGACCCGGCACTGCTCGAGACCAACCCCGACGGTGTCCGCAAAGGCGCCGCCAACCTCGTCAAGCAGATCGAGAACGTCCGCTCGTTTGGCGTCCCGGTCGTGGTGGCCATCAACCTGTTCCCGACCGACACGGCCGAGGAGATCGCGGTGATCAAGGAGGTCGCCCTGGCGGCCGGCGCCCGCGACGCGGTCGAGGCGCGCCACTTCGGTGATGGCGGGGCCGGGGCGGAAGACCTCGCGAGGGCCGTCTGGGCCGCCGCCGAGGAGGGTTCGCCCGACTTCGCGCTGCTGTATCCGGATGACCTGCCGCTCAGGGACAAGATCGAGTCCGTCGCCACGCGGATCTACGGCGCGGATGGCGTGGACTACAGCCCGTCCGCACGCAAGCAGCTCGCGGCCTACACCGAGATGGGCTACGGGTCTCTCCCGGTGTGCATGGCCAAGACCCAGTACTCGCTCAGCCACGACGCCAAGCTGCTCGGTGCGCCGACCGGCTTCCGCATCCCCGTGCGCGAGGTCCGCCTCTCGGCCGGTGCGGGGTTCATCACCCCGATCCTGGGCGACATGCGGACGATGCCGGGGCTGCCGTCACGACCCGGCGGCGAGCGGATCGACATCGACGACGACGGGAACGTCACCGGGCTGTTCTGATGGCCTGCCGGTGAGCCTGACCGCGTCCCTGCAGCGCGCCTACCTGCGTGTCCATGCGGCCCTGTATGTCCGATCCCGGGGACGCATCGGCCATCGCCTGGCCGGCGTCCCGTCGCTGATCCTGTGGACCACCGGCCGGCGAACCGGCGCCGCTCGACCGGCGGTCCTCATCTATGCGCGGGACGGCGACGGCTATGCGCTGGTCGCCTCGAACCACGGCTTCGATCGCCCGCCGGCGTGGCTGCTCAACGTGGAGGCCAACCCCGAGGTCGGCGTGCAGATCGGACGACGACGGGCGCCCGCGCACGCGACGGTCGTGGCGGCGGATGATCCTGCCTACGCGCACCTGTGGGCCCTGGTCAACGGCAACAACCACCGGCGCTACGCCGGCTATCAGGCCCATACCGCGCGCCCGATCCCGGTTGTCGTGGTGACACCGACCGAACCCCTCCGCTGAGCCGGGCCGAACACGGCCCCCGGGTGGGACCGGAGCGCGCTCGTCGAGGCCGTGGACGCGGAGGATGCGATTCCGTTCTGATCGGCGACGAGATCCCGATCGACGGCCGCGACGAGCGGCTGGAGATCAGGAACGGAACCGTCGCGTGGATCAGGAGCCGGCCGCGGCCTCCATGGCCTCCAGCCGCGTGTAGTAGTCGGGGAGCTCGCGGAGGTGGGCGAGCGCGATCTTGCCGGTCAGGACCGGGTCGTCGCCGGTCACGTTGGTCTCGGGATCGCGGCGGCCGTGCTCCAGCTCCACGTCGAGGCCTGACCGGTACTCATCCAGGGTGAACGGCTCGGCGGCGAAGTCGATCCCGAGGGTGGCGGCAATCTGCGCGGCCTCCTCCAGGGTGAACCCGGCCTTCGGTGTCGTCATCGGCAGTCTCCTGTTCGGGACGGCATCGTCAGCCTTCCTGCGAGCGCGGGACAAGTGCCGCACGGCATGCAGCCAGGTGTCTGGAAACCGCAGAAGCTCCGCTCGACGCCGGTCATCCTGAGCGACGTCACATCGGCATTGCCTCATAGACCCACATGTCCATTGGGCACTCGGCCAGCAATGCCACGGCTTCCTCGATCGTCTCGGCCTCCACGATGGAGTAGCCCAGGGCCGGCGACTGGTCGGCGCTGAGCTCCGAGACCGTTCCGCCGCTGGTGACATCCCGTCCATTGAACAGGGGATTGCCCGAGTCGACCACGTGGCCCTGGATCGACGACCACCACGCCCGGTGCGCCTGCTGGAACTCGGGGCTCCGCTCGATCTCGCCATGGGCCAGGAACACGAACTTCTTCACGATGCCTCCTCGCTTGAAGGTGGGTCTCGACGGACTGCGTCGGCGTAGTTCGCCAGCGTCTCCGCGTCGGTGCCCCACCACGGATGGAACTGGTCCGTCCAGGCCTGAAGACGGCCGAGCGGCTCCCGCTCGAGCGCCAGGAAGTTCGTCCGCCCGAGCTTGCGTCGGCTGACCATCGCAGCCTCCTCGAGCACGCGGACGTGCTTGTGGATCGCCGGCAGTGAGAGACCGCGGAGATCCGCCAATTGGCTGATCGACCGTGGTTGAAGAGCCAACAGCCGGATCATCTCGCGCCTGTGGTCGTTGGCCAGTGCGTCGAATACCCGGCTCAGCTCGTCCATCGTCGGCGCCAACAGTTAACCATCTAGTTAACCTTAGCGTCCGGGGTCCGTGTGGTCAAGAGCAGGCGGCCGCCAGGCAGCGGAGTAGGTGCCATCCTGGCGCGCCGCCGTTGACGACCCCGAGTAGCGTGGAGAAAGTCGGATGCCGCCATTTGGGAGCGACCTGGTGGACGAGGCGCTCTATCGGGCGGCCGAACAAGAGTTGTGGGCGTCCCTCGGCGTGTCGGCGATGGAGCGGCTTCTCGACTTGCCTCGGACTGGCTTGCGGGTCCGTGTTCAAGAAGTCGGCGCCGGCCCGCCCGCCCTGTTCATCCACGGCGCCAACACGAGCGGCGCCAGTTGGGCAACGCTTGCCGCAAGACTGCCAGGCTTCCGGTGCCTGCTCCTCGACCGGCCGGGCACCGGGCTGAGCGAGGCATTCCCGACGAGGCCGACGACGCTGGAGCTCATGGCGCTCGGGGACGACATGGTTGCCGAGATCCTCGACGCGGCCGGGATCGAGCGCGCCCACGTCGTCGCCACCTCGCTCGGCGGTTTCATGGGCTTGCGGAGTGCCGCAGCCCATCCCGACCGGCTGCTTCGGATGGTCCAGTTCAGCTGGCCGGTTGGAGCGCCAACGAAAGCCGTCCCGAACTCGATGCGGCTGATGGCACTCCCGGGCGTGGCGCGCATCGCCTCGGCGATGCCGGCCACGGAGGGTACCGTCCGGTCGATCTTCCGGACTGTCGGCCACGGGCCGAGCCTCGACGCGGGACGTATTGCGCAATCCGACATCGATGCCTACCTGGCTCTACTGCGTCATACCGACACTCTGCGGAACGAGCTGGTCCTCGCGCGTTCCTCGGTGTCTCCCCTGCGAGGCTTCGATCCGCGTCTGCTGCCAGCTGCGCTTCTCGCATCGATTCGCACGCCGACACGCTTCATCTGGGGTGGCCGCGACCCGTTCGGTGGGCCGGAGGTCGCTCGTGCCGTCGTCGCGCGGATCCCAGGCGCCGAACTCGAGGTGCTGCCAGACGCCGGGCATGCACCGTGGCTGGACGAGCTCGATCGGTGTGCAGCCTCGGTTTCTGACTTCCTGAGCCGGTGAGCAAACAGCGTGGCCCAATCGGCCAACTAGTAAGCGCGGCCCGGCGCCCCCACCCTAGGGCCATGACGGCGCGCCGGTCCGATCCACACCGACTCCGGGGTCCCCCGCCGGGTCCGTCCGCGCCGTCAACTGCCGCTCGGTTGCCCGATGAGCGGGGTTGAGCTCGTCGCGGCGTTGTCCCCGGGTATGACGTGTCTCCCGATACGCTCCTGCCTCTCCTCGGCGCGATCCTCGCGCTGCTGGGGCTCGAGGCCTCCGCGCTCTGGCGGGGCGTGAGGTGAAGGGTCGTCACGGCGCTCCTGACGAACAAGGAGTACACGCGCACGGACTGGCGCCGGCCATGCCAGATGCTGTCCTGGCGCGCCCGACAGGTGTCGGGCGCGCGTTAGCAACCTACGATGATCCCGATCGAGGGCCGGGATGAGTGGCTGGCCGCCGCCGGAAGGCTTGCGTGAGACGGGGGGCCTTCGCGGCGAGCCTCCGGCGACGCGGACAGCCCGACAGGTCGACGTCCTCGCTGCCTTCGTCGCGGCGGGGGGCTCAGTGCCGAGTGCGGCCGCAATACTCGGCGTGCGGCCGAGCACGGCAAAGCTCCACGTGGCCGACCTGCGGGCACGCTTGGGCCCCACGACCGAGCAGCTGATCTACCGCGGCCGGGCCGAGGCGTGGCTCGTCGTAGAGGGCATTGAGCCAGACGACACCAGATCAGCGCACGACCCGATTGCGGATGTGGGTAGCACGGCGTGGTCCTGGCACTGCTGGCGATTGCGGCCTGGGACATGGTCTTCACGTCCTGCGCTCAGCCGGGCGAATTGGCAGCTGCTGGCCGGCGTGCGAGCACGTACCACGTCTCCATCGCGCCCTTGCCCTTGACGCTCACCGCGCCACGAGGCTCGCAAACGAACTCGTCCTTGAGCAGCTCGTACGTGGCCCGCGTGACCTGGATCCGGCCGGGCGTGCCCTCCGTCTGCATGCGGCCAGCGGTGTTGACTGCATCGCCCCACAGGTCATACAGGAACCGCTTGCGGCCGATGACTCCCGCCACGACCGGGCCGGAGTTGATCCCGATCCGCAGCTCCAGGCCCAGCGATCCGACCGCGCCCTTCTCGCGCACGGCATCGAGCATGTCGAGCGCCACCAGCGCCAGTGACTGAGCGTGATCCAAGCGGGGCGAAGGGATGCCCGCCGCGACCATGTAGCAGTCGCCGATCGTCTTGATCTTCTCCAGGGAGTAGCGCTCGACCAGCGCATCGAAGTGACCAAACAGCTGATCGAGCATCTCGACCACGCGTGCCGGTGAGACGCGCTCGGCCATCGGTGTGAAGTCGACCACGTCCGCGAACAGGACGGATGCCGAGGCAAAGGCATCCGCGATCGTCTGCGGCTCTGCCTTCAGCTTCTCGGCGATCGAGCGGGGCAGGATGTTGAGGAGGAGCGTTTCGGCGCGGTCCTGGGCGTCCTTTCGCTGCTGCGCAAAGACGGCGAGGAGCGTGAACACCACGGCGCCGCCCACGACCACGTTCAGGGCCAGCATCGTCGTGCTGAACCATTGCGGCAGAGTCGAGATGCCGCCGCTCAGCTCACCGAGGACGCCTGCGCCAAGAAAGGCAACCGCGAACAGGATGAACCAGCGCACGCTGGAGCGAACGCTGCTGAAGACGAGCGCCCCGAGTGGTCCGAGGATGCCCCAGATGCCGACGGCACCCGACGCGAGAAAGCCGCCTGTCGGCCACATGGACAGCGTGGGGGCAAGCGTGATGTCGAGCAGCTGGATGCGGAGCAGGAGCTCGAAGTTGTGGGTGCGCGCGAACAGACCGATCGAGGCGACCGAGACCACGAAGTAGAGAAATGCCACGGAGCCCGCCGGGGCCCCGAGTGCGAGGTACAGGACCGCCCACACCAGCGAGATCGGCCAGATCAGCACGGCCAGGTACACGAGAAGGGCCTTCCGGCTCTTCGTCTCCAAGTCGTCGGTGGACTCGGCGCCGATGTTGCCGAGCCACCTGAGCAGTTGGTTCACCGGTCGAACATGGCGGTCACGCGGGCAGTTCATCGCCTGGTCGACGCGCCGAGCGCGACACTTGTGAGCTCAGCTCATGGTCCGACTGAGGAGCACGTGGACGACACCACTGGGCGTGGTGGCGGATTCGATCGCGTAGTCCTTCTCGAGCCCCTCCAGGCCGTCCCAGAGTCGTACGCCCCGGCCGAGCAGGATCGGGACCACGACCACGTGCAGGTGATCGATGAGGCCCGCAGCCAGGAACTCGCGGATGATGGTGGGACCTCCTCCAATGCGGACGTCGAGGTTGTTTGCGGCCTTGCGAGCCGTCCGGAGCGCCTCCTCGGGTGAGGCGTCCAGGAAATGGAACGTCGTGCCGCCTTCCATCTCGATCGATGGGCGTGGGTGGTGGGTCAGGACGAATACCGGGGTGTGGAACGGTGGGTTCGGACCCCACCAGCCCCGCCAGTCAGGATCCTCATGCCAGCCGGGGTAGCCGAACTTGCCCGCACCCATGATCTCAGCGCCAACTCCCGAGGCGTGCAGCCGCAGGAACGCGTCGTCGATGCCGGAACTACCGCCCGGCTCGTCGACCATCTGGCGCCACCAGCGGGTGACGAACATCCACTCGTGCAGGCGCTCGCCAGCATGACCGAACGGGGCCTCGAGGCTGAGGCCCTCGCCAGTGCCGAAGCCGTCGAGCGAGATGGAGAAGAATTGGACGCGGGCGAGTGACACGATTGGTACTCCTCGATGTCGGCGCCAGAGGATTGGGGACGCCGACGGGTTTCTTGGTAGCCGACGGATTACGAGCCCGGCGGTCCGGACAGGACGGTGGGTACGTACTCGAGCAGCTGCGTCCGGCCGTCAAACGTCCGACTGGACACCATCTCCAGGGCGATATCGGGATAGCCGTCGTAGATCCGATCGCTGCCGGTTCGCCCGGTGATCACCGGGAACACGACCACCCGGAATCGGTCGACGAGGCCAGCCTCCAGCAGTGATCGACTGAGCGTGAGACTGCCGACCGTGCGCATCGGCGTCGATCCGTCGCGCTTCATTGCTCGCACTGCCTCTACTGGGTCGGTCCGGATGAGGCGGGTGTTCGGGAGCGCAAGCGGTACCCGCAGCGTCGATGAGACGACGACCTTGTCGGCGTTCGAGATCTCCTCGATGCTCGCGGCCTCGTCGCTCGCTGGGTCGAACTCGCTTGCCGCGAGCTGCGCCGCGAAATCGGCCATCTGACGGTACGTCGTCGCCCCCATGAGTAGCGTGTACCGTCGCTCGGGCTGCTCCGCGAGCCAGGCGAGGTACTCCGGACCCTGGAGACCCCACCATCCGGGCCAGCCGTCGGCCGCGCCATAGCCGTCGAGTGAGGTGATGAAGTCGACGACCAGTTCCTGCATGGTGATTCCGCTCCTTGGATCCGGGAGATCGACGCTATACTGAGTGGAGGTCCATACTTATACTGAGGTATAAAGTTGTCAAGTGACCCGGGCCGGCGTGAGCGGAAGAAGCGTGGGACCCGTCAACGCCTCCTCGACGCCGCGGTCGCCCTATTCGCGGCCCAGGGCTACGAGGCCACGACGATGGATGAGATCGCGGAGTCGGCGGACTTCTCGCGGGCCACGGTGTTCAACTTCTTCCCTCGCAAGTCGGATCTCGTCCTCGCCTGGTTCGAGGACCGCCGTGCCGAGCTGGCGAGCCGTCTCGCCGAATACGACGCGGGTGCGACTCGGACGGCGCAACAGCTGGCCATCGCGCTTCACGCCATCGCGGGGATGTTCGCCCAGGATCCAAGAACCGGCCGGGCGATGGCGAGAGCCTGGCTGCAGGCAGGTGGCCCACTCCTGGCCGCCGACTCCGACACGTCCCGGATGTTCGCGGCCACGATCCGGGCCGGGCAGGAGCGGGGCGATGTCGACCCCCGGATCGACGCCGACCGAGCCGGCCTTGTGCTGTTCGACGCGTACCTCGGCGTGCTCTACCGATGGGCATCGCGCGAGGAGGCGACGGCCGGATTCGCTACCGAGTTGGATGCAACGCTCCACGTTCTCTTGACCGGCATCTCGAATGAGCAGCCACTCAGTGGCCGCGGGGAGTAGCACCCCAGGCGGATAGACGCCGCCGCGGCCCTCGGGTCGAGTCAGCAGCCGGTCGCAATCGACCGGGCGCGGATCGACCGGCAGATCCGCGAGCTGGCGCTGGAGCACGCTGCGGGCGGTCTCGGCGATGACACCTACCTGACGCGACTCAAGGTGCTCCGCGAGCAGCGCGAGGCGGTCGCCGAACGGACGGCCGCCGGTCTACCAGCAGACCGAGCGCTCGAGTGGCTGCGCGCCCTCAACGACCAGATCACCGTTGCCGGTCGGCGGATCCTTGGAGTTCGGCTGACACCCGAGGCCCAAACGCACGGATTGGCGCTGGCGCTGCCCTAAAGGTTGCAATGGCGCGCCCGACAGGACTTGAGCGCGCGGATGCCACAATTATCCGAATACCAGTCGAACGAGCCGGTGGAGCTCTGATCTCGCGGGAGAGCGCCTGATCTACGCATTTGGCGCCCGTTCCAGCAGCAAGCTCGTCCGATCACGAGGTGGTGTCCCATGGGTCGCCGGATCCGGAAGATCACCTCCAGTCCCGGGGGCGCCGAGACGCGGCTGCTGGAGGCTCCTGGGATCGGCGAGTTAGCCGGACAACCTCGGTCGGGTGCGCGATGCCCTTCAGATCGACGGCGCCGAGGGATTCCGCCGAGAATCCTTCCGCCGGAAGGCTGCCGGCGAAGGTTGCCGCGGCGATCAGCTCGCCGGGCGCCGCTCCGTTGGCCCATCACCACACCGTCGGTCGCGGTGGCGGGCTTCCGCGGGCCATCGCCCAGGGCCGGAATAGCACGTATGGCTTGACACCTAGTGACACATAGGATAGCGTGACTCAGTATGAGAGGACAGGCGTTGAAGGGGCACCTCGACCTGCTGCTGCTGGCGACGCTGGCCGACGGCGCGAAACACGGCTACGCCGTGATCGAGCGCCTCAGGGAGCGCAGCGAGGACGCGTTCGATCTACCCGAGGGAACGGTCTATCCAGCCCTGCATCGACTGGAGAAGGGTGGTCTGATCTCGAGCGAGTGGTCGGTCGTCCAGGGACGGAACCGACGCACCTATCAGCTGACCGACAGGGGTCGCGGTGCGCTGGTGGAACAGCGCCGTGCTTGGGACGAGTTCACCAGCGCCGTCGCCAGCGTCCTGGCAGGATCCGAATGGCCAGCTACGGCCTGATCGACGCGTACGTCGCATCGCTCCGTCGCCGGGTCCGCTGGCGCCCCGATGTCGATGCTCTCGTAGCCGAGATCGAGGATCACCTCTACTCGACCGTCGAGCGGTTCGAGGCCGGCGGTATCGACACCGATCTCGCCCAGCGCGCTGCCCTCGAGCGGTTCGGCGACCCCGACCTCGTGGCGAGGGCGTATGCGTCTGCGCCGAACGGGGGGCTCGCCGTCCCGACCCGATCGACCCGGACTGCGGGGACGTTCGCCATCCTGAGCGCGGTCCTTTGGCTGGTTGTCATCGGGTCCTGGTGGCTGGCGGGTCTGCTCGAGCCGAGATACGACCTTCAGAGCGGTGCCTCCTCCATCTCGTACGCTGTCGGCGCCGCGGCACTGCTTGGCGCGGCGTCCTTCATGGTGGCCGCGATGCTCGGGCTGGATCGGCGCCATGGCGGCCTCGGCGCCCTTGGGACATCCGGGCTCATCGTCGGCGGCGTCGGGCTGGTCGCAGCCCTCTTGGCCTGGGTCTTCACCGGCTGGGGGACGCTGACTATGGTCGGGACCCTCCTCTTCGCCGCCGCGATGTGGAGGCGGAACCTGGCGCCGCGACTTCCCATCGCGCTGATGGCGAGCGGGCCTGTCGTCGGCGCGGTCGCCTGGGCGGTCCTCCGCAGCTCGCCAGGCCCGATCGACCTCACCGGACTGTGGGGTGTGCACTGGGTCGAGAACGAGGTCGGCTTGACGCTCGGTGTCGTGATCCTGGCCGTCGGTCTTCTGGGTCTCGGCCGTTGGCTGCGTTCCGAGGAGCTCGCACTCATCGAGGACCCGGACAAGCCTGTTGCCGCGTAGATCATCCACGGCGTGGACCGAACCGGCGGCACGTGGCGTCGGGCCCACCGACGCAGGGAGGCGAACGTGACGGAGATGAAGCGCACACCGGTCGGATGGGATACCTGGCTCGGGTGGGTGGTGGCAAGCTCCATCGGCTTGATGATCGGTCTGGCCGTATACCTCCCGCTGGCGGTGGTTCTCGGCGACGATCTCGAGGTCGTCGCACGGACCCTCGTCTCGGCCGGGGCTGGCGCGGTGCTTGGGGCGTCGATCGGCGTCGCTCAGTGGTTCCTGTTGCGGCGGCGCGGCGCCTCCGTGCGAGATCGATGGGTGTTGGCGAGCGTTGTCGGCGGCGGTGTCGGTGGGACTGGTGCCCTGGTGGTCGCCGCCATCGTGTCCGAGGTGGCGGGTGTGGACTTCGTCACGAATCTCGTCTTGGGCGGGGCTTTCCTTGGACTGTCGCTCGGGATCGCACAATGGCTGTTGCTCCGGCAGCGGTTCACGCGGGCCGGGTGGTGGGTCGTCGCGAGCACCGTCGGGTTGGCCGTTGGGCTTGGCATTGGCCGCCTCGGGGGGGCGGCCCTGTACGACGGCATGGTGGGCCCCTTGGGCGAGACCGTCGCACGTGTTCTGGCCACGGTCCTCTTCGGGACAGTTCTCGTGGCCGGGTATGGGACGATCACCGGATGTGTCCTGGTGTGGCTCGAGCGGCAACGCTCTGACGCGGTTCTTCGGCCACCGCGCACTGCCCGCCAGGCACGCGATCGTCCCGCCGACATCATCTAGCTGGGTCGTGCGGAGCTTTCAGCGCGGATCGTTGGGAAGCCGACTGAGAAACCGCAGCCCTTGATTTCAGTCTGGATCCTGTTGGCCCATCGAGGCCGCCAGTTGACTGCGAACACATTGGGTCTGCTTCGTGAGACTGGCCCTCATTCCAGATGCGGACATAGCTGAGGCGTGGCTATGACGAGTGGCGCCAGTACCGATGGTTGGCATGCGCGCGGCACGCCCTTGGGAGCGATGGTCGCCGCCTGGGCGGGCGTGTTGGACGTCGTCCTGGCGATGATCCCGCCCTACGTCCTGACCCGGGAGGCGGACCAGCCCTCGTGGACGGACGCAGCGGATGCGATCGTCCGCTCGGCATCAGCCTCGCCCTCGCGTCGGCGACGGCGGAGCCGGCGTGGCCGCGACCGAGCCTCTTGGGGCGAGCCATGACCCGTCGACGCTGGCCCCTCGCGATCTGGATGGCGACGATGTCGCTGGTCGTCGCCGCGGCGGCGATCCTGATCATGACCCTGACCGCAGACGTCGCCGACTCTTGGGGCTTCCGCGGCTCGGCAGCCGTCTTCGCCGTTGCCCTTGGGACCGTAGGAGCGGTCGTCAGCTCTCGCCGACCCGAGAACGTCAACGGATGGTTGTTCTGCACGGTCGGGCTGGTGTTCGGCGCTCAAGCGCTCCTCGTCGAATATGTCAACGCGTCCGTCCTTGTTGTCCCGGGCGGCCTGCCGTTGACGGCCGGTCTCGCCTGGGTCCTGGTGTGGCTCTGGGTGCCAGCAATCGGGATCGTCCTGATCTTCCTGCCGCTCGTGTTCCCAACGGGCCGGCTCCTCTCGCCACGATGGCGGATTGCGGTCGCGTTTGGCGTCCTCGCGGTCTTCGGTTTCGGTGTGGCGAACGCCTTCCTCCCCGGACCAATCGACCTGGCAAAGGTCCTCGATAACCCGCTCGGGGCAGCGGGCATGGATTTTGAGACGTACAACGAGCGGGTGCTCGGCCCCGCCAGCCTGCCACTGGCTATCGCCATCGTTCTGGCCGGGGCGTCGCTCGTACTCCGCTTCAACCGCGCGTCGGGCGACCTGCGGCAGCAGATCAAGTGGTTCGCCCTCGCCTCAATCGTTGCCGGCGTGTCCTTTGCGATCTATGGGGTCGCGACGATCTCCGGCGCGCCCCATGATCAGATCAAGGCACTCGAGATCGTGGTGACCCTGGGGCTCGTCGGCGTGCCCGCCGTAGCGGGCCTGGCCATCCTCCGCTTCCGGCTCTACGACGTCGACCGGATCATCAGCCGGACAATCGCCTATGGCGGGCTCAGCGCACTCCTCCTGGCAGCGTACATCCTCGCGACCCTCGTCCTGCAGGGGCCACTTGGTGCAGTTACCGGAGGCGACGCAATCGCCGTGGCGATCTCGACACTGATCGTCGCGGGCTGCTTCCAGCCGGTCCGGCGCCGAGTCCAGACGGCCGTCGACCGGCGCTTCGACCGCGCTCGCTTCGATGCCGAGCGAACCATCAGCGCTTTCTCCGAGCGGTTGCGCGACGAAGTCGACATCGTGACCGTCACGACGGATCTCGACTGGACGGTGCGCTCCGTGCTGCGACCTGCCGGGCTCGGCCTGTGGCTGCGACGGAGGGTCGAGTGACACGCAACCGCGTCGATAGCATGGGGAGCCCACGATTCAGCTCACGAGGTGCCGCCAATGCGGCCGCTGCAGATCGGACTGGCCCTTCCCCTCCTCGAGGCGTCGGCGACCGGCGAGGCGCCGCGCTGGCAGACGATCCGGACGGTGGCCCGGCAAACTGAGGGCCTGTGGCCGAAAGATTCCGTTCAGAACAGCCGTTCGTGACAGGTGAGCTGTCACCGGCAGCCCGAAGACTCCGGACGTGGCCTTCGCGATCGCGCTCTCCGATGAGCAATGGGAGCTCGTGGCGGATCTCTTCGATCCGCCCGGCCGCCGCGGCGCGCCGGCCGTGGTCCCGCGCCGGCTGATGGTCGACGCGATGCTGTTCATCGGCCGGACCGGTTGCCAATGGCGCTACCTGCCCGAGCGCTACGGAGCGTGGACCGCGGTGTGGGCCCAATGGCGCCGCTGGCGGGCGAACGGGGTTTGGGCGGCGGCAATGACCCGCCTCGTCGCGGTCGTCCGCTGGTTCCACGATCGCGAGCCCGTTCCCAGCATGGTCACGGTCGACGCCCAGACGGTCCGCGGCGGCCGCTACGGGCCGACGTTCCACCAGGCCGGCGGGAGGGACGGCCGGACGATTGGCACGAAGCGGACACTGCTCGTCGAGATCCTCGGGCTGCCCGTCGCCGCGGCGGCCTGCTCCGCCCGCCCACACGACGTCACCGCCGCCAGGGAGCTGCTGGACGCGCGGATCCCGGATCTGCCGCGCCTGCATGCCATCGTCGGCGATCGCGCGTATCGCGGGCTCGAACGGCTCGCGGCGCGCAAGCACCTCGCGCTCGACATCAAGGCGCCCCCACCGGGTGTCAGCGGCTTCGTCCCGATCCGGCCGCTCTATCGGATCGAGCACGCCTTCGCGCAGCTCGGGCGCTGGCGCCGCCTGTCGCGCTGCTATGAGGGCACCGAGGCCAATGCCCGGGCGTGGCTCGAGGTCGCCTCGGTCGGCTACCTCGCTTGGCGCGCGGTTGCCTGACCGGCTGGCAGCAACGCGCTGACACGTTACCGCGGTCCACCAACAGCGCTCATACGGATCGGTCCTCGACAGAGCTGGGCGCCGGGCGCACCGAACCTGCAGATGTCCCATCCTCAACGGCATGATGGTTTCCATCTGTCCAGGCTGCGGACTCCGGGCGACCCCCGGCGGCATCGCGCTCGACCGAGCACTCAACGCATCGCCCGAGTGCTGGGCGCTCCGCGCCGAGGTGGCTGGTTTCGAGCTCAGCGACCCGCTTCTCGTCAGCCGCTTCCATCAGCTGACCGTCGATGCCTACGGCGCCCAGCACGCTGGCGGTCCGACCGGCGGGATCTACGTGGCCTACTCCCTCGTCGGGCTCTACCTCGCCCTCGAGCGCGGCTGGTCTGGGACCATGGTCCGAGGCTTCCACGGGCGCATGGGCCGGCCTGACGCAACCTGGCCCGCATTACCCCGGCCGCCGTCGACTGGCGACCTGACGGTCGCCGATGTCGTCGCTGCCGGCGTGCGCGCGGGCTCCCGGGACGGGCACGCTCTGCTCGTCGAGCGCTGGGGCCGCTCTGTCTGGGAGGCGTGGGCGCCCCAGCAGGCGGCGGTCGCGTCGCTCACAGAGCGGCTACTGAATGAGCGATTGGGGCGATCGGGCAGCCGCTGAGGCAGAGGCCGGCCACCAGCCTGCGCGCAGGCACTGACCGCCGGTGCAGGTGCCACGAGAGGGCCTTGATTTCGGCCAAAGGCCCTGAAGAGCTTCGATTCGACCCGGCCTGGCTGGCCGACGAGCTCCTGTGGCGCGTCGCCGACTGGCCCGCGAGGCTGTTGGGAGTGTGTCGCCATGACGGGAGCCGTTGCGGCGACGACCGAGCGCATCAAGATCGGCAGCTGGGTCCTCTCAGCCCTGCATCGCAACCCGGCCCTGACGGCCAAGACGGCCAAGACGGCCAAGACGATCGACGAGATCGGACGACGCACACATAGAACAGGTGTTCGTGGCGCGCCCGACAGGTGTTGGGCGCGCGGTAGCAACCTACGAGATCCCGATCGAGGGCCGGGACGAGTGGGTGGCCGCGGCGAGGCGGCTGGCGTGAGAGACGGGTCCGGGCTGGTCGAGCCTCTGGCGGGTTCGCCACGGACCGCGAGCTCGCGGTGGTCGCGGCCGTCCTCGTCGCCGGGTCGGAGAAGGCGGCGGCACACCGGCTCGGCCTGTCGCACTCGACAGTGAAGCATCACCTGGCGAGTGCGCGGTCCAAGGTCGGGGCGGAGACGACGGCGCAACTCGTGTGGATCCTGGCGGAGCGGTTGCCGGGGCCGGAGGATAGGGGTGCAAGCAGAGGAAGACGGATCGTCCGATGATCGACGAGCCCGGCGACTGCGTTCCATCGCCGGCGTTGTGCGAATTGCCGGGGTTTCGCCAGTGGACTGGGACCTGAGGGCTGACGTCGCCGAGTCGGCGACGGCGTCCGGGACGATGGCCCTCCGCGCGAGCCCCGCACCGCCGCGCCCCTGCCCGGTATGCGGTGCCGAGCTCCCGTACCTCGGCGGGCGGGGCAGGCCGCGCCGGTGGTGCGAGGCTCACCCATCCGCGTCCCTTGCGTCTTCGCCCGCGGGCGACGCAGGCCGCCGGAGTGCCGACAGCCATGCGCCCGAGGCGGGCGCGCGTCGAGATCCCGCCCCGCGACCCCGCCCACGTCCGCCCGTGTGCGCTCGCGTCGGCCCGGGTGCCGAGATGAACACGAGCGTGGCCACCAGCGCCACCGCCCCGGCCATCCGGAAGAGCTACTCACCGCGCTACCTGTCCGAGGACGAGCGCGCGCGACTCGCGGACCTGCCCCAACGAGCCGCGTTGGATGCGTGAGATCGCGACACTCGTGGGCAGGTCGCTCTCGACGATCAGCCGTGGCGAATCACGGATCCGGGTCAAATACTTCTTCGATCGTCAGGCCGAAGATTCGAGCAATGACGAAGGCCAGCGGGAGGCTCGGGTCAAACCGGCCCGTCTCGATCGCATTGATGGTCTGCCTCGAGACTTGCGCCGCATCTGCCAGTTGTGCCTGGGTCCAATCCCGTTCGGCCCGGAGCACACGAATCCGGTTCTTCATCCCCCAAACCGTCGGATCCCGATGAGCACCGACAGCATATAGATGGCCGAAGTCACCACCAGGACCCAGACAATCCCTGCCTGGACCAGTCCGGCACCACCCAGAAGTATGAGAGTGAACCCCGCGACGAGACACCCGCCAAGTGCCAGGGCCATGGCGTCGAGTTGGATCTTGCGCATCAACTCGTCGGCGTGTCTCAGGAAGCGCATGTACGACACGATCCAGGCCAGCCCGACAAGCGCCGTGCCGATCGACACCACAACGACCCCCGCGTCACCCTCGATCCACCCACGATCGATGGCAGCGTCGGCGACAAGGAAGGCCCCGACCCACAGAAGCGACCAGATGACAATCGATGTGCGATTTCGCCGGTCGACTTCGGTCGACGACCAGGAGCCCTTCTGGTCGCGCTCGTTCACGAATGCTCTTCCCGGCCGGCCCGGCCCAAGCTGGACGCCGTCCCCAGCATCAGGAACCCAGCCGTCCCCGCCACCAGGCCGACCTCCGTGGGGACCGCCCCCAGGACCATCCCCAGTGCGGCCACCACGGTGAGTGCCCAACCTGCGAGCAAACGCGTCTTGCGATCCATCAGTAAACTCCTCTTGTCATTACGTCAAGTGTCTTTGACACGGGGAACGATGACACGAGACACGGGTCATGTCAAGCGCACTTGTCATATGGTGCACCACCCGGGCCATCCACAGACTCGGTGGTGGCTTCCTGGCGGAGCCCGGTGAGGGCTGGCCGGGATCCGCGACGTCGCCCGGCGGCGGCTGCCGATGATCAGCGCGGCGAGCGTGGACATCGCGTTTGGCCGCCTATCGGATCGTGAACTCGTGCTCGGCTGGATCGGGACCTCTGTGACCTGGAGGCGACGCTGACCATCGCTCCGGGGCCGGCAGGTGGTGACTCCTGCGCCTCGCCAGGGCTGCGATGCTATGCCCTTGGCCGAGGGGTGGTGTTGACCTACGCAGAGCCGCCGGACCTGAACGCCACCACGGTTGAGCTCGGCGAAAGGGACGTGCTCCCCGAAATCAGCTGATCCACCCGGGCGTCGCCGTGCGCCCCCAACTCGAAACCACGGCCCAATCGGCCAACTAGTAACCGCAGCCTGCCGCCGCGACCCTTAGAGCATGACGGCGCGCTGGTCCGATCCACACCGACTCCCGGTTCCCCCCATCGGATACGTCCGCGCCGTCAACACCGCGGGGGTCCGATGAGCGGGGTCGAGCTCGTCTTGGCGTTCCTCGCCGGGGTCGCGATGGGGATCGCCCTCGACCGCTGGCTCCTACCGCCTCCGCGATGAGGAGGTAGTCCGCGAGGTCGAGGTAGACGGTCACTGGGCGAGGCGTTCGAGGATCTCCCGGTTGCGCTCGATGCTGGCCTTCAAGCGCCGTCGGAAGTCGGGGTCGGACCGACGAGCCTCGATGTGGGCGGCGATGGCTCGCTGGATCTCCTCGTTGACCGACACCGCGTCGACGCCGGCGATCGCCTCGAGGGCTTCGGCCTGATCGGCGGGCAGGCGCAGGGTGCGGGACTTGATCGTCATGGCGGCTCCCGTTCGTGGAGTGTTGATCCACGATACCACGGTATCTCGGTGCGCCTGCCAGTGCGATCGGCGCAGCCTCAGCCAGGGTCGCCGGGCCCGAGATCGTGGGTGTCCGGCTGACCCAGGCGGCCTACGCGCACGGATTGGGGCTGGCGCTGCCCGAAAAGGTTGAAATGGCGCGCCCGACAGGTGTCGGGCGCGCAATAGCAACCCACGAGATCCCGATCGAGACGCGGGGTGAATGGCTGGCCGCGGCGAGGCGGCTGGCTTGAGGGACCTCCCCGCGAGTGCGGCGTCGACCGTAAGTTCGTGGTGGTCCCCACCGTCCTCGTCTTCGGAGGCGGCTGAATTCAGCTGGACGCCGGCCGGCATCTGTGGAGCATGGAGGCAATGGGGATCGCATCCACAACGCGCGCGGTGCCCGACCTGGCCGAACGCGTTCAACGTGCACTGGCCGGCGACGAGGCGTCGTTCGCCTGGATCGTCGAGACCTTCAGCGCCGATATGGCGCGGGTGTGCCTGGTGGTGTGCGGCGATCTCGGACTGGCCGACGACGCCGTGGCCGCTGCCTGGCCGATCGCCTGGCGCAAGCTGGACAGCCTGCGCGATCCACAGCAGCTTCGGCCATGGCTGATCTCCATCGCAGCCAACCAGGCACGCCAGATGGTCCGCGCGCGGAGCCGTCGCGCGGTACGCGAGATCGCCGTGTCCATCGTCGATCAGCCGGTGGCCATCCACGACCACAACGCCGACATCGATCTGGCCAACGCACTCGCGGGCCTCGATCCCGACGACCGCGCCTTGCTTGCGCTCCGCTATGTCGCCGGCTTCGACTCCAACGAGCTCGCCCGCGTCACCGGCCTGTCCCCGTCCGGCACGCGGGCCCGACTGGCCCGGCTGCTCGACCGGATGCGAAGGGAGCTTCGCGATGACTGAGATGGATCTCTTCGAGCAGCGCCTTGCCACCCGACTGCAGGCCTATGCGGCCACTGCGGCAAGACCGCCGTCGCCAGCGGCCGTGGCCATCGCCGTGCAGGCAGCGCGGAAGGCGCGCACGGGGTCTGGCCCCCGGCTGCGCCGGTCAACGGCCGCGCCCGGATCGAGCATGTGGCTCCCCGCCGCCGCAGTGTTGGTGCTGCTGCTCGTCGCAGCGCTGGCAGC
>CAVTIO010000003.1:0-410297 GCA_963734935.1 uncultured Chloroflexia bacterium | reverse complement strand
AGCACGATCGGACGGGAAGCGGAGGCGACAGCGCCGGCACGTCCAGGGCGTCAAACCGTCGCCTCGAGCTCCGGCCCGATCCGCACCGCCAGGAACGCCAGCCGCGTCGTTGCCGCGATCCCGCGTGAGGCGCCACGCGAAGCGATGACGACCGCGCCGGCCGCGAACGGGAGGCCCTCCCCGTCGAGCAGGAACGTCCCCTCGCCCTCGAGCGCTTGGTAGACGGCGGCACGCTCGGGATGGGCGGGAATGCTGGCACCGGGCTCGAGCCCGGCCACGAGCACGCGGAGCTCGGGCTCGTCGCGCAGCAGCGTTGGCTGCGGGTGGGGACCGGCGTAGGTGACGACGTCACGCCAGTCTGACACGAAGCTACGGTGATCCATGGAGGCTCCCTTCGTCAGTGGCTTAGTTCACGGTGTGCAGGTCGGCCGTCCGGTCGATCGCAGGGGCGTTGGTCTGGTTCGCTTTGCGGTAGGCGATCAGCGAGGACCTCGGCAAGGTGGAGGGCACGGCGACCCGTGAGATGAGCGATCTGCGTCCGGCAGCTGAAGCCGTCTGCAAGCACCAGCTCATCCGTACCAGCGCGCTCGAGCGCTGGCAGGAGCGCAAGCTCCGCAACAGCGCGCGAGACGGCGCCGTGTCCGCGCTCGCTGCCGAAGCTGCCGGCGAGCCCACAACAGCCGGTGACCGATTCGGCGTCGATGCCACAGCGGTCGAGCACCGCGCGATCCGCGCTGTTGCCCAGAACCGCCTGCTGATGGCAATGCGGCTGAGCGACGGCGGTCTTCCTCGGCTGATCGGGAAGCTCGAAGCCGACGCTGTCGAGGAGCTCGGCGAACGTGGTCACGCGGCGTGCGAGCGCAGCCGCTCGTGCGTCGTCGGGCATCAGGTCCGGCATGTCGCGCCGAAGCATCGCCGCGCAGGACGGTTCGAGAACGACGATCGGCTCTTCGCCTGCGAGCGTCTTGGCTCGAAGCGTCTGGCGAAGCACCCTGCGAGCCTGGTCAAGTTGGCCGGTCGTCGTCCAGGTCAACCCGCAGCAGACGGGCGACCGAGGAACGACGACCTCGAACCCCGCCTCCGCCAACACGCGTGACGCGGCGATGGCGACACCCGGGGTCAGGAAGTTGTTGAACGTATCGGGCCAGAGCACGACGCGCCCGCGAGCCTGTCGTCGCGGAGCCCTGGGTCGGTAGGCCTTCGCGAACGAAGGGGCAGCGAATGGCGGGAGCCCGAGGTCCGGCTCGATCCCCGCGACCAGCGCGAACGCCCGCGCAAGTGGAGGCACTCGCATGAGCCTGCTCACCGGGCGGGCGATGGGCTGGGCCAACCTCAGCCAGTAGGGGAGCCACCCGAGCGAGTAGTGCACTCGCGGGCGGATTCGTCCTGCATAGTGGTGGGCGAGGAACTCAGATTTGTAGGTAGCCATGTCGACGCCGGTCGGGCACTCCGTCAGGCAGCCGCGGCATGCGAGGCACAGGTCGAGCGCGTCGCGAACGTCGGGAGACCGCCAGCCATCGGGTGCGAGGGATCCGGCAGCCATCTCCTGGAGGAGCCGGGCCCGCCCTCGGGTCGAGTGGCGCTCGTCGCCCGTCGCCCGGTAGCTCGGGCACATGAGGCCATCGGTCGTGCGGGCGATGCACTTGCCAACGCCGACGCAGCGGGCGACGGCGGAGCGAAAGTCTCCCCGATCGCTTCGGTACGCGAACGATGGCTCAAGGGGGATCAGCGTCGGTAGGGGCGGGCGCAGCCCGACCTCGATCGATGGCGGATCGATGATGACGCCTGGGTTGAGCGTCCCGGATGGGTCCCACAAGGTCCGGAACCGGGCGAAGCGCTCGAGCAGCTCGGGACTGAACTGCTTCGCCAGCAGCGCACCCCTCGCCCGGCCGTCACCGTGCTCGCCCGAGAGCGTTCCACCGTGGCTGATGATGAGATCGGCCGCGGAGCTCATGAAGCGAGAGAAATGCTCAACCGCGCCCGTGCGCTCGAAGCCGAACCCGATCCGAACGTGGATGCAACCCTCGCCGAAGTGCCCATACGTTGTCCCGCGCAGGTCGTGCTCGGACATGAGCGCCCGGAAGTCGGACAGGTACCGGGCCAGCCGGTCCGGGGGTACGGCCGCGTCCTCGAGACCCGGCCAGGCTGGTGAGCCATCGGCCAGCCGTGTCGCCCGCCCGGCGCCTTCCTCGCGGATTCTCCAGAGAGCCGCCTGCACGTCGCCGCCAACGTGGAGCCGGACGTCGCGATGCTCCAGCCGCCGACCGGCCGCGTCCGCGAGCCGTGTGGCGTGCTCGACGGCCGCGCCGCGGTCCGCCCCCCCGACCTCGACAAGAAGCCAGGCCGATCCCACCGGCAGCAGGTCGATGGCGGGGTCACCTTCGCGGCCGGGGAGCAGGTCGACCGTCATGCCCTCGATGGTCAGTGGATCCTGCCCGAGCAGTGCCGGGACCACCGATGCCGCCGTGACGTCATCCGGGAACCCCAGCACGAGCAGGGAGCGGGTCGCTGGTGGCCGCACGAGCTGGAGAGTTGCGGCAGCCACGACGACACACGATCCCTCGGTGCCGACGAGGGCCTTCGCAACGTCGAAGCCACGCTCCGGCAGCAGCCAGTCGAGCGCATACCCGGAGACTCGTCGCGGCCACGGTGGCAGTTCGCGGCGCAGGAGGTCCCGGCTCGATCCGACGAAGGCTCGCAGGCTGCGCTCGAGCCGTGGGTCGAGGGGTTGGCCGGATCCGCCGCGCCCGCTCACGGCTGGACCGACCCGCATCAGCGTGCCGTCCGCCCGGATGACATCGAGCGAAACGGTATTCGCGGCCGTGGTTCCCCAGCGCACCGAGTGCGCTCCGCAGGCGTTGTTGCCGATCATCCCGCCGACGGTGCAGCGGTTGTGCGTCGAGGGGTCGGGTCCGGCTCGCAGGCCGTACGGCTTCGCATGCCGGTTCAGGTGGTCGAGGACGACGCCGGGCTCGACCGTCGCCGTAGCCGAATCAGGGTCGATCGCGGTGATGCCGCGAAGGTGCCTGGACGTGTCGATGACGACGCCTGGGCCGATCGCGTTGCCAGCCACGCTCGTACCCGCTCCGCGCATCGTTATCGGGACCCCGACCTCTGCAGTGCGTGCCACGACCATGGCGAGCCCTTCGACCGATGGCGGGAAGGCGACCATCGCCGGGACAACCCGGTAGTTGGAGGCGTCCGAGGCATAGAGCGCGCGAGTCCCGAGATCCGTCCGCAGGTCCGGGCCAAGCTCGCGGCGGAGGCCCTCTGCCAGTTCGCGGACGGCACCGGTTGGCGCGACGACGCCAGCGCTCAGTGTTCCGGTCATCGACCCACTCCCCTGAACCGCCCTCCTTGGCCAGGCGGCGCAGCTCCGGTCCGCGGTCGGTTCGGCATGCGTAACCGACCCTTGACGTTCAGCATGCAAGATTGTATACAACATGGCATGCCGAAGGCAGGACCGGATGTTTATCGAGCGCTCCGGGAGGCGATCTCGGACGGCTCGCTCCCGGCCAACGAGCCATTGCGGGAAGAGCGCCTGGCGGCGTTGCTGGGCGTCAGTCGGACACCGGTTCGCGAGGCCCTCGTCCGGCTGACGGCAGAGGGGCTCATCGAGCGCGACGGCAGTGGCAGGGTCCGGATCTCGGTGCTGTCCGCGGAGGACCTCGACGAGGTCTTCGCCCTCCGCGATGCCCTCGAGCGACTGGCGATCCGGTACGCGTGCAAGGTGCAGGATCCCGCCGGGCTTTCCGAGCTTCGAAGGATCCACGCAGCGAGCGAGGACGCCGTCGCGGCGGACGATGTGGAGCGCTTGCTCGAGCTCAACACGCAGTTCCACGCCGCACTCAACGCGCTGTCGGGCAAGCGGCGGCTGCAGAACTTCATCGAGCTGCTGCGAGATCAGTCGCGACGGTATCGGGTTCTCGCCCTCTACGAAGAGAGCGAACGACGCCAGTCGGTGGCAGAACACGGCCGTCTGATCGAGCTCGTCGCGGCCGGGAAGCCCGAGGACGCGATGGCTCTCCTGCGGACCCACTTCGAACGACCACGCCAGCGGCTCGTCGCCTATGTCGGCCCGCCGCGACCTCGTCGGGCTCCCATCGGAGGAGGGCAGGGGCGGTGATGGACGAACGCCCGGAGTACGGGGGCATCCGCGATCTCGTCGGTCGCCTGAAGGATGTGCACGTCGATCCAGCGACGAGTGCCCTGCTGCTCATCGACCTGCAGTATCTGGACGCCTCCGCCGAAGGCGAGCAGGCGATCCGGGCGCGACGCGACGGTACGTGGGAGCAGATCGCCCCGTACTTCGAGCGCCTGGAGGCCATCGCGGTGCCGGCCGCGGCGCGGCTCATCGATGCGTCGCGCGCCCGCGGTATGCCGGTCATGTTCACGCGCTGCGTGTCGTTCGCGCCCAATGCGCGGGACAACGGCAGGCGTTTCCGCGAGTTCGGGATCGAGGTGGCGCCAGACAGCCGCGATGCGGCGATCCTGGACGAGCTCGACCATCGGCCCGGCGACCTCGTCTGGAACAAGACCACGGCCAGCGTCTTCCTCTCGACGAACATCGACCGAACGCTTCGCCAGATGGGCATCGACACCCTGGTCGTCGGTGGCGTCGTAACCAGCGGCTGCGTCGAGAGCGCGGTGCGGGACGCGTGTGATCTCGACTACGGGGTCGTCCTCGTCGACGACGCCTGCGCCGATCGCACGGCCGAGCTCCATGCTCAGGCGCTCGTGCGGCTCCACCGCAACTTCGCCACGGTCAGGTCGAGCGACGACGTGCTTGCCGAGCTGTCCGATGACTCCGCATCGAGGAGGTCCGAGTGACTGCCACGCCCGCCCGCCGGTTTCGCGAGCTGATCGCCGCAAAGCCGCTCGTGCTGATGCCGGGCGCCTATGACGGGGTCTCCGCTCGGCTCGTCGCGCGTGCCGGGTACGAGGCCATCTACTTCTCGGGCGGGCTGTCGTCATCATCGTTCCCCGGATTGCCGGACTTCGGGACCCGCTCGCTCACCGAGGCAGTCGCGCAGGTGGGCGGAGCCGCGATGGCGACCGGGCTGCCGATCCTCGCGGACGGCGAGGCCGGGTTTGGTTCGGTGCTCGCGCTGCAGCGGCTGGTGCGTGAGCTCGAGCACGCTGGGGCCGCTGGCCTCCACCTCGAGGACCAGGACGTCCCGCGCCGGTGTGGCCACTACGCGGGCAAGAAGCTCGTGAGCGCCGAGGAGCATGTCGGCCGGATCCGTGCTGCGGCTGCCGCAAGGACAGACCCTGACTTTGTGATCGTGGCTCGAACCGACGCGATCGCGGTCTCGGGCTTCGACGACGCGGTGGAGCGATCCCGGCGGTATGTCGATGCGGGCGCGGACGTCGTATTCGTCGAGGGCATGGAGACCGAAGAGCAGCTCGCCGCGGTGCCCCGGCTGTTCGACGTGCCCACGATGGCCAACATGGTCGAGGGCGGCAAGACCCCCTTCCTGTCCGGCCGCGAACTCGAGGATCTCGGCTACGCCCTGGCGATCTACCCGACGACCGCCTACTTCGCGGCCGTCGCCGCCATGCGGGACGCTCTCGCGGTGCTCCGCGCGACCGGAACCAGCCGTGACCGCTGGGCGCAGATGGCGACGTTTGAGGAATGGCAGGAGCTGACCGGCGTCCCTGAGGCGATGGCCATCCTCGATGAGTACGGAGCGCCGGAATGAACGGACCGGGATACGACCTGATCGTACGCAACGGGATCCTGGTCGACGAGGCATGGGAAGGCCCCGCGGACGTCGCCGCGCGGGATGGGCGGATCATCGCGATCGGCCTGCCCGGCACGATCGACGGTTCTGCCACGCGCGAGCTCGACGCCGGCGGGCGCTACGTCATTCCCGGTGGCATCGATGCCCACATCCACTTCAACTTCGGCCTCCCGCCAATCCTCTCGCAGCCGTATGAGCAGGGCAGTCGGGCCGCCCTCCATGGCGGAACGACCACCGTCTTCGACTTCGCGTATCGCGACGCGGGTGCAGGCTCGCCGCTGGCTGCCTACGCAACCAAGCGAGCCGAGGCCGACGGTCACGTTGATTGCGACTATGCGCTCCACTTCCTGATCGCCGGCGAGATCAGCGAGGCGGATCTCAAGGAGGTGCCCGCGCTCGTCGAGGCGGGCGTCCCGAGCATCAAGGTGTTCATGAACTTCCCGGGCCTGTATCCGGGTGACGGCGGAACGTTCGCGTTGTTCCGTGCGCTCGCTGCGTCCGGAGGCATGGGTATCGTCCATGCTGAGAACGGCGACATCATCGGCCGGCTCGCCGCCGAGCTCGTGGCGGCGGGCAAGTCCAGCTACCGCTTCGCGGACGAAAGTCGGCCGGCTTGGGTCGAGGCAGAGGCGGTCGCCCGGGCGATCGCCCTCGCCGGTGCGGCGGGGATCCCGCTCTACGTCCTCCACGTGACCTCATCGGACGCGATCGCCGAGATCGGGCGGGCCAGGGACGCGGGCCTGCCGGTCTTCGCCGAGACCTGCCACAACTACCTCGTCTTCTCCAAGGAAGACGTGACCGACCGGCCGGAGGGTGCGAACTGGGGCAACTATCCACCGCTTCGGCCACCATCTCACCGCGACGCGATCTGGGAGGCCCTGAAAGCCGGCACGATCGACCATGTCAGCACCGATGACTACGCAAACGACCTCGCCAACCGAAACGCGGTCGGCCTGTCCCTGCCCACGCCCCCTGCCGGCCACAACGGTCTCGAGACTCGCCTCACGGTTGTGTTCACGGAGGCGGTCGCCAAGCGCGGGATGACGATGCGGAGCTTCGTCGACCTCACGTCGACGCGCGTCGCGAAGCTCATGGGCATGTGGCCACAGAAGGGGGCGGTGCGCGTCGGGTCTGATGCGGACCTCGTCATCTTCGATGCGAAGGCTGCTGGTTCCTTCCGCCTGGCCGATCTCCACACCGTCGACTACAGCATCTGGGACGGGTACGCCTACGCCGGGCGGCCGGTCGCCACCATCCTGCGCGGCGTCGTCATGGTCGAAGATGGCCGGTTCGTCGGTCCATCCGGGGGCGGCCGCTACATCACTCGGGCAACTGCCGCACGGTCAGCCGATGCGATGACCGTCAGCGTGCGATGAGGAGGAGGTTCTACGTGAACACCGCGTCCCGGCGCCTGATCGGCGCCTTCGCAGTTGTCGCTCTCGGGGTGGCGGCCTGCGGCACGATCAATCCAACCCCCACCCCCACGACGGCGCCAACTGCCGCGGCGCCCGCGACCAGCGCCCCTGCCGCGAGCACGGCCGCGAGTCCGGCTGCAAGCACGGCCGCGAGTCCGGCTGCCGCGGAAGCGAAGACCATCGGGGTCGTGTCGCTCGCGGCCAATAACGGGGGATCGGCCCGGATGATCGACGCCATGAAGCAGATGGCCGATCAGCTCGGGTGGACCGTCCAGGTCGTCGACACGGCGGGTGACCCGGGTAAGGTCGCCGCAGCCGTCTCCAGCTTCACGACGGCAAAGGTCGACGGCATCGTCGTGGACATCCTCGATCCGAGCGCCCTGTCCTCGCAGATCCAGGCAGCCAAGGCGGCCGGCATCCCATTCATCAGCGTCAACTCCAACGACTACGACCCGAACGTCTCGTCGCAGATCGTGGCCAACCCGTTCGACGTTGGGTCCCAGGAGGCCACCTATATCGCGGATCGCCTCGGCCGCAAGGGCAACGTCGCGATGCTGGCGTTCAGCGCCGCGACGAACATCCGCCTGCGCCAGGAGGTCCTTGAGGCGGCCCTCGGCGCCTATCCGGACATCAACATCGTCGAGAAGCACGAGCTCGACGTCGCCAAGGCGCTGGACGATGCGCAGGCGACGACGCAGAGCTGGCTCACCAAGTACCCGGCCGGCCAGCTGGGCGCCATCTGGGGCGCCTGGGACGAGCCGGCGCTCGGTGCCGCCGCCGCGGCCGATGCCGCGGGACGCAACGACCTGTTTGTCACTGGTACCGACTACCAGCCTGCCGTCGGCCAGCGGATGCAGCAGGGGAGCGTGCTTCAGGCCGACTGGTTCATCGACTATCCAAAGATCGGAACCACGGCCATGGAGCTGTTCCAGGACGCGTTCGCTGGCAAAGCGCTTCCACCCCACGTGTACGTCGCCCTCCAGCTGGTGACGCCACAGACGTTGCCGTCGGGCGACTACCCGCCCTCGTCGTCGACGTACACGCTCTGGAACGGTCAGTAGCCTTGTCCGAACCGACGGCCGTTTCCCCCCGCGGTCCGTCGTCTGCCGGCTGGCCGGGGTGGTCAAGGACTACCCCGGCCAGCGGGCGCTCGAGCTCGACGAGCTCGAGCTCGAGGCTGGCGAGGTCCACGCTCTCGTCGGTCAGAATGGGGCTGGCAAGTCGACGCTCGTCAAGATCCTCGCCGGCGCGACGCAATCGTCGGCCGGCGAGATCGTCCTTGACGGGAAGCCTGTCCACTTTCGAAGTCCGGCCGATGCGGGACGAGCAGGCGTCGCCGCCGTGTTCCAGGAGATCGCGGTGGTCCCGAACGCGTCGGTCCTCGAAAACGCAAACCTTGGGCTGCCGATGCCCCGAATCGGACCCATCGTTCGGTGGCGGGCGCTTCGTGCCCGCACTCGCCCCATCGTCGAGCGGCTCGGCCTGACTTCGGCGGACCTCGATCGCCCCGCCCGATCGATGAGCGTCGCCGATCTCCAGCTCGTGGCGGTGTGTCGCGGCCTGCTCAGGCAGGCCCATCTCGTGCTGCTCGACGAGCCGACGGCGTCGCTCACCGAGCGCGAGGTTGGACGCCTGACCGGCGTCATCCGCGACCTCACGGCAAATGGCGTGGCGGTCCTCTACATCTCCCACCGACTCGAAGAGGTCGCTAGCATCGCGGACCGGATCACGGTGCTGCGGGATGGTCGGAGGATCGCGACCGTGCCACCCACGACGCCGCGCCGCGATCTTGTGGAACTGATGACGGGCGACGTGGTCGAGCCCGAGCGGCCGCCGGAGGTGAAGGTCCCGGTTGAGGCCCCACTGCTCCGCGCGACCAACCTCCGGTCGCCCGCCGGGATCGAGGTGTCACTCGAGCTGCGACCAGGCGAGATCCTGGCATTGGCCGGGCTGGTCGGCTCCGGTCGCACGACGGTGGCCCGCATGCTGGCTGGGCTCGAGCCGCCCAGCTCGGGCTCGATCGAGCTCGCGGGCAAGCCGATCCAGATGACCTCGCCACGGCGAGCCGTGGCGGCAGGGATCGCATTCGTGCCCGAGGATCGCCGTCGTCTCGGCCTCATCATCGGGCAGAGCGTGGGATTCAACATCTCGCTCGCGAGCCTCGCCCGGTTCGCCCGGCTGGGGATCCTGATCGACGGACGGGCCGAACGTCGGGCCGTTCGCTCGTACATCGAGAAGCTGTCGATCAAGACGCGCTCGCCCCAGCAGCCCGTGCGCGAGCTCTCCGGTGGCAACCAGCAGAAGGCCGTCCTCGCTCGCTGGATGCTCCGCGGTGCACGCGTCTTCATCGCGGATGAGCCGACCGTCGGCCTCGACGTTGGTGCCCGCGCGGAGGTCCACCACGTCCTGCGGGAGTTGGCCGATGGGGGCGCTGCCGTGCTGTTCATCTCATCGGACTTCGATGAGCTCTGCCTGCTCGCCGATCGCGCCGTCGTGATGCGCGAGGGCCGGGTCGTTACCGAGCTTGCACCTCCACGACTGACCAAGGCGGAGATCCTGCACCACTGCTACGAGGTCGACGAGGCCGCATGAGCGAGAGCGCAGTCGTCCATCAGCCGAGGCGCCACTTGGTGGAGTACCTGGCACGCTACGGCACGATCGGGGCCCTGATCGTGCTCGTCGTCGTCTTCTCGCTGCTGCGACCGGACGCGTTCCTTCAGTTCGCGACAGTCGTGAACATCCTGCAGCAGAGCGCGGTGCTCACCGTCGTCGCGATCGGCCTCACGATCTGCATGGTCATGTTCGAGTTCGATCTCTCGATCGGCTTCATGGCCAGCCTGGGTGGCGTCCTGGCGACCGGGCTGATGGCCTTCTCTGGGCTTCCGTGGCAGCTCGCCGTGCTCGCAACGCTCGGTTTCGGCGCCCTGATCGGGCTGGTGAACGGCATCGTGGTCACGCAGCTTCGGGTTGCGGCGTTCATCGCAACCCTGGCGATGGGCACCATCCTCGTCGGGATCAACTTCTGGTACAACGGCGGCGTCACGATCGCGGTCGGGGTCCCGCGTGAGTTCACGCGACTCGGGCAGTTGACCTTGCTGGGTCTGCCGCTCCTGGTCTGGGTTGCGATCGTCGTGTGTGCGCTCGCATGGGTGCTGCTGAACCACACGCCGGTGGGCCGTCAGATGTATGCGATCGGCGGCAATGCCGAAGCGGCCCGACTGACCGGAATCGGAGTCACCCGAGCGCGCGTGCTCGCGTTCATGCTGTCGAGCACGTTCGCCGCGCTCGGTGGCGTGATGCTCGGGGCCCAGTTCGGGATCGGCTATCCGAGCGCCGGCGACGCGCTGCTCCTGGATGCGTTCACGGCGAACTTCCTCGGGGCCGTCACGATGCGCGACGGCGAGTTCCACGTGCTCGGCACCGTCGTCGGGGTGCTGCTTCTCTCGGTCATCTTTACCGGCCTGACGATCCTCGGGGCCCCGCTGTACGTCCAGAACTGGACGAAGGGGACGCTGCTCATCGCGGCCGTGGCCCTCTCGGGCGTCGCGCGCCGGCTGCTTTCGCAATGACGACCGCGCCGGTCGTCCAGCTCACCGGCGCGGTCGACCTCCACGTCCACGGCGGACCTGACCTCGCCCCGCGACGCCACAGCGACATCGAGCTTGCCCGTCGCGCCCAGGCAGCAGGGATGCGGGCGCTCGTGATCAAGAGCCACGTCGAATCCACCGTCGGGCGAGCGGCCCTCGCTCGAGAGGCGACCGGCTTCGACGTGTTTGGCGGGATCGTGCTCAATCCATTCGTGACGGGCGGTCTCAACCCGGACGCGGTGGAGGTGTCACTGGCCCTCGGCGCGCGTGTCGTGTGGCTGCCCTCGCTCGGCAGCGACGCACACGGGGAGGTCTTCGGGCGAAAGGGTCGACGCTGGGCAGGCCTACGCCGGCATCCGGCCCAGATCCCTGAGACCGCCGGGGGCCTTGCTCTGGATGTCCATGGTCAGGCGACCCAGAAAGACCTCCGGGCGATCTGCCGATCGGTGGCACGGGCTGATGCCCTGCTTGCGTCGGGGCACGTCGGCACGAGCTGGATCGGACCGGTGGCTCGACTGGCCGCTTCGGCCGGCACCCGCTTCCTGGTCACACATCCCGACTACGCCGTGCCGGGCATGTCAGTGGGTGAGCAGCTGGAGTTGGCCGCAGCCGTGCCGGGCATGATGTTCGAGCGGCCGGCATATGTTGCTTCGGGCGTCTGGTCAGACCGGGTCTCGGCTTCCTACCTCGTGGCCGCCATCAGGGCCACCGGGATCGATCGGAACATCGTGTCGAGCGACCTCGGGCAGCCGGGTAACCCGCCGTACCCGGACGGGCTGGCAGGCTTTGCTACGAGTCTTGCGGAGGCCGGGCTAACCGAGGGGGATCTGAAACAACTGCTGGTGAGTGGCCCACGGCGGCTCCTTCATCTGGCCTGAGGCGCGCCACCGGTGCTCATCTCACCACGGCGATGTCTACCTCACCGGGTACGCTCGTCCGTGTTGCCGACCCCATCGAGGCAAGACGGGTTCGAGTCGTGTCAGCGAACCGGTCGACATAGCCAACACACCGAGGGTCTCGTCCTGTCCCAGCGGACATGGATCATTGTCTCCAACGGGCGCGGGGGAGGTGCTTGGGGCAACGCGTCCAGTCCCAGTCATCCCTGACCCAGCGGCGAACGAAGGTGACGAGGTCTGGCCGCCTGATCTGGTAGGTGCCGCCGTCAAGAGAGCGGGTCTTGCACGGCCGATATCTTGGGGTGCGGGCGCAGGGACGGAACAAACGGAACGTCGTTGCGGTGCGATGCCGACCGGCGTGCTTGGATGGGGCAATGAGATGCCGCCCATGGCACACGCGCCCGGAAGTGGGGAGTGTGGGGGGTTGGCTGGCACGGAAGGATTCGAACCTTCAACCCCCTGATCCAGAGGACCTTGAACGGTTCCAAGCCATGGTCGAGTCCGTTGAGCGTGGTGAGGCGGCTTGAGCGGCCCTCCTCGGCCGCAATCACGGTGAACGCGCCAGATCTATCAGGTGATCGCCTGGCGTGCGCCTGAGTCAATCTAGGCTCGGTGCCGGACTGATTGAGCGACGAGCGTTCCGATTGTCCTCCGCGGTCGACATCGTGTCCGCGCCACTCCTCGCGGGCCGACCCGGGTTGGCGGGCGCCTAGTCTTGGAGGTCAGCGTGGCCGGTGGCGCCAAAGCGGCGGCGGCTCTTCGATCGGGCCTCGAAGATGCCCGCCACCGAAGGCGCGCCCCCACGTCAGCCCGGCGATCGAGCCGAGGAGTGCGAGCATGCCCCAGGGCGTGAACGGGGCCAACGGCTCGACACTCAGCGGCGCCCCCGTATACGGGGCCAGCGCGACCCCGCGGACGATGAGGTCCAGGCCGATGAACACCAGATAGATGGCGATCGACAGCTCGATCCGTGTCACCCACCAGCACCACGTTTGCCCGCCGCGCATGGCGTCATCGTAGGCGCGTGACGCACCCGTGACTCTCGCCCCGGCCTTCTATTGACCCTGCCGATCGGTCACGCTCGGCGTGTTATCGGGTCTGCGGTCAGGGTTCGTGGACTGGGGCGCGGCCGACGCGGGACGGCGCCGCCGGTCCGGCGGCGCCGTGGGAGAAGTCGTGGCGCCCAGGCCGCGAGGCTCCGGGCGTCCCGTGGGCTACATGAGCACGTTGGCCAGAGCGATCAGGATCTCTGCCTCGTGGGCGGTGAGCGCCTTTCCGGTCTGGGCGTTCACCAGGTTGATGAACGCGGTCAGCTGATTGTCGCGGGTGTTGGTGCCGTTGGCCGAAGCCGCCGCATCGAGCTTGGCGACCAGGGCGTTGGCGACGCCCTCCTTGTCGCTGAAGGCGTTGACGGCGTTGGTCAGCATCTCGAACGTGACCGGCGCGGCCTGGGTCCCGTCGATCTGGAAGTCGTCGAACGCGACGGTGAGGTCGGTCGTGGTGCCGTTGCCGTTGAAGGCGAACAGGCCGGCCTGAACGTTGTTGAGTGTGGCTCCCGTGGTCCACACCGGAACCCAGGTGTCGCCGTCGATCGAGTAGGACGACGTGTAGTACGGACCCGACTTGGTCATCTGGAGCCAGATGGTGTTGTCGTCGGGCAGGATGTCGTTGGCCGACACCGTGGTCAGCGTCTGGGTGATCGGGTTGCCGCGCAGGTTGTCCTCGAGGGTGACGTTGAACCGGATGTTCGACGCCGAGGTCGCCTCGAGGCCGAACTTGAGGAAGTTGTCATCGTCCGCGTAGGCGATGATCCCGCCTTGCTGGGTGGCCGCATTGGGCCGGGCGCTGAAGGTGAGCTTGGACGACATCGTCCAGTCGCCGAGCGCCGGCTGCAGCAGGATGTTCTGGCCGTTGTTGCCACTGCCTTCGATCTCACCCTGCTGCGGCGTGATGACCATCGAGCCGGGATCCGACGTCAGGCTCCAGTTGTCGGGCGCCTCGCGTACGAAGCTCCATTCAGGGGCCAGCGTCGCGCTGTCGAACTCGTCGGACTGCGACGCCCGGGCGAAGTTGATGTGGTAGGTGGCGACGATGCCGTCAGGCCCCGTCGAGGTGATGGTGGCCACGCCCGGAACGGCGTCGGCCTGGGTGATCTCGACGTCGCCCGTCTGCGCGGCAGCCGAGACGATCGGCACCGGCGGGACATCGTCCGGGAGGACCACGTCGTACTCGGTGATGTCGGGATTGAAGCCGGCCACCGTGGTGCCGTTGACCTGCAGATCGGTCAGGTCGGACAGGACCCGGACCGCAAACGAGGTCGAGGCGGAGACACCATGGTAGGTGGCGGTCGCGGTCACCGTGGCCGCGCCGTTGGCGACGGTATGGATGGTTCCATCAGCGTCGACGGCGACCACCGACGGCCGGTTGCTGCTGTAGGTCAAGGTCATGCCCTTGGGGAACGGCACGCTCTGGCCGATCTCCTTGAACCCGTACAGGGTGTCGTCGTTCATGGCGACCGTGAGCCCCGGATCAACGACGATGCCCTCGGGGAACAGCACGCGCGCGGTGATACCGCGCGCGAGGTCGCTGCCGTCCATCCGTGGCTTGGCGGTGAGCACACTGGGCACCGGTGTGATGGTTCCGGTCACCTGGGCGGTGGCGTCGAGCTGGATATCGGCGTCGGCGCTCGAGGTGCTGACCTGGAACTCGTAGGTGCCGTTGTCGACGACCCACTTGGCGGCGGCCTCCTCGTAGAAGGCGAGGTCAGGCACCGCCACTGGGAGCGTGACCGTCTTCGTCTCGCCCGGCTCGAGGGACACCTTCTGGAAGCCCTCGAGGCGCTTGATCGGGCGCTCGAGCGCTGCAGGCGCGTCGGGCGTCGCGACGTACAGCTCGACGACCTCGTCACCCGCGACGGCACCGGTGTTGGTGACGTCGACGCTTACGTTCACCGTGTCGTTGGCGTCAAGGCTGGTCGAGCTGAGCACGAGGTTCGAGTAGGCGAACGTCGTGTAGCTGAGGCCGTGCCCGAAGGGGTACATCAGCGGCCCGTTGTAATACATGTAGGTGCGACCCGTGTCGCCCACCGGCCGGATCGTGTAGTCGTAGATGGACGGGATCTGGTCCACGGTCTGGTACCAGATGGCGTTGGTGTGGCCGCTCGGGTTGACCGCGCCCAGCAGGACGTCGGCGACGGCCTCGCCCTTGCGCAGGCCGAGGAACGAGCTCCAAAGGATGGCGGCCGTGTCGGGCTCGAAGGACGTGATGTCCTGGGGTCCGATGGTCTCCATGAACGCAACCGTGTTGGGGTTGGCCAGCGCGAGCTGATCGATCAGCTCGCCCTGCAGGCCCGGCAGCAGGAGGCTCGTGCGGTCCCGGTCTTCGCGACCGGTCGTGCCGTTGGCGACGCTCTGGTCCATGCCCGCATAGAAGATGACGTAGTCATAGTCGGCAGCCGCCGTCAGGACGCTGTCATCGATCGTGTTGCAGCAGTTTCCAGCGCTCGAGCTCGTGCCCGTGAAGCCGCGCATGTAGTCGACCTGGGCGTCGGGGTCGATCGCGGTGATCGCCGCCTGCAGCCCGTCGTACGGGGTGACCATGTTGGCCTGTCCGGCCGACTGCTGGAAGCTCGAGTAGCCGCCCAGGAAGAAGCCGCCGTTGTCGGCGTACGCGCCGACAACCAGGACCTTGAACTCGCCTGACGTGGGTACCGGGATCGGGAGCAGCTTGCCCTCCGACCCGTCCTTGCGAGTGGTGGTGTCGTTCTTGAGCAGCACGATCGACTTGTCGGCCGCCTCGCGCGCGAGCGCGAGGCGCTCGGGCGTCTCGGTGATCGCGTTGTTGGCGTTGCTGTTGACCCAGCTGCCCATCGGGACCCGGTCACGGGCAGCGACGACCCACGGCACGCTGCTGTCGGGGTTGAACTCGCCGAGCTTCATGCGCGCGCTGAACAGCCGAGTGGCGGACACGTCGACGTCGTTGATGGTGTGCAGGCCGTTGGGCGTCGTGATGTGCATCCCGATCGCGTTGACGGTCCCGCCCTGGGAGTTGGTGCCGATGTAGAAGTTGTTGCCCTTGTAGCCCGCGTTACATTCGAGATCCTCACCCGAGGCGAGCGCGAAGGCGAGCGACTCGACACCGGTCAGCGGCCGGCCAAAGCCCTCGGGCTCCCAGTTGTGGCGCGGCGTGATCTCGGACACCGCGTCGCAGTCGCCGGTGAAGTAGCCCTGGAACCCGAACGTCTGCCGCATCAGGGTGTCGTTGAGGTATGTGCTGGCGGCCGACGGGGTGCCGTTCACCTCGTTGTACGAGCTCATGATCGAACCCTGCTGCGTGTCCTCGGTGATGAGCCGGAACGGCATTGCGTAGTACTCGCGCAGGGTGCGGTCGTCCATGTCGGACGAGCCGTTGAGGCGACCGTTCGGGTCGCTGCTCGAGTAGCCTTCACTGTTGTTACCCACGTAGTGCTTGAGCGTGGTCAGCGTCTTGTAGAAGCCGCTTCCCTCGGGCAGCAGGTTGCCGTTCTGGTCCTTGCCCTCCATGCCGTTCACGAACTGGTTGACGATCTGATTGACCAGGTACGGGTCCTCGCCGTATGACTCGTCGTTGCGGCCCCAGCGGGGATCACGCTCGAGGTTGACCGTCGGCGAGTAGAAGTCGAGGTTGAACTTGTTGCTGCGCATCACCTCGCGTGCCTCGTCGCCGATCTGCGTCGCGACCCGGTACATGAGGTTGGGATCCCAGCTCGCACCCATCGACTGATCGATGGGATACGAGGTGGTGTTGACCAGCGCGCCTGCGTTGGATCCGCTGACCGTCGTCTCGGCGGACGGGCCGTGCAGTGCCTCGTTCCACCAGCCGTACGACGGCAGGCCCGCCAGGACGTGGATCACCGTCCCTGCCGGATAGTCGTGGGTCAGCGCCGGCTCGAACGTGCTGGGCAGCGCAATCTGCTGCACCGTCACCCCGGATGGATGCGACGTGGAAAGCGGTTCGGTGATCGTGATTGGCCCAGTGAAACCGCCACCCACGCTCGCGACAACGCGGTACTCCTCGTTCGGACCGGGGTCGATGACGATCGTTCGGCCAACCGTGAACGCGAACCCGGGAAACCGCACGGTCAGCGTCGTGTCGCCCGCGCTCGCGTCCGCCTGCAGCGATGACGCGAAGCCGGCCCCGGCTCCGATCTGGGTCAGGGTCACGGTCTCGGCGATCCCGTCAGGATCGAACACCAGCGGGGAGCCGACAGCCATGTCCGACGTGCCGGCGGGGCTGAACTCGGTGTCACCCGCGGCCACGGCGTCGTTGAGCGTCGTCTGGCCCGCGTACCGTGGGGTGAGCAGCGGGTTCTCGGTGGGGCTGATCGCCGGCGCCATGCTCGAGGTGAGCTGGGCCGCACGCTCCTGCGGAGTTAGGCGCGCAACCAGGTCGGCTGCGCGCTCGGCGAACGAGTAGGAGGGATCGAGGTAGATCGGGGTGGAGGGTGGATCCTTGGCCACCGCTGGCGCCACCGAGGTCATCGAGGCGATGAGGACGGCCATGAACAAGGCCGTGAGACGGGACCCACGCATGCGCGCTCCTCCATGGGACGCCGGTGCGAGGCAGATGTTTGTAAGACACGCCTACAAATCGAACCTCGGCAATAGGGTGGTCCGAGGCGACTGGAGATGTCAATACAGAACAGTGCGGATTGGTGGGCATCAGCTGTTGACACGGCTGGCTGGCCTGTACAAACGCGCCAATTCATAGGTTCGGACTACAAACCTACGTTGACGGAGCGTTGCGCGAGGCGCCCAACCCAAACGGGCTCGCGGCGACCCGCTGGAACGACGGTGGCATTGCCCTAGGCGATCGCGCGAACGAGGGTCGGATCGGTGAGCAACGGCGAGAACACGAGCTCCGCGGCCCCGAGGATCGGTGCGTCCCTGCGCCTGGGTCAATCTAGGCTCGGTGCCGGACTCATTGAGCGACGAGCGCTCCGATTGTTCTCCAGGTCGACATCATGTCCGCGCCACTCATCGCGGGCCGATGTTCCATTCTCCGCCCACGTCGACGACCTGTCCGTTCCGGGGTAGCGATCCCCGGAACGTCAATCGCACGGCATTCGCGTGCCGAATGTCTCGGCCATCGATCGCCTGCACGTGGACGTGCGGCTCAGTGCTGTTGCCGGAGTTGCCGCAGCGCCCAAGCGCGTCCCCGATCCTTACGCGCTGCCCCGGTCGAACCTCCAGGCTGCCGTACTGAAGGTGGCAGACGGCGACCGCGACACCCTCGCGATCGATCAACACGTGATTGCCAGCGAGCGCCATCCAGCCCTGGTCGGCCCGGCGTCGCTGCGAAAGTGCATAGCCGATGGAGGGCACACCCCGATAGGCGTTGTGGTCGGCTTCGGCGTCGTGTACGGCCACGACGATTCCCTCGACCGGCGAGAGGATGGGGCGCCCGAAGCCGGGGAACCCACCTGGCCGTTGCGGGCGCACGAGGGAGGCAAGGGTGATCGGCGCCGTGCGCCCCGTGTCGTCGACCGGCACGAAGTCGATTGCGTAGGACGTGCCGAACATGGTCGTGCCGTGGCTGGGGACTCGGTTGGCGGGGCTGTTCTGCGTGAGCCAGCGGCCTACGAACGGATATTCCAGATCGATGGAGAGGTCAGGTTTTCGCATCGCAGCACTCCTCGAGTCGGCGCTGCCACTCCCGGCCGGTTCCTCATCGCCGACGACTGACCGGGCGCCAATCGACAACAACCGCGCCCCGCTGCCGAGCCTTCCAGTCGTCACCCATCTCCCACCCACAGCGCCCTGAACTGGTCCTGTCGTCCGTTCGGCCCATGGTGGCCGGCGACCCCCCGTGGAATTCGCGGGAACTCTCGACGCCGATCGGAGCATCAGCGGCTCGTGCGTTGTCAATCGTGATCGCTTGACGTGTCAGCGTGGTCTCTGCGTGAGCGTATTGGCAGGCGCTCGTCGGCGGACAACGCGACAGTGTTGCCGTCCGGGTCGTCGATCATGGCCACGTACAGCGATGGAACGGGCTCGTGCGGGGCCCGGTGACTCCGGTAGCCCAGTGCGAGCAGCCGGGCGTACATGCTGTCGACCGTCTCACGGGAGCGCAGCTGGAACTCCGGGAGCTTCCGGTACCCGGATCGGGGGTTCGGCGGGGTCGATGCGTCGGTGGAACTCTGCGGCGTTGAAGAAGAGCGTCATACCGCTCATGGGGATCTCGAGGTGGCCCTGGTCCTCATGGGCTGCCTGCCCGGGGATCAGGTGGACACGGACATCGCCCGGATCAGGTGGACACGCGATTCCCGTGTCAGGTGGGCAAACCATGGGTGTTGACCTCCGGTGAGGCCGTTACCACGCTCATCGGGAGCCCCGACACCACAACATGTGATGGTCTCGATACCCGCGGGTACCGGATCTGGAGAGTTGGCTGGCGCGGAAGGATTCGAACCTTCAACCCCCTGATCCAGAGTCAGGTGCTCTACCGTTGAGCCACGCGCCAGCGCGACCGGCATTCTACCGCAGGCGGAGCGGCGGTCCGCCGCCCGAGTCAGCGTGCGCGATGACCCCCGTCGGCCTCCGTCGCCCACCGCCGTCCCCGCCATCGACTCCCATTTGTGATGACCCTCCAGGCATCACTGTGGCGGTGAGGCAGCGGCCGCTTGCGGACGTCACGGCCAATCTTGCTCCGCTGACGGTCATCGTGATGCGCAGATGGTCATCAGGAATGGAGGTGATTGCCAGAACGCGGCTCCCCTGACCGCCCGCGCGCGATCGTGCGGGGACCGCGGGCACACCGAGCGCACGGGAAGGCGAGTGGAACGCGCAGCGGACCAGGGGGACGCGCGAAGCCAAATTGCCGGGTGGCCCGGGCGAAGAGCCGATAGCCAGGTGGCCCGGGCGAAGACCCGGGCCACCAGAGGGATCAGGAAGCCGCGTCGTAGCTCGACACGGCCACCATCAGTGACACGACCGCCGCGTTGGACGCGTAGGTCTCATCCGGCGCCGCAGACGTCGTCCACAGCATCAGCGTTCCGTTGGAACCGAGGTCGATCAGGTACGCGAACCTGGACGATCCCGCGGGGACGCCGTCTGCGTCCACGACGGCCTGCGCCTCCACCATCGTCGCGGCCTGGCCGCCCACGACCAGCTGGAGCTGCTCGTGGACCTCCCACGTCGCCGGGTCGGTGGCCGACGCGACGGCATCCGCGTACGCAGCGTTGGAGCTGCCCGCCATGACGGCGGTTACCAGCGTCGTCGGGTCAGCCGGGACGGTGATCTCGGCCGGATCGAAGTAGCGACATGCCAGGTCGGGTGGCTCCGAAACCGTGAACCATGTCTCCAGATAGGCGATCGTCGCGAGCGGTGTCCCATCGGACGACGCCAACGTGCACTCGGCCGTTGCCGGCAACTCGATCGGCGGCAGCGACGGACGCGGGGTCGCGGTCGGAGCCGGCGTCTGGGTTGGCGCCGGCGTCGCGGTCGGTGTGGGCGTCGGCTTCTCAGTCGGCTTCTCGGAGGCCGGCGCCGTCGGCGTGGCCTTCTCGCTCGCGCCCGGCGACGGTGATGCCGCGGCCTCCTCTGACGGCTTTGCCAGGCCCACCTTGATCGAGCCCGACAGGTCGGTCAGGAACAGGCTGGGCCCACGACGGTCTACCAGCGACAGGCCCTGGAGCGCGTTCAGGAACGCCGTCTCCTGGTCCATCACGGCTTGTTCGCAGGCCAGGCGCGTGGTCGCGAGCATGCCCACCCGCACGATGTTGCTGTTGGTCCCGTACGTGCCGCTGAACGAGTTGCAGCCCGCGAACCCGCTGACGGTGGTCAGCCCGAACGTCACATCCATCTCGGTGCCCGGGAGCACGGCGCTCACGGAACCGGGGCTGGTCTGATAGTCGGTGACCTGCCAGGCGCCGCGAAGCGGGTTCCGCGGCGCGGCATCGAACACGAGCAGCGGCTCCCCGCCGCTGCCGAAGACGGTCAGCGTGAGGGTGCGTGCGGTGTAGAAGCGGCTGTCCTGGAGCAGCCCAAGGTACGTCTGCTCGAACGCCATCTGCTCCTCGGAGCACGCCATGAACGTCACCGCTGCCTGCGAGATCAGCAGCGTGCGACCCCCGGCGCGGTAGACGGCGTTGTAGGTGTTGCAGCCGCTGTACCCGTTGACGCGCTGGGTTCCGAAGTTGGCGTCCGCGTACAGGCCGTCGGGCACGATGGTCAGCTCGCCGTCCTGCTGGAACGAGCGGAGGACCCAATCGGTGCCCTCGAGCTGGCCGCCGGTCCCCGGCCCGGCCGAGCATGCCGTGATGAGCAGGGCGAGAGCGGCCAGGAAGGCGAATCCGCGCGTGCGCATGAGCTGTCGTCCCAGGGCGTCAGCTGGACTTGCTGACGACGTACATGGCGAACAGCCGCATCATGTAGCCGAGGCCGGCGACCAGGAGGGCGAGGAAGATCGGCGCGCCGACCGCGCTCGCAGAGATCGCGAACGACTCGAAGATGTTGAACGCATCGCGCTGGGCGAGGTCGATCCACCACGCGACCCCGGCGACGAGGGCCCAGATCACCAGGACCCAGCCAACGACAATGAAGAAGGTGCCAATCGAGGCCAGCCTGCGGGCGTCTTTTGCGAGGTCCATGGATCCCTCCGCTCAGTCACGCGACAAATGGGTTGCCGTCTTCAGATCTCTATTGACGGACACCCGGAACGATCGCGCCTCACCCGAATCAGGTGAAATCGCCAGAGGCGCTGTGGCACTGTCGCGGCTGACCACTGCGCGTGGTCGCCGGTCACTACGCGGTCGATGGGTGCGAACAGCCGATGCGCACCGCGCGCTCAGGCGATCCGCACCGCGCGCTCGGGAGCGGGGTCACTCTCCCCCCGGGATCGAATCTCACCGGTGGAGGCTCCCACGGCGAGCGCCTCGGCGAGCAGCCGGCCCAGCTGATCCCACTCGGTGAGGAACGCGTCATGGCCCTTGGTCGAGTGGATCTCGCGGTAGCCGGCGTCGACCCCGGCCGAGCTGGCGGCATCGACCAGCGACTGGACCTGGTCAGGCCCGTAGAGGATGTCGCCTTCGATCCCGATCCCGGTCAATCCAGCACCGACCTGCCGCAGACGGACCAGGGCATTCTCGACACCGCCTCGGTCGCGGCCGATGTCGTGGCCGTCCATGACCTTGACCAGCACCCGGTAGGTGGCCGGGTCGAACCGATCCACGAGCTTCTGCCCCTGGTGGTCGAGATACGAGGCGACCGAGAACCGGCCGTCAGCCTCTCGTTGCCGCCCGAAGCGGCGGTCGAAGTCGGCCTCGGAGCGGTACGTGGTCATGGCCAGCTGGCGGGCAAGCGCGAGACCGTCGTCGCCCAGGCGATCGATGAGCTCAAGCTGGACGTGGTTCCAGGCCAGCGCGAGCCCGCCTGTTGCGGCCGGGGCGGCGATCGGGACCACGTGGTCCACACGCTCCGGGCGGGTCAGCGCGACCTCGAGCGCCACCATGCCACCCAGCGAGCCGCCGGTCACCAGTGCGAAATCGCCGATGCCGAGGGCGTCGGCGAGCAGCCACAGCGCGCGTGCCTCGTCGCGGGCGGAGATCTCCGGGAAGCTGCCGCCCCATCGCGCGTTCGTCCGGGGATCGACTGATGTCGGCCCGGTGGATCCGTAGCGGCCACCGACGAGATTGGCGCACAGGACGCCGACGTCGTCGGTGTCGAGGGCGCGTCCCGGTCCGATGACGGGCTGCCACCAGTCACCGGCGGCATCGGCCGATCCGGTAAGGGCATGGATCACCAGGACCTGCGGGGCAGCGTCGGGCCCGGGTCCATCGTGGCGATAGGCGAGCGTGAGTGGCAGGGGAGTGCCTCCCGCCTCCGGCTCGAACGGGCCGAGGTCGACGGAGGTGACCTCCCCCGTCCCCAGCGGGAGCCGCTGGGGACGGGGTGATGCGGAGCGGGAAACCGCCACGGGACGGGGAACCGCTCCGGAGCCTGGATCGCTGGTTGGAGCCATGACCGTGCCTCAGGCCGTCACGAGCTCGCGCTCGGGTGCCGGTCCGGTCGCGGCGGCCAGCGCCTGGTCCAGGTCGGCCAGGATGTCGTCGATGTGCTCGATCCCGATCGAGAGCCGGATGAGGTCCGGTGTCACGCCCGTCGCAACCTGCTCATCGGTCGAAAGCTGCTGGTGGGTGGTCGAGGCCGGGTGGATGATCAGGCTCTTGGCGTCGCCCACATTGGCGAGAAGGCTGAACAGCTTCACGCTGTCGATCAGCCGTCGCCCGGCGTCGCTGCCGCCCTTGATTCCGAACGTGACCAGGCCCCCGAAGCCGCCGGTGAGCGTTCGCCGGGCGACCTCGTGGCTGCGATGTGAGGCGAGACCCGGGTAGCTGACCCAGTCGACCTCGGGACGATCCTGCAGCCACTGGGCGACCGCCAGCGCGTTCTGGCTGTGGCGCTCGATCCGGAGCGGCAGCGTCTCGAGGCCCTGGAGCAGCTGGAACGCGTTGAACGGGCTGAGCGCCGGGCCCAGATCCCGAAGCCCCTGCACCCGGAGCTTGATGATGAACGCCAGGGGCCCGAACGCGTCCGTGTAGGACACGCCGTGGTAGGAGGGATCCGGGGCCACGAGGTCGTCGTGGAAGCGGGGCGAGGCAGCCCAGTCGAAGTTGCCCGAGTCGACGACCACGCCCCCGATCACCGTCCCGTGTCCGCCGATCCACTTGGTCGCCGAGTGGAGCACGATGTCCGCCCCAAGCTCGATCGGCTTCGCGATGAGCGGAGCGCAGGTGTTGTCGACGATGAGCGGGATGCCCGCCGCGTGCGCGACCTTGGCGATGCCCTCGATGTCGGCAACGTCGAGCCGCGGGTTGCCGATCGTCTCGAGGTACAGCGCCCGGGTGTCGTCGTCGATGGCGTCCGCCCATGCCCCGAGGTCGGAGCAGTCCACGAACCGGACGTCGATGCCCAGCTTGGGCAGCGTGTAGTGGAACAGGTTGTAGGTGCCGCCGTAGAGACTGGCGCTGCTGACGATGTTCTGGCCGGCACGTGCGAGGTTGAGGATGGTCAGCGTCTCCGCCGCCTGACCCGATGACAGGCCGAGCGCCCCCACGCCACCCTCGAGCGCCGCGACGCGCTCCTCGAACACACCGGTGGTGGGGTTCATGATCCGGGTGTAGATGTTCCCGAACTCCTGGAGCCCGAACAGACGCGCCGCGTGGGCGGCATCGTCGAACACGTAGGACGTGGTGGCGTAGATCGGTACGGCTCGTGCGTGGGTCGTGGGATCGGGCACCTGGCCCGCGTGCAGGGCCTTGGTCTCGGAGCGGAGTGCCGGCAGGGCGCTGGGGTCGAAGCTCACGTCGCTGTTCTCCTGGGAGTTGCGACCTGGCGATCCGTCTGTGCCTGGTGGTCGCAATCGGGTGACTGGTCGTCGAGGGCCCCCGCTGGGGTCTGGCTCGGCGGCTACCCGTCGTCCTGCCCGGAGAACAGAAGAGCCGCGAACCCTCGTGGTTCGCGGCCCCGGGACCTCGGCTCCGAGATCCCCGCTGTCACGTGCTGTTGGTCAGCGCAGGGAAGCTCGGCGCCCGTCCTCCGAACGACGGGGCCGCCCACGCATGCACATCGACCAACTGTGACTGGTGTGACACATCAGGTCGCGAAGGATGGCGGAGTGCGTTCGATGCGTCAACCTCGGGGAGTGCCCCGCAACCGAAACGTAACCGGCATGGACGCGATACGGAACGGCCCGCCGTTGCCGGCGGGCCGTCGAGCTGTGGGAGACCTTGCACGCTCAGCTGCTGGTGCCGGCGCTCGGTGAGGGAGATGCGTTCGGCTGACCCCACATGCCACCAGGACCGCCGAACGGGTGGGCCCCGAAGCCGCGGCCGCCACGCCCCGCGCCCAGCTCGCGCAGGATGCCGCCACCGATCGAGCGGAGCTCGTCGGTCGTGATCTTGCCGTCATCCATCAGGTTGGTCAGCTGACGGAGCGGGCTGTCGGCCGGGAGCTGGTCGAGCTCATCCTGGGTGATCTGACCGTCGGACAGGAAGTCGCGGATCTGCTGCGCCTGCTGGCGAAGTGCCTCGGCAGCCGCCTTGCGGTCGGCGCGCAGCTGGTCGCGCTTTGCCTGGAGCGCGTCGAGGATCGCGGTCTTCTGCGTCTCGTTGATGGTGCCCTTGGCGATCAGGTCGTCGAGCACGTCCGACAGCGCGGTGTCCGTGGCCTTCGGCTTGACGGCCGGGGCGGTGGCGGCGGGTGACGGCGTCTCGGCTGCCGGGACGACGCTGCCCCCGGCATCCGGAGCAGGCGCGGCGGTCGTGGCCAGCACCGCGCCGGCACCCACGAGCAGGAGCAACCCGACGATCGGGAGCGCGAGGGTCTTGGTGAGCTTCACGAGCTACCTCCGAGTGAACGCAATGGCAGGCGGGAGTCCTGGTTGATGCGGCTTCTTCGTCGCCTGGACGAGGCTCCCGCGTCCGCTACATCCTGGTCGCGTTCCCTGAACCTGCCCCGGGGGGCACCTGTGAGTTGGCTGTGACCGGGAGCTGGATCACGAACGTGGCACCACCTCCGGGTGTGGGCTCGTGCCAGATCGCGCCGCCGTGGGCGGCCATGATCGAGGCCGCGATCGACAGACCGAGGCCCGCCCCTCCACGATCCCTCGATCGACCCAGGTCCACGCGGTGGAACCGGTCGAAAACGCTGGATCCATGCTCGCCCGGGATGCCTGGCCCATGGTCCACCACGCGCAGCTCGGCACGCTCGTCCACTCGCCGCACGACCAGCTCGAACGGCGTTGACCGTGCCGTGTGAACACGCACGTTCGCGACGAGATTGCCGACCACCTGTCGCAGGCGGTCCTCGTCGCCGACCACGACCACGTCGGGGTCGATGGCCCCTGTGATCGGCCGTTCCGGTTCGAGGGCGCGGGCGTCCGCCACCGCATCGCGCGCAATTGCCGAGAGGTCGAGAGGCTCGCGTCGCACGGGCAGGCCCTGGTCCAGACGCGCCAGGGTCAGCAGATCATCCACCAGCGCGCCCATGCGCCGGCTCTCCGTCCCGATCCTGTCCATCGCCACCGCAAGCTCCGTCGGATCCTGGAGGCCTCCGGCCCGGTACAGGTCAGCGTAGCCGCGCACCGCCGTCAGCGGCGTGCGCAGCTCGTGCGAGGCGTCGGCCACGAACCGACGCAGCCGATCCTCGCTCTGTTCCTTGGCCTCGAGGGCCGCCTGCTGCTGCCCGAAGCTGGCTTCGATCTGGTCGACCATCGCGTCGAACGCGGCCCCGAGTCGGCCCACCTCGGTCTGGTCGTGGGGAACGCCGGCCCGGTGCGAGAGATCGCCGCCCGCGATGGCCTCGGCCGCCTTCGCGATCCGCTCGAGGGGAAGCAGGTCATGTCGGACGACGAACCACGCGACGAGCAGCAGGCCGCCCATCGCCAGGGCGCCGACCAGCAGCAGCGTCCGGACCAGCGCGGTCGTGACGGCGTCCACGCCGGACATCGGCGCCGCGATGGCCAGGATCAGGTTCGGCCGTGCCTGCTCGGTCAGCACTCGGTAATGCATCGACCCATCGACCGACGGGCGCTCCACGATCTGGCCGTAGGCCGATGCCGGGATCCCGTCCGTGTATACGGGCAGCGCGGGAAGCGGGTCGGGGTCGCTCGCGAAGCCGGACGGGATCGCACGGACCACCTGGCCCTGGCGGTCGAGACGCATCACCGCGAGCCGTTGCCCCGCCTCGCTGTCGCTCACGGTGAGGTCGGCCAGACGAAGGAGCCGACTGCTGGTCGCCCCGACGGCCTGGAGCTCCGAGTCCACGCGATCTACGAGGCTCACTCGCGTGAGGCCGACGAGCAGCGTTCCCGCCAGCAACAGCGCGACCGCCAGCATCACGGCGAGGGAGAGGAGCAGTCGGGCTCGAAGGGTCATTGCGCTCGCCAGGCTCTGGTGCTCATCGCGTCACCCTCAGGCCGGCCCGTCGGCGCGCAGCACGTAGCCGAACCCGCGTACGGTGCGCAGTAGCCGCGGTTCGACGTGGTCGATCTTCCGTCGCAGGTAGCTGACGTATGTCTCGACGACGTTGTCCTCACCGTTGAAGTCGTACTGCCAGACGTGATCGAGGATCTGCTGCTTCGACAGCACCCGCTCCGGGTTCAGCAGGAAGTAGCGAAGCAGCCGGAACTCGGTTGGGGAGAGGTGGATCTCCTGTTCGGCGCGCCAGACCTGGTGCCGGTCCTCGTCCATCGCGAGGTCGCGATACCGCAGCCGCGAGGCTTCGGCCTCGGCGCCACCGCGGACACGTCGTAGCAGCGCCCCGATCCGGAGCGTGAGCTCCTCGAGCGAGAATGGCTTGGTCACGTAGTCGTCACCACCGCGGACGAAGCCCGTGACCCGATCATCGTCCGAGTCGCGGGCCGACAGGAAGATCACGGGCACGAAGTCGCGCGCGTCACGCAGACGTCGGCAGACCTCGAAGCCATCGATGTCGGGGAGCATCACGTCGAGCACGACCAGGTCCGGAGCGGCGACTGCGGCGGCCTCGAGCGCCCCATGACCGCTGGCGGCCGTGGTGACCCGATAGCCCATGTAGCGAAGCGCCGTTGCCAGCAGATCCGTGATCGCCGGCTCGTCGTCCACCACGAGGATGTGGCCCGACAGTCCTCGGGCGCCGTGTGCTGTTGCCATGACAAGAGGGTTCGGATCCGGCCGCATGCGCCAATGACAACCGCCGCGGCTGAGAGTTTCCTGTGAGGTTGCCGAGAATCCGTCCAGTGAAGGTGCCGCCCGCCTTGCGCCGTTCGCCGTCGACCGCTGTGCTGTGCCGCCGTCGACCGCTGTGCCGCGCCGCCGTCGACTGCTGTGCTGTGCCGACCGCTGTGCTGTGCCGACCGCTGTGCTGTGCCGCCGTGCAGACTCTCGAGCATTGGTTGCTGATGACAATCCAGGCATCACTTGGGGCGCTCGAACGGACGGCCGATGGAGGACGGCTGCCCGATGGAGGACGGCTGTCGGACCGATGGCAGCTGACGCCTGATGCCCAGAGAGTCATCAGAAGTGAGAGAGAAAGTCCCTGCAACCAAGAGCGTGTCCCGATGCCTGATGCGCGGAGTGTCATCGCAGATAGGTGTGTAGTTGGGCTGCGCTAACCCTTGGGTACAGCTGCGCCACCGCGCGGGCGCATGGGCGCACGGCGCGCGGGCGCATGGGCGCATGGGCGGATTTGGCGGATGGCGCATGAGCGGATGCACGGAGGACCGCGCGGCCTCGCGGCGACTCGCACGGTGGCCTAGGATCGACGCATGTCTGACCTGCCCGAGGCATTTCGCGCGTACGTGGTGGACCGGCCGGCCGACGGCGAGTTCCGGCGTGGCCTCGCGGCTCTGACCCCGGACGACCTTCCGCCGGGCGAGGTCGTGGTGCGCGTCGAGTGGTCGGGAGTGAACTTCAAGGATGGCCTGGCCGCCCTGGAGGACGGTCACGTCGCACGGACTTACCCGCTGGTCCCGGGTATCGACCTGGCCGGCACGGTGATCGTCTCGGACGCACCGGAGATCCCGACCGGGACGGCGGTGCTGGCGAACGGCTACGACATCGGCACGTCACGACACGGCGGCTACGCGGAGCTTGCGCGGCTGCCGACCGGCTGGGTGGTTCCCATGCCCAACGGCCTGGACGCTCGCGCCGCGATGGCGATCGGGACCGCCGGGTTCACGGCAGCGATGAGCGTGGACGCGCTCGAACGCCACGGCCTGCGACCCGGTGGCGGTCCGGTGCTGGTGACGGGCGCCTCGGGCGGGGTGGGATCGGCGGCGGTGGCGATCCTGGCGGCGCGCGGCCATGAGGTCTGGGCCGCAACGGGCAAGCCGGACGAGCACGATCGCCTCCGAGCGCTTGGCGCATCGGGGTTCCTGGCGCGGGACGAGGTGTCGGGCCCGGGGCGACCGCTCGAGAGGGCGCGCTGGGCGGGGGCGGTGGACACGGTGGGCGCTGCCACGCTGCCATACGTGCTGCGGACACTGCGGATCGGGGCGGCAGTCGCGTCGTCGGGCAACGCGAGCGGGGCCGAGCTCGAGACGACGGTGTTTCCGTTCATCCTGCGCGGTGTCTCGTTGCTGGGGATGGACAGCGCGAACATGCCGATCGAGCCGCGGCGCGCGCTGTGGGCTCGGCTGGCCGGCGACCTCGCTCCGCACGGTACCGAGCTCGCACTCGCCGAGGTCGAGCTGGAGGCGCTCGAACCGGCCCTGGACGCGATCGTGGAGGGTCGGGCACGGGGTCGCTGGATCGTCAGGGTCTGCGGCTGACCGCCGGCGCCGGGGAAGCTAGTCGAGTTGCACCCGCCTCAACGGTCGTCAAGCTCGCCTCGCAGCTGGGCCAGGGTCCGAGCGAGCGGCTCGCGGGCCGCGGCCGCCGGGTAGGGGGCGACCTCCATCGCGTCCTCGAGCGTGAGCTCGCCCGCATGGACGCGTCGTCCCAGCGCGGCGATCGCCTCGAGCGCAGCCAGTGAGTCGGCGACGAACGCCTGCCCGCCGGGATCACCGTGACCCGGGACCACCATCGTCCCTGGACCGACGAGCCCGGCCAGCGTCTCGACGGTCGCGGGCCAGTCGAGCGGGAAGCCATCGCCGAAATAGGGGGGTGCGCCGTTCTCGAGCAGATCGCCCGCACACACCACGTCGGCATCGGGGATCCGGATCACGATGTCGTTGTCGGTGTGTCCTCGCCCGAGATAGGCGAGCTCGATCGGTCGCCCGTCGAGATCGATGACCGCCTCTCGCGCGAACGTCCGATCGGGAGGGTCGAGAACGACCTCGGCCAGGTCATTCGCCAGCCCGGGCGTGGCAGCGGCGGTCTCGGTCCGCTGCCGATCGCCGGTCTCACGGATCATCGTGGCGCACCGATCATGGCCCCAGATGACGGCCGGCCGGAACACCGCATTGCCGAACGCGTGGTCGTAGTGGCCGTGCGTGTTGACGACGATCCCGACGCGCGGCGAGCCAAGATCGCGAAGGTCGTCGAGCAGCTCACGCGCCTGCCGTGGCGTGGTGCGGGTGTCCACGACGAGCGCCGCATCGTGGCCGAGCACGGCCACGATGTCCTGGTCGAGAAAGCGATAGCGACCCACGACCACCCGGTCGGCGATCTCGGTCCAGGTCCCGGCCATGCGCGTCATGCGCACGATCGTAGCGGCACCACCACTCGACAGGCTACGCTGGCCGGCGAGGGAGGTCGTCGATGATCGATCATTCGTCGCTGCCCATCGCCGAGGGTACCGCGCGCATGGCGGACGGCACGCTCCTCCGCACGTTGCATTGGCCCGCGGCCGGTGATCCCTGGGCGATGGCGCTGATCGTTCATGGGCTCGCCGAGCACGCGGGTCGGTACTCGACCGTCGCCGCTGCGCTCACCGCGGATCGGATCGAGACCCACGGCTACGACCTGCGCGGTTTCGGACGGTCGGCGGGACGCCGGGGCCACGTTAATGACTGGCGCCAGTATCACGACGACCTCGAGGCGCGGATCACGGCGCTCGGCGCGGAGCATCCGGACCTGCCGCTGATCGTCTGGGGCCATTCTCTGGGCGGGCTCATCGCGTGCGGGTACGTGGTGTCGCCGGTCGCCCGTCCGCTGCCTGACCTGCTCGTCCTTTCCTCGCCCGCCGTGGCGGTGGAGCTCCCGGCCTGGAAACGAGCGCTCGTCACCGGCCTGGCCAACGTGCTGCCGCACATGCGGGTGTCGAATGGACGGCTGAGCGACGGGCTGTCCCACGACCCCGCGATTGGCGAGGCGTACAACAACGATCCACTGCTGGTGCCCAAGAGCACGACCCGCTTCGGCTACGAAGGCCTGGCGGAGCAAGATCGGCTGCGTGAGGCCCTCGCAATTCTGCCGGCGATGCCGATCCCGACGTACGTGTTCCACGGCGCCGAGGATCCGATCGTGCCCGTCTCGGCATCGGAGCCGTTCCAGTCGATGGGCAACACGGTCCGCCACGTCCACGAGGGGCTCCGTCACGAGACGCACCATGAGCGCGAGCGCGACCTCGTGCTGGGTGAGGCGGTGGCCTGGATCGATGGCCAGCGGCCGTTGCTCGAGGCGAGCCGCGCGGCGGTGGTTGGAGGTGCGGCGGCGATGGAAGTGGCTGCCGGGGCATACCGAAACCCGGGTGTAGACTCGGGCGACAACCGAAGACTCGCCTCCGGGGAGCGCGATCAGCGCTGAGAGTGTGGCTGGAGCCACAGACCCGCGGAACCTGATCCGGTTCGTACCGGCGAAGGAAGCAGGCCCGCACGCGTGATGCCGTCCCCGGCTCCCGGGGGCGGCGTTGTCGTGATGTGGAGGTTCTCGGTTTCAATGGCGACGGTGGTATCGACCCGGGGGCCGGCGACCCCTGATCAGACAACCTGGCGGACGCGCGACGTGGTCGTGACCGCGATCATCGGCGTGACGTTCGGGGTGGTGTTCTGGGCGTGGGGGCTGCTCTGGGAGGGGTTCACGCCGCTGTTCGCCCTCGCACCGCCCGCGAAGGACCTGCTGTACGCGGTGTGGCTCATGCCCGCAGTGCTGGCGCCGCTGATCGTGCGCAAGCCGGGTGCCGCGCTGTTCGCGGAGATGGTTGCCGCCGGCGTCTCGACGATCATCGGCAGCCAGTGGGGACCGGACACGCTCCTGTCCGGGTTCGTCCAGGGCGCCGCGGCCGAGATGGTGTTCGCGTTCACCCTCTACCGGTCCTGGTCGTTCCCCGTGCTCGCGGCGGCTGCGGTCGCGTCGGCGGCTGGGGCGTGGATCCACGACTGGGTCCTGTACTACCCGGACGTGTCGATCGAGCTCCAGCTGGTCCGGGGCGTGATGATGGCGATCTCGGCGATCGTCATCGTGGCTGGCGGGTCGGTCGTGCTCGTTCGTGTGCTTCGTCGCGCCGGCGTGCTGGAGGGGTTCCCCGCTGACGCCTGATCGACCCGGCGGGGCGCGCCAGGACGCGCACCCGATTGCCGCTGACGCGCACCCGATCGGCGGCGATGCGGACACCCGCCGCCCGATTGCCGCTCACGGTGTCGCGCGCGGTCCGGGCTCGACGCAACCGGGCTCCCTCCACCCAGGCTCGATCCGGGCTGACGGGCTCTGGTTCCGCTATGCGAGCCGGCCCCAGCCGGCATTCGCCGACGTCTCGTTCGAGGTGGAGGCGGGCGAGTGCCTGCTCGTCATCGGTCCGTCCGGGTGCGGGAAGAGCACGCTTGCCCTGGCACTGGCCGGCCTCGTCCCGCGCGAGCTCCCCGGGGAGTGGCGAGGGCAGCTCCTCGTCGATGGCCTGGATCCGACGACGACGGCCGGAAGCGAGATTGCCGCCCGCGTCGGGCTCGTGTTCCAGGATCCTGGCAGCCAGCTGGTGATGGAGCGCGTCGAGGACGACGTCGCGTTCGGTCTCGAGAGCCGGGCGTGGTCGCGCGAGTCGATGCTGGCCCGCGTCCCCGAGTCGCTCGACGAGGTGGGTCTCGCGGGTCTCGAGAGGCGCCGGACGTCGCGCCTCTCCGGTGGCCAGCAGCAGCGCCTCGCGCTCGCCGGAGCGCTCGCGCCGCGGCCCGGGATCCTCGTCCTGGACGAGCCGACAGCCAACCTCGACCCGCCTGCCGCGCGCGCGTTCGCCGCTCGCATGACCGCGTTGCGGGCCGCGCGTGCGGTAACGATGGTGCTGGTCGAGCATCGCGTGGACATCGCCTGGTCGCTCGCGGATCGGGTGCTGGCGCTGGGACCCGATGGGCGGCCGATCGACTTCGGGGCGCCGGCCGCGGTGCTCGCAAGATCCCGCGATCGACTGCTGGCGGCCGGCGCCTGGCTGCCCGACGAGCCGGCCGGTCTCTCTCGGCGCAGAGCCGCTCCTCCTCCCGGTACTCCCGATGGAGCCGCGGGTCCCGGCCCGATCGTGGTCGCGGCACGCGCCGTCCGCTACGCGTACGACGGCCCCGACGTGATCCAGGGCGTCGACCTCGCCGTCGCCGCCGGTGAGCGAACGGTGATCGTCGGGACCAACGGATCGGGCAAGTCGACCCTCGGACGGCTGCTGGTCGGGCTCCTGCGGCCGTCCCGGGGCCAGGTTCGGCTGGACGGTCATGATCCGTCGAGGCTCTCGCCCCCGGCCCTCGCGCAGCATGCCGCCTACCTGTTCCAGGACCCGGAGCAGCAGTTCGTCACGCTGCGTGTCGCGGACGAGGTCACCCTCGGCCTCGATCAGACCGCGCGCCGGAACGCCGAGGCGCTCATGGACCGCATCGATCTGCCACTGGCGCTGTTCGGCGACCGCAGCCCGTACACGCTGTCGGGGGGCGAGCAGCGTCGACTCTCGCTGGCAACCGCGCTGGTTCGTCACCCACGACTGCTGGTCCTCGACGAGCCGACCTTCGGCCAGGACCGCCGTGGGCACGAGGCGCTGCTGCAGATCCTCGCCGAACGTGTCGACGACGGCGCCGCGGTGCTGGCCGCGACCCACGACGAGCGGTTCATCGATGCCTTCGCGACCCGCATCCTCCGGGTCGAGGAGGGACGCATCGTTGCGGTTGGTGGGGGACTGACGGCATGATCCTGCGCCGCATCGAACCGTCCGAGGTGCAGCTCGTGAGCGTCCTCGGCCGTGTCAGCCCGCTGACAAAGCTGATCGTGGCGCTGGGGCTCCTCGCCGGGCTCGCCTTGACGCGGGCGATCCTGCCACCGCTGCTGGTCACGGCCGCGGTGCTCGTTGCGGGTCGCGTGCTGGGCGACATCCCCGGCCGACGCCTGTTCGCAGGGGTCGCGCCGCTGTGGCTGGCGGCGCTCGCGATCGGTCTGTCGAACGCCCTGTTCTCGGGCTCCAACTCGGATCCGACCCAGGCGGTCGCCGTGCTCATCGGCCCGGTTCGGATCACCTGGGCGGCCCTGGCCGCGGGAGCCGGCCTGGCGGCCCGCGTGATCGCGATCGCCTCGGTTGGTGTGGTGTTCGCCCAGACCACCGACTCGACCAGGCTCGTCGACTCGCTCGTCCAGCAGGGCCGCGCGCCCGAGCGGTTCGCGTACGGTGCCCTTGCCGCCTACCAGGCGATCCCGAAGCTCCTCGAGCACCTCACGTCGCTGCGCCAGGCCCGCCGCATCCGGGGGCTTCGTGGATCCTGGCATCCGCGCCTCCTGGTGGGCCTGCTGGTGCTGGCCATCCGGCATGGCGACCGGCTCGCGCTGGCGATGGACGCGCGCGCGTTCGGCTCGGGACCCAGGACCCGGTACCGCGTCGTGCGCTGGTCCTGGCTCGATCCGGCGATCGCGGCGGGGGCGTGCCTCGTCCTGGTCGTCGCGCTCATGGCGGGCGGCGGCTGACGAACACGCAAACGCCGGCGTGCGTGGACGGCGCCAGCGGGCGCCCGAGGCCGGCGGCGTGCTGCGTGCTGGCACGCTCGGAACCATGGACGTCGCGGCGTGCGATGAGCCCATGGTCGCGTCCCCGCCGGCCGGAATCCGAGCGACGGCCGACAGCCAGCAGATCCACTTCTCGCGCAGCCGCGACGGTGTTCGGATCGCCCACGCCCGCCACGGACGCGGGCCGCCGCTGGTGGTGGTCGCCTGCTGGCTGAGCCACCTGTAGCACGACTGGCAGAGCCCGGTCTGGCGGCACTTCCTCGAGGACCTGGGCGAGTTCACCACGCTCATCCGTTTCGACCTGCGCGGGCACGGCCTCTCGGACTGGGCGGTGCGCGACTTCTCGCTCGATGCGCTGCTGAGGGACCTCGACGCCGTGGTCGAGGCCGAGCACCTCGACCGGTTCGCGCTGATGGGAATGTCGGGCAACTCGCAGGTCTGGCCCTGTTGCCGGCCGCAGGCATCGCCATTGCCGCTCCGACGGACAACGGTTGCCCGAGCGCCTACACCGCACGCACCGTGGACGAGTGGGAGGCGCTCGACAGCCGCTACAAGCTGCCGGCCGAGATCGACGACGCGAACCTCACGCCGGAACCGGACGGCGCGCTGTTCGACGGTGTGGCGGGCAACGAGGATGGGATCGTGTGCGGACGCGCACTTCCCGATGGCTTCACCTGGGGCTGGGCCCTGCACGCATTCGGGATCCCGGCGTCGGAGGCGCCCGACACCTTCTACGACTTCCGGGACAACGACAGCCCGGCGGCTGTCTCACAGGCGAGCCTCTCCGACGTCCGCGCGGCGACGGCCGACTACCACCGGCTGTCGGCGGCTGAGGCCGCGGGCTACGGTCCCTTCTATGTCTGCACCGACGAGCCGGGACAGGGTGCGATGGGCCAGCACTTCGTGAACCTGGGGCTGGTGATCGATGGCGCGATCGATCCACTCCGACCCGAGGCGCTCATGTACCAGCCGGCCACCGACGGCAGCTACCGTCTCGTCGGTGTCGAGTACCTGGTCTTCGCCGCCGCCTGGGACTCGGCGCACGCCGCTCCACCCAGCCTGTTCGGGCACACGTTCAGTCTGGTCGAGGCGGGTAACCGCTACGGCCTGCCGCCGTTCTACGAGCTCCACGCCTGGATCTGGAACGAGAACCCCAACGGCATGTTCTTCGAGTGGAACCCACGGATCACCTGCGCTGCCTGACAGCCTCGAAAATAGGCCCGCGACGTACCGGCCACCCGCGGCACCACCGCGGTCAGCGGGTGGCATCGGCGTCGGCTCACATGCCCTCGCGCATCAGCCGCCAAACCGTTCGGATGCCCGGCCGCTGCCCGTACAGCAGCACGCCCGCGGCGTAGATGCGGGCGGCCACCCAGACCGCGACCGCGATGCCCACGACGAGCAGGATCACGGAGACCACGACCTCCCACGGCACGGCGCTGCCGACGGCGATCCGGCCGAGCATCATGAACGGGCTGAAGAACGGGATCAGCGACAGCACCGTCACCCAGCCCGAGCCGATGTCGAGCAGGCCCATGGCCGCGTAGATGCCGATGAAGTAGCCGCCCATCGACAGGAACGTCATCGGCATGACAGCCGCGTTGACGTCCTCGATCCGGCTGACCAGCGAGCCGGCCGCCGCATACAGCGAGGCGTACATCAGGAATCCGAGCACACCGTACACGCCGAACGCGACCAGCAGGCCCGGCGTCAGGCCGCTGGGAAGCGACAGCGATGATGCGTTCTCGCCCAGCACGATCGTGCTGATCGGGTTGAACAGCGCCAGCGACACCAGTCCCGCGACCACGACCGCCCCGTATTGCGTGAACGCGACGCCACCGACGCCCAGCACCTTGCCTGCCAGAAGCTGGAACGGGGTCGCCGCGTTGAGCACGACCTCCATCACCCGCGACGACTTCTCCTCGACCACGCTCATCGCGATCCAGTTCCCGTACATGACGATGATCATGAAGATGAGGATCGTCATCCCGAACCCCAACAAGTCCTGGCTCGCCTCGGTCAGCGCGTCCTGAACGGGGCCGGTCTTGTCCGGGTCCGGGGACTCGACCTGGAACTGCGCTGCCGCGAACATCGTGGCCTGGTCGGCCGGCGCGACGCCCGCCCGGTTCAGGCGATCCGCGATCGCAACGGCGTTCGCGGCCTGCCCCACGAGGGTGGCCGTCCGGCCGGTCGAGCTGTCGTTCGTGTAGAGGACGAAGTTGAGCTCGCCATCGCCGGACCTGGTGATCGCGAGGCCTGCCCCGGCGTTGCCGTCGAGGACCGTCCGCGCGGGCGGCGTCAGGCCCGTCGACGACCGTGACCACGTAGGAGGCACTCGTGTCGCTCGACCCATCGGCCGCCGGCGGGTTGAGCAGCCGGTTGAGGGTGGCGGCCGCCATCGCCGACGTCGCGGGCGAATCCGCGGAGACGGCGACCTGCGTCTGATCGTGCTGGTCGACGTAGCGGATGATGACCGGGAGCAGCGCGATCACGACCACGCCGATCACGAGCAGCGCCGTCCCGAAGATGAAGCTCCGGGTTCGAACGCGGACGCCGTACTCCCGGCGTGCGATGGTCGTGATGTTGGTCAGGTTGCTCATGACCGCACCGCCTCGGCCGGCGCCAGCGTCTGCTCGGTCGTGTCCACGGCACCGACGCGTTCCACGAACACCTCCTCGAGCGATGGATCGCCCACCTCGAACCGGAGCACGTCACCGCCGTGGGCCATCGCTGCCTGGAGCACGATCTGCGGATTGGCACCGGCGTCCAGGAGCACCTCGGTGTAGTCACGGCCCGGTCGTGTCACCGTCACGTGCGGGAGACCGCTCAGCCATGCGCCGTCACCGTCGCCCGCCAACGCCACGCGGACCACCTGGTGGCCGGTCGAGCGCTTGACCTCGCGGGTCTGGCCCGAGGTCACGATCCGGCCCCGGTCGATGATCGCGACCGAGTCGCACAGCTCCTCGGCCTGCTCCAGCTGGTGGGTGCTGAACAGGAGCGCCTTGCCCCGGTCCCGAAGCTCGAGGAAGGCCGCCTTGAGGAGCGCGACGTTCACCGGGTCGAGCCCCGAGAACGGCTCGTCCATCAGCAGCACGTCGGGGTCGTGGAGGATGGTCGCGATGAACTGGACCTTCTGTTGGTTGCCCTTGGACAGGGTCTCGGCGCGGCGCTCCGCATACTCCGCGATGCGGAAGCGGGCCAGCCAGTCCAACGCATCCGACCGCGCCTTCGCGCGCGGTACGCCGTAGAGCGATGCGAAGTAGACGAGCTGGTCGATGACCGGCATCCGCAGGTACAGGCCGCGCTCCTCGGGCAGGTAGCCCCAGGTGCGGCGCGGCCAGCCGTGGGCCGGCCGGCCATCGAGGGTCACGGTGCCCTCGTCGGCACGTAGCAACCCGAGCACGATCCGCATCGTCGTCGTCTTCCCGGCGCCGTTCGCACCCAGGAATCCGAACACCTCGCCCGACGGCACGTCGAACGAGACGTCGTCGAGCGCCTGCACCTCGCCGAACCGCTTGCGGAGCCCGGCGATCGTCAATGTCATCGTTGTCTGCCTCCCGGAGACGCCGGCGAGTGTCTGGTTTCGGCCGCATCTCACCGAGCGCGCCACGTCATGGGTCGCGCACCGGCACCAGTCTCCGCACGTGCGGGCTGCCGGGGACGTGCCATCCCGGCCCATTGCGAGGGGCCGTGCGATCGATCCGGGCCGGGACAACTCGCCCGGATGCCGCGATGGACCCGCGCCCCGCGATGGACCCGCGCGCCGGGGTGGAGCCGCGCCCCGCGATGGCCTCGGCCGTCCGCCATGGGCAACGCTCGCGATCGAGCGTGTCGAGCGTGCGATGATCGGCAAGGAGGTCGGGCAGTCGATGCGCGATCCAGCCGCCATCGACGAACCTCCTGCGATGCACGAGAGGTGTGACAGTGACCGACGGTCGGACGATCGTGTTCTTCCCCGAGGGCGCCTACGGCCCGACCAACAACTGCGTCGGCATCGGGGACGTCCTTCGACGCCGTGGCCATCGGGTGGTGTTCATCGTCGAGGAGTCGTTCGCTGGCAACCTCGAGGCGAAGGGGTTCGAAGAGCGCCTGATGCGGCTTGGGCCACCGCCGGCCGAGCCGGAGGTCCCGGGACAGTTCTGGATCGACTTCATCCGCGACACCGCGCCCGTGTTCCGCAAGTCCACCCTCGAGCAGATCGGGGAGTTCATCCAGCCCACCTGGCAGGCGCTGATCGACGGCGCCAAGTACGTGGATCCGCGGCTGACCGAGATCATCGACGAGCTCGAGCCCGACGCGATCGTCGAGGACAACGTGGTCTCGTTCCCGGCCGTGATGGCGTCGGGCCGGCCATGGGTACGGATCGTGTCCTGCAACCCCGCCGAGATGCTCGACCCGTTCGTCGCGCCGTTCTCGTCCGGCTACCCGGCGGGCGATCCCTCACGCTGGACCGTGTTCCGTGCCGAGTATCGCCGGATCCACGCGGACTCCTGGACCGACTTCGACGCCTTCTGTCGCGACCGCGGGGCGGGCGGGCTGCGCAACACGGAGCTCGGACCCGAGTTCATGCACGAATCGCCGTTCCTTAACCTGTACTCGTACCCTGCCGAGGCCGACTACCGGCGTGCGGACCCGCTCGGTCCCACGTGGCACCAGCTCGACTCGACGATCCGGGCGACGGACGGGGACTGGTCGGTGCCCCCGGCGCTCGCCGATCGACCGGGCGCGCTGATCTATCTCTCGCTGGGCTCGCTGGGCTCGGCCGACGTCGACCTGATGCAGCGGCTGGTGGATGTGCTGGGGCGAACCCGGCACCGGGTGATCGTGTCGAAGGGACCGCTTGCCGACCAGATCCAGCTCCACGACAACATGACCGGCGAGTCGTTCCTCCCGCAGCCGGCGATCCTGCCCCAGGTCGATCTCGTGATCACGCACGGCGGTAACAACACGGTGGTCGAGAGCTTCCACCACGGCAAGCCGATGATCGTGCTGCCGCTGTTCTGGGACCAGGTCGACAACGCGCAGCGGGTGCACGAGCTGGGCTTCGGACGGCGACTGTCGACCTACGGGTTCGAGGACGACGAGCTGACCGGGGCGATCGACGCGCTGCTCGCTGACACTGCGCTCCACGAGCGGATGGCCGCGATCTCGGCGCGGATGCAGGCTGGCGCTGGCACGGTGCGAGCGGCTGACCTGATCGAGCGGGTCGCGGCGACACACATGCCGGTCACGCGCTAGAGGGTCCGAGTCAGTCCCGTCGCGCCGCCGGGTCCCTTTCCACCAGTTACCACAAGGCCGGGTAGAAGCCGGGTCCGACGCGGGTTCCGGACGAGAATCCAGGTTGTTCCGCGCGCCAACTGACGCCGACCGTGCGTAGCCTCGCTCACGGGGTCCCTCGCGCGGGTGCGAACACGACCTGGCGCGGCGTCATTCGACGTCTACTACCCGTCCCATGACTGATTGAAGGAAATGTGCCCGCGCGGCAGGCTCATCGCCGCGGTACAGGGGTTCGCCGGCGTCCCACGGCTCGCTGGCACGGCGGCTCGCCGTCGTTCGGGCCGCGATCGCCGTCGCGCGGACCGGGCTCGACCGTCGCGCGGACCGGGCTCGACCGTCGCGCGGACCGGGCTCGACCGTCGCGCGGACCGGGCTCGACTGGAAGCCGGGTTGCGGCCGGGGCACAATCATCGGATCAAACGGCATCACTCCCAAACCGTCGCAGGCACGCTCGATCCCGCGTGCATGGAGGCCCACGTGACCGAGACCCTCAACCCCGTCAAGGCGTATCAGCAGTACATCGGCGGCGGTTGGACCGACGCCGTCTCGGGCGACACCCTCGAGGTCGAGAACCCGGCGTCCGGCGAGGTCGTCGCGACGGTGCCCGCGTCCGCCCAGGCCGATGTCGATGCCGCCGTCGAGGCCGCCGCCGAGGCGTTCGAGAGCTGGTCGCTCACCACCCCCCAGGACCGCAGCCTGGCGCTGCTCAAGATCGCCGACATCCTCGAGGCCAACGGCGACGAGCTGGGCCGCCTCGAGTCGCTCCAGACCGGCAAGCCGGCGGCGCTCGCCATCGACGAGATGGCCACCTGCGCCGACCTGTTCCGGTTCTTCGCGGGCGCCTGCCGCGTGCCCGAGGGCCTCGCGGTGACCGAGTATCTCGAGGGTCACACCTCGATGGTCCGGCGCGACCCGGTGGGCGTGGTCGCCAGCATCGCACCCTGGAACTACCCGCTCTACATGGCCGCCTGGAAGCTCGGCCCGGCGCTCGCCACCGGCAACACGGTGGTCCTCAAGCCGTCGGCGCGCACGCCGCTCTCGGCGCTCCGGTTCGCCGAGCTGATCGCGGACCAGCTGCCCGCAGGCGTGCTCAACGTGCTGGCGGGCTCAGGTGGGGCGATGGGCGACATGCTCGTCGGCCATCCCAAAGTTCGGATGGTGTCGATCACCGGCGACACGGTGACAGGCAAGCACGTGGCGGAGATCGCGGCGAGGACCGTCAAGCGGCTTCATCTCGAGCTGGGCGGCAAGGCGCCGGTGATCGTGTTCGACGACGCCGACGTCGATCTCGCGGCCGAGATCCTCAAGTCCGCGGGCTACTGGAACAGCGGCCAGGACTGCACCGCGGCGTGCCGGGTCATCGCGGGCCCCAAGGTGTACGAGCCGCTGCTCGCCGCGCTCGAAGGCCAGGTCAAGACGATCAAGTGGGGCAATCCTGCCGATGCCGACGACCTCGACATGGGCTCGCTCATCGCGCAGGCACAGGCGGACAAGGTCGAGGGGATGGTCAACCGCGCGCTCGAGGCCAAGGCCGAGCTCGTGTACGGCGGTCACCGGCCCAGTCGGCCGGGCGCCTATTTCGAGCCCACGATCATTGCCAACCCCGACCAGCAGAGCGAGATCGTCCAGGACGAGGTGTTCGGGCCGGTCGTGACCGTCCAGCGCTTCTCGGACGAGGAGCAGGCCGTTCAGTGGGCGAACGACGTCAAGTTCGGCCTCTCGTCATCGCTGTTCACGGGCTCGATCGGCCGGGCCATGCGCGTCGCCCGCCGCCTGCAGTTCGGCACGGTGTGGATCAATGAGCACTTCACGCTCGCGTCGGAGACCCCGCACGGCGGCGTCAAGGAGTCGGGCTACGGCAAGGACGGCTCCAAGTACGCGCTCGAGGACTACACGACGATCAAGCACATCACGATCAACACGGGCGTCTAGGGGCCAGTCGCGGGGACGCGGTGGCGCGTGGGCAGCAACCCCGCGCCACCAAGACGAGCCGGGAGGCGCGGGCGTCGAACATCCTGGCCCGTGCCGCGTCCGCGCCAGGTTTCCGGTCCGCGGCGACCGCCGAGCGCCGCCCGCACCCGGCGGCGCAGCTCATCCGCCGAGCGCCGCCCGTAGCTCCGGCAGCCGATCCATCGTCTCGACGTCGAACGGTGCTCGGAAGATGAGCACCGGGTGGCTGAACCCGACGTCTCGGTAGGCGGCCAGGGCTTCGACGACGTCGTCGAGAGAACCGCCGACGTCAAGGTCGCGCTCATCCTCCTGGGGCAGGTGGGCGTCTCGCCACGCAACCCAGGCGCGCTGTGCCGAGTCGCGATCACGCCGGATCACGCAGTTGACATTGACCGTCCGCTCGATCGCGGCAGGGTCCCGGCCGACCGCCTCGCACGCGGATCGCAGCACCGCATCGGCCGCCGCGACCACCTGCGGCGTCCCGTACATGTTCCACAGGTCCGCGTACCGCGCCACCAGCGGCAGCGTCTTCTTCGGGCCGGACCCGCCGATCAGGATCGGCAGGTGGTCCTGGATCGGTCGCGGGGCTGCCACGGCATCGTGGAAGGTATAGAACCGGCCCTCGTGCGTGACCTGCTCGCCATCAAGCAGTCGCCGAATGAGGGGCACGGCCTCACCCAGCCGGTCCAGGCGTTCCCCGAAGCCGCTGCCGAAATCGAACCCGAATGCCTCGTGCTCACGTTCGAACCAGCCACCGCCGATGCCCAGGATCGCCCGCCCGCCGGAGATGTGGTCCAGCGTCGCGATCATCTTGGCCGTCAGGCCGGGATTGCGGAGCGTGTTGGCCGAGACCATGTGGCCCAGCCGCGCACGGGTCGTGACCGTGCCAAGCCCCGCGAGGGTCATCCAGCCCTCGAGCTTGGGATCACGCCAGTCGCCCTCGTCGGACAGCAGGTGGTCGTCGATCCACAGGTCGTCGAAACCGGCTGCCTCGGCATGGCGTACGCCTTCGGCCAGCTCCGGCCAGGTCGTCCGCTGCACCCAGAACGCTGCTCCGAACCGTATCGCCATCGGCGACCTCCTTCGATCCACTCCGCCGACGGCTAGGCCCCCGATTGATCGGTGATCCCGTGGGATCGCTTCGCCTCGAGCAGGAGCTCATCGGCGCGGGCGACGATCTCGTCGAGCGTCTCCTCGGCTCGGAGCGTCGCGATCCCCGCGCTCACCCCGGCATCGACCTCGTCTCGTACGATGCGGGCGATTGCCACGAACCGGTGCTCGACATCGTCGCGATCGACGCCGCCAAGCGCACACACAAACTCATCGCCGCCGTAGCGGACGATCGGATCGAAGGCGCGGAGGTGGCTCCGCATTGCCGCTACCAGCACCTGGAGAACACGATCGCCGGCAGCGTGGCCGCGCTGGTCGTTGATCTCCTTCATGCCATCAATGTCTGCGAAGGCAAGAACGAGACGGCCATCTCCGCGCCGCGCCCGCTCGATCTCATTTGTCATGGCCAGCCAGCCGGCATTTCGTCGCCAGGCTCCGGTCAGGTCATCGAGGTGCGCTTCCTCCAGCTCCCGCTCCAGGCGGAGGCGGTCCCGCGCTGCGCTTGCTCGGTCGGCCGCCGCCCTCTCCCGGTCGACGGACGCCCTTGCTCGAGCGGCGGCGGCGTTCGCCCGGATCTGCTGAAAGAGGTCCGAGACCGGAATCCCCGAAGCCGTGAGGCGCCTCTCGAGGTCGCGATCTGCGTCGTCTCGCTGCCGGGCGGCCTCGTCGCGCCGGGCAGCTGCCTCGTCGCGCCGGGCTGCCGTCTCATCGCGCTCAGCAGCCGTCTCGTCGCGCGCGACCGACGCCGCGGAGCGGTCCAGCCGCGTTGCCCGTCGGTGGGCGAGCACTTCGGCCCGGGCGAGCCGGCCGGACTCGCGTTCGAGGTCCTCAGAAGCTGTGCCATGTCCCGAACGATCGGCGATCAACTGGTCGGCAGCGGACGTCTCCTCGTCGCGAATGGAGTCGGCGATGTCGCGATCGGCGAGAGTCTGGTCGCGATCAGCGAGAGTCTGGTCGCGATCGGCCAGGGTTTGCTCGCGATCAGCAAGAGTCTGGTCGCGATCAGCGGAATCCTGATCTTCGCTCCGGCGCTTGGACACCCCAGCCTCTACACAGGCGCCTCGTGGCGTGCTCACATCTTAACATTCGGCCATCCTTCGGCTGCCGGAGGGTTCTCCGCGGCCAGGCGGCATCTCGAGCCCTCGCGCTTGAGGACCATCACCTCGGCATGATAGAAGAGCCTGCGTGACCGACCGCCTTCCCCTGACCCGGCCTGAGTTCGAAACGCGCCTGTTCCGGTGGCACGACATGGCGCGCCGCGAACTCGTGATCCGTGAGGCCTCGAGCCCCTGGGAGATCCTCGTGGCCGAGGTCATGACTCACCAGACGGGTGTCGAGAGGGTTGGTCCGATGTGGCGACGCTTCGTGACCCTCTGGCCCACGCCCAGGGCCCTGTCGGTCGCCCCGACTCCCGATCTCCTCGCAGCCTGGTCGGGGCTGGGCTACAACCGCCGGGCACTTGCCCTGCGGGAGGCCGCACGGGTCATCACCGAGCAGCACGCTGGGCTCGTGCCGGCGTCAGTCGAGGCCCTCGATGCGCTGCCTGGTGTCGGACCCTACACAGCACGGGCAGTGGCTGCCTCCGCCTTCGGCGTGGCCGTGGCGCCCCTTGACGTGAACGTTCGCCGGGTCATCTCGCGGGTGACGGGGGCAGGCAGTGGCCTCCAGGAAACCGCCGACGCCCTCGTGTCGCCTCGGGAGCCGCGACGCTGGCTGGACGCCGTGATGGACCTCGCGACGCTCGTGTGCGCGCCGCTGCCCCGCTGCGACAGCTGCCCGCTCGCGAGCGTGTGCGCGTCCACGGGGGCCGTCATGCCGCCAAGACGGCGCGCGCCGTCACCGAGCTTCCCGTCGACTCGGCGGTGGCTGCGCGGACGGCTCGTTCAGCTTCTCACGTCGGCTGCCGGTGAATGGGTGATCATCCCGAACGAGCTCGGCAGTCACGGGCCCGAGGCGATTGGCGAGGCCGTCGCGGCTCTATCGCGCGAAGGGTTCGTGGAGGTCGCCGCTGATCGGGCCCGGATCTGCGCGTGACTCATGGACGCGCTCGGGCAGCTGGAACTTTGGATGCAGACAGCCTTCGACCGCCGCGTCATCATCGTGAGATGACGAAGCTCTCGACCCAGCCGACCCCATCGGGGGAGGCAGCCACGGCCCAGCCCACTCCGGAATTGGACGAGCCGACGGACGGCCCGCTGACCTTCGACGAGCTCGGGCTCGCGTTCCGCAACCGGGGGATGCCGCTCGAGGCGATGACCCACGACACGACGCCGGTTGGACTCCACTATCTCGTCATCCACTGGGACATCCCGGTCGCCGACGAGGCGACGTGGCGTGTCGCGGTCGAAGGGCGGGTGGGGCGCAGCCTGTCACTGACCATGGACGATCTGCGCGCACGGCCTCGAACGACCATGCCGGTAACGATGGAGTGCGCAGGAAACGGACGAGCCCGGCTCGACCCGCGACCGATCTCGGTCCCGTGGCTCCACGAGGCGATCGGGACCGCGGACTGGACCGGGACCTCGCTGTGGCCGATCCTCGAGGAGGCGGATCTCGCGGACGACGCGATCGAGATTGTGTTCCACGGGGCCGACCGCGGGATCCAGGGCGAGCAGGAGCAGGCGTACGGTCGGTCACTTTCGATCGAGGATGTGCGTCGGCCCGAGGTGATGCTCGCGTACGAGATGAACGGCCGGCCACTGGAGCCGCAGCACGGGTTCCCGGTCCGCCTCCTCGTCCCGGGCTGGTACGGCATGACCAGCGTGAAGTGGCTGACGGCGATCGAGGCCGTGATCGAGCCGTTTGCGGGCTACCAACAGGCGGACGCGTACCGGTATCAGCAGGACGGAGACGATCCCGGCGAGCCCGTGACGCGGCAACGGGTCCGGGCGCTGATGATCCCGCCCGGCATTCCGGACTTCCTCACCCGCCATCGGTACGTCGACGGGGGCATGGTCACGCTGTCGGGCCGTGCCTGGTCCGGCGTGGCGTCCGTCGTGAGGGTCGAGGTCGGCGTGGACGGTCAGTGGTCCGATGCGGAGCTGGAGCCGGCCCGGGGTGACTTCGCCTGGCGTGGCTGGCGGCACGAGTGGCGGGCAACGCGCGGCGAGCACGAGCTCGCGTGTCGGGCGACCGATGCCACCGGCCAGGTGCAGCCGCTCGAGCAACCGTGGAACCGCCAGGGAATGGGCGTGAACCACGTGCAGCGGGTGGCCGTCACCGTCCGCTGAAGCGGCGATCCAGGGGGACCCGGCGAATCGCCCGATCGCGGTCCCGCCCGGGCGCGGAGCCGGGGTCCCGACACTCGTCGCTCGCGGGACGCCACCGGTACTCTGTTGCCGATGCCCTCCGACACCGTCCCGCTACCCGCGGACGACCCCGCCATCGCTGACATGACGCTCGATGAGCTTGCGCTCCGCTGGGCCGATGCGGCCGACCGCGCCCCGATCTCGGGTGAAGCGATGACCGGCACCGATCGCAAGGCCCAGGCGCAGGGGATCGCGAGTGAGTGGCTCATGGAGCACGCTGGCACCGCCGTGGCGGCCGCCGCACGTGCCCTGGCGGTTCACAACGAGCGGCAGGATCGGCCGGTTCTGGTCCTCGCGGGTCCCGGTAACAACGGCGGCGACGGGTTCGTGGCGGCCCGCCGGCTCGGCGCGTGGGGGATGACGGTGATCGCCGTCCTGGTGGCGCCCGATGAAAGACCAAGGACGAGCGACGCCGCCCGTAACTGGCGGCGGCTGGACGAGCAACCCGGGGTCACCAGGGTCCATGCCCCCGCCACCCGGGAGCTGGTGATCCTCGCCCAGGGGATCGAGCGGGCGGCCGTGGTCGTCGATGCCCTGCTCGGGACGGGTGTTCGCGGCCAGTTGCGGGAGCCGGTGCGGGGTGCCGTGGAGCTGATCCGCAGGGCTCGCGCGACCGGCGTCCCGGTGCTGGCGGTCGATACGCCGACCGCCGTCGACCTGACATCGGGCGATCCCTCCGATCCCGTCGTGCGGGCTGATCTCACGGTGACGTTCCATCGGCCGAAGACTGGGCTGCGGACGAAGATGGGTCGCGCCCTGGCCGGTCGCGTCCTGGTTGCGCCGATCGGCATTCCCCCCGGGGCCGATCGTGGCTGAGGCGCGTCAGCCCGGCGTCCGAGAGGTCCTGCTCGTAGCCGTCGTGGTGGTGGTCGTGGTTCTCGCTGCCGCGGCGCTGACGGCGGTGCTGCCGTCGGGTGGACAGGCGGTCGTGTTTCACACGCCGTTGCTGATCGTGATCCTGGTTGTCGGCACGGCCCTCGTCCTGTGGCGCATCCTCCGAGGTCCGCATTCGTAGGCCTTCACCTGGGGCACTCCCCGGGATCAGCCTCTTCAGGGCACGGCGGCACGGCGGCACGGCGGCACGGCGGCACGGCGGCACGGCGGCACGGCGGCACGGCGGCAGGATCCGCCCGCTCGAATCGCCGGCTGCGGACGTCTCCGGGGGCACGAAGGCACCGCGAATGACGGGAATCGCGCGAAATAGAGCGAAAATCGCTACCAAAAGGTATCGCCACGGTTGCGGATTGCCCGTACACTCCGCGCGTGCACGGAACGCCGTGCACATGGCACGGAACGCCGTGCACATGGCATTTGATCGCACGCGCGAAACTTGGTCTCCTCCGGCACCAAACTCGAGGACCCGGGCAAGAGGCGGCGAGAACTGGAGGAGATCGGCACGTGGCCGACAAGACCCTGACCTGTTCCGACTGCGGAATGGAATTCGAATTCACGGAGCGTGAACAGGCCTTCTACGCCGAGAAGGGATTCTCGGAACCCCGTCGCTGCGCTTCCTGCCGCGCGAGCCGAAAGGCGGCTCGTGCCGGTGGCGATAGCGGGTACGGCGGCGGCTCATACTCCGGCGGCTATGACTCCGGAGACACGGCTGGCGGCGGCTATTCCGGCGGCGGCTACGGTGGCGGTGGCTACGGCAACCGCAGCAGCGGACCGCGCGAGATGTTCAGCGCGACCTGCTCCAGCTGCGGCAAGGAGGCACGCGTCCCGTTCCGGCCAACGAATGGCAAGCCCGTCTATTGCTCGGACTGCTTCCGAACCGTTCGCGGCGGCTGATACAGACCGATCCCGGCCGGGTCGCGGGTCTCCGCGGCCCGGTCGCTGACGTTAAGGCGCCGAACAACGCAAAGGTGCCGAACACCGTGCGAACCACCCCGCCGCCTCGGATTGCTCAAGGGCCGTGAGCGACCCGTAGTAGGATCGGTCGCGATGTCCTGTCCGACTCGCCACGCCGCGCACCGCCGTCGTCGGCCCCGCGCTCGCGACGACCGGGCCACCCAACGGGACCAGGCCCCATACCGCATCCATGCGCGGCGCCGCGCATCTCGAGTGGAGACTTCCTGACCGATGGCCGTCGGCTCTTCCAATGATTTCGATCTCGTCGTGCTCGGTGCCGGGACGGGTGGCTACGCCGCCGCATTCCGCGCCTCGCAGCTGGGCCTCAAGGTCGCCCTGGTCGACGAGGACAAGCTGGGCGGAACTTGCCTTCACCGCGGCTGCATCCCCACCAAGGCGCTCCTTGAATCCGCATCGTTCTACGAGCGTCTTCGGCACGCCGGTGATTTCGGCCTTGTGCTGGGCGGCGAGCCCACGATCGACTACGCGCAGATGGCCAAGCGCCGCGACCAGGTCGTCAACCGCATGTGGAAGGGCGTCCAGAGCCTGGTCAAGAAGTACGACGTGACCTGGGTCCAGGGCCGCGGCCGGCTCGAGGGTGCCACCAAGGTGCACGTCCAGATGGCAGGCGACGATGGATCCCCGGGCGGGGGAGGCGAGCGCACGCTCAACGCCACCGACGTGGTCCTGGCCACCGGCTCCCGCGTGAAGTCGCTGCCCGGCATCGAACCCGATGGCAAGCGCATCGTGACGTCCGACGATGTGCTTCGGATGGATACGCTGCCGGCCAGCGTGATCGTTATCGGCGCGGGTGCCGTGGGCGCCGAGTTCGCGTCCATGTACCACGACCTCGGGGCGACGGTGACGCTGCTCGAGTACCTGCCGGCGATCGTGCCGCTCGAGGATCGGGACGTCAGCAAGGAGCTCGAGCGCAGCTTCAGCCGGCGCGGCATCAAGGTCATCACCAACGCGCGGTTCGACCCCGCTTCGGTCAAGACCGGCGATGACGGCGTCCGGATCACGGTCGGGCCCGAGGGCAAGGAGGCCACCGAGATCCAGGCGGAGATGCTGCTCGTGGCCGCCGGGCGAGCAACCAACGTTGAGAACGTCGGGCTCGAGACCACCGCGGCCGAGGTCGATCGGGGCATCGTCAAGGTCGACGGCCACATGCGGACCGCCGAGCCGCATCTCTATGCGATCGGCGACATCGTGGGTGGCCTGATGCTCGCGCACACCGCGGCCCACGAGGGGATCACCGCGGTCCACACGATCGTGGGCGACCCCGACGTGCACCCCATGGACTACACGAAGCAGCCGCGAGCCACGTACTGCCGGCCCGAGATCGCGTCGATCGGGCTCACCGAGCAGCAGTGCGAGGAACGCGGGCTACCGGTCAAGTCCGCCCGGGTGCCGTTCCAGGCCGTGGGCAAGGCGATCATCGGCGGCGAGTACGAGGGCTTCTGCAAGATCATCGCGAACGCGGAGACGGACGAGACGCTGGGCGTCCACCTGATCGGCCCGCACGCGACGGACCTCGTCGCCGAAGCGTCAATCGCGATCACGCTCGAGGCGACCGCCTGGGAGATCGGCGCTGCGACGCACGCGCACCCGACGCTGTCGGAGATCATGGGCGAGACCGCGATGGCGGTTGATGGGCGCTCCATCAACTTCTAGTCGGAGGCGTCCAGCGGGGCCAGACCACGTCGGACGGCCAAGGAGGATGCGATGACGGTTACCGGTCACGGCGAGTCCGCGACGAGCCCCCTCGCCGCCTCGGTCGGGCTGACCGACCCCGACCTGATCGCGATGTACCGGACGGTCGCGCTCGCACGGGCGATCGACGAGCGGATGTGGATCCTCAACCGCGCCGGCCGGATCCCGTTCGTGATCAGCGGCCAGGGGCACGAGGGCGCCCAGGTCGGCCTTGCCTGGCCGCTGCGCCGTGAGCACGACTGGGTTGCGCCCTTCTATCGCTCGATCGCCACCTGCCTGACGTTCGGGATGTCGGCAAGAGAGCTGTTGCTGGCCCAGTACGCGAAGGGGGTCGATCCGTCGTCCGGGGGTCGCCAGATGCCCGGCCACTACGGGCACGTGCGCAATCACCTGGTGTCCGTGTCGTCGCCCGTCGCCACCCAGATCCTGCACGCGGTGGGGATCGCGCTGGCGTCCAAGATCCGTGACCTGGACCAGGTCGCGGTCGCGATCATGGGCGAGGGCAGCTCGAACCAGGGCGACGTCCACGAGGCGCTCAACTTCGCCGCCATCCACAACCTGCCGTTTGTGTTCATCGTCGAGAACAACGGGTATGCGATCAGCGTGCCTTCCGAGAAGGAGCTCTCCGTGCCCGACGTCGCCGACCGGGCGTCCGGCTACGGGATCCCGGGCGTCGTGGTTGACGGCACGGACGTGCTGGCCTGCTATCGGGTCGGCCGCGAGGCGATCGACCGCGCGCGACGCGGCGAGGGCCCGACGCTGATCGAGGCCAAGGTGACCAGGCTGACGGCCCACTCATCGGACGACCAGCAGACGAAGTACCGCTCAGAGTCTGACCTCGAGCAGGGCAAGGCGCAGGATCCCGTGCCGATCTTCCGGGCGCAGCTGCGTGATGCAGACGTGCTCACGGACGAGATCGAGGCCGAGATCGGGGCCGAGATCAAGGCCCTGGTTGACGACGCCACCGATTTCGCGGAGGCGGAGCCGGATCCGGACCCGGCGACCGCGCTCGACTGGGTGTACGCGGAGCGCTGGCCGGGGGAGAGCGTGCCGCCGTGGCACGTGGATGGCCGAGCCGAGGCCGCCGTCGATGGGGGTGCCGGCTGATGGCGGTTCGGACGTTCATCGAGGCGATCCGCGATGGGCTTGCCGAGGAGATGCGGCGCGACGAGACGGTCGTGGTCCTGGGCGAGGACGTCGGCAAGAAGGGAGGAGTATTCCTGGCCACCGATGGCCTCTGGACCGAGTTCGGGGATGACCGGGTCATCGACACGCCGCTGACCGAGTCGATGATCGTGGGCGCCTCGATCGGTGCCGCCGTCAACGGCCTCCGTCCCGTTGCCGAGATCCAGTTCGCCGACTTCATCCACCCGGCGTTCAACCAGATCGTGTCCGAGGCTGCCCGCCTTCGATATCGCTCGAACAACGGCTTCTCGGTGCCGATGGTCATCCGTGCCCCGTACGGGGGCGGGGTCCATGGAGCGCTGTATCACAGCCAATCGGTGGAGGCGTTCTTCACCCACGTCCCGGGCCTCAAGGTCATCATCCCTTCGACACCCCACGATGCGAAGGGCCTGCTGCGCACGGCAATCAGGGACGACGACCCGGTGCTGTTCTTCGAGCACAAGAAGATGTACCGGAGCGTCCGTGGCGAGGTCCCGGACGGTGAGTACACGGTGCCGCTGGGACGCGCCGTGGTCCGCCGGCCCGGTCGCCAGATCACGCTCATCGCCTACGGCCTGATGGTGCACTACGCGCTCGAGGCTGCCGAGGGCGTGTCGGGCGAGGGGATCGATGTCGAGGTGCTCGACCTGCGGACGCTCCGGCCTCTCGATCGGGCGGCGGTGCTTTCCTCGGTGCGCAAGACGGGCAAGTGCCTGATCGCCTACGAGGACAACGAGTTCGGCGGATATGGCGCGGAGGTCGCGGCGATCGTCGCCGACGAGGCGTTCGACTATCTCGACGGGCCGGTGTCGCGGATCGCCGGACCCGACGTGCCGGGTGTGCCCTACAACCATGCCCTCGAGGACTGGTTCATGCTCAGCCCGGCCAAGATCGCAGACGCGATCCGGAAGCTGGCGGCGTACTAGTGGCGCCTCCTGCTCGCTGACGCCGATGACGGCACCGGCGAACGACCTTGGTGTGCTGCAGGCCCGGCTCGAGCGCATCCTCGATCCGTACCGCAGTCAGCTGGAGCTGGCCGCGATCTATGGCATCCCGACGCTTAGGCGGCCAGGGGCGAAGGGGCACGAGTGGTTCGGGTTCGTGAAGCCGGCCGCGCGCCATGTCGGGTTCTACCTCCTCCCCGTCCACACCTGGCCCGACCTCCGTGACGGCCTCTCGCCCGAGCTCACGCGCCGGCTGACCGGCAAGGCGACGTTCACGTTCCGCACGCTCAACGAGCCGCTCCTCGCAGAGCTCGAGGGCCTGGTCGCTCGAGCGTTCGAGCGGTACATGAAAGCGGGGCGGAGCCAGCCAACCGGTCCAGCTTGACACGCCGCCGCTGACGCCGGGTCGGGTGGCGGTGGCGGGACCATGACCACCGGACCCTCGCCGACGGGCCTCACCGTCCGTCCGAGCGCGACGGACGGCCCTCGTCGTGGGTGGTCGGCGCGACCGAGACTCCCGCACGGCAGGTCGTTGCCGACATCTGGGAGGTTCGATGGGTCAGGGCTCTCGCCTCATGGCGCTGGGCGGGCGGCTTTGGTCGCTGCCCTTCTGGGCAAGGCTTGTGGTGGCCGGCCTGATCGGGCTGACGGCGGGGATGATCGGTGGGGTCATCGCCCCGCGGGGACCGGTGACCACCAACCAGGCGCTCACTGTCATGCTGCTCGCCGCGGCCAGCGGCATCGCGGCAGGGGTCGTGGCTCGGACGCGCTGGGCGCTGCCGGCCCTGGCTGTTGGCATCTTCGCCGGCACCGAGCTCGCGCGGCTGGGCGTCGTCGCCCCGTCGCTCGCCGTGCGCCTTGACAACGTGTACGGGATCATCGCGCTCGTCGTCACGCGCGGCGTCCATGGCGTGCTCATCCTGCTGTCGGCGACCGCTGGCGTCCTGGGCGGGATCGCCGTCGGTCGCCGTCTGATGGGCGTCCCGTCACCATCACGCAGGCCGCCGGTCGGGTCCTCCATCGTGACGCTTGTCGCGCTGGGCCTCGTGGTGATCGTCGCGTGGCCTGCGTCCACACCGCCGGTGCTCGGGTCGGACGGTCAACCGGCACCGGGCAGCATCGCCGAGCTCACGACCGTTCGCCTAGGGGGCACCGACCAGACGGTCATGATCCGGACCGCGAACCAGGACGCTCCGGTGCTGCTCTACCTATCGGGCGGGCCCGGCCAGTCGGACCTTGCGCTGTCTCGGGCGCTGAGCGAGCCCTGGCTCGATGACTTCGTGTTCGTGGACCTCGACCAGCGCGGCAACGGAAGCTCGTATCCGGCGATCGATCCGATGTCTTCGATGACGCTCGATCGGGCGGTGTCGGACGTGATCGAGCTCACGGACTATCTGCGGGCACGGTTCGACGAGCCGAAGATCCTGCTGATGGGGGAGTCGTGGGGCACGATCCTGGGTGTGCTCGCCGTGCAGCGCCGCCCGGACCTGTACCACGCGTGGCTGGGCAGCGGGCAGATGGTGAGCGTCTCGGAGAGCGATCGCCTGATCTACGACGACCTCCTCGCGTACGCCGCGCAGACCGGCGACACCGATCTCGCTGCCAAGTTGGACGAGATCGGCGAGCCACCGTACCGCGACATTCCCTGGGCGAACTCGAACCTGCTCGCCTGGTACGAGTACCTGTACAAGCCGTACGAACCCTCCCAGGGGTATCGCGAGCGTCACGTCGCGTCGGGCCTGGATCCGTTCGGAATGCTGGGCAGCGAGTACGCGTTCATCGAGAAGACGAACGTGCTGAGGGGGCTCGTCGATACCTTCAGCGTCATGTACCCGCAGCTCTACGATCTCGACTTCCGCGCGACGGCGCGGACGCTCGACGTCCCGGTCTGGATCCTCGACGGCGCGGCCGAGCTCGACGGTCGCCGATCGCTCGTGCTCGATTGGTTCGAGGGGCTCCGGGCGCCCGAGAAGCACCTGGTCACGTTCGACGGCGCGGCGCACTCGGTGGCATTCGAGCAGGCGGATGCGGTGCTCCGACTGCTGCGCGAGGAGGTGGTGCCCGCGACGTCCGGCTGGTGACGATGCGATGCCTGACGCTCCCGCCATGCCCACCGAAGACGCGACACGGAGGCTCGCGGGCCCGCTCGTGGCTGGGCAGCGTTGGACGGGATGCGCAACACTAGGTGCACGACGATCCCATGCGCCTCGCGCAGCGCCCCATCGGAGGAACGGACTCAGTGGCCAAGGTGACGATGCCCCAGCTCGGCGAGAGCGTGGCCGAAGGCACGATCGGACGCTGGCTGAAGCAGCCGGGTGACACCGTCGAGAAGTACGAGCCGCTGCTCGAGGTGATCACCGACAAGGTGAACGCCGAGGTGCCGTCTCCATTCGCCGGCGTGCTCAAGGAGATCCTCGTCCAGGAGGGGGACACCGTCCCCAACAACGCCGAGATCGCGGTGATCGAGACCGCTGACGACGGGGCAGGACAGGCGGAGGCCGCGGCGACAGGCGACGGCGCAGGTGCGGCCGCCACCGACACGGCCACCATGGTCGAGCCTCCTGCCGGTGCGGCGCATGGCCCGGCCGGCTCCGACGAGCGCCCGGCCCCGGCGCCCGCATCCGTCGCGGCAGCAGCGACACCGTCGCCGTCGTCGGTTGCCACCGCATCGGCTCCTGCCGCGCCGAAGGTGGGTGACGCCAACGCGCGCATGACACCGGCCGTCCGCCGTCTCCTCCGCGAGCATGGGCTCGACGCGTCGCAGGTCCCCGGCACCGGCGGTGGCGGCCGGGTCACCCGCGAGGACGTCCTGGCCGTCGTGGAGGCGATGCGAACGGGTGCCATGCCGGCTGCGCCGGCTCCTTCCGCACCGGCCCCCACACCGACCGCCGCGAAGCCTGCGGCCGGCCAGGCTGCGCCGGTGATCGAGTTCCCGGCCGGGGCGGACGAGGTGCTCGTCCCGATGACCCAGATGCGCAAGGGCATCGCGGCCCAGATGACGCGCGCGCTCGAGGCCCCCCATGCGTACGTCCAGATGGAGGTCGACGTCAGCCGGCTGGTCGCGTTCCGGGAGCGATCCAAGGCTGCCTACAAGGCCAAGGAGGGCGTGTCGCTGAGCTACGTCCCGTTCGTGGTCAAGGCCTCGGCCGACGCGCTCAAGCGCAACCCGAGGTTCAATGCCCAATGGACGGAGCAGGGACTGCTGGCCAAGCGCCGGGTCAACATCGGGGTCGCGGTGGCAGTCGATGACGGTCTCATCGTCCCCGTGATCCGCGACGCGGACACGCTCTCGATCCACGGCCTCAACGTGGCCATCAACGACGTCGCCGTGCGGGCACGGAACAACAAGCTCCGGCTCGACGACTTCGGCGGCGGGACGTTCACGGTCGATAACACCGGATACCTGGGCACCAACCTGGTGATGCCCATCCTCAACGTCCCCGAGGTCGGGATCGTGACCATGGAGGCGATCACCAAACGACCGGTGGTGGTCACCACGGCCGACGGCGACGTGATCGCGATCCGGCCGATCATGAACATGGTTCTCGGGGTCGACCACCGCGCCAACGACGGGGCGGGCGGCGCCGCGCTCCTGCGCGACATCAAGGCCTGGCTCGAAGGTGTCGGGCCGGACACGGCCATCTATTAGGAGGCGGCCGGTTTCGATGGCGCGCGAGCTGCCGATCCTCGATCCGAACCCCGGGCACGACCACCGCGCTATGCCGGCCGATATCTCGATCGCCCTCGGCGGTGGGCCGCTCGAGCCCGCGGCAGACGGCACGCGGCCGCTTCGACGCCATCCCGACTGGATCCGGTCCCGGATGCCGTCAGGCGACAACTTCCATGACCTCAAGGGTCTGCTCCATGGCCTCAACCTCAACACCGTATGCGAGGAGGCCCGGTGCCCCAACATCGGGGAGTGCTGGGAGCAGCGCACCGCCACGGTCATGATCCTGGGCGACGTGTGCACCCGGGCATGTGGGTTCTGCGCGATCAAGACAGGTCGCCCCACCTGGTTCGACGACGACGAGCCGCGGCGGGTCGCCGATGCCGTGGCCGGGATGAACCTCGACCATGTGGTGGTGACCTCGGTCGCGCGTGACGACTTGCCGGACGGTGGTGCCGGCGCGTTCGCGGCCACGATCCGTGAGCTTCGCGCCCGCAGCCCACTGATGGGCGTCGAGGTCCTGATCCCCGACTTCAACGGGGAGGAGGCGGCGCTGCGCACGGTCATGGAGGCTGGGCCCGACATCCTCAACCACAACCTCGAGACTGTGCGCCGCCTGCAGCAGCCCGTTCGCAAGCGGGCTCGCTGGGACCGCACGCTGGGTGTGCTCCGGCGCGCGAAGGCCTACGCCGGGGAGTACGGCAAGGAGGCGCACACCAAGAGCTCGCTCATGGTCGGCCTGGGCGAGACGCGCGCCGAGCTGACCGAGGCGTTCGAGGCGCTGCGCGAGGTCGACGTCGACATCCTGACCATCGGCCAGTACCTGCGTCCGACCGAGCAGCACCTGCCGCTGGAGCGCTACTACCACCCGGACGAGTTCGCGGAGATGAAGGCCGAGGCGCTGGCGCTCGGCTTCAGGCACGTCGAATCAGGCCCGCTGGTGCGATCGAGCTATCACGCCCGTGACCAGGTACCCGGCGCGGAGCTGCGGAACCTGCGGCGGCGGGCCACGCTGGATGCTGCCGGACGAGTGGTGCCGGCGGTCGGCTGACGCGCAGCCTCGGAACAGGTCGTCGCCGGCGCCCTGGTGACGCCGGCGATGCGACCCGATCCTGATCACGGGTTGGTGAGCGACCCTCCGAACGTCTGCATCAGCGTCGAGAGCAGCGGGGCGATCGGTACGTCAGTGAAGCTGGATGGCGCCTCGAACGAGGTGGACGACGGCGTGCTCACGAGGATCGTGAGGTTGATGGTCGATCCGTCCGTCTCGGTGGCGGCGAGGTCGATCTCCATGACGCGCCCGGTCGATTGGTCGAACCAGGCATCAGCCGTCAGCGTGCCGCTGCCGGCCAGGGTCTGGATCTGATCGCCGCCAACGCTCGGAAGCTCGCTCGCGAGCGGTCCGGAGGCCAGCTTCTGGCCGTCGATCGTCATCGTGAGATGGTCGGCCTGCACGCCATTGTGGTCCTCGGTGCCCGCGTACGTGACCGTCACGCCCGAGGCCTCGAGATCGGCCTTGAGCTGCTCTGGATCGAGATCGGCGAGCGGAGACGGAGCTGCCGACGCGTCCGGCGTGGCCCCGAACGTATCGCCAAGGCTCGCAAGGTCGTCCGCGGTTCCCAGGCGCAGCCAGCCGGTGAGATCACCGCTGATCGTCTGACCGGACTGCGCGAGGAGGAGCGGCAGCAGGGACGCGGCAAGCGGGCTCTTCGCGTACAGGGCCTGCCCGTCATAGAGAACGTCCAGGTCGATGGTGTCACCGGTTGCGCCCAGCGCTCCCAGCATCGACGCATCGGAGCCGAGCGCCGAGCTCGGCAGTGAGAGGTGGAAGCTGCCCTTGCCGGCCGCGCTGTCGACCGTGACCACGATCGAGTCGGGGTCGATGGACATGTCGCCGGCCGTGCCGCCCGAGGTCTCGATGCCGATCCGGACCTCGACCTGGTCCATTGGGGCGGCGACGGCACGCGCGATGATCGCGGTGGGGTCGCTGGGTGCGGCCACTGGGGTAGGGGATGCGCCGCCACCACACGCGGCGATGAGCAGCGATAGCAGCGCCAGCGCCACCACCAGGCCCACCCCCCGCCCGCGGCTGCGGCGGAACTCGCGATCCATCAGATGTGATCTCCTGTTGTGCATTCAGAGGCAGGGCCGCCGTGCGCGGCAAGCCCGACACATGGCCGCCGTACGCGGCATGCGGGCGCAACGGTACCGGCAACGGACGATCCTGACAGTCGACGTAGGTCCCGATCGTCAGTGCCCGATGGTCGCTATTCTTCGACCATGCCCTCCAATCTCAGTCGCAAGGTCCCGCTGGCGGAGCTCCATTGCCACCTCGGCGCGGCGGTCACCCCCTCGATCATGTGGTCAATCGCCCACGCCCAGGGGATCAAGCTGCCCACCCGTGACTACTGGGAGTTCCGCGACCTGATCACGGTTCATCCCCGGCGAGCCAAGAGCTTCGACGGCTACCTCCAGCTGTTCCACTGGACCGAGCTGATCCAGTCCAGCCCGATCGCCGTCGAGCGCGCGGTGTACGAGGTCATCGGCGGCGCCTACCGCAAGAACAACATCACGACGACGGAGCTGCGCTTCAACCCGATGAAGCGGAACCGTGGCGGCGAGCAGGACCTTGACCACATCATCGCGGCGGCGGTCCGAGGGATGGATCGCGCGACGCTCGAATACCCGGTCAAGCCCGGCCTCCTGTTCTGCCTCGACCGGGCGTTTCCCTACGAGCTGAACGAGATCATCGCGGAGAAGGCGATCACCTGGCGCGACCGTGGCGTCGTGGGCGTGGACATCGCCGGCCCTGAGTCAGCAACGTTCCGGGTGGCCGACTATCGGCGCCTGTTCCGACGCGCGCGCCAGTACGGGCTCGGGATCACGGTCCACACGGGCGAATCGGGCCCCATCGACGAGGTCGCGCGGGTTGTCGAGCTGCTCGAGCCAGACCGCATCGGCCACGGCGTCAAGGCCGCCTACGACCCGCGGGCAATGGCCATGCTCCGCGAGCGTGGCGTCGTGCTCGAGATCTGCCCCACCTCGAACCTCAACACCGCGGTCGTCGCGGGCTGGGACGAGTTCCGGTGGATCTTCGACCAGTTCCACCGCAATGGGGTGCGATACGCGATCAGCACCGACGGCCCTGAGATGCTCAAGACCTACATCCGTGACGAGCTCACGACGCTCGGCCGGCTGGGGATCCTCTCGCTCGAGGAGCAGCAGCAGGCAGCCTCGACCTCGCTTGCCGCGTCGTTCGTGCCCAACGTCTCGGACGTGCCGGGGCCGGCCATCCTGCCGGCACCGCGTGAGGTCGTCGAGCGCGAGGAGGGCTAGCCACGATGGATCTCGATCTCTCGCCCGATCACGTCCTGCTCCGGGATACGGTCCGGAGCTTCATGACCGACGAGGTCGCGCCCCTCGTGGACGAGCACGAGCGGGCCCGGCGATTCCCGGCCGATGTCGTGCGCCGGATCGGTGAGCTCGGTTGGCTCGGTATCAACGTTCCCGAGCGTTGGGGCGGTGCCGGGATGGACACGCTTGCCTACGCGATCGCGATCGAGGAGATCGGGCGAGTCTGGGGCTCGCTGGGCCTGATCGTGGCGGCCCACACCAGCCTTGGCTGCGGACCGCTCCTGGTGGCGGGCAACGACGAGCAGCGGGACCGATACCTGCCGGCCCTGGCCGGCGGCACGATGCTGGGCGCCTATGGGCTGACCGAGCCCAACGCCGGGTCCGACGCGGGCGGGACGCAGACGACCGCCCGACGTGAGGCGGGTCCCGATGGCGACGGCTGGGTGATCGACGGTCGCAAGCGGTTCATCACGAATGCAGGCCAGGCCGGGCTGTACGTGATCACGGCCCGCACGGGCACGCGCCCCAACGGTGCGGCGGAGATCTCCGCGTTCATCGTCCCGGCCGACACGCCAGGGTTCTCGGTCGGTCGGCTCGAGGAGAAGATGGGACTTCATGCCTCGGCCACCGGAGAGCTGTTGCTCGAGGGCGTGCGCGTCCCGGCGGACAACATGCTGGGCGATGAGGGGGCCGGGTTCCGGGCGTTCCTCAAGGTCCTCGACGGGGGTCGAATCTCGATCGCCGCGCTCGCCCTCGGCCTCGCCCAGGCGGCGCTCGACGCGGCGGTCCCGTACGCTCGGGAACGGGAGCAGTTCGGGCGTCCGATCGGGACGTTCCAGGGTGTCGCGTTCATGATCGCGGACATGGCAACCGAGATCGAGGCGGCACGCTCGCTCGTCTATCGCGCTGCGTGGCTGAAGGACCAGGGTCGCGACTACGCGTTGGCGGCCGCGCAGGCGAAGCTGTTCGCCTCCGAGGTGTCGTCGCGGGTCACCAACGCCGCGGTCCAGGTGCACGGCGGCTACGGCTACGTGGAGGACTACCCGGTGGAGCGGTTCCTGCGCGACGCGAAGCTGACCGAGATCGGCGAGGGGACGAGCCAGATCCAGCGATTGGTGATCGCTCGCCGGATCCTGGACCTGCGGATCGTCTGAGGGCGCTCGGGCGCTGCTCGAACCCGTCTTCAGGCCCCCAGGTCCAGCTCGTCGCGCCGCGGGTGCCGCTCGGCCGGCTCCGAGCTGCCGTTCGTCAATCCTCCGGGCGCGTCACGAGGCGTCCCGGCTCGATCGACCGGCCGTCAGCCGCCCGTGCCGGCGGCCTCCTCGAGCGTCGCCCGGAGGGTTGCCTCGAACGCCGTGCCCCAGGGCCCCTGTCCCGCCACGATGTAGGGAGACTGCTCGATCTCCTCGTAGGTCTGGGGGTCGGTGACCCACGCCTCGGCACAGGGACCGACCTGGTCCCGGTGGCGCTCGAAGGCGGCCCGGTTGCGGAAGACGTAGAGGTACAGCCTCACCGGCTCGGCCTGGTCGAGCCCGCTCGCGTCGAAGCTGATCGCCGACTTCACGAGGTCGGGGTCCTGGCAACCGGCATCGCCCGACACCCAGTTCCGGACCTTGACCTGCGCAGCGTTCAGGCGGCCGGTGATGCCCGGGAAATCGGTCGGCGTGGCGGGTGGCGCGGTGATCGACACCGCTCCGCACGCCGCCATCACCAGTGGGAACGTTGCCGCAAGGACGGCGGCGCGGACGCGGACCCGGAACGGTGCTCCTGTCGATCGACGAACCGGAGACGCGCTGGACCCCGGCCAGTGGCGGGAGAGGGAGTGGTGTGCCACGGCGTGGAGGCTAGCATCGGTGCTCGCCATCTGCCGGTGGGCTGCGATGCCGCGGCGCCCGCGCGAATGCCGCGGCGCCCGCGCGAAGCCCGGCCTCCGGCGCGCGGCCAGAGGGTCCGACCCGAGCAGGTCTCCGTTGACCTCGGCGGCTCGTCTGGCGACCTCGATGGTTCGCGCCCTGGGACGCGAGAGTGGCCGCTCGCCTCCGCCTATCGTAGGATGCTTCCACCCCGGGTCCGTCCGCGTGACCCGACGTCCGCGCCCATCATCGCGCCCAGAGGACCCCGTGCCCGAGATCCGCCCGTTCCGTGCGCTCCGTTTCGACCCAGAGGTGGTCGGAGACCTGGGGCCGATCGTGGCTCCGCCCTACGACGTCATCGGACCCGACCTCCACCAGGCGCTCCTGGCTCGTCATCCCCTCAACTCGGTGCGGCTCGAGCTGCCCATGGGCGAGCCTGGCGAGGACCCTGACGAGCGCTACCGGCGCGTCGCCAAGACCTTCGCGGCATGGCGATCGGACGGCACGCTGCGCAAGGAGCCGCGCCCGGCGGTGTACGTCTACGAGCAGACCTACCGGATACCGGGCACGAAGCTCGAGCGCACCCAGCGCGGGTTCTTCGCACGGTTGCGGCTCGAGCCGCTCGGCGCCGAGGGTGGCGTGCTCCCGCATGAGCGGACGCTGTCGGGACCCAAGGAGGATCGATATCGGCTGCTCCGCGCGACCGGCGTCAACACCTCGCCCGTGGTCGGCATGTTCGAGGATCCGGCACGCGAGGCGACGGTGATCATGGCCGGGATCGCGGCCACGCCACCCGACGCGGATGTGACCGACGACGATCGCGTTCGGCACCGGCTGTGGGTGGTGCCCGAGGTCACGGCACCGCACGGTGACGGGGACGAGCACGACGGCGCCGAGGGACAGGCGACGAGTGCGACAGTCGCAGCAGACGCTCGCGCGACCCGGCTGCTGCAGATCGCCGCCGCGGGACCCGTATACATCGCCGACGGCCACCACCGCTACGAGACCGCGCTCCGCTACCGCGACGAGCGCCGCATGACGCGCTCGTGCGAGCCGGACCCCGCGTTCGACTTCCTGCTGATGCTGTTCCTCGATGCTGCCGACGACCTGACCGTGCTCCCGACCCATCGCATCGTCCGTGAGCTGGGCGACGCGGGGCTCGCCCGGCTGGCGGCCGGCCTCGATCGCCTCTTCACGATCCACCCGACGGATCGGGCGACGATCGTGGCGCGGTTCGAGGCCGCGGGCGAGCTGGCGGGTGGCGAGGGGCGGATGGGCCTCGTGACACGCAACGGTGCCTGGATGCTCGACGCCAAGCGGGCGGCCTTCGAGAGCTCACTCGCGCCGGGTGGAGCGGCCGTGCGATCGCTCGACGTGAGCCTCCTGAGCGCTGCACTCGACGCGCTGCTCGGGATCGATGCCGCCGCGGTCGCCGGCGGCGAGCGGATCCGGTACGTGAAGTCCGCGTCCGAGGCCACGGCGCTCGTGGACGGCCACGTGGACGGCGCTGACGCGGCGTTCCTGCTCGAGCCAACCCCGGTGGCATCGATACTGGCCGTCGCCCGAGACGGCGACGTGATGCCCCAGAAATCGACCTACTTCTACCCCAAGGCGTTGACCGGCCTGGTGCTCAACCCCCACGAATGGTGACCGGAAACCGCCATCGAGGACGCCGCATCACCGATCCGACCCCGTCGGACCGCCTCATTTCGCGCACGCCCCCGTCGCACGGCCGGCCCGTTCGCAAGGACGAGATCGAGCTGTCCGACCGTGGTCTGTACGTCGAATCGTGGCTTCCCGAGCGTCGGTCGCGGCGCAAGCCGATCCTGTTCGTGCACGGCGAGCTGGGCGGCTCGTGGGTCTGGGAGCGCTACCTGCGCCACTTCGCGGGTCGTGGCTGGGAGGGCCACGCGCTCAACCTGCGCAATCACTACTGGAGCCAGACGGCCGATCCCGCGACCCTGGACGTCGCCACCTACACCGAGGACGTGATCGCGGCCATGGAGCGGCTCGGCCCGACCGTCGTCGCGGTCGGCCACGGCCTGGGTGGGCTGCTGGTGCTCAAGGGGATCGAGCGCGCGACCGTGTCGTCGTATGTTCTGATCGCCCCCGAGCTGCCGGCGGAGATGCGGGAACCGGCGCGACCTCACCTGATGCGCGAGGTCCCGGACGCCTACGGGCGCGCCGAGCTCGGCTGGGAGACGCTCCCCGAGAAGCTGCTCCGCGAGCACCGCGACCTGACGCTTGCGGATGTGCTGCGCATTCAGCACATGCTGGGCCAGAAGCCGTTCGAGTCGGGCCACGCGAAGCGCCAGGTGCTCCAGGGCGTGCCGGTGGATCGCACGGCACTCCCCGATGTCCCGCGCCTGGTCATCGGTGCGGGTCTCGACACCCAGGTCCCGGAGCCCGATGTCGAGCGCCTCGCCGAATGGCTCGACGCCGTCTACGAGCCGTTCGGTGCCCACTCCCACTACGGGCTGGTGCTGGGCGAGCAGAGCTTCCTGCAAGTGGCGGAGACGCTGCGCACATTCCTGGAGACGAACCGCCTGTAGCAGACCGACCCGCGAGCCCCGCTGCCTGCCCGGCCCCGCGCGCCACCGGCATCTCGCCCGGGCTTCTGAACCCATGGTTGTCCGGGCGGCAGGACGGGCGCTCAGGGTTGATCGGCACTGCCGAACCTGTCGGGTGGCGCGGTTGCCGTGGCGCCGCACTCCTTGGTATCCTCCGCCACCGGCGCAGCTCTGCGCCAACCCCTCGCCGCATTCGTCTAGAGGCCTAGGACACCGCCCTCTCAAGGCGGAGATCACCGGTTCGAATCCGGTATGCGGTACCAACTCGATATGAACATCAGGCCCGGTCCGTGGCGGACCGGGCCTTGTGCGTGTCGATCGGGTCAGCAGGACGTCACATGGCCGCTAGGCCATTGCGGTGGCCACCCGCGTGGGTCGAAGCCTGAGCAGCCCCACGATGCCCCAGGCGACGGTGACGATCCCGAAGTTCAACGTGGTGACGTCCGCTGGACCAGTTCCCGGCAGCATGGCCGTCAGCCAGAGAACAGTCGCGATCGCGCCGGCAACGAGAAGCACGGCGCCCGGGAGACGGTCTCGCTGCGAGAGCGCGATCCTCAACCCAACCAGGCCCGTGACTGCGGCGAACCCGGCGAACAGCGCCATCAGGGCGTCCCAGCCAGCGTCGCCGACGAGGAACAGGTACAGGATCGCGAGGGTGATCCCGCCCGCCAACGCGCTGGCCACGAGGCCCAGCGCCCGGCCGACCATGTCCCCGCCGGACCTGCTGAGGGACAGGCCTGCGATCCCGAGCGTGAGGGCGGCCATGGCGACGGGGACCACGAGCAGTGCGGCGATATAGGCCGGGCCATCCTCCGGTGGCGAGGCCACCAGGATGACGGCCATGAGCGCCGCGAAGTAGATGCCGCCAGCGGCGGTCAGGAGAGCGGCAAGACGATCAACCATGGGACGTCGGACCTTTCTGTCGTCGCCCGCGGCCGATGGATAGTCGGCGCTCCAGCGCGCGTCGAGCGCGCCGAACGCGATATCCAGGACCTTCGCGGGCGTCAGAGCCGTGTCCGCGAGCAGCCCGGCGAACTCGTCGGCATAGCGAGCCCGCCAGTCCCGCGGATACAGGCGCAGGAGGATCGAGATTCGGGTGGGTCGGGGTTGGGACGCTGGCATGGGGATCAGGCTCCGGCGCCAGACGCGGCGCTGCCGTTGAGCCTCACCAGGCCCGTCTGGACGAAACGGTCGAGCTGATGGAGATGGGTGCGCAGGATGGTGGCGCCAAGCCCGGTCAACCGGTACGGGCGCCGTCGGTCCTCGGCGGGCAGGGGCTCGATGAGTCCTCTGTGTTCAAGCCGCCCGAGCGCCGCATACAACGTGCCCGGACCCAGCGGTTGCCCGGCGGTTGCCTGGACGTCGGCCATGATCGCGTACCCGTGCTTGGGTCCGTCGCTGAGGGCGACGAGGATTGCGATTGACGGTTCGGTGAACCGACCGAGATCGGTGAGATCCGATGGCATGTTCGACGGCCTTCGGCGGAGCTGACGCGCCCTTTCGGGCGCCGCATATGTATCGCTGCACGATATATCGTGGCGCGATACTCCCACGTTGCAGGGCTGCTGTCAAGCCGCGGCCCCGGCGTCAGTCCGGCATCAGTCCCAGAGATCGACCATCGGGAGCCCCGCGCGCCCGAGCGTCTCGTTGAGCTCGGCGACGTGGGATACGTCGTGACTGAACACCCGCTGGATCACCTCGCCCCGCGAATATGTCCAGGAAACCTCCCACTCGGGACGGCGAAGCACCTCGTCGAGCATGTCGAGCGTCCATGTATCGAGGCAGCGCTCGACGATGGCAAAGGTGGCGTCAAGGGCCGCGGACAGCTGATCCGCGCCGAGCACGTGGTTGAGGTCATCGTCGCCGGGGCAGTCCCAGGCGGCGTTGGTGAATGGCGTGGTCTCGGCGCCGGGCGCGCCGGCGAAGTCACACAGCCAGAACACGCGTTGGCATGCTGTGTGCCCGACGGTCGCCCACAGTGGCCAGCGATCGGGCTCGGGCTGGATCGCGAGCTGCTCGGGTGTCATCGCCGAAACGACCTCGCGCAGTCGAGCGTTGTAGCGAGGCCATAGGCTGTAGGCGGGCCTGATGGGCTGGCTCATGCCCCCAACCCTACACGCCGACGCCTCCTCCGAGGTCGTGCCGGGCCACGGCAGTGGGTACCTGCTGACCCTGGGCATCGGCGTCGAGTCGGGATCGATCCACAATCCAGGAAGGTGCTCATGCCGTCGATCGAGGTCAATGGAACCAGGATCGCCTACGACGAGGCTGGTAACGGCCCGGTGGTCATGCTTCTTCATGCGGGGATCTCGGATCGCCGGATGTGGTCCGAGGCGATCCCCGGGTTCACGCGCGACTTCCGTGCGATCGCCCTCGACCATCGCGGCTTCGGGGACTCGCCGATCGGTCCCGACGCCTTCTGCTGGACCGCGGACCTGTTGGGGCTGATGGACACGCTGGGCATCGAGCACGCGCACCTGGTGGGAGTCTCGATGAGCGCGCGCGTGGCGATCGACCTTGCGCTCGCGCATCCGCACCGCGTCGACCGCCTGGTGCTGGTGGGCGGTGGGCTCGAAGGATGGGCGTACGCGCCCGAGATGGACGAGGCAGACGAGGCTGAGACGAAAGCCGTCGAGGCGGGCGATCTCGATACCGCGGCCTGGGCGCAGGTCCGGTTCTGGCTTGATGGGCCCGAGCGGACCGCCGACGATGTCGATCCGGAGCTCCGCCGGCGAGTGTTCGAGATGCAGCGCCACGCCTACGAGATCGATGACCCGTCAGCTGAGCTGTCGTGGCTGGTGCCCGAGTACCGGCCACGCCTGGGTGAGATCGAGGCGACGACGCTGGTGCTGGCCGGGAGCCTCGATCGGACGGACATGCGCCGGATCGCACCGGTGCTCGCCGCGGAGATCCCTGACGCTCGATACCAGGAGCTTGCCGGGGTCGCGCACCTGCCGCCCATGGAGGATCCGGAGGGGTTCGTCTCCGTCGTCCGACCATTCCTGATGGGAGCCTGAGGGCACCTCGCGGCCCGACCATCGCCGACAAGCGGTCGACGGTGTTCGGGGCCGCTAGACTCCGGTGTGGGGGCCGAACCGCGCCAGACGGAGCCTGCATGTCGACCGCCGAGCGCCGCCTCGTGATCCTCGCTGAAGGCAACTTCGGCTTCCATCATGGCAAGACGGCGATGGGCGTCATCCGCTACGGCCGTGACCGGGTGATGGCGGTGATCGATTCGACACAGGCCGGCCGGAACGTCCGCGAATGGCTGGGTGACTCGGCCCGCTACGACATTCCGATCGTGGCGTCCCTGAGCGATGCGCTGGGCATGCTCCCGCGCGCGGACACCCTCCTGGTGGGGATCGCGCCGACCGGTGGCCGGCTCCCGGACGACTGGCGATCCGTCATCCTGTCCGCGATCCGCTTCGGGCTCGACGTGCATGCGGGGCTCCATACCTTTCTCGCCGACGATCCCGAGTTCGCGAGCGCGGCGCAGAGCGCCGGCGTTCGGCTCGTGGACTACAGGCGCATACCCGACCCCACGGGAACGGCGGTTGGCCGCCGCCATCTGCCGGGCAAGCGGGTCCTCCTCACCGTGGGAACCGATTGCGCGGTGGGGAAGATGTCCGTCGCGATCGAGCTGACGCGTGCCGCCGTTGCCGCGGGCAGGTCAGCCGTGTTCGTCCCAACCGGTCAGACGGGCATCATGATCGAGGGCTGGGGACTGGCGGTCGACCGCGTCATCTCGGACTTCCTCCAGGGATCGGTCGAGCAGCTGGTCGCGGACGGCGAAGGCCGTGGTGACTGGCTGATCGTCGAGGGCCAGGGATCGCTCGACCACCCGGCCTACAGCAGCGTGACGCTGGGTCTGATCCACGGCGCAACCCCCCATGGCATGGTCCTGGTTCATCAGCCCGGGCTCGAGGAGCACGATTTCGAGCACGTTCCGGAGGCTCGCTTCCCGATCGCGGACCTGCCGTCGCTGATCGCAGCCCATGAGATGGCAGCGGCGCTGGTGGCGCCGTCGACGGTGATCGCGATCGCCCTCAATACGTCGGCCATCGCGGATCCGGATGATGCCCTGAGGGTCATCACGGCGACGGAGGCGGAGACCGGCCTTCCGACCGACGATCCGGTGCGATTCGGAGCCGCGGCCCTGTGGGAGCGCCTGGAGGCGGCGGTCGAGGCGCTGCCAACGGTGCAGGCCAACCCGACGACGGACGCCCCGACCGACGCGCCGATCGACCCCCCGACGGACTCCACGCCAGACTCTGCAGCGGAACCGGCCGCCAACCCCCGATGAACGCATGACGCTGGAGCTCGCGCTCCGAACCCTGACCCTGCCGCTTCGCGAGCCGTTCGTCATCTCGCGATCCGCACCCGGGAGGGGCCAGTCGGTCACCACGGTCCTGGCCGAGCTGCGCGATGCCTCCGACGGCCCGGACGGACCGGTCGGCATCGGCGAAGGGTTTCCAGACAGCTACTACGGCGAGACGCCGGCAACGATGGCGACGGTGGCGCCGATCCTGCTCGAGGCGCTCGAGCCGATCGTCCCGGATCTCCATGGCCCGCTCGGCGAGGTGCGCGCGACGCTCGAGGACGCCGACGGGCTGATGACCGCGGCGATCGGCCATCACGGCGCCATCAAGTGCGCCATCGACATCGCCCTTCACGATCTCGTCGGCAAGCGGCTGGGACTCCGGGTCGCCGACCTGCTCGGCGTGACGGGCGAGATGCCGCCCACCGACTTCACCCTGGGGATCGACGCCCCGGAGGTCGTGGCCGAGCGCGCCCGCCGTGCCTCGGACTTTTCGGCGCTGAAGGTCAAGGTCGGGGGTCCCGCCGACATCGCCACGCTCGAAGCGGTCCGTGCCGTGTTCGATGGCCCGATCCGGGTGGACGCCAACACGGGCTGGACGCTCGATACCGCGCTGGCGCTGCTGCCGCGACTCGTGGCCCTGGGCGTCGAGCTGATCGAGCAGCCGTTCCCGGCGCGGCATCTCGATGATCTGCGGCGTCTCCAGGACCGCTCGACGCTGCCGATCGTCGCGGACGAGAGCGCGGTGACGATCGAGGACCTCGACGCGCTGGTGGGGGTGGTCGACGGTGTCAACGTGAAGCTCGCCAAGTGCGGCGGCGTGGGTCCGGCCCGGCGGATGCTCGACCGGGCACGAGCCCTGGGCTTTCGCACGTTCCTCGGGTGCATGGAGGAGACCTCGGTCGGGATCGCTGCCTCGGCCGCCGTGGCGCCGCTCGCCGATTGGGTGGATCTCGACGGCTGCCTGCTGCTTGCCGAGGATCCCGCGAGCGGCCTCGAGCTGGGCCGGGACAAGCGCTGGAGAACGACCGGGACGACCGGCCTGGGCCTCATGCTCAAGTCGAGCCCCGGCGCCTGACAAACGCCTGGCGGCCCCATCCTTCTCGTCCAATCCACAACCTTCTCGTCTAATCCACAACCTTCGACCGTCGACGCCGGGCTGTCCACCACTGACCGGATGGTGTGGACAAGTCGACCGGTCATCTCGTGGAGAAGCCCCTACCGGGCGCCAGCCGAAGCCCGTAGCATTGGGGGGTCGCCGGCGCCGTATGGAGGACTGAGGCGCCGCGCGGAGAACCGGAATCATCTCGTCGGACGTCGCGGTCCATATCGCCGCGTTACCGGCATAGCCCACGCGTATCTCTGGGCGAGGAGGACCTGAATCGATGCTGCCCGCCAGCGCTGACACATGCCCATCGCCGGAGGCTGAGGCCTTCGTGCGGTTCTGCTACGAGCGCCGGCGAGTGTCCTGGCCCGAGCTCTATGACGAGATGTGCGCCGTCGCCACGCGAGGTCTGTTTCGTGGGATGGGTCACGCGGAGCTGGCCGATGTCGGCATCGGGTTCAGCCTGTTCCAGTCGGCGAGCCTCGCGCAGCTGGTGACGGCAGTGGTTGCCGAGGAGCGGACGTCGCGCCGGAATGCCCGGGCGGAGGTCCTCGAGGCGACGCGTTCGAGCCGCGTGACCGACCAGGGCGACGACGCCGACTCCGAGCCGGAGGCGGTGGTCAGCGCGGCCTGATCAGGCGCGGTGCACGATCAGGCGCGGATGCGACGCCGCGCCATCTCGCCCTCGATCTGCCTCTCCGCCTCGACATAGCGGTCGATCTGCTCGCGAAGCTCGTTTGCTTCGGGCGTGTACAGGTGGACCTGCTGCTGGAGGATGTACGACAGCCTGCGGCTGGTCATCCGGACATGGTCGAGGTTCTTGAGCAGCACCAGCGGGTCCATCGCGGCCAGATCTGACGGTGGATACATCTGCTTCATCGCGGCTTCATGCTAGCCCAACCGGGAGGGCGCGCGAGCGTGCTGCGGTCGTCAGCGCGCGAGCGTGCAGCAGAACGCGGGTTCGTGGGGGTCATCCTCTCGGCTGACGGCACGACGGCTCAGGGCCAGAGCGCCCGGAGCCTCGTCGGTGGCCACACCCAGTCCACCGGCAGCGTCGCGCCCGCCAACGCCCGTCGCCGTCCCGCCTCGCTCGCACCGAGCACAAGGATCCGATCGGTCTTCGTTGCCTGGCCCGCCTCGTCGCCCCACAGACGGGTCATCTTGCGATTGGCGGCCACCTCGTCCCGTACCAGGCCCGCGAGTCGGAACCCCGCGGGGTGGGCCGCAGTCTCCCAGACCTGCTCGGCGAGCCCGATGCCCGCGCTCGATGGCTTGCCACGGTCCCGTTCGACATCACCGATCACCACGACTGCGACCCCGTCGTCGGTCATCGCCGCTCGGAGGTCGCCCAGGACCTCGCGCAGGAACGCGAGATAGGGCTCTCGCTGGTGCCCGTCGTCGAGCGCCGCGTCGATCTCATGCGCGTCGAACCCGAGGAGCCAGGTGCGGAGCCAGTTGTAGTAGCCGTACTTGAGAACCCGCAGGTATGGCGGGGAGGTCATCACCAGGCGGGCTCGATCAGGGAGTCCGCGTGACCGCAGCTCGACCCTGGCTCGTCGTCCGGCCGTTCGCGCGTCGCCCATCAGCGGGATCCCGCGTGTCGTCGGGATCGGCTGTCGGTACAGCCGGTCCAGCTTCGCGGTGAGCCCGTCGAACACGTCACGCTCCGGTGGGTGGAAGTCGGTGCGGGCCACGAACCCGCGCACGTACCGCGGGGCCATGCTGAACGTGTTGGGCATGACCGTGGACAGGTACCCCGGCGTCTTGCCGTGCAGGATCCCGGACAGCGCGCCGGCAAGGAACCGGTCAGTGGGATCGTCGAGGCGGAGCTGGGAGCGGACGAGCAGCAGCTGACCCAGCGTGCGCGGGTGGAACGAGATCGCCACTTCCGCCGGGAGGGGCTCGTCCGCAGCCACCTGACCGCCGCCGCTCCCTGCGGCCGGGACCCGGATCGCCGGGTCGCCGGGTGTCGCGACCAGCCGCTCGGCGAGGGCAAGCCAGGCCGCCGCGTCGGCGGCCCAGGCGAGGCGCAGCGCCGCGACCCGGGTGCGGCTCTCGGCTGGGGTGGCAGGCTCGAGCTTGGCAGCCGTGAGGACATGGGCGAGTGGGTTGAGGTCGTTTCCGACGCCGATCCGACCTTCGGCGGCGGCCTGGACGGGGACCGTGCCGCGGCCGGAGAACGGATCGAGCACCACGTCTCCCGGGCGGCTGTACCGCGCGATGAACGCATGGACCAGCGCCGCGGGGAAGCTCGCGAGGTACGAGCACATCGGGTGGAACGTGTGGCCCCACAGCCGGGGTTGCGCCTTCCACTCCGGTTCGATCGCCAGACCAGGCAGCGCGACCGGCAGCTCGAGCGCGAGCTGGCCGGCATCGACCGCTTGATTGGGCTGGGTCTTGGTGGGCATCCCGGCCTCGACAGGGCACAGGGCTGGGCTGCCCGTGCGCAGGGGCGCGGAGCATAACACCCGGTCAACGGGAAGACGAGTGAGGCAAGTGCCGGATCGGGCCCACGCACAGTGGCTCGTGGCGGCCGTCGATGATCGGCGATCCATCGCTGCGGCGCTACGCTTGGTCGATGGGTTCCTCATCGGCCGCCGCCCGCCACGCGAGTCGGCTCGCTGGCGCGGTCGCGATCAGCATCGGGATCCTCGTCGTCGAGCTCATCGCCGGGATCATCGGCAACTCGCTGGCCCTGATCGCAGATGCCGGCCACATGTTCGCAGACGTCTCGGGGATGCTGCTCTCGCTGCTCGCCGTTCGGGTCGCGGCTCGACCACGCACGGACGAGCGCACGTTCGGGCTGTACCGGCTGGAGATCCTCGCCGCCACGGCGAACGGCATCCTGCTCCTGGTGATCGCCGCGTTCATCGCGTGGGAGGCGATCCAGCGGCTCGCCAGCCCGTCCGACGTCAAGCCGGCGCTGGTCACGGTCGTGGCCGCCGGTGCGCTGCTCGCGAACCTCGTCTCGATCAGGCTCCTGGCCGATGGTCGACGCGAGAGCCTCAACATCCGAGGCGCCTATCTCGAGGTCCTGGGCGACCTGCTGGGCGCGGCCGCCGTGCTCGTGTCCGGGGTCGTGATCCTGCTTACCGGCTGGCAGCAGGCCGATGCGATCGCGTCCCTCGCCGTCGCGGCGCTGATCGTGCCCCGGACGGCATCGCTGCTGCGGGACAGCATTGACGTGCTGCTCGAGGCGACGCCCCACGATGTCGACCTCGACCGCGTGCGTGACCACATCCTCGATGCACCGGGCGTGGTCGACGTGCACGACCTGCACGCCTGGACGATCACGAGCGGCATGAACGTGGTGTCGGCCCATGTCGTGCTCGGTCCGGACGCGCAGCCGGGCGACGTGCTGGATCACCTCAGCGACTGCCTGGCCGATGACTTCGATGTCGATCACTCGACGTTCCAGCTGGAGACGCCCGAGCACGTCGCCTGGGAGGCTCGGGCCGAACGCCCGCAACACTGGAGCGGACCCCAGTGAGCCGCTGATCCACGGACCCGTGACGACAGCACCCGCGCGGGCAGGAAGGTCGACTCTAGTCGCGTGGTCGCGGTGCCTCGATCCGGACCCGTGCTTCGACGACGATCGCGCTCTCGGGGCCGACCAGCACCGGGTTGCAGTCCATCTCCACGATCTCGGGGTGCGCCTCCACCATCGCGCTCACCCGGAGCAGCAGCTCCTCGAGCGCCGCGAGATCCACCGGTGGCGTGCCGGCCGCGCCCTCGAGCACGGGCAGCATCGCCAGCGACCGGATCATCTCGTCGGCGTCACGGTCGGTGAGTGGCGTGATCCGCACGGCGACATCGCGCTGCCGCCCCATCGCCGACCCACCGGCGCCGCACGCGATCACCGGTCCGAACAGGCGGTCGTGGACCACACCCACCAGCATCTCGACCCCGTCTGTCTCCCGGGCGCCGGGGTCGCCGGTCGTGTCCGCGGTGCGGATGCCGTAGCAGTCGAGGACGCGGGCCACCTCGTCGGGCCGCAACCAGCGTGAACGGTCGCCGTCCGGGAAGCCGTCCTCGCTCGTCCGCCCGCTGCCGATCTCGCCCATCGCCTCCGCAAGCACGCCCGCCGCCTCGTCGCTGCGCACGTCATCGAACCGCGCGGCATTGCCGGCCGGTGCGGCACGCCATGCCGCGTATCCCGCCGCATGCGCCAGGGCGCGAGCGGCCTCCTCGGGATAGGCGTAGACGGGGACCCGCCCGCCCGGGCCGCGGAGTGCCGCCGGCTCACCCTCGGTGGCCATGAACACGGCCAGGACCGGCATCGGCCGCGGAAGCTCGGTGGCCGCCTCCCTGATCGCCTGAGCCACGTCCTCGACCCCTGCCCCCAGGGGCGGCACGAACAGGACGATGATCGCGTCGATGCCGTCCCACGTCCCCAGCGTCGCGATCGCCCGCCGGAACGACTCGGGCGAGGCATCGATCGTATCCACGGGGTTGCTCAGGGCGGCCTCCGCGGGCAGGAAGCCGGCAAGCTCACGGCGCACGCCATCCGGGAGCGGGGGGACGTTGAGCCCATCACCCTCGCAGGCGTCGGCAGCCAGGATCCCGGGGCCGCCTCCATTGGTCAGGATCGCGACATTGCGTCCGGCCGGCAGAGGCTGGTTCGCCAGGAGCGAGGCCACGTCGAAGAACTCGGCCAGGGTGTCGGTGCGGACCACGCCGGCCTGGTGGAACAGCGCGTCGACCGTCACGTCCGACGCCCCGATCAGCACGCCAGTGTGCGACGACGTGGCCCGGGCGCCGGCGGCGGAGCGTCCGCTCTTGACCACGATGATCGGCTTGGTCCGGCCCACGCGGCGCGCGATGCGCGCGAACTTGCGCGGATTGCCCACCGACTCGAGGTACAGCGCGATCACCGCGCAGCGCTCATCAGACTCCCAGTACTGGAGGAAGTCGTTGCCCGACATGTCTGCCTTGTTGCCGATCGAGATGAACGTCGACAGCCCGAGGTCGAGGCGGTTTGCGTGCTCGATGATCGCGAGCCCGAGCGCGCCGCTCTGCGACAGGAACCCGACCCGTCCGTCCACCGGCAGGGTGGGGGAGAACGTGGCGTTGAGTCGCGCCCCCGGCTCGAGGTTGATGATGCCCATGCAGTTCGGCCCGACCAGGCGCATGCCCGCCCCGCGGCAGATCGACACCAGCTGGCGCTGCCGCTCGGCGCCTTCGGGCCCCGTCTCGGCAAACCCGGGCGAGACGACGACCACGCTCTTGACGCCCTTCGTTGCACAGGCACGCGCCACGTCGAGGACGCTTGCCGCCGGCGACACGATGACCGCGAGGTCCACCCGACCAGGGATGTCTGTCACCGATCGATAGGCCGCAACCGACTGCACGACGTCGGCGTTCGGATTGACCGGATAGACAGGCCCCGGGAAGCCGCTCGACAGAAGGTTGTGGAACAGCTCGCCGCCCACCGTGCCGCGACGACGCGACGCGCCGATCACGGCCACCGCGGTTGGGTGGAGCAGCGCCCTCACGGCTGCGGCCGCTGCCTCCTGCTCACGCCGCTCGAACCGCTGACGGGCCTCGCCGGTCAGGTCGGTGGGCAGCTCGACCACGACCGAGCCGGGCTCGGATCGGACACGGAGCGCGAAGCCGCTCGTCCGGAACACGTCGAGCATGCGGGCGTTCTCCGGCAGCACCTCCGCCACGAACGTGCTGACCCCGGCCTCGTGCGCCCGCCGCGCGAGCTCCTCGAGCAGCAGCGTCGCCACGCCCCGTCCCTGGAACTCGTCCGCGACGACGAACGCCACCTCGGCGGAATCCGTGCTCAGCTGGTCGTAGCTGCCATTGCCGATGATCCGGTCGTCGACGCCGGTCACCGCGACCAGCGAGCAGTCGTCGGGTCGTTCGGGAACCGCCCAGCGGTGGGCACGGGCCGCGAGGTCGGTGCCGACGCTCGCAAAGCGCAGCCGGCGCGTCTCGACGTCGAGGCCCTCGAGGAACGCCTCGAGTCCCGCCTCGTCCTCCGGTACCGCATCGCGGACCCGGATGGATGCCCCGTCGCGCAGGATCGTGTCCCGCGCGCGATCCTGGCGGGTGGCGGCGTTCACTCGGTGCCCGTTCACGACCGGACCCAGGTTCCTCCGGGTGGATGGCGTGGTACTGTCGCCCGACCCGACCACCCGGGCCGAGCCTCCTGCGATGGTATCGCGACCGGTGTCCCGCTCAGCGTGAGGACCAGTCGATCCGCGCGGGGCCGTCCCGGTCGGCGTCGAGCCTCGTTCCCCGCACGCGAGGGCAGCGCAGCCTCCATGTCCGATCCGGCCATGCCCGCCCAGGCCGTCAGCCAGACGCCCCTCGTCATCTACGGGCCCGCGTCCCATGAGTACGACTTCGGGCCGACCCACCCCTTCACGCCCCGTCGATTCGGTCCTGGGATCGGGCTGCTGCGGGCGCTCGGCGCAGAGGATTTCGAGGCGACGCACGCGGCGACCGACGAGGAGATCACCCGGATCCACGACGCGGCCTTCGTGCACAAGGTGCGGATGCTGTCCGACTACCCAGAGGCTGCCGACATGGCCGGCTTCGACGTCCGCGACACGCCGCCCTTCTACGGCATGCACGACGCCGCAGCCAACGTCGTCGGCGGCACGCTTGCCGGGATGGACCGCATCCTGGCCGGCGAGCGCACCCACGCCTTCCACCCTGGCGGCGGCCTGCACCACGCATTCCCCGCCGCGGCCAGTGGCTTCTGTGTCTACAACGACCTCGCGATCGCCATCCGCCGGGCGCGCGACGCGGGGCACCGCGTCCTGTACCTGGATTTCGACGTTCACCACGGGGACGGCGTGGAGGCCATCTTCTGGAACGACCGTGACGTCGTGACCGTGTCGATCCACGAGACCGGCCTCGCGCTGTTCCCGGGATCCGGGTTCGTCGATGATCGGGGCGGGCACGAGGCCTACGGGAGTGCCGTCAACATCCCGCTCGAGCCCGGCTCCGGGGACCCGTCGTGGCTGGCCGTCGTCGAGCTCGTCGTGCCCCAGGTGGCCGAGGCGTTCCGACCGACCCTGCTCGTGACTCAGAACGGCTGCGACAGCCATGCGTTCGATCCGCTCGCGCACCTCCAGGTCACCACCGGGGCCATGTCCCGTGCCGCTCGACTCGCGGACGAGGTGGCGCATCGGTTCGCGGAGGGGCGCTGGCTCGCGACCGGTGGCGGCGGGTACGACGTGTACCGGGCGGTCCCACGGGCGTGGTCTCTCGTGTGGCTCGCGCAGGCGCATCGCGAGGTGCCCGAGGCCACGCCGGCAGACTGGCGGGAACGGTGGACGGACGACGCGGCTCACCACGGCCAGGGGCCCCCACCCGCCACGATGCTCGACGGCCCGGACGTGGCGGTGCCTGAGCAGGCAGGCGCGATGGAAGCCAACCTCACGACGGCCCAGCGGGCGCTCGAGCACACGCTGGCGGTCCTCGCCGAGCGGCGCGGCCTGTAGCGGCGGCGGGTGCGGGGCGGGGGTCGCGTGACTCGCCGGCAGGCTCCCGCCAACGTTGCCGTGCGATCACGTTTGCTACGATTTGCACTCCGACGGGGAACCCCGCCATAGGGCCATCCTTCCGAAGCAAGGGGCGCTTGTGTCGAGATCGAGTTCGCTGCACGACTGGCAGATCCGCACGCTCGACGCCGGGGGCACCGCGATGGTCGTCGTTATCTGCGCGGCGTGTGGCCTCATCCGAACGACCGTTGTGCCCAATCCGACGATGGAGCGCTACATCGGCCTCGGGGGTGAGTGTCCCGAGGCGCCACAGCCCGAGAGCCAGCAGCCGCGGCCCCGCACGGACCAGACCGGGTAGCCATCTCGATACGCCCCCGACCTGCCGCGCGGACTTCGGGTACTCAGGCTTGTCCTGCACCGGGCCGGCTCACGACTCCCGCACGGGGAGACCGAGAAGGTGGCTGCTCTCCGATGCCGTTCGGCGCCAGACCTCCAACAGAGGAGGTCGACAGTCAATCCGTCCGTTTCGTGCGTAGACTGACCACCTAACCGACGCCCCCGTAGCTCAGCGGATAGAGCAGCCGCCTTCTAAGCGGTCGGTCGCAGGTTCGATTCCTGCCGGGGGCGCCACGATCCGATCGTGCCCGCCCACGTCGAAACGGTGGTGCCTTCGAGCACCTCCCATCGGGGTCACGGTGCAGCATCCTGTACAGGGGCCACGCTGCGGCGGAACCTGCCCGAGAATCGCGCTGGACAGCGCGTTGTGACCGTCGCATAGTGCGTGTCGTCGGCGGGCCACCGCACTGGTGAGCGCGACGATATACGGGGGCCGGCGATCGCGGTATCGACGCTTGGCTGTGCCCCCACGCGTTGGCTCGTGACGTCGGCCCTCTCCGTACGTCGGCGCCGTGCCTGTCACACACTGGTACCACCGGGCAGCCGAGAGTACGGCTTGTCCCGACTGCCTCCTACCCGGATGCTCCTCTCAGCAACGAGCCGGACCGCACCGCAGTGCCCCAACGGAAGCCCGGCTCACCAGGCAGTAGAGGCAATCCCCTGATGGCGTCGATGGCGATCAATGAACTCGGACCCATGCTCACCGCCAGTGAGGTGGCCGATATGCTGCATCTCCACGTGAACACCGTGAAGCGTCTCGGTGATCGCGGCGAGCTTCCCTACTATCGCGTCTGCAAGCGAGGCGACCGGCGTTTCCGTCTCGAGGACGTGATGTCGTTCCTCGCCCGCAACCGCTAGCGGTTGTTCGCGGCCGCGAAAGCGGCCCGGTGCCAGCTCCGGACGCGCCCGCACGAGCCGCGGCCGTCTCCGGACGCGCTCAGCCGCGGAGCGCAGCCTCGAAGATCGTGAGCGCCTCCTCGACCTCGGGCACGGTCACGTCGATCGGCGGGATCCAGCGGATCACCTCATGGTTGATCCCGCAGTTCAGCAGGATCAGTCCCGAATCGGCGGCTCGCGCGGCAACAGCCTCGGACGTCGCTCCATCAGGCTGCCTGGTGGCGCGGTCCTTGACGAACTCGACGCCGATCATCAGGCCGGGCCCGCGCACATCGCCGATTGACGGGAAGTCGGCCATCAGCTCCCGCAGGCCACCCGTCAACTCCGACCCCCGCACCCGAGCATTGGTGATCAGATCCTCGTCACGGATCGTCTCCAGCACGGCGAGCCCCGCGGCACACGCGACAGGGTTCCCTCCGTACGTGGTTCCGTGCGCTCCCGTGCCCCATTGCTCCTGGAGCTCCCGCCGGGTCACGATCGCCGACAGCGGCAGGCCGTTGGCGATCGCCTTTGCCACGCACACCACGTCGGGAACGATCCCCGCGTGCTGGAACGCCCACATCTCGCCCGTCCGCCCGTAGCCTGACTGCACCTCGTCGGCAACGAGCAGGATGCCGTGCTGGTCGCACAGTGAGCGGAGCTCGCGCAGGAACGCGGTCGGCGCCGGGTGATAACCACCCTCGCCCTGGACTGCCTCGATGACGACCGCGGCCACGTCCGACGGCGAGACCACTGTCGCGAGCATCGAGCGCAGGGCCGCCAGTGCTGACGCGGTCGCCGCAGCCTCGTCCCCGTCATGGTCGGGATAGGGGATCGGGTAGGGGGCGAAGTAGACGCCGGGCATGAGCGGCTCGTAGCCGCGCCGGTAGTTGAGACTCGAGGTGGTCAGGCTGGTGGCCCCGACGGTCCGCCCGTGGAACGCGCCTCCGAACGCGATGATGGCCGGCCGTCCGGTGACCCGCCGGGCGAGCTTGATCGACCCGTCAATCGCCTCGGATCCCGAGTTGAGGAACAGCACCGTATCGAGTGGATCGGGAAGCGTGGCGGCCAGGGCCTCGGCCAGCGCCACGGTGGTTTCCGAGAACCCGATGGCGTGGACGGGGCCGATGAGCCTGTCGACCTGGGCGTGGATGGCGGCCGTCACCCGCGGGTGGGTATGGCCGAGTGCGGTGACCGCGATCCCGTTGCCGAAGTCGAGGTAACCCCGGCCAGCGGTATCGAACAGGCGATGCCCGATGCCATGCGACCAGCTGCGGTCCATGTATCGACCGAGAACCGGCGACATGTTGGGCTCAGCCAGGGTGGCGAGGTCGAGGGTAGGAGCGGCGTCGAAGGTGTCCACGAGCCGAGTATAGGGATCCGGGACGGGCGCTCGGAGGCCCTGGAGCGCGGCGTACGATGGCTCGCGCCCCCTGTCCTTCCCGCCACTGCTCCACGAGGCATCGACCGCCGTGATCGACTTCACCCTGACCGATGAGCAGCGCCTGGTCCGCGACGCCGCCCGAGCGTTCGCCGAGGCCGAGATCCTGCCGTACATCCGCGAGTGGGATGAGAGCGGCGAGGTCCATCGCGAGGTGTTCGACAAGATGGGCGAGCTCGGCCTTCTGGGCGCACCGATCCCCGAGCAGTATGGCGGCGGCGGGATGGACTACATCAGCTTCGCGCTCCTGTGCGAGGAGCTCGAGCGGGCGGACACGGCATTCCGGGTCGTCCAGAGCGTCCATGTCGCCCTCAACAGCCTGACGCTCCTCCAGTGGGGCACCGAGGAACAGCGCCAGCGGTGGCTGGTGCCCCAGGCGAAGGGAGAGCGACTGGCCACCTTCGGGCTGACCGAACCCGGCGCCGGAACCGACGCCGGCAATCTCGCCACGACGGCCCGGCGCGATGGCGAGAGCTACCTGCTCAACGGCCACAAGCTGTGGATCAGCCTGGCCGATGTCGCAGACCAGTTCCTCGTGTTCGCGACGGTTGACCGCGCCCGCAGGCACCGCGGCGTCACGGCCTTCGTCGTCGAGCGGGGCATGCCCGGGCTGTCCACGGGCACACTCCACGGGAAGATGGGCATCCGGGCCGGCAACACCGGGTTGATCGACTTCGAGGACGTGCGGGTGCCGGTCGAGAACCGTATCGGCGAGGAGGGCGAGGGCTTCCTGATCGCGATGACCGCGATCGACCAGGGCCGCTACACGGTGGCCGCCGGGGCGGTCGGGCTGGCGCAGGCGTGCCTCGACGCGTCACTCAGGTATGCCCACGAGCGCGAGACGTTCGGCCAGGAGATCGGTCGCCACCAGCTCGTCAAGCAGATGCTCGCCAACATGGCGAAGGGGACGGAGATCGGCCGGCTGCTCGTCTGGCAGGCAGGGGCACTCAAGAATTGCGGCCTGCGCAACACGCGTGAGACATCGCTGGCCAAGTGGCACGCGACCGATCACTCGGTGCAGGCAGCACTCGACGCGATCCAGATCCACGGTGCGAGCGGCTACTCGAACGAGTTCCCGGTGGAGCGCTACCTGCGCAATGCGAAGGCGGCCGTGATCTACGAGGGCACCAGCCAGCTCCACACGCTGATCCAGGCCGACTACGCGCTCGGCTACCGTGAGGATCGGCCGCTTCGTTGCGAGCCGTGGCCGGCACAGGGGTTCGAGCGGGGCTGAGAGCGGCGGACGGCCCGACGCCGGGATCCGGATGGGGGTCAGCCGGGCGCTGATGGCTCGGTGACGGCATGGCGCTCGGCGACGGCCGGTGGATCCGAAACCGCAGCTGCTGGCCCCGCGGTGGTGTCTGGCTCCGCGGCCGCATCGATCCTCACGAGCTCGTTGGTCGCGACCGCCGGCAGCTCCTCGACCGCGTTCGTGCGTCGCAGCGTCCGACCCCGCGCGGTCACGATCATCGCCACTGCAACCACGATCACGACGGCAGCCACGAGGGTGCGCGGGGTGAGCGGCTCGCCGGCGATGAGCCAGCCCAGGAACACCGCGACCACCGGGTTGACGTAGGCATAGGTGGAGAGTCGCGGCAGTGGCGCCACCTGCACGAGCCAGCCGAACACCGTGAACCCGAGCAGGCTGCCCACCAGGAACAGGTAGAACAGGCTGAGCCAGCTGGCCGTTGACACCTGCGCGAACGAGAAGCCCGACAGCTCACCGGTGATCGCGGCGGCCACGAGGAGCAGGAGGCCGCCGGCGATCATCTCGAGCCCGGTGGCGAACAGCGCTGGTGCCGGGAGCACCGCACGGCGCGCGGCGTACAGGGTGCCCAGCGACCAGCAGATCGGCGATGCGAGGAGGGCCGCGAGGCCGGCGGGATCCAGCTGACCGACACCACCGACGGGCCAGGCGAGGATCGCCACCCCGAGCATGCCGATCCCGATTCCCGCAATGGCGGCGAGTGGCAGCCGGTCGCCGTAGAACACGCGCGAGAAGATCGCCAGCCACATCGGCATCAGGGCGATGAGGAGCGCTGCCACACCGCTGGGGACCGTCTGCTCCGCCCAGGCGACGGCGCCCATCCCGCCCACCAGCAACATCCCGCCCACGATCGACACGTCGAGCGCCTCACGCGGTGCCGGCCGACGGATGGTCGATCGGTTGACGAGCGCGATCACACCCGCGAGCGCCGTTCCCGCGGCGACGAACCGCATGAAGCCCATCAGGAACGGAGGGATGGTCTCGACCGCGATCCTGATCCCGAGGTAGGTGGAGCCCCAGACGAGATAGAGAGTGCCGAGACCGACCCAGATCGCGAGCGAGCTGGGAGCAGTGCGCATCAACGGCCTCCGGCGGTGGGTGCGCCCGAGTGTAACCGTCTGAACGGCGCTTGTGCTAGCAACCTAGGCCAAGTTTCGCCGTCCGTTGCGGAGGCCCTGCCGCGGTCCCATGCGCCGGGTGCCCGGACGGGGCGGCCGTGCTGTCCCGCCGGTGCGCGACGCGCGTATGATCCCGCCGCATGCGTCCGACTGCGCCGCCATCGGCTGACCCTCCGGATCCGACCGACCCCGCTCCTCCCTTGGACACGCCCGTCGGCCCACCAACCCCGGAGCCCGAGGGGTGGTCGCCCTCGCTGCTGGCAACGCTGTCGAACGTTGCCGAGACGCTCGTCGAGGGTGACGGCGAGCGCCATGCGCGGCTGGCCGCCGCGGCACTGAACCTCGCGGCCGACCCGGCACAGGTGACGCAGCTGCGACTCGTGCTCCGCGCGTTCGAGTCGCGCCTCGCCAACCTCGCGCTGATCGGTCGGCCCCGACGCTTCTCTGACCTCGCCCTGTCTGGGCGGGAGGCGTACCTGCGGTCGTGGGCCATGTCGGCGATTCCTCAGCGCCGAACGGCCTACCAGGGCCTCAAGCGCCTGATCACGTTCCTCGCCTACGCGGACCCGGGGCCGGACGGCCACAACCCGCGCCTGGCTGCCACGAGCTACCAGCGCCGGTTCGAGCCGGTCACCGACGAGCCCACGCCCATTCGGCCCCTGGAACCAGCCGAGCTCCGAACGATGACAGGCGGGGGCATGGCGCGCGACGGCACGCTCGAGCTGGATGCCGACGTGGCGATCGTCGGCTCGGGCGCCGGCGGTGGCGTGATCGCCGCTCGGCTTGCGGCAGCCGGTCGGTCCGTCGTGGTGCTCGAGGCCGGTCCGTTCGTTTCCGAGCCGGAGATGCCGCGCGACGAGCTGGCCGCTTTCGACCGGCTGTACCTCAACCACGGCTTCAACGTGTCCTGGGACGCGTCGATCATGACCATGGCTGGTGCCGGGGTCGGTGGTGGGACGGTCGTGAACTGGATGACGTGCATCCCGGTCCCGGACACGATCCGCCGTGAATGGGCCGCGCTGCACGGGATCGATGGGTTCGACACCTCGGAGGTGGACGCTGACCTCGCCGAGCTCGAACGGGAGCTGCACGTTGGCCCGGTCCTCGACCCGCCGCCCAAGGACGCCTTCGTGGAACGCGGATGTGCGGCACTGGGGATCGATGTTGCCGCGACCCGGCGCAACTCGGATGGCTGCGGCAATTGCGCAGGATGTACGTTCGGATGTCGCCGCGGCGCCAAGCAGTCCGGGCTCCGGGTGCATCTCGGTGAGGCGTGGCGCCACGGCGCGCGGATCGTGGCCGACGCGATGGTGACGCGCGTGATCGTCGAGGGTGGCCGGGCGACGGGCGTCGAGGCCAGCGTTCGGGTCGACGGGGTGGAACGGCCGCTCGTGGTGCGGGCACCGCAGGTCGTGCTCGCGGCCGGAGCGCTGCGATCGCCGTGGGTCCTGCTGCGGTCAGGGCTCGACCATGGCGCGACGGGTCGCCACCTGCGGCTCCACCCCGTCGGCGTCATCGCCGCCTTTCTCGACCAGGAGGTCCGGATGTGGGAGGGGCCACTGCAGGGTGTTCGGTCTCTCGAGGGCCTCCAAACGTGGACGGCGCGAGCTGTGTCCGGCGCCATCCATGACCGGGCGCCCGCCACGGGGAGCTTCGTCGTGGAGTCGGCTCCCGGTACGCCCGGTCTCCTGGCGCTGGTCCTGCCGTGGGAAGGCCGGGCTGGGTTCGACGCGACCATGCGGCGCGCATCGCGGATCGCTCCGCTGATCGGCATCGTGCGTGATCAGGGCTCGGGTCGCGTCCGCATCGCCCGCTCTGGTCGGCCGCGGATCGACTATCTCGTTGCGGCGGAGGATCGCGAGGCGCTCCGGCAGGCAATGCTCGCGTCCGCCCGCATCGCCTGGGCGGGCGGTGCCCGGGAGCTGGTCGCTGTCGGGACGCCGCCCGTCTGGCTTCATGCGGGAAGCAGGGCCGGGGACGACCGCGAACGCAGGTTCGGCGCGTTCCTGGCGCGGCTGGAGGGGTTTGACTTCGGGCCGAACCGAGGCACGGTCGTCTCGGCGCATCAGATGGGGAGCGTGCGAGCGGGTGCCGATCCGTCCGGCTACCCGTGCGATCCATGGGGCCGCGTCCGCTCGCCGGAGGCCCGACGCGGAGGCGACCGGGTCGTTCCCGGCCTGTACGTGGGGGACGCGTCGCTGTTTCCGACGGCGATCGGGGTCAACCCGATGATCACGACCATGCTCTGGGCGCGTCGGGTGGCCAGGACGGTGCACGCCGAGGGGTGAGCTATTCGCGCAGCCCCGAGCTGTGGCGCCACCACGTGCTGTCGTGCGGCCCGCTCCCGGTTGTGGGGCGGCACGCGCCCGACGGACGTCTGCGGACCGGTGTCCTAGGCGGCGCTCTCAGCCGTGACCGGGCGGCAGATGCGGCACGGCCGATAGCCGGCGTCGCGCGCGTCGCGCGGTGACCGGAACGACACGCGGTACCGATCCTGAACACGACGCGCATGGCGGCAGGTCGGCCAGCAGTAGATCCGCGTGGTGCGCGACCCGGAGAGCCGCTCGCCGCGGCGAGCGGCAACCTCCATGGCGTCGGGGTCGAGGCCCTCGGCGGCGAGGATCGTCCGCTTGTTGTGGGCACCGCCGAGGCTGTACTGGCCGAGCGTGCCGTCGGTGCGGACGACGCGGTGGCAGGGCACGATCAGCGGCACGGGATTGTGGCCCAGCGCGGTGCCGACGGCGCGGACAGCCTTCGGTCGGCCGATCTCCGTGGCGATCCAGCCGTAGGGCCGAACCTCGCCACGGGGAATCTCGAGCGCCTTCATCCAGACGGCAACCTCGAACTCGCTCCGGCCGCGCAGATCCAGCGGGATCCGCACCCGCCGCTCACCCGCCAGGCGGCGGCTGATCGCACGGGCAAGCGTCGGCGGCAGGGCGTCGGCGAGCAGCGTCTCCCGTCCGCACCGTGACTCATGACGGGCGACCGCGTCCGCGCCGTCATCCGCGAGCTCAACCTCGGACACGCCACGGCCGTTCCACGCCACCCACAGCATTCCGACCGGTGACTGAATTGGTGCCATGCGGTCGGCCAGGCCGACCCTCACCAGCACCTCATCGGCCAGGTCCGCGGGTGCTGGCGTGGCCAGGTCAGCCAACGCTCCGGGCCGATCGTCGGCAATGGAGAACGTCGATCCGGGAGGGGTCATGCGCTCAGCTCCTCGAGCTCGTTGGCCGCGGCCGCGCGCAACAGCGTGAGGCCGCGGGATACCTGGGCCTTGAGCGTTCCCTCGGGGCGTCCCAGCGCCTCGGCGAGCTCTGCATACGAGAGGTCGTCGACGTGGCGCAGGACGATGGGAACGCGATAGCGGTCGGGCAGGGTGGCGAGCAGCGCCGCCAGGCGTTCGCGATCGACAGTGCGCATGAGCGGACCCGTCGGGTCGTCCGCCTCGCCGGCGACGGGCTCCCACCCCGCCGCCACGAGCGCGTCCAGGCGCGTGGTGGGCAGGGATGCACGACGCGTTCGGTTGCGACACAGGTTGACCACGATGGTGGCCAGCCAGGGACGGAGCCGCAGCTGCCGGATCCGGTCCGGCGGGTAGCTCTCGAGCGCGCGATACGCGCGCACCAGCGCATCCTGCGCAACCTCCTCGGCGTCGTGGGCGTTGCCCAGCACCCGGAGCGCGATGGCATGGCAGCGGTCGACGTGAGACCGCACGAGGGCCTCGAACGACCCGTCCAGGTCGGTCGCAAGACCCTCCAGCAGCGCGTGCTCGTCCATCGCCCTCTACAACACGGTCACCGACCCGGCGGTTGCGTCCGGGTCCGGGTCGCGGAGTCAATCGTGCCCCAGCCGGCCAGGTTCCGCGAGCACCCGGGTGGTCTGGCAGTGGGCACGAGGCCTCACGGCCCGCGTGTCACAATTCGGCCATGCGGCTCGATGACCGGTTCGATGACCTCGTGATCAGCCTGGGGGGCTTCTATCGCACGTGGTTCGTCTACGCGGGCCTTGAGCTCGGGCTCCTCGAGACCATCCGTCAAGCCGGCCCCGCCGGGCTCACCGTGGGCGAGCTGGCGAGTCGGACGGCGACGCAGCCGGACCTGGTGGCGCGGTGGGCCTGGGGCGCGGACGCGCACGACCTGATCGACCTCGATGGTGATCGGGTGACGGCCATCGATGAGGTTGCCACGATCCTGCTCGACGTCGATCGGCCCGAGTACCTGGGCGGCCAGTATCTGCATGCCGCGATCGGCGGTCTCGACTTCGGCGTCCTGGGCGACGTGATGCGGACCGGTGAGCCGCTGCATTCACGCCCAGATCGCTACCGGACGGCCATCGAGCGGCTCACCGTCCAGGACATCGGCGTGTTCTTCAAGGAGCTCCTCGCCGCGCTGCCACAGCTGATCGTGGACCTGCATCCGGGCTCACGGATCCTCGACGTTCATTGCGGCGGCGGCCGGTGGCTGACCGCCATGGCCAATCGGTTCCCGGGCACCCTGCTCACCGGGATCGAGTTCGAGCCTGACTCGGCGGACCGGGCGCTGGCCAACGTGCTCGCCGCGGGGCTCGAGGATCGGATCACGATCGAGCGCGGCGACGTGACCGACGTCGGTCATCGGGGCGCGATGGACCTGGTCTACTTCCAGTACGCGCTCCATCAGCTCTCGGACGCGCCCGCGGCACTCCGCTCGGCCTACGCGTCGCTGGCGCCCAACGGCTGGCTGATCGCGCTCGACTGGTATCTCCCGAGTGATCCGGAGGAGCTGCGAACACGCCAGGCCGAGCTGATCGCGGGCGTCCAGCTCGACGAGATGCTCCAGGGCACGCGGTTGGTGACCCGCGGCGAGGCCCTCGGCTGGTTCGCGGACGCGGGCCTGCCGACGCCAGAGCTTATCGACCTGCCATCGGGCGCCAGCGCGATCATCGTCCGCGCCGCCTGACCCAACCGCCGAGCGTCGCCGGCGCAGCGCCAGCCGGTTGCGCCAGCCGGTCCGATTCCGTCCCCGTGTCACCGATGATTATCGTGTGGGTGTGATCCGCGCCATCCGCGTCGACGACGCGACGATCCGCGCCCTGGAGCGGCACGAGACCAGCGCCCATGCGATCCCCAATCGCGAGGTCCGGGACCTCGGCGATTCGATCGTGCTGTTCGACGCGAGCGATTCCGATCCGTTCTGGAATTGGATGACCAGCGTCCGGTGGCCGGCCGGGGCGACGGCGTTCGATCATCGGCTGAATGAGATGATCACCCTGTTCACGCTCCGAGGCCGTCAGCCCCACATGTGGCCGAGCCCGGAGCACTCGCGGCCGGCAGACCTGGTCGAGCGGCTCGTCGAGCACGGGTTCGTCGATGTGGGCGGCGGCCACGTGATGGTGCTCGACCGACCCGAGGCCTGTCCGCCCATCGCCGGAGACCGGCTGGGGGCGGGCGTCACGATCGAGACGATACGGGGCGGGACCGGGGCCGGCGCCTCTGCTGCCGACGAGTCTGCTTCTGGCGCGTCGGCTGCCGGCGACGTCGCCCGGGTGCTGGCGGAGTCGTTTGGGGTGATGCCCGGGCGCGAGATCGAGCTCGCCGGCGACCTCGTGCGGGCGCTGCAGGACGCGCGTGTCTCGCTGGTCCTCGCACGCGTCGATGGCGAGCCCGCAGCCGTGGCCAAGGCCACCACCTTCGACGGCCTGACCTACCTGTCGTCGATCGGGACGCGGACCCCGTTCCGAGGCCGTGGCCTCGGAAGCCTCGTCACCCGGCAGGCAGTCGCGATCGACGCAGGCTCCGAACGGCGGCTGGCCTACCTCGGCGTGTTCAGCGGTAACGAGCCGGCGCTGCGGATGTATGCGCGCCTGGGATTCGCGTCGCTGGGCCAGGCGCCGGACATGCTGCTCGAATGACTGCCGGCGCCGCGGGTTCCGGGGCCGCTGCCGTCGAGGCCCGGTTGACCTGGCAGGTACCCGATCCGGCGGCGCTCTCGGACGATCTGCGCCAGCGGCTGGGCCTTCAGGCGATGGCGCATCGCGGACCGAACGGGGAGGTCCTGGTGCCGCTCGGCGTCGCGGTCCTGGAGCTGATCCCGTGGCGGCGCGAGGCGCCCGGAGATGAGCCACAGCCCGGCGGGCGCCTGGTGCTCGAGCCCATGTCGTCGGTGTGGGCTCCGACCAGCCTCCCGGCTGCGACGCGACCGCCCGAGTCCGTTTCCTGGTCCGTGCCCGGATCCGCATCCGCGTCCGTTTCCTCTTCCGTTTCCTCGTCCGCGCCATCCACCGCGGATGCGGTCATGACCCTGGCGGCCATCGGCTGGGGCACCGTCGATCTTGAGCGCGCGGCCGGCGAGCTCGCGCCCTGGCTGCTCGACGATCCGGTCGCGCACCCGGGGTCGCCGATCCCCGGACTCGTTGGCCAGGACCCGCACCTGGGTGCCCGCACGCTGCTTCACGGCGTGACCGGGTTGCCGGGCGAGGCCATCGTGCTCGCTGAGCCGACGACCGAGGGTCGCCTGGCGGCGAGCCTGGCGCGTCACGGCGAGGGACCCGTTGCGCTGTACCTGCGACCGGGGGCGGGCGTCGATGCCTGGGTGGACGCCGCGCGGAGGCGGCGGGTGGCGGTGAGCGCGCGACGCGAGGGCCCACTGGGGCCGCAGATGCTCGTGCTGCCGACCCGCGCGACCTCAGGTGTCATCGACGCCTCCGGCGCAGGCGCCGTCTCCGCGAACGCCGCCATGGCCGGCCCGCATCTGATCGTGGTCGGCGGCGGAATCGACGCGTCCGGGCGGTCACCGGACGGGTAACATCCAGACATGAACGACGTGGCCGCGATCTCGATCCGCGCGGCAACCGCGCCCGACGCGGAGCGCCTCGCAACCCTGCTGACCGATGAGGGGTATCCGGCGGGTCCCAGCGACCTGGCCGCGCGCATCGAGCGGTTCTCGACGCCGGGATCTCGCGTGCTGGTGGCGGAGGCCGCCGACACGGTGGTCGGGTTCATCGCGTTTCATGTCATCCCGCGCTTCGAGACCGACGAGCGGTTCATCCGTGTCATCGCGCTCGTGGTGGACCCTGGTGAGCGCGAGCGGGGCGTGGCGCGGTTGCTGCTGGCCGACGTCGAGCGGATCGCGATCGACGAAGGGGTCTCGTTCCTCGAGGTGACGGCCGGGCGGCACCGCCCCGAAGCTCGACAGCTGTTCGAGTCGCTGGGCTATGAGGCCACGGTGACCTCGTACCTGCGCAGGCGGCTCTGACCGGGGCGGTCCCCCGGACGCCGCCCGGGCCCCCGTTCTGATGCTTCCCCGCCTGGTCCTGCGCGACGAGGTCGCGGGCCTGCTCGATCTTCCGTGGGAACGCGGTCTCGACAGTTGGCACGCCAACGGTCACCGGTTTCGCGAGCTCCCGGTCGGCCCGTCGCGCCACCTGGTCCGGTTCCTGGTCTCGGGCGGTCTCGTCTACGCGCTCAAGGAGCTGCCGGGTGACGTCGCGGAACGCGAGTACCGCGTGCTCCGTCACCTCGAGTCCGCGGGCCTGCCCGCCGTCCGTGCCGTCGGGCTCGCTGCGCGGCCCGATCGGGGTGACGCAATCCTGATGACCGAGTACCTGCGGCACTCGATGCAGTACCGCCGGCTGCTGATGCGCCTCCGATCAGCGTCCACTCCCTATCGAGACCGGCTCCTGGACGCGATGGCGCTGCTCCTGGTGGACCTGCATCGAGCGGGTGTCTACTGGGGCGACTGTTCGCTTGCGAACACGCTCTTCCGTCGCGATGGGGACCGGATCCAGGCCTATCTCGTGGACGCCGAGACGAGTGAGGTGCACGGGCAGCTGTCCGATGGTCAGCGTGCCTACGACCTCGAGATCCTGGTCGAGAACGTCGCGTTCGGCATCGCGGACCTTGCCGCCTACCTCGGCCAGGTCGACGAGATGGAGGGGGCGATCGACGCCGCCGAGTCCGTCCGCACCCGCTACGACGTGGTCTGGGCCGAGCTGCACGGCCAGCCCGACATCATTCCGGGCGATCGACAGGAGATCCGGGCGCGGCTCCGGCGGCTCAACGACCTCGGGTTCTCGGTCGATGTAGAGGTCGATCCAGTAGGCCCGCACGGCTCGGTCCAGCTACGGACGGCCGTGACCACGCGCCGCTACCACGCCAACGAGCTCGAGCGTCGGACTCGCCTTCGGGCGCTCGAGGGCCAGGCACGGATCCTGCTCAACGATCTCAGCGAGTACGAGGCCTGGCTCGAGTATTCGGAATCCCGGACGATCGATGTGGACGAGACCGCCGACCGCTGGCTGCGCGAGGTCTACCGGCCTACGCAGGCACGAATCGCCCGCGAGGTGGGCCACGACCGCGATCTCGTCCAGGCATACTGCGATGTTCTCGAGCACAAGTGGCTGCTGTCCGAGCAGGCCGGTCACGACGTGGGACTCGGCGCGGCGATCGAGTCCTACCTCGCGGAAGGGGCACCGGCGCCGGAGCGGTCGAGCACCGACTCCCGTGGCGAGGATCCTCTCGAGACGCTGGACGTCGAGGCCGACGACCCTGACTACGAGCTGCCCGCCAGCTGATGGGCAGGCGAACCCGGCTCTCGCGCCAGCCTCAGCCCTGCCAGCGCTCCTCGTGCACGATGTCGGCCAGCGCCTGCCGTCCGCCTGACCGATTGGGCCGGGTCATCGCCGTTGCGTCAGCCGGGTAGCCGAACGAGAGCAGGTACTCGCAGTGCATGTCGTCCGGATAGCCGAGCAGCTCCCGGGCCCGGTCGTGCTCGTAGATCGTGGCGGGGCAGCTGCCGATGCCGAGCTCCCAGGCGACCAGCATCATCTGCGCCGCCGCGCCGCCAAGATCCCAGGTGATGGACAGTGGCGCGTCGGGCGCGGCCGGATCAGGTGTGACGAGGGCGACGGCCATGGCCGCTCCGGCCACGTGACCAGCCCACGGCCCGAGGGTGGACAGCTCGCGCATGTGCTCGCGGTCGCGGACGACGATGAACCCCCAACGTTGTAGGTTCTTGGCGCTGTGGGCGCGGCGCCCGGCATCGAGGATCGCCGCCGCAGCCTCGGGCGGGACGGGTCGCGCGTCGAACTGCCGGATGGCGCGCTTGTCGTGGACCGCGTCGCGGACGTTCATGCAGTCGGCCCTTGCTCGCTGGCAGCATCGGGCGGCGGCACGCGGCGGGCAAGCCCGGCCAGCGAGCGTATCCCGCCCGGTTCTCGGTCCAGCGCGGTGAGGCGCTCAGGCTCGGGCAGCCGCGTGGCATCGACGGCCTCGGCTCGTGCTGCCGCCTCGGCCGGTGGGAGGGGACCGTCGAGGGCGGTCGCGAGGAAGCGGGCGACTGCGCCGCGATACATCGCCGACTCGTACTGCCACGAGTGCTCGCCGTCCGGGATGATCAGGGTCTCGGTCGTGAGCTCCGGCCGAGCCGACCGTCTGGCCCGGGCCAGACGGGCCAGGTGCGCGATGGGGACGACGACGTCCTCGTCGCCGTGCACCAGCAGGACCGGTGCCTCGACCTCACGCACCGCTCGCGTCGCGCTGATCGATGCCACCGAGTGGCGGCGAGGCTCGAGATAGACGCGGGTCGTGAGCCAGGCGAGGGGCCATGCGATGGGATCCGGGATGGGCAGCCTCGCCAGCCGGAATGTCTGGCGGGTCAGCCGGTAGGGATCGGCCGGCGTGGAGACGGCGACCACGGCCGCGACGTCGGGGTTGTGCACCGCCGCGACGAGCGACCCGGCGGCACCCATCGAGTGGCCGAGCAATGCGATCCGCGTGGTGTCTGGGCGCCTCCGGAGCGCAGCGACGCCGGCACGAGCATCTGCCGCGTACTCGCCGACCGACATCGGCAACGCCTCGGGTGGGTTGGCGCCGTGACCGCGGACGTCGAGCGTGAGCACGTGGAAGCCCGCGGCATGCAGGACCTGCGCATGCGGGAGCGTGCGATCCCGGGCGGACTCCCAGCCATGGATGAGGACCACCCCTGGGGCCGGATCCGGGCCGGCCGGGATGAACCAGGCGGGCAGGGCGACTCCGTCCGACGACGGGACCTCGACCTCCTCGTAGGGAAGCCCGAGGGCGTCCGGTGTCCAGACCGGCGGGTTCTGCTGCGGATACCCGGCCCTGACGCGGTAGATGAGGGCGAATCGATAGGCGAGCGCGAACGGGATGGTGCTGGCCGCCGCGAGCAGGCCGGCGCGGCGCGCGCCATGGATTCGGGACATGCCACTAGGGGAGCGCTGACGGGCGGCGATGTCAAGACCCGGCCGGTCGGCCCCCGAGCGTGACGCCGTGGACGTGGTCCATCTGGCTACACTCGAAGGATGGCTGCCAAGGATCCGCACGTCGTGCTCGGGGTCGTGCCGGGCGCGAGCCCGGACGAGATCAAGGCCGCCTGGCGCCGCCTGGCCCGCCAGCACCACCCGGACCTGATCGGGGACGACCCGGAGGCCGCCCATCGGGCGACCCGGCGCATGGCGGAGATCAACACCGCCTACGCCGCGCTGACCCGTGCCGGGGAGACCACCGAGGGTATCCAGCGCAGGGATCGTCCGAGCCGCGCCAGCCGAGACGCGGCCCGCCCACCTCGCAGCGGCCCGCCCCTGGACCGACCGACGCGACCCGTCACCGGTCGCGTAGACACAACCGACACCTTCCTGCCGCGCAACCAGACGGTCACACCGCCCGGCATCCGGCTGCCGCTCACCGGCCAGCCCCCGCTTCGCAGCTCACGGAGCCAGCCCGAGCTTCGCGCCTCCCAGCCATCGGGGCCCCTGGTGCACGACGTCCGGGCCGGCCATGTGCCGCCCGCCGCGCCGGACCTCGATGAGGCGCTGCAGGTGGAGGTCGCGTTCGGCAAGTTCCACGGGCACACGCTCGGCGAGATCGCCGCGTTCGAGCCCTCGTACATCGACTGGCTGGCGGGCACGATCATCCGTGATCCGGACCTCGCCATGGCCGCCCGGGTGATCCGCGCGGAGCTCGACCGACGGGGTGTCCACCGCCAGCACCGCCCATCGCGCGCCGGATGGCAGTCCAACCCGTATCGATAACGATTGCGCCCCGTCCCGCTGGCGCGGGGCAAACGAAGGCGCCCCCGGCGAGACCGCCGGGAGCGCGATGAAGCCCGATGAGTGCACCCGTCCCGCGATCGGGCCTTAGGCTGCTTTCGCTCTTACTCGGCTCGTGACCCGGGCCCGGAACCCCCGGGCCGTCGAGCGTCCTCGACGGCCGGGTCGTCCGGCTCGGTGATCCGTGACCGATGCCCCAGGATGTTCCCCCGGAGAATCGCGGGATCGGGGTGGTGCGACGCGGTCTCCAAAATAGGCGACCATCCCCCGGCACCTCAATGGCCATCCGGTCCCGTCCCCGCACGGGGATCGTCAGGCGCGCCGCCGCACCGCCCGGACCATCGGATCGCGCCTGTCCGAGACCATTGGCCGACTAGGTACAACGCCCCAATGGGGGCACGAGTGGCGGACCGAGCAGCCGCCGGCAGCCGCCGGCAGCCGCCCGAAATCGGCGTTCACCGGTACGCTGCCCGCATGGCGCGCACACTCGTTCCGGCCCTGGTTCTCGCCGTCGCGCTGGCGGCCTGCGGCGCGGCAATCCCGGTTGTCAGCTTCGATCCATCGACCCCGTGCACAACCGATGGCCGGCAGCCCGGCGCCTACCCTGAGCTCGAGGCCCTGCTGCCTTCCGAGTACCGGGGACGTGCGCCGGACAACGTGGACTCCGGGCGCAGCTGCACCCCGGCCGCGCTGGGCTCGCTGGCCGATGCCGGAATCGACGGCGTCCGGTTCGCCGGAGCGACCTGGGACCTCGGTGGGGCGACGGGGCTGACCGTTGCCGTCTTCGAGGCCGACGGGCTCACGCCCAACGCGATGATCGACTTCTACCGGCTGGGCGGGTCCGGCAACAGCAAGCTCGAGAAGATCGCGATCTCCGATGTCGCCGTCGGTGGCCACGCGGGGTCCCGGTTGGACGTGCTCCACAGCGATGGCACGGCCCAGACGATCGTCGCCTGGCAGTCTGCGCAGGACGGCCGTGTCTTCGTGCTGCTCGCCTCGGACCTGGGCGACGCCAACGTGCAGAAGGCGCTCGACGACTTCGGCTCGCTGTAGCCGCTGCGTATCGCCCCGGTGTTACAGTCGCGGCCATGAGCGACCGTCCCGACGCCTGGTCGACGCGTCAGCGAGCGTGGCGGATCGAGCGCCTGGCGCCCTCGCTGGATCGTCTGCCCGAGCGCCGCACCCGGTTCAGCACCATGGGTGACCTTCCGATCGACGGGCTGTACGGGCCGTGGGACTGGCAGCAGGCCGGCGATGACGCCGCCACCCCGGGACCGGGCGGCCCCACCACCGTCGACCACCGCGGTGACCCGCTGCGAGCCGGTGATGGCCGATACGCGGACTTCGATCCCCTGCGTGATGTCGGCCTTCCCGGTGAGCCGCCGTTCACACGCGGCGTCCATCCCACGGGCTACCGGAGCCGGCCGTGGACGATGCGCATGTTCGCGGGCTTCGGCAGCGCGGAGGACACCAACGCCCGGTTCCGCCAGCTGCTCGACGCGGGTCAGACCGGACTCTCGGTCGCCTACGACATGCCCACGCTGTACGGCTACGACACCGACGACGTCGAGGCGCAGGGCGAGTTCGGGACGTGCGGCGTGGCCGTCAGCAGCCTGGCCGACATGGAGCTGCTGCTCGATGGCCTGCCGCTCGACCGCGTGAGCACGTCGATGACGATCAACGCGCCGGCCGCACCGATCTGGGCGATGTACATCACCGCAGCCGAGAAGGCGGGGGTGCCGCGGTCGGCGCTCGAGGGCACGATCCAGAACGACATCCTCAAGGAGTACGTCGCTCAGAAGGAGTTCCTGTTCCCGCCCGAGCCGTCAATGCGTCTCGTCGTCGACACCATCGAGTTCGGGACGCGTGAGCTGCCGAAATGGAACACGGTGTCGATCAGCGGGTACCACATCCGCGAGGCCGGATCGACCGCGGTCCAGGAGCTGGCGTTCACGATCGCCGACGGGATGGCGTACGTCGAGGCCACGATGGCCCGCGGTCTGCGCGTGGACGAGTTCGCGCCCCGGCTGTCGTTCTTCTTCAACAGCCATTCCGACTTCTTCGAGGAGATCGCCAAGTTCCGGGCGTCGCGCCGGATCTGGTGGAAGCTGATGAGCGAGCGCTATCGCGCGGAGAACGAGCGCTCGGGCTGGATGCGCTTCCATACCCAGACCGCGGGCGTCTCGTTGACCCCGCAGCAGCCGCTCAACAACCTGACGCGCGTCGCCACGCAGGCGCTGGCGGCGATCCTGGGTGGAACCCAGAGCCTGCACACCGACGCCTACGACGAGGCGCTGGCCGTCCCCACCGCGGAGGCAGCCCTGCTCGCGCTGCGCCAGCAGCAGGTCCTGTTCGAGGAGACCGGGGTCGCATCCACGGTGGATCCCCTGGGCGGGTCGTGGTTCGTCGAGGCGCTGACCAACCGGGTCGAACGCGAGGTATGGCGCTACCTGGACGAGATCGACCGGCGGGGTGGGATGGTGCCCGCCATCGCCGACGGCTACCCGCAGCGCGAGATCGCCGATGCCGCGTACCGCTTCCAGCGTGAGCTCGAGACCGAGGACCGGCACATCGTTGGCGTCAACCGGTATGTCCAGGCCGAACCGATCAGGGTGCCCGTGCTCGAGGTGCCGAAGGGGTCCGAGGAGCGGCACCTCGCACGGCTGGAGCGGGTTCGGGCCGAGCGCGACGCGGAAGCGGTCGGGTCCGCGCTGGCCGGGCTGCGCGAGACAGCGGCTCGTCCGGGATCGAGCGAGACGAACCTGATGCCGCACTTCCTGCGCTGCGCGGCGGCGTACGCGACCCTGGGCGAGCAATGCGACGTCCTGCGCGAGGTCTTCGGGGAGTACCGCGAGCCGGTCGCCGTCTGACCGCTCCAGGCCCGGGGCAGGGGTCTACGATGTCCGCATGTACCTCGATGCCCTCTCATTCCTCGAAGACGAACGGGACGGCTTCGGCGCCTACGAGGCGCTGGCCGGCCTGACCGACGAGCAGCTCGAGACGCCCGTGGCCGACGCCCATGGCTGGTCGGGCCGAGATCTCATGAGCCACATCCTTGCCTGGCAGGCGTACGCGCTCGCGAGCGCCAAGGAGCTGGCGGTCAACGAGACAAGTCCCACGATCGAGCGCCTCGAGGCCGCGTGGAACGCGTCACCAGACGCCGGCGATCGGATCAACGACGAGGAGCTGGCTCGCTATCGCGCGATGCCGCTCGACGAGCTCCGCCGGCAGTTCGCGGACACGGCAGGCGAGCTGCGCGGGTACCTCACGGTCGTCCCGGAGTCGCGCTGGATCAAGCACGCCAAGCACCAGGAGTGGTTCTTCGGTGAGACGACCGAGCACTATGAGGACCATCTGGCGGACCTCCGCGCGATCCTGGCTGCTGCCGGCGCCTGAGCGCCGGGAGCGGGAATCGATCGACCCCGGCCGTTGACCGGGGTCGATGTCGAGGTCCAGGCGCCCGCAGGGGCGCCGTGAGGTCAGTTCTGGGGCGCCGGGGCCGGGAGCGACGTCAGATCAAACGCCTGCTCCAGCTGCTCGAGCGGCCGGAAGCCGATGACGCCCTGCGGCTGTGCGCCGGGCTTGAAGTACGCGATCGTGGGGATGCTCATGATCCCGAAGGTCTGCGACAGGCGCGGGTTCGCGTCCACGTCGACCTTGACGACGTCCACGACGCCGTCGTACTTGGCGGCGAGCTTCTCCATCTCGGGGGCGACCATCTTGCAGGGTCCGCACCAGGCGGCCCAGAAGTCGACCACGACCGGCTTGTCGTTCTGGAGCACCATCGTCTCGAACGTGTCGTCCGTCGCTGCCTTGATCTCCGCCACGTGGCGGCTCCTTTCTCCCACCCGCTCGGTGGGACATGCACCCGCTAGCGGGCGATCGTCTGAAGTAGCTTGCAGGCCTCGAGGATCTTGGGATCCACGAGGCGGTAGTACACGGTGTTCCCCTCACGACGAGTCGTGACGAGGCCGGCGGAGCGCAGCACCGCGAGGTGCTGGCTCATGTTCGGCACCTGGCAGCTCACGCGTGTGGCGAGCTCGCCAACGGAGGCTTCTCCGCCGGCGAGCGACTCCAGCACGCACAGGCGCTTGGGATCGCCGAGAGCTCTGGCCACGACGGCGGAGCGCTGCCGCTCCGTGTCGAGGTCGGTGGTGTCGATCACGCCGCCAGTCTCTCACTAGTTGCGCAAGAACGCAAGTGTTCGGATCGTTCCGGTGTTCGCCAGCCGGCGCCGCCTCTACACTTCGGCTCGTGACCGAGATCACCCTGGACACGATCCGCGCCATGCGGGAACAGCTCGCGGGTCGCATCCATCACACGCCGATGATGACCTCCGCGACCGGCGCCCGGCTGGCCGGTGCCGCGTCGAACGTGGATCTCGCCGGGGGGCGTCTGTTCCTCAAGGCCGAGCACCTCCAGAAGACCGGCTCCTTCAAGCCACGTGCCGCCCTCGCCCGGATCGGGTCGCTGTCACCCGAGGAGCGCCGACGGGGCGCGATCACGATCTCGGCCGGCAACGCCGGGCAGGCGTACGCGTGGGCGGGGCACGAGGCAGGCGTCCCGGTAACGGTCGTGATGCCCGCGGATGCCGTCGAGGCCAAGGTCGCCGCGTGCCGCGGCTACGGCGCTGAGGTCGTGCTCCACGGGGCGCACGTGGGCGAGTCGCTGATCCACCTCGAGGAGCTGCGGGTTGAGCGCAACCTCACGCTGGTGCACCCGTACGACGACCCGGAGGTCCTGCTCGGCAACGGGTCGTGCGGGCTCGAGATTCTCGAGGATCTGCCTGATGTCGACGTGGTCGTGGTCGGCGTCGGTGGCGGTGGGCTCATGGGCGGCCTGGCGACGGCGCTCAAGGAGTCGCGCCCGTCGATGCGCGTCTACGGGGTCGAGCCAACGGGGTCCACGGCGCTGCGCAGCGCGCTCGATGCCGGAGCGCCGGTGCAGGTGCGGCCGGTGAGCATCGCGGACGGGCTTGGGGCGCCGATCGTGGGCCGCCTGGCCTTCTCGGTCGCGCAGCGCTATGTCGACGACGTGGTGCTGATCGACGACGCGACGATCTGTTCCGGCATGCGCTTCTCGGTTGAGCGCCTGAAGCAGGTGCTCGAGCCGGCGGGCGCGGCCGGGCTTGCTGCGGTGCTCGCGGGGGCGATCCCGTTGCGTGCGGACGATCGCGTCTGCGTCGTGCTGTCCGGCGGCAACGTGGCGCTGGAGCGGCTCGGACCATTGATCGCCGAGGCTGCACCGTTCGAGGAGCCCGGCGATCGGCGCTGACGCAACGCCCGCCGGTGCCAACGATCGACGAGCACGGACCAGCAGCCGTGCATCGACTGTCTGCCGGATTCGCAGCGCGCCCGCCGGGGGAGCCACCTCGACCCCCGACTCGGGGCGCCTCCTGACGGCCAGTCGCTAGTCGATCCCGAGATCTGCGAGGCGGTCCTCGTCGTCGATCCCGAGGTGATGGGCGAGCTCGTGGAGGATCGTGGTCCGGACCTCGTCGGCGAGCTCGTCCGGATCGGCGAAGTCGGCCTCGAGCGGCAGCCGGAAGATCAGGATCCGGTTCGGCTCGGAGACCCAGTCGGCGCCCCATTCGCTCAGCGGCACGCCCTCGTACAGGCCGTACAGGGTCTCGTCGGGCCCGAGGCCGTTCTCGCGCAGCTGCTCGGGCGTGGGCTCGTCCGCGATGATGACGGCCACCTCGTCGAGCACCGATCGGAAAGGGGCCGGGATTCCGGCGATCGCACGGTCGACCAGGCGGTCGAACCGGTCGTGGTGCGCGCCGCGCGAGCGCGCGGGCACGTGCCGGGATCCTCGACGGCGCTTGACCATGGCGTCCGTATGCTAGCCGTGATGACGCATTCGCCGGACCCCTCGTCGCTCGAGGCGGTCGTCCGCGCCGACCTGGATCCGGCGATGGCCCCGGAGCCCGACCCGCTGGCAGGGCCCGAGGGGTTCATGGTCGCCAACGGCGATGTGCGGCTCCATTTCCTCGACTGGGGGACGCCCGACGATGCCGCTGCGCAGGCCACACCCGAGGCCGCCCGGTCGGGGGTATTGCTGATCCCCGGACTGCTCCAGCCCGCCTGGTCCTGGGCGCCAGTCGCACGACGCCTGTGCCGGCATCGGCGGACCGTGATCGCCGATATGCGTGGCCAGGGCTTGTCGGACTCACCTCCGGATGGCTATGACCTCGACACGCTGGCCGGAGACGCCGTCGCCATCGCAGAAGGGTCGGGGCTCGCCACCGGCTCGCCGGGCGACCCGGACCCTGCAAACGGGGAGGGCCGGATCGTCGTCGCGGGTCACGGCTTCGGGGCGATCGTGGCTGCGGGGGCCGCCGCGCGACTGGGCCATCGATGTGCCGGGCTCGTGCTCGTGGATGGCGGCTGGGAGCGCCTCGAGGTGACGACCGATCTCGACGTGGATGAGTTCCTGCGCGGGCTCGACGAGCCGCCCGAGGTGGTGCGCTCGATGGACGCGTGGCTTGCCGATCGCCGCGGCTTCGACCCCCCGTCCTGGGACGCCGACCAGGACCGCGCCGCACGCGAGTCGGTGGTCGAGACGGCCGCTGGACGCGTGGTGCGCACTGTTCGGCCGTTCGTCGTCGATGCTCTCGTGCGGACGATGTTCTCCTACGAACCAGCCGCCGTGCTGCCGATCGTGGAGGCGCCGACCAGCGCGCTGGTCGCCCTGGCCGGCGGTGGCGCCTCGGTGCGGCTCGCGGAGCTGGCGCGGGTCGCGCAAGCGAGGGCCGCGGCCGCGCGGGCGCCGGTTCGAGTCGCGACGTTCCCGTCCGATGCGCACAACCTGATGCGCTACCGACCGGCCGAGGTCAGCACGGCAATCCTCGGCGGGTCCGCGTGAAGGGCCCGATGCGGGCCTGGTCCACGCCCCCGAGGGTCAGCCCATTTCGCAGAGCCGCTACCATCGGGCGACGATGAGTGAGCGAACCCAACCTGCCAGTGGCAGCCGCGAGCTGCCGGAGCACATCCGCGCCATCGTCGACGAGATCGAGAACGAGATCGGCGACCAGGCGCTCGCGGGCCTCCCGCCCGCCGAGACGAACGGGCGCATCGAGGCCGCAGTCCGGGACATCCTGGTCGAGATCGGCGAGGACCCGGAGCGCGAGGGGCTCCGCAGGACGCCCGAGCGCATGCATCGCATGTATGCCGAGCTGACCGCCGGCTATCACGTCAATGCCGAGCGGCTGATCAACGAGGCCGTGTTCGAGGTCGCCTATTCCGAGATGGTCGTCGTCAAGGACATCCCGTTCTACTCGCTGTGTGAGCATCACCTGCTGCCGTTCTTCGGCTCGGCGCACGTCGCCTATGTCCCGAGCGGCCGCGTCATCGGGCTGTCGAAGATCCCGCGCATCGTCGAGATGTACGCGCGGCGGCTTCAGGTCCAGGAGCGGATGACCCAGCAGATCGCCGAGTTCCTGATGGACCGGCTCGAGCCGGGTGGCGTCGGGGTCGTGGTCGAGGCGACGCACCTGTGCGCGGCCATGCGCGGGGTACGCAAGCCCGGCACCGTGATGACGACCGCCCATGTGCTGGGCCTGTTCCGGCGCAGCGACAAGACGCGCGCCGAGTTCTTCGCGCACCTGGGCCGAAGCGCGCCGGGCGCCTGATCCACCTCATGCCGAGGCCCGATCCACGATCGGGTGCTCCGGGGCCTCCCGGCCCGCCTACAATCGGCGTCATGACCGACCGACCGCTCAAGGTGCTGATCGCCAAGCCAGGCCTCGACGGCCACGATCGCGGTGCGAAGGTGCTCGCGCGCGGGTTACGCGACGAAGGATTCGAGGTCGTGTACACGGGCCTCCGCCAGACGCCGGAGATGATCGTCACCGCCGCGCTCCAGGAGGATGTTGACGTCGTCGGCCTCTCGATCCTGTCGGGCGCCCATATGACGCTGGTCCCCAAGGTCTGCGCCCAGCTCCGCGAGCGCGGGCTCGACGACGTGCTGGTCACGGTGGGCGGGATCATCCCCGACGACGACGTCGAGCCGCTCAAGGCGGACGGTGTCGCGGCGGTGTTCGGGCCGGGCACGACCATCGCGGAGGTTGCCGAGTTCATCCGCGCCAACGCCACGCCGCGCGAGTGAGCGGCCGGCGGCTGATCCGGGACGGAGCCGGCCGGTGATCACCGATACCGCCGCTGCCACCCGGGCCGCCGACCTCAGCAGCGCCGCGCGCGCGGGCGACCGCCGGTCGCTGGCTCGCCTCCTGACCGCCGTCGAGAACCGCAGCACCGTCGCCGAGCACGCCATGCGTCTGCTGTATCCGCTGGCGGGTGCGGGGCATCTCGTGGGCATCACCGGGCCGCCGGGCGCCGGCAAGTCGACACTGGTTGCCGCGCTCATCGCCGAGCTGCGGCAGCGCAACCGAACCGTGGCCGTGGTGGCCGTGGACCCGTCCTCGCCGATCACCGGCGGTGCGCTCCTGGGCGACCGCGTGCGGATGCAGGCCTATTCGGGCGACGACGGCGTGTTCATCCGCTCGATGGCCTCGCGCGGGCATGCCGGCGGGCTGGCGGCCACGTCCACGGCCGCGGCGACCGTGCTCGACGCGGCCGGCTTCGACGTCGTGCTGCTCGAGACCGTGGGCACCGGGCAGAGCGAGGTCGAGGTCGCGGCTGCCGCCGACACCACCGTGGTGCTCGAGGCGCCCGAGATGGGCGACGAGGTCCAGGCGATCAAGGCCGGGCTGCTCGAGGTTGCCGACATCGTGGTCGTCAACAAGGGTGACCGCCCGGGTGCACAGCGAACGGCATCCCAGCTGCGCGCAATGCTGAACCCGACGATCGGACGGGACGGCCAGGATCCGCCGCGGCCGGCTCCGAAGCGACCCGAGGTCCTGATCACCACCGCTGTCAACGGGGAGGGGATCACGGAGCTGCTCGCCGCGCTCGATCACCACCGGGCCGCGGCGTCTGACGGAACAACCACGGAGGCTCGTCGCGCGCGCGCCGCAGCCCAGGTCCGGGCCGTCGTGGTGGAGCGTCTCTGGGAGCGTCTGGGATCGGGATCGCTGGCCCCGACAACGCAGGACGTCATCGAGGAGGTCGCCACGCACGAGCTCGACCCGTATGCGGCGGCCGATCGACTTCTCGCCGTCCTCGGCCAAAGCGAGGCAGAGGGCCGGGAGCACCAGGAGGTGAGCGAATGAGCATCGAGCGCGTGTTCGTGGCGGGGGCGGGTCTGATGGGGCATGGCATCGCCCAGGTCCACGCCGCGATCGGCAAGGAGGTGGTCCTCTACGAGCCGACGCTTGTCCGCGCGACGGCCGGGCTCGACCGGATCCACGGCAATCTCGACCGCGCCGTGGGCAAGGGGCGGCTCTCCCCGGAGGACCGCGACGCGACGCTGGGCCGCTTGACCGCGACCGACGACCTCGGCATGGCCTCGACGGCGGATCTCGTCATCGAGGCAGCGTTCGAGGATGTCGAGGTCAAGACGCGCCTGTGGGCAGATCTCGATCGTCTGGCGCCCGGCGATGCCGTGTTCGCGAGCAACACGTCGTCGATCTCGATCGACCGGCTGGCAGGTGCGGTCGCTGACGGACGACGAGCGCGCTTCGTGGGCATGCACTTCTTCAGTCCCGTGCCGGTGATGCCGTTGATCGAGCTGATCCGAGGCTCGGCCACGTCCGATGCGACGGAGGCTGCGATCCGCTCGCTCGCGGAAGAGCTCGGCAAGCAGGTCATCGTCTCGGCGGATCGGCCGGGCTTCATCGTCAACCGCATCCTGATGCCGTTCCTGGCCGAGGCCATGCACGCGTACGAGGAGAACCTCGGCACGGCCGAGGACATCGACACCGGGGCCAAGGTGGGGCTCAACCATCCGATGGGGCCGCTCGAGCTCGCCGACTTCATCGGCCTCGACGTGTGCCTGGGCATCATGCGCGTGCTCGAGGAGGGCTTTGGACAGCCGCAGTTCGCGCCGCCGCAGGTGCTCCTCGACCTGGTCGCGGCCGGGCACCTGGGCCAGAAGACGGGACGCGGCTTCCACACCTATCCGCGCTGACCTGGGACCGGTCGGGCGACCATTCGCGGCCGGATGCCCCGGGGCCCGGGTGTACCCTCGCCGCCATGCAGAAACAGGCTCAGCCCAACGGCGCCGCGTATCTCATCAGCGCGGCTCGCACTCCCATCGGCAGGTTCGGCGGAGCGCTCGCGGCGGTGCCCGCCGTGGAGCTCGGCGCGGTCGCCATCCGCGCCGCGGTGGACCGGTCGGGATTGCCAGCCGAGGCCCGGTTCGACGAGGTGTTCATGGGCCAGGTGCTCCAGGGCGGCGCAGGCCAGGCACCCGCGCGCCAGGCGCTGCTCGGCGCAGGCCTCGCGGACACGACCCCGGCCACCACCATCAACCGCGTCTGTGGCTCGGGCCTGAAGTCGATCATGCTCGCCGCGGCAGCCGTGCGTGCCGGTGACGGTGACCTGTTCGTGGCGGGCGGCATGGAGTCCATGAACCAGGCGCCGTTCCTGCTCCGCAAGGCGCGCTTCGGCTATCGCCTGGGCAATGGCGTGCTCGAGGACTCGACGGTGCTCGATGGGCTGTGGTGCTCGGTCGAGGATTGCCATATGGGCACCCACGCTGAGCGAGTGGCGATCCACTCGGACGTCAGCCGCGAGGATCAGGACGCCTTCGCCCTCGCGAGTCACCAGAAGGCCGTAGCCGCCATCGATGCCGGGCGCTTCGATACCGAGATGGCCCCGGTCTCCGTCCGTGGACCCAAGGGCGCCGAGACGGTCGTCACGGTCGACGAGAGCCCGCGTCGCGACACGACCGTCGAGGCGCTGGCAAGGCTCAAGCCCGCGTTCGAGCTACCGTCCGGCGAGGACCGCGGCGACGCGACCAGTGGCACCGTGACCGCCGGCAACGCGCCGGGCATCACCGACGGCGCGGCGGCGACCGTGGTTGCGTCGGAGCGGGCCGTCGAGCGCTACGGGCTCACGCCCATGGCCCGGATCGTCGGCTATGCGCAGGCCGAGGTCACCCCCAAGTGGCTGTTCCTGGCGCCGATCGCCGGCGTTCGCGGGCTCGAGGAGCGGACCGGCCTCGCGCCTTCTGACTTCGACCTGATCGAGATCAACGAGGCGTTCGCGGCCCAGGTGCTCGCCGACGGGCGCGAGCTCGGATTCGACTGGTCGAGGGTCAACGTCAACGGCGGCGCCATCGCGCTGGGTCATCCGATCGGGGCGTCGGGCGCCCGGATCGTGGCCACGCTGCTCCATGAGCTCCAGCGTCGAGGCGGCCGGTACGGGCTGGCCACTCTGTGCCTTGGTGGCGGCGGCTCGGTCGCCATGGCTTTCGAACGCACCTGACGCGACATCCGACTCTGGCGCCGGCGGTATCCGGCCTGCGCGATCGGGTCGGCCCAGCGCGGAACGACCTCGCCGGTGACCCGAGATGCTGGAGGTTGAGCCGATGGTCGAGATCACCGCGACCACCGAGACGGCCATCCGCCTGTCGCCGGACGAGCTGCAGCTGATGCGGGCGGCGCCCCGCCTGCTGCGCGCGACGCTCGGTCGCGACCGGGCCGAGGAGCTGGGTGAGGTCAAGGCGCTGCTGGCGAAGCTCGATGCGGCCTGATCAAACGGAGGCCGCCGGCGCCCGCGTGGTTGACGCTCGGTGCGCGCGCACGGAGTATCAGGTGATCATCGCCCGAGCCCTGCCTGTTGGCGGGCAGGTCAACCATCGAGGTCACCGATGCCCGACCCATCTGCCTCCCCCGTCACCCACCAGCTGCTGATCGCCGGCCGCTGGGTCGAGGGTGTGTCCGGCGAGACCTTCGACAGCGTGAACCCGGCCGACACGCGGGACGTGGTGGGTCGCTTCCAGGCTGGAACGGCTGCCGATGTGGCGATGGCGGTCCGGGCGGCCGACGAGGCTCTGCCCGGATGGCGGGCGACCCCGGCGCCCAAGCGGGGCGAGGTCCTGTATCGCTTCGGCGCGCTCATGGCAGAGCACAAGGAGCGTCTCTCGCGCGCCATGACCCGCGAGATGGGCAAGGTCCTCGCCGAGGCGCGCGGCGATGTCCAGGAGGGGATCGACATCGCGTTCCTGATGGCCGGGGAGGGGCGCCGGATGTTCGGCGACACCGTGGCATCGGAGCTGCCCGACAAGTGGGCGATGAGCATTCGACAGCCGATCGGCGTGGCCGGGATCATCACGCCCTGGAACTTCCCGATCGCGATCCCGTGCTGGAAGATGATGCCCGCGCTCGTGGCGGGCAACACCGTCGTGTTCAAGCCGGCGTCCGATGCCCCGCACTGCGCCACGCTGCTGGTCGAGCTCATGGTCGAGGCCGGGTTCCCGCCCGGAACCGTCAACCTCGTCACCGGTCCGGGGTCCGAGGTGGGCGATGCGATCGTCGACAATCGCGACGTCCAGGTGATCTCGTTCACGGGGTCATCGGCGACCGGCCGCCGCATCGCGCAGCGCGCCGGACGGCTGCTGAAGCGCCTAAGCCTCGAGCTCGGTGGCAAGAACGCCGTGGTCGTGCTCCGCGACGCCGACCTCGAGCTTGCGGTGGATGGGATCCTGTGGTCCGCGTTCGGGACCACCGGCCAGCGATGCACCGCCTGCTCGCGCGTTATCGTCGACCGGCCGGTGGCGGACGCCCTGGTCGGGCGCCTGGAGGCCCGTGCCTCGACGCTTCACCTTGGCTCCGGGCTCGACGAGCGGGTCGAGGTCGGGCCGCTGGTGAATGCGCCGGCCATGGACAAGGTCGAGCGCTACGTCGAGATCGGCCGACGCGAGGGCGAGCTGGTGACCGGCGGCATGCGCGCGTCGGGGACCGATGGCGCGACCGGTGCCGATCTCGATCACGGCCACTTCTACCGCCCCACGATCTTCACCGGTGTGATGCCGATGGCGACGATCGCCCAGGACGAGATCTTCGGCCCCGTCCTGTCGGTCGTCCCCGTTGATGGCTACGCAGAGGCGATGACGGCCGCCAACCAGGTGCGCTATGGGCTGTCAGCGTCCGTGTACACACAGGACGTCAACGTCGCCTTCCGGGCCATGCGCGACTTCGAAGCCGGCATCGTCTACGTCAACGCCGGAACCACCGGGGCCGAGACTCATCTCCCGTTCGGTGGCTGGAAGGACACCGGCAACGGCCATCGCGAGGCTGGTCACGCCGCGCTCGACACGTTCACCGAATGGAAGGCGATCTACGTCGACTACAGCGGTCACCTGCAGCGTGCCCAGATCGACAACCAGTAGCGAGGTCGGCAGCGCCGGTTGGCTGCGGCGCGTGGCGATCGGCCACGGCGCTCGGTGATCGGCTCAACCTCAGGTCCGGTCGGGGAACGCCCTCGCCAGCACAGGTGCGATATCCTGCCCGGCGGGCCGGTAGCTCAACGGTAGAGCAAGTGACTCTTAATCACTAGGTTCAGGGTTCGAATCCCTGCCGGCTCACCAGCATTCCACGCACGAAACAGGCCCTCCGGGCGATCCGGAGGGCCTTTCGAGTGGGTCCGTACTCACATCCATACCCTCAGCGGGACCCGCTGGCGGCGTCATTGCTCCTGTCGCAGGACACCCGCCAGGCCGACCGCCAGCTGCCACCCGCCGACGACTCCCATCGCGACGCCGAGCAGGGGGATCACTCCCGGGTCGTGGCCCGCCAGAGCGCCGCTGACGATGATCCAGATTGCGCCCGCAGACAGCAGCAGCCCGCCCCGATACAGGGCACTCGCCTGACCATGCGCGCCGCCCTCGATGAGCCACAGGCCGAGGGCCCCGAACAGGCAGGCGAACATGAAGTCGAGCGTCCAGTCGGGAGGCCCGTACGTGGTCCTGAACCAGAGCGGGACACTGGCAAAGAACGCTGCCAGCAACAGCAACGACCGCCCCAAACCCTTCCCCATCGTGGGCGCCACCATACGCTCGCAGCGTCTGTGCGACAACTCCCCGGCGGGCGACCCCGGCACGCCACCACCAGCGTTCGCGGCTCGCGTGACCAGCCTGCGAGAAGTCGCCCCGGGCGCTACCGTGTCGCCATGAGATTGGGGTTGGTTCTGGTGGCCGTCGGGCTCGCACTGACGCTCATCGGTCTGGTCGTCGTGAACGGGGGCGTGCTGGACGCCGGCTCAACCGATGCGTCGTCGTGGCGTCTCGTCTTCTACGCTGGCCCAGTGCTGATGGCGATCGGGGGCGTTCGGGTGATGGCGGAGGCGCGCAGGCGCGGGATGTGACCCTCGGCGTGCAGCGGCGGGACCTCCAGGGCGCTCGGCCGGTGCCGGGGCGTCCCATGTCGCTCAGCCTGCCCAGGTATAGCCGCCGTCCACGTACAGCGTCTGGCCGGTGATGAACGACGCTTTGTCGCTGAGCAGGAAGGCGATGGCCCCGGCTACGTCCTCGACGCTTGCCAGGCGACGAAACGGAACGTGCTCGAGCACCGACAGGTCGATGGTTCCTGCCTCGACCTGGGCGGCGATGAGCGGGGTATCGGTCCACGACGGTGCGATCGCGTTCACGCGGATCGGGCGATCCGCCCACTCCACGGCGAGAACCCGCGTGATCCCGACCACGCCGTGCTTGGCGGCCGCGTAGGCGACCCGGCCCGGCAGGGCTCGCATCGCGAAGATCGACGCGAGGTTCACGATGGCGGCACCCGGTGCAAGGTGTGGGTATGCGGCCTGGCAGGCGAAGAAGGTGCCAGAGAGGTCGATGTCGATGACTCGCTGCCAGTCGTCGGTCGACAGCTCGGCCGACGGCCCGGTGCGGTTGATCCCCGCGCTGTTGACAAGACCGTGCAGCGGTCCCAGCCGCCCGCTGACGTCCGCGAACGCAGCCTGCAGCTCGTCGGATCGGGTGACGTCGGCCTCGACGAAGCCCACCCCGAGCTCATCCGCGACCCGGTGGCCATCGGGATCAGCATCAAGCACCACGCACCCCCAACCCTCGGCGCGCATCGCCCGGACCACGCCCAGCCCGATGCCCTTGGCGCCACCGGTAACGACCACGACCGCCATCCTGGGACCTCCTCACGGCATGCGCCCTCCTCGCGCGTCGCCTGCCGCTCTCGATGATCACCCATCGGGCACCCAGTCGGTGCGGCAGAATGGCCTGCGGCGCCCCCGGTGACTGGAGGTATCGATGACGGGCATGATGCGGGCCGCCCGCTGGCACGCCCGGGGTGATGTCCGGGTCGAGGACGTCCCGATCCCGACCCCCAGGGCGGGCGAGGTCCTGCTCCGTGTCAGCTGGTGTGGCATCTGTGGGACCGACGTCGAGGAGTACCGCGACGGCCCGGTGGTCATCCCGGTCGAGCGGCCCAACGAGCTCACCGGGCAGCAGGCGCCAGTGACGCTGGGGCATGAGTTCGCGGGCACGGTGGCGGCGATCGGCCCGGGCGTGGCAGGGCTTGCCGTGGGGGATCGGGTGGTGCCGGAGATCTGCCTCTCGTGCGGCGAGTGCTTCTACTGCCGGCGCGGCGAGTACGCGTTGTGCATGTCGTGGGCGGCGATCGGCTTTCACGGCGACGGCGGTCTTGCCGAGTACGCACGGGTGCCGGCGGGGATGTGCGTCCGACTTCCGGATGCGATCGCGGACGACGAGGCGGCGATGATCGAGACGACGGAGGTGGCGGTGCGTGCGGTGCGGAAGGCCGGGATCAGGGACGGCGACACCGTCGCGATCGTCGGCGACGGCGCCGTCGGACTCATCACCCTCCAGGTGGCCAGGGCGTCAGGCGCGGCGACGTGCCTGCTGGTCGGGCATCGACAGGCGCGCCTCGAGCTCGGCCTCACGCTCGGCGCCGACGCCGTCATCGATAGCCGCGATCCTGACTGGCGGCAGCAGGTGCTGACGCGGACCCGTGGTCTGGGCGCGGATGCGGCGATCGAGTGTGGCGGGCGACCCGAGGCGATCCGCGACGCGATCACGGCCACCCGCAAGGGCGCCACGATCGTGCTGTTGGCGGTCATCGGCGTGCCCATCCCGGTCAACACCTGGCCGATCGTCGAGGGTGAGCGCACGCTGGTGGGCAGCGTTCAGCACCACCTGGAGGACGATCTGCCCGTCGCGGTCGACCTGATCGCCTCGGGACGAGTGCGCGTTCGGCCGTTGATCAGCCGCCGAATTCCGCTCGAGCGCGTCGTCGAGGAAGGCTTCGCGCCCGCGACGACCGGCGATGACATCAAGCTTCTGGTCGCCACCGGAGCCGACGGGAGCCGCACATGAAGCTCAACATCGGACCCACGACTTCTGGCCCATGCCCGGGACCAGCGCGCATCCCTCATGCTTCAGGCCACCGGTCCACGAACCGGTGACAGCGGAGTCTCGCTTGTTGATGAGTATCCGGGCATCAGCCGTCCGGTTCACGCTCGTGTTGTGCGTGATCGCGCTGCTCAGCCCGGGCGCCGCCGTGGCGGCCGGGTCGCCGGGCGGCAAGGTCGATATCCGCAATCTGGGCGCTGATCCGCTCGAGCGCGTGGTCGTGCGCTGGCAGGCCGGTCACGCCCCGAAGGGATCCGCTGTCCGGACCGCGCGACTGGCCACGGTGTTGCCCGGCGTGCGCCAGGCTGCCGCCGTCAGCGCGGACACGACGGCCTATTGGGTGCCGGAGGCGCGGACACGCGCCGCGGCGACGGCGAGCCTTCACGCGCTGGCCGCGGTCCCCGGCGTGGCGGAGGTCGCCCCCGACGTCCGCGTGACGGCCGACCTGACACCCAACGACCCCCTGTACGCCTCATACCAGTCTGATCTGTTCGGGACGTACGGGATCAACGCGCCGGCGGCCTGGGACCACACCACGGGGAGCTCGGGCATCACTGTCGCCGTGATCGATACCGGGATCACCGGCCACACCGAGCTGGCATCGAACGTGCTGCCCGGGTACGACTTCATCAGCGACGCGGAGACCGCCAACGACGGTGATGGTCGGGACGCGGATCCGTCGGATCCGGGTGACTGGATCACGCAGGCGGAGTCGGCGAGCGGCACATTCGCCGGCTGCCCCCAGGAGGACTCCACCTGGCACGGGACCCACGTGGCGGGGACGATCGCGGCCCGCGGTAACAACGGCGCCGGCGTGGCGGGGATCGCATGGTCCACGACCATCCTGCCGGTCCGGGTGCTGGGCAAGTGCGGCGGCTGGGTCTCGGACATCGACGCGGCCATCCGCTGGGCGGCCGGCGGCAGCGTATCGGGCGTGCCGGCGAATTCCCACCCGGCCCGGGTCCTCAACCTGTCGCTGGGTGGCCCCGGCGTGTGCGACTCGGCCACGCAGGCGGCGATCGACGATGCGAGCGCCCATGGGGCGGTGGTGGTGGTCGCCGCCGGGAACAGCGGGGACGATATCGCACGGTACACGCCGGCGAGCTGCTCGGGGGTCGTCTCGGTGACAGCGACCACGGGAAGCGGAACCCGGGCCTCGTTCAGCAACTACGGGTCCGGCGCGACGATCGCCGCCCCGGGTGTTGGCATCGCGTCCACCTGGAACGAGGGGACCACGGATCCATCCGTGCAGGCGTACGCCCAGATGTCCGGGACGAGCATGGCGGCTCCGCACGTCGCCGGCGTCGCGGCGCTCGCCCTCGCAGCGGATCCGTCCCTCACGCCGACGGCGCTTCGGGCGCTGCTGGTTGGGAACACTCGGCCATTCGCATCGGACGGGAGCTCGACGGGCTGCGCCGCGCTGGGCTGCGGTGCCGGGATCGTGGACGCCGGTGCGGTGGTCTCGGCGGCCGAGGCGGGGGTGCCCACACCCACGCCGACTCCCACGGCAACACCGACACCGACTCCGACCTCACCGCCGGCCGACACGGTTCCGCCCTCGGTCACCTCCTTCAAATCCGCCACGTCATCGCCGACCTCGGCCGCCACGGTCACCTTCTCGCTGACGTTCAGTGAGCCGGTGTCCGGCCTGGCCGCCAGCGACCTGTCCATCTCCGGAGGGGCGGGAGGCTGTTCCGTCGGCGCAGTCTCCGGAAGCGGCGCGTCGTACACGATCCCGATCACAGGATGCGGAACCGGGACCCTCGCCGCAACGCTCCACGCCGGGGCGGTCCGCGACGCGGCCGGCAACGCCGGTCCGACGAGCGGGAAGACCTCGCCCACCGTCACGATCGACCGCTCGCCGCCGACCGTCGCGGTTCCCTCGCTGAAGCTGAAGACGAATGCGCGCGTCAGCGCGTCCGGCCTGCCGGTCACCCTCAGGTGGTCCGGCGTCGATGCCGGATCAGGGATCGCCAGCTACGCGGTCGCCCGATCGTTCGACGGCGGATCGACGTGGACGGTGGTTGCCAGCGGCCTGACGTCGATGTCGATGACGGCCAGGGTCGCCGCCTCGGGCTCGGTTCGGTTCCGGGTTCGCGCGACCGACCGCGCCGGCAACGTCGGCGGGTGGTCGACCGGCCCAACGCTGCGGCCTCGGCTCCGGCAGCAGGGGAGCCACACCGTCCACTACCGTGCGACGTGGCGAAAGAGCGCGGCAGCCGGTTACTCGGGCGGCTCCGTCAAGTACGCGAAGGCCCGTGGGGCGCGGGCGACCACCACCTTCACGGGGCGCTCGATCGCGCTGGTGACGACCAGGGCAGTCAAGCGCGGCAAGGCGCGGATCTACATCAATGGCAAGCGGGTGGCGACGATCGACCTGCACCGATCGTCAAGGCTGACGCGCGTCGTTGCCTGGCAGCGGACGTGGTCGACGACCGCGAAGCGGACGATCCGCGTGGTCGTCGTCGGGACCTCGGGTCGACCGCGCGTCGACCTCGACGCGTTCGCGATCCTCCACTAGCCCGTTCTCGACCTGCCGAGCGGCAGGCCGCTGACCGCCATCCGGGCCCCAACGCGGTGCCCTTCGCCATGTCCGACGGCGACCTGTGGCTCGTTGCCGCCTCGCCGTCGTGGTAGATGATCGATACCGGCGTTCCATACGTCATGTCGTGGCTGGCCGCCTGCCGGCGTGCCTGCCCGACGTGACAGAGGACATGGTGGATTGATGGAAGAGGGCAGGCTGTACGCCGCGCTGGTGGAGCGCGGGATGTCTCGCCGTTCCTTCCTCAAGTTCTCCTCGGCGATGGCGGCAGCGCTCGCGCTCCCGGCCGCCTATGCGCCGCGCATCGCGGCGGCCGTCGAGGCCGCGCCGCGGATCCCCGTGATCTGGCTTCGGGGCCAGTCGTGCGGCGGCAACACCGAGGCGATCCTCCGCTCGACCGACCCGTCCGTGTCGTCGCTGCTGCTCGACGTCCTGTCGATCGAGTACCACGAGTCGCTGCTGGTCGCGTCAGGGCCCGATGCCGAGCTCGCCCGAACCGCTGCCATGGCGCGCTACCCGGACGGCTACATCGCGGTGATCGAGGGAGCGATTCCCAGCGGAGCCGGGGGCGCGTACTGTCTGGTCGGAGGCCGGCCGTTGGCCGATGTTGCCCGCGAGGTCAGCGACGGTGCACTGGCCACCATCGCGCTCGGATCGTGCGCGTTCGACGGAGGAGCCCCCGCCGCAAGCGGTGGTCCGACCGGGGCGGGCGGAGTGCGCGGGATGGTCGGCGGGAAGCTCGTCTCGCTCCCCGGCTGCCCGATGAACGTGGTCAACCTCTCGGCGACGATCGTCCATTACCTCGCCGCGGGGAACCTGCCGCCGGCCGACATGATGGGCCGACCACTGTTCGCGTACGGGAACCTGATCCACAACCAGTGCGAGCGGCGGCCGCACTTCGAGTTCGGCGAGTTCGCCCTGACCTGGGGCGACGAGGGCGCGCAGAAGGGGTGGTGCCTGTACAAGCTTGGTTGCAAGGGCCCCGAGACGATGGCCAACTGCCCGACGGCGCGCTATGGCGACAAGCTGAGCTGGAACGTGCGGGCAGGCGTCGGGTGCGTGGGCTGCACCACCCCACGGTTCTGGGATTCGATGCTGCCGGCCTACCTTCGCCTGGGCTCGCCGGTACCGTTCATGCCCAGCCTGACGGCCGATACCGTGGGCGCTGTGCTGCTGGGGGCGGTCGGTGGTGCAGCAGTGCTGCACAGCGGGGGGATGATCGCGCGCCGGAAGCAGCTCGCGCGGGGCGAGGCGCGCGCGGAGGCTGCCACAGCGGAGGCGACCGACGCGGCGGTGGCGGTTTCGAGCCCGGCCACGGCCGCGGGAGCGCTGGCCCCGGACACGCCGGCCCCGACCGCTCCGGCACCGACCGCTCCGGCACCGAGCGAGCCGGTGGCCGGTGAGTCGCCGGCAGCTCCCGAGCCCGCAATCGCGGACGACGTGGCTCCAGAAGCAGGCCCGGCGGAGGCCGAGCCTGCCAGGACAGGCGATGCCGAGCCAGGGACGGCCGCACCCGAGCCCCGCGTCGTCACGCCCAACGAGACCCCTGACGTGACAGGGCCCGACGAGCCCGAGCCCGGGGTGCGTGCATGAGCCGCGTCGTTGTTGACCCCGTGGCGCGCATCAACGGCCAGCTTCGGATCGAGGCCGAGCTGGCCGGTGGCGTGGTGACCGACGCCTGGAGCTCCGGGACCATGTTCCGCGGCATCGAGAGCGTGCTCAACGGTCGAGATCCGCGCGAGGCGTGGCTGATCGCCGAACGAATCTGCGGCACCTGCACCGGCGTGCACTCGCTCGCGTCCGTCCGCGCGGTCGAGGACGCCCTGGGCGTCAAGATCCCGACCAACGCCCGGGTGATCCGCAACCTGATGGCCGCGACGCAGCTGGTCCGGGATCACGTGGTGTCGTTCTACCAGAGCCAGCTGCCCGACTGGGCGGACGCGCGGTCGGGCGCCACCGGCGACCCATTGACGACGTCATCGATGGCTCGCATGCTCGGCGACTGGCCGGGATCGACCGAGAACGATCTCACGGGTGTCCGGGATCGGCTGGCGAGCCTGGTCGCGTCCGGGTCCGGCGGCCTCCTCGGGAGCGGGTGGTGGGGCCACCCTGGCTACGCCCTGTCGCCGGAGCAGAACCTGCTCCTGTTCGCCCACTATGCCGAGGCGCTCGACTGGCAGTCGAAGTTCATGCGGATCCACGCGATCCTTGGCGGCAAGGACCCGCATGCGCAGACGTACCTCGTCGGGGGCATGGCCCTCGCGCCGCCGTGGGGCGGCCCCGACGTCCGCCTCAATCGTGGTCACCCCGACGTCCCGCAGCACAACTCGCCCGATCCGCTCGGCGAGGACGGTCTGACAATGATCGACGACCTCCTGCGCGAGGGACGGCGCTTCGTCGAGCAGGTGTTCCTCCCGGACGTGCGCCTCGTGGCAGACGCGTACCGGGACTGGACGGCGATCGGCGACGGCGGCACCGGGTACCTCGCGTTCGGCGACTATCCCCAACGCGACGGCGCCGCGCCCGATCTGTTCCTGCCGCGTGGGTCCGTGGCGAGCGGAACCCTCCGGGTGGACGACGTTGACGAGGCCAAGGTTGCCGAGGCGGTCGTCCATGCGTGGTACCAGGACGAGTCGATCGCTGCCGGTCACCTGGTGCCTCCGGCGAGCGGAGATACCAACCCCGACTTCGACCTCGATCTGCCGATCGCGTCACTCGAGGGTGCCGATCGCTATACGTGGGTCAAGGCTCCGCGCTACGAGGGCCGCCCGATGGAGACCGGCCCGCTGGCACGGGTGATGGTCGCCTACGCCGACGGCCAGCCGGAAGTGGGAACCACGCTGAGCGAGCTCCTGCGTGGGTTGTCGCTGGGTCCCGAGGCGATGGCGAGCGTGATCGGGCGCCTGCTCGCACGTGCCGTCGAGGCACAGGTGGTCGTGATCCGTGCGGCGAACTGGCTGCGCGAGCTTCGCCAGCACCTGTCGACCGGGGACCTGGCTGTGGCCGACATCAGCAGCTGGGATCCCGGCACCTGGCCGGCCGAGGCCGAGGGATGGTCGCTGGGCGAGGGACCGCGCGGGGCGGTCGGCCACTGGGTGTCGATCCGCGACGGGAGGGTCGACCGGTACCAGGTCGTGGACGCCAGCACCTGGAATGCCTCGCCGCGCGATCTGTTCGGGATCGCAGGGCCGATGGAGGCCGCGCTGGCAGGCACGGCCGTCGCTGACGAGGCCCAGCCGATCGAGCTGCTACGCGTGATCCACAGCTACAACCCCTGTCTCGCGTGTGCCGCCCACCTCCATGGAGGTGGGCTCACGTCCCGGGTCAGCCTGCGCGTTCGCCACGGGGAGGGACACCGATGACCGTGATCCAGGAGCCGGTCCCGGGGACCGGGACCGTCGGTCTCGAGGAGGGGCGCCCCGGCGATGGCGAGCTTGTGCGATCCGGCGACGGCGAGCCGGTGCGCTCCGGCGAATTGGAGGGATCGGCGACGACGATGGTGGCAGGCGAGGCGACGTACGAGGTCGACCGACCGAACGAGCGCGTCCGGCTCTACGTGTGGCAGATCCCCGTACGGGCCACCCACTGGATCACCGCCACCTGCATCGTGATCCTCAGCCTCACGGGCGGCTACATCGCGGACCCGTTCCTGATCCCGCCGGGCGGCAACGTGATGTCAAGTGTGCGGCTGGTCCACATCCTGGCCGCTCTCACGTTCCTGCTCTCCGGCATCGTCCGCACCTGGTGGCTCCTCGCCGGCAACCGGTTCTCGCGTTGGACCGCGTTCATCCCGACGACGCGCGTTCAGTCCACCGAGCTGTTCCGTCAGGCCGGCTTCTACGGCTTCATCCGCAAGGAGATCCCCAAGGTTCTGGGGCATAACCAGCTGGCCGCCACCGCCTACCTCGCGCTGTTCGCCCTGCTGCTGGTGGAGACGATCACCGGGTTCGCGCTCGATGGGCTGATGGGGGCTGAGCCCGGACGCACCGCGTTCGCGTGGCTCCGCGAGCTGGTAGGTGCGCAGCAGCTGCGCCTGATTCACCACCTCGCGATGTGGGCGATCCTCGCCATCGCCCTGTTCCACGTGTACAGCTGCGTTCTGGTCGACCATCTCGAGAAGAACGGGCTGGTGTCGAGCATCGTCAGCGGCTTCAAGTTCCCAACCCGCGAGGAAGTGGTCGAGTCGCGGGACGGCGGCCCCGAGCTCCTGGAGCGGGTCGAGTGATCGCGGCGGGTGGCGCTGGACCGGCGGGGCGAGGCGGCCACGTCGTGCTCGGAATCGGTAACACCCTGCTTGGTGACGACGGCATCGGCCCACGGGTGATCCAGGAGCTGAGTCGGATGTCGTCGGTCGACCCGTTGGCCCTGCCGCCCGGTGTTCGGCTGGTCGATGGTGGGACACGTGGGATCGAGCTGGTCGCGGAGCTGGCCGACGCACGAGCGCTGGTCCTGATCGACGCGGTCGATGCCGGGCGCCGACCCGGCACGGTCCGTGTGCTGCGCGGCGAGGCGGTCAGGGATGACGCCGGTCGGGCGATCGACCGCCTGTTGGCGGCCGCGGTGCTCACCGGCCGGACGCCCGCCCACATCGCGCTGGTCGGGGTCCAGGCCGCCAGGGTGGCCGTCGAACCGAGGCTCTCGGGACCAATGGAGGACGCCGTTCCGCGAGTCCTCGAGGCCGTCCGACGCGAGCTGTGGGCGATGGCTGCGACAGAGTCCATCGGAGTCGGAGAAGGGGAGGCGGTGGCATGAGGGCCCGAATGGATCGAACGCTGCGCCTGCTGATCGTCCTGAACCTGCTCGTCGTCGCGATGCTGGCCGCCACGATGGTCGCAAACTGGCTCCAGATCCTGCCGACCGGGTCGGACGTGGAAAGCGGCGAGCCAAGTGCCGAGCCCTCGGCGGACACGATGCTCATGGGGATCGCGCACATTCCGACCTCGAACAGCTGTCTGCTGTGTCACGAGAAGGGCGGCGAGGCGGGCCTCAAGCCGATCCCGGCGCTGGGGCACCCCCTCCAGGGCTGGACCGCCTGCCTGACCTGCCACACGGACGAGAAGCTCGGCCGGACGGCGCCCGGTCATGCCGGCATCGCCGAGTCCGAGTGCCTTAACTGCCACAAGGAGGCGCAGGAGGGACCGGCGATCACGCAGGCGCACGCGGATCTCAATCAGCCCTGTCTCGACTGCCACGGCAGCGTGGCACACCTGCCCACGAGCATGGTCGGCCGCGACCAGGACGAGTGCTGGCTGTGCCACAAGCCCAACCCGTCGCCGCCACCCGTGAACCCACACCCCGACATGGGCGACCTTGACTGCCGAAGCTGCCATCAGTCCGCCGAGGTCGGCGCGCTGCCCATTGACCATGCGCTGCGCGGCGAGGAGACCTGCGTCCTGTGCCACCAGGTGGATGGGGCGAAGTCCACGGTCGTACCGGCGTCACCCAAACCAGCGGCGAGCCCCCAACCATCGAGCGCGGGCACGTAGCCAGCCCGACAGCCCGCAGCCCGCACGCCCCATCGCGATCGGCGATCATGGCCGCCATGCCTGAAGCACTCGTCATCACGTGGGAGGCGCTCGATAGCCTGGTCGCCGACCTGGCCGCGAAGGTTGGGCGCGATTTCGACCTCGTGCTCGCGATCACGCGCGGCGGCCTGGTTCCGGCCGGGATGCTCGCCTATCGTCTCGACTTCCGCGAGATCCTGGTCACGGGCGTCGAGCTGTACCGGTCGGACGGCGGGATGCACGAGGCGCCCATCGTCGGCCACTTCCCCGAGGAATCGCTGCTCGGCGGGCGACGGGTCCTGGTCATCGACGAGGTGTGGGAGACGGGCGAGACGATGACCGAGGTCCTGGGTCGCGTGCGTGACGCCGGGGCCGAGGCGGTGTCGGCAGTGCTCCACTACAAGCCGTCGAGGTCGCGTGTGGCCGGAGAGCCCGACCACTGGGCAGCCCTGGCCGACGGCTGGGTCTCGTACCCCTACAAGGCGGGCAGCTGAGCGGGTCACCAGGAGGAGCACATGACATCCCAGCCCCGCGTCCGGCGCCGACAGCTGCTCATCCTCCTCGTGGTGGTCGCCGTGATCGCGATCGCCGGAGCGGCCGGCATCTGGTACCTGTTTCTCCGGACGGCCGGGCCGGCTCCGGTCTCGCTCGGCACGCTGCCTCCGTCCAGCGCCGCTCCGGGGGCCTCGCCCGGCGCCAACGCCCCCGGGACCATCGACGGGATCGACGGGACGTGGACGGTGGACACCTCCATCGGATCCGCGGCGGATGGCAGCGGCCCGTTCGTCGGCTACCGTGTCCAGGAGCAGCTGGCGACGATCGGGGCAACCGAGGCCGTGGGCCGCACCGGCTCGGTCACGGGGACGATGTCGATCGAGGGCACGACCATCACCGCGGCGGAGTTCACGGCCGACCTGACCACGCTGCGCAGCGACGAGGCGAACCGGGATCGGCAGCTGTCGCGACAGGCGCTCGAGACGAGCCGGTATCCGACCGCGACGTTCATGCTCTCGAACCCGATCGAGCTGGGGTCGGTGCCCGCGGACGGCGAGGTGATCGATGTCACCGCGACGGGAGACCTCATGCTCCACGGCGTCACACGCTCGGTCGACATGCCGTTGCAGGCACGGATCGAGGGAGGCGTGATCACCGTGGCCGGCGCGCTGCCGATCACCTTCGCCGACTGGTCGATCGAGGCTCCGCAGGCGATGATCGTGCTCTCGGTTGCAGACCAGGGGACCATGGAGCTGCAGCTGCACCTCACCCGGAGCTCCTGACAGGGCCTGCAGACGGCGGCCGACGCCCACGGGACGCCGATTGACGCCCGCTGCAGGCCGACCGACGCTCAGGGCCGCGAAATCGCGCGACGAGTTGGGTGGACGACGGCGTTTCTCAGCGTCTTCTCAGCAACCGGCCGTTGAATGATCAGTGACACGGCGCTCCCGGTGGCTTTCTCCTCCACACCGAGAGCGCCGTTGCCGTACCGTGCGCAACCGTCCGGACCCGCGCATGTCTCAGGCAGCTCTCACCGCTGGAGGTGGCCTCGGTGGGCTACCTCGCCTGGCGCGCGGTCGCCTGGTCGGTCAGCCCGGCCGGCGGTTGACCGACGGCCGACGCCTGCCCAAGCTGGCGCCATGGTCGGTATCCCCAGCGCTTGTCCGGGATGCGGTGTCGTCCTCGAGGCGACGGATTGGCCCATGGCGCGCCGGGCAAACGCTTCGCCTGCGTGCTGGCACCTCCACACCCAGGTCCTCAGCTACGAGGCCGAGCATCTGGCGCGCCTGGGCCGGTACCATCAGCTGACCGTCGACGCCTACGGCGCGCAGCACCCCGGCGCGCCATCGCCGCCGATCTCAACGGCATTCGGGCTCGTCGGGCTCTACCTGGCCCTCGAGCACGACTGGTCGGGGACTGCCGTGCGAGCCGCGCACCAGTTCCTGGCCCAGCGCCACTCGACGTGGCCGGCGTTCCGCCGTCGCGCGGATGGCCCGTTCCTCACCGTCGCCGATGTCGCCGGAGCCACCACGCCAGATGACCACGCGAGCCGCGTCCAGGCCTGGGCACGCTCCGTCTGGAGCTCATGGGCGCCCGAGCACGCCCACGTTGGTTCCTGGGCCGAAGCGGTGCTTTCGCCCGAAGTCCGAGCCTGGTTACGCCTGGCGTGATGCCCGACTTCCTCCCGGCGGGGAGTGAAATTGGCTCCAGGCCCTGAGTCCCGTGACGGCGACCCGCGACGATCGCGGTGACGCCCATGGGTCCGGCGCGCGTCAGGTGCGCGTCGAGCCCGTGATGGGGACGACCGTCTCGATCGACCTCCGGCCGCGACGCCATCGCGCGGACGGCCGGCTCGACCCCACCGGGGTGGTCAAGGGCTGGTCGGTCGATGAGGACGCTCCTCGCGCACTCCCGCGACACGCTGGTGCGCTCGGAGGAGGCCGCCGTGCAACCTCTCACGCTCCTCTCAGGGGACTCCGGTTGACTGGCGACATTGCGTCAACTCTCCTCCACGGAGCCACCTGATGACGACGCCGCTACCGCCGGACATGCCCGAAGGACCCACGCATGTGGAGCCATCGTCGGTCGCCCCGGCGAGCGACCAGGGATCGTCCGACGGCGTTCCGCCGCAGCCTCCCGCGCATCCCTGGGCGCCGGCGCCGGCCGCGGACGTGCGGTTCGCGCCGCCCGAGCCGTCGGCGACGTCCGCCGCGATCGGGAGCGTCCCTGCTCCGATCGCACCCGAGCGAATCGCGCCGGCGACCCCGGCCACATTCATGCCGCCCGTCCAAGGCGCCGGCGCGACCCCTCCCAGCGCCGGCGCCCGGCGACGGGCGGGCGGCCAGGGCCTCGGTCCCGTGCTCGTGGCGGCGGTGATGAGCGCGGTGCTTGCCTCGGCCGGCACCGCCGCCATCGTCCACGAGGTGATCCCGACCAACGCCGTCGTGGTCCAGGCCCCCCCGGCGTCGACGGCCAGCACGGCCACTGGCCGAACCACCGTCGAGACGGTTGACCTGTCGTCGATCGTGTCGGACGCGCGCCAGTCGGTCGTCACGATCACCGCCGACGGGATGGCGAGCAGCCGCTTCTCGCCGTTTGGCATACCGACCAGTGGCATCGGGTCCGGGATCATCATCTCGGCCGACGGCTACATCCTTACCAACCGCCACGTCGTGGAGAACAGCAACACGCTGAGCGTTGAGCTGTACGACGGGCAGACGTACCCGGCCACGCTCGTTCAGCAATCCGACACCCACGACCTGGCGCTGATCAGGATCGATGCCACCGGCCTGCGAGCGGCACCGATCGGGGACTCGAGCAAGGCACAGGTGGGCGAGACGGTCCTGGCCATCGGCAGCCCGCTCGGCACCTATACCGAGACCGTGACCAAGGGCATCCTGTCGGGCACGGGCCGCGACATCACCGTCCAGGACGAGCTCACCGGGCAGCCGACCCAGCTCAAGGGCCTGATGCAGACCGACGCCGCGATCAACCCCGGCAACAGTGGTGGACCGCTCCTCGATGACACGGGGGCTGTCGTCGGCATCAACACCGCGGTCGCAGCATCCGCGCAGGGACTCGGGTTCGCGATCCCGATCAACGATGCAAGCTCGCTCATCAGCCGCGCCACGAGCGGCCAGGGCGCCTGACCGCGCGACGAACATCCGTCCGGGCACGGCACCAGCTGTGCCGGACCATCACAAGAACGGCCGGTCGCGACCTGCGGCCGGCCGCGTCAGCTCTCAGCGCATTCTCACCTCGCCCACGCACACTCGGTGGCCGGCGTCCCACATCCACACCTGAGGCCCGCCGTTCCCGATGAAGCTGAAGCTGGCTGCGATCCTGTTCCTTGTTGCCGCCGGGGGTGTCGCCGTGTTCCTGTCCCTCGGCGGCAGCCTGCCGCTCTCGGATGCGTCAGCCGCGACCCAGTACCTGACGGCAACTGCCGCCACCGGGGACGTGACGGCCGAGGTCGCGGCGACCGGCACGATCGCATCGAGCGACGAGTACGCGCTCGGCTTCGGCGCGGCGCCCCAGCTGACGTCGATCACCACCTCGGTCGGGTCGGGCACCTGGTCCGTCACCGACGTCGACGCAAGCGTCGGGCAAGTCGTGACGCAGGGTGACGTGCTGGCGAAGGCGTCGACCTCCGACCTCGAACAGCAGCTCACAATCCAGCGCACATCGCTGGCGGCGGCGAAGCTCCAGACCAAGCTCGCCAAGTCGGCCTGGGACAGCGCCTCCGGCACCGATCCCATCCGGCAGGCGAAGGCGTCCTACTACAACGCCCTCAACAGCCAGCGCCAGGCCCAACAGGCCGTTGACGACACCAAGGCCCAGATCAAGCAGGCCACGCTGGTCGCCCCCATCGACGGCACGATCACGGCCGTCAACATCGCGCCCGGCCTCGACTCAACCGGCACCGCCGTCACCATCGCCTCGACGACGTACGACGTGACCGCCGACGTGGTCGAGGATGACATCAGCTCGATGTCAATTGGCCAGGACGCGACGGTTGCGGTCGGGGCGGTCAATGCCGCTATCCAGGGCAAGGTCACGGCAATCGCGCCCGTCTCCGGTTCGAGCGGCAGCAACAGCGTCGTGTCCTATCCGGTTACGGTGACCCTGACCGGTGCACCCTCGGACCTCAGACCCGGCATGAGCGCCGACATCACCATCGTCACCGCGTCCGCCAAGGACGTGCTCACGGTGCCGAGCGAAGCGCTTCGTGGGACCACGGGCAACTATCGGGTCCAGGTGCTGGGCTCCGACGGGGCCCCAACGAGCACCGCCGTGACCGTGGGGCTGATCACCAGCACGGCCGCGGAGATCACGTCCGGGCTGTCCACAGGCGAGGTCGTCGTCACCGGGACCGCCAGCGACCGCACGACCACCAGCGGCGCATCCACGACGGGCGGCAGGTTCGGCGGCGGCGCCATCGGGGTGCCGGGTGGTGGCGGCTTCGGCCGCTGAGGCTCGGACCATGATGCCGGACAAGATGTCAGCGACCACGATCCCGACGTCGGCGCCGACCAGCATCGGTCCCGTTGCCCCGCTGATCAGCCTGCGCGATATCAGCCGGATCTACGAGATGGGCCATGTCCGCATTCCCGCCCTCATCGAGGTCGACCTGGACGTGACGCCCGGGGAGTTCCTCGCGATCGTCGGTCCGTCCGGGTCGGGCAAGAGCACGATGATGCACATCCTGGGCTGCCTCGATCGCCCCACACAAGGCACGTACTCCCTCTCCGGGACGCCCGTCGAGGACCTCGATGACGATGGACTGGCGAGGGTCCGCAGCCGCACGATCGGTTTCGTGTTCCAGAGCTACAACCTGCTGCCACGGACGAGTGCGCTCGACAACGTGGCGGCACCTCTCCTGTACCAGGGGATCGGTCGCGCGGAGCGTATCGAGCGGGCGACCGCTGCGCTCCAGCGACTGGGCCTCGGAGATCGGCTCCAGCACGAGCCATCCGAGCTCTCCGGCGGCCAGCAGCAGCGCGTTGCGATCGCGCGAGCCCTGGTCACCGATCCGGCCCTGATCCTGGCCGACGAGCCCACGGGCAACCTCGACCAGGCGTCCGGGCACGAGGTGCTCGGGCTGATGCGTGAGCTCAACCGATCGGGTCGCACGGTCGTGCTCATTACCCACGACGCGAGCGTCGCGGCCACCGCCGATCGTCAGGTGCACATCCGCGACGGACGGCTGATCGCATGAGCTTCCTCGAGCTCGCCCGGCTTGCCCTGTCCCGGCTCCGCACGGGGCGGCTGCGTGCGGCCCTCACGATGCTCGGCGTCGTGATCGGGGTCGCCTCCGTGGTCGCGCTCGTCGGCGTGGGGCAGGGGACCAGCTCCAACATCACGTCCCGCCTGTCGCAGCTGGGCACGAACCTTCTGACCATCAGCCCGGCAGGGGCGGCCGGCGGCGCGAGCTCCACCTTGACCGAGGGCGACGCCGAGGCGATCGGGGCAATCGCGGGCGTGTCGGCCGTCGCCCCGGAGTCGACGACCCAGGCGCTGGTGGTCGCGGGCCGCCAGAACGCCACAACGTCCATCGTGGGTACCACCGCGGACTACGCCGCGGTCCGTGCCTACGACGTGTGGCAGGGATCATTCCTGAGTGACACGGCGGTCGAGCAGGACCTGCGGGTGGCGGTGCTGGGCGCGACCACGGCCTCCGACCTGGGCCTTGACCAGACGTCGCTGGGCACTGAGATCACCATCGCGGGCATCCCGTTCCGGGTGATCGGCATCCTGCAGCCCAAGGGCAGCGCGGGGTTCCAGGATCTCGACGACCAGGTTCTGGTCCCGATCGGCGTGGTGCACAAGTACTTCGTCAGCGGTGACGGTGTGCGGACGATCGGCGTGAGCGTTGCCGACGAGGCGCAGATGTCCGCCGTACAGGCCGAGATCACGAGCGCGCTGGATGCACGCCACAACCTGTCGGCGACGGACACGCCCGACTTCAACATCTTCGACCAGGCTCAGCTGCTCCAGACGGTGTCGGATATCACCGGCACGCTGACGCTGCTGCTGGGCGGGATCGCCTCGATCTCGCTCGTGGTCGGCGGCATCGGGATCATGAACATCATGCTGGTGTCGGTCCGCGAGCGGACCCGCGAGATCGGGATCCGCATGGCGATCGGGGCCCGACGCCGCGACATCCTGGCCCAGTTCCTGATCGAAGCGCTCACCCTGTCCGGGCTCGGAGGCATCCTCGGGATCCTGCTCGGCCTGGCGGTATCCAGCCTCATCAGCCGGCTGGGTGGCATCAGCTTTGGGTTCAGCGCTGGAACCCTTGCCACTGCGTTCCTGTTCAGCCTCGCCGTCGGCATCGTGTTCGGCGTGTGGCCGGCCAGGCAGGCGGCACGCCTCGACCCCATCAACGCGCTGCGTTACGAGTAGGAGCTCGCTGCACATGACCACCCCGTCGTTCGACCCATCCGGCCGTGAGAGCGATCCCGGCGCCTCGCCCACCGAGCCCGTGCCGACGCCGCGCTTCGAGCCCGCGCCACCGGACGCAACCGCGCCACCCACGGCAGCCCCCGCGTCAGCCGGTGCTGCGACGACGCCGCCACAGGCGGCATCTGTGCCACCTCCGGCAGGTGCGCCGCCGACCTTCCAGCCCGTCAGCCCGGAGCCGGTCGTCCCGATCGCGCCTCCCCCTGCAGCTCGCCAGTCATCCGGCTCACCGCGCGTGCTCAACATCGCCCTTGCGGTGGCCGTCCTTGTGGCGACCGCCGGCGTCGCGTTCGCCGTGGGTCGGACCACGGCTCCCGAGTCGGCGACCACGGCCGGGCGCTTCAACGGCGGTGTCGGCGGGTTCGGGCCGAACGCCAGCTTCGTGCCCAACGACGATGGCGCTCGCGGCAACGGCGGCTTTGCCGGGCGCGGCGGTTTCGGCGGTTTCGGTGGCGGCCTGAGCATCCAGGGCACGGTCGAATCCATGTCGGCCGACTCGATCACGATCACGACCCAGGGAGGCCAATCGATCACGATCGGGCTCGACTCGAGCACGACGTACCATCAGCAGTCGGCAGCGTCTGCGTCCGACGTCGAGGCCGGCAAGACCGTGATCCTCGACGTCACGGGCGGCTTCCGGCCGGGTATCAACGGCAATAACGGGAATAACGGCAATAGCGGGAACGCGGGCAATGGCGGGTTCAGCCTGGGCACGGCGAGCGACGTCACCGTCGTCCCCTGATCAAGGAAGTCTGACGGAACCATGCACCTGCTCCTGGTCGAGGACGACGAACGCCTCGCCCGGTCCCTGACCCGGCTCCTGGAAGAGGACCGCCACGTCGTCGAGCGTGCGCCCGACGGCCAGACCGGCCTCGAGCTGGCGAGCGCCATCGAAGGCATCGATGCCGTGATTCTCGACATCGGGCTGCCCGACATGTCCGGCCTGGAGGTGGCGCGCCAGCTGCGCCGCGACCAGGTCGACGTGAGCATCCTGATGCTGACCGCGCGCGACACGATCAACGACCGGGTGACGGGACTCGACGCCGGGGCCGATGACTATGTCGTCAAGCCGTTCGCATACCAGGAGGTCGCAGCCCGTCTGCGCGCGCTGGCGCGGCGGGCCGAGCCTGGACCCCGCCGGCCCGAACCGCGCCTGGAAGTCGGCTCGATCATGCTCGACGAGGCCGCGCGCCGGGTCACCGTCAACGGCCGCAACGTGGATCTGAGCCCGCGCGAGTTCTCGCTCCTCGAGGCGCTGATGCGCCACCCCAACCAGACCCTCACCCGCGACCAGCTGCTCGATCATGCATGGCCGTTCAGCGTGGCAGTCACGCCCAATGCGGTCGACGCCTACGTCCACTACCTCCGCACCAAGCTCGGCGATGCGGGCGCGCAGGTCGAGACCGTCCGCGGCGTGGGGTATCGGATGGGTGACGGCGGCTGATGGTGGGCGGAGCCGGCAATGGCTGACGGCCCGCGGCTTGAGCTCGCGGATGACGGTGCCGAGCAGCTGACGCTCGAAGAGGAGGCACGCCTGATCCGGCACGTCCGGTGGCGCCTCGTGGCGTGGAGCGGGCTGTCCACCATGGTGGTCCTCGTGGTCCTGGGCGTCGCACTGTACGCGGCGGCCGCGAACGCGCTCGCGGCCGCCTCGACCGGGCAGCTCCAGGACCGGATCAACCCCGCCGTCCAGCTGCTCGAGGGAACGGATACGCCCTTCCGTCGGCCCGATCTCGGGTACGTCCTGGGCACCGGCAACACGCTGCTTTACCTGTTCGACGCGAGCGGAAACCCGGTCCAGTCGGAGCGCCCGGTCGTCATCCCCGTCGGCCTCCCGGCGGTCGCCAGCCTGGCCGCTGCCCAGACGGCGCCGGACGGCACCGACGTGCGGACCGGCACCCTTCAGCTGGCCAATGCCACCGCGGCCGACCTCCCCGTCAGGATCATGACCCGGACGGTGGTCGCGCAGGATGGCAACACCTACTTCCTCCAGGCGCTCCAGGATCGCTCGACCGAGGTCGCGACGCTGAACGCGATGCTCACGGTCCTGCTGCTGGGCGGCGTGCTGGTGGTCATCGTGTCGATCGGCTTCGGGACGATCTATGCCCGCCGGGCAATGGTCCCGATCCGCGACTCGCTCGATGCCCAGCGCGACGCGCTCCGGCGCCAGCGCGAGTTCGCCGCCGACGCCAGCCACGAGCTGCGGACGCCGCTCACGGTGATCCGCTCCTCCCTGGAGCACCTGTCGCGGCACAGGGACCGGCCGATCTCGGAGTCGGTCGATGCGCAGGAGGCGCTCGACGACATCGACGCCGAGGTCGCGCACCTGACCTCGCTCGTGGGTGACCTGCTGCTGCTGGCGCGCTCCGACTCCGGGGCAGTGGTCATGGAGCAGACGCGGATCGATCTCGGCGACATCGCGTTCGACGCCGCCTCCGCGGTGGGCCGCACGGCCGAGAACCGGGGCGTGCGGGTGCTGGTCGATCCCGAGCCGACCATGGTCATGGGCGACAGCGCGCGCCTGCGCCAGCTGGTGATGATCCTGGCCGACAACGCCGTGCGCCATAGCCCCAGGGACGGTCAGGTCGGGGTCACCGTGCGCAACGTCGGGAGCATCGCCTCGATCGAGGTGACCGACCAGGGCCCGGGCGTCCGCGAGGAGGACATGGCCCACGTGTTCGACCGCTTCTGGCGAGCCCCCGGCGCACCGAGCGGCGGGACAGGCCTGGGCCTGGCGATCGCCCGCTGGATCGTTGACCAGCACGGCGGCCGGATCGGCGTCGCCAACCGGCCCGAAGGAGGCGCCGCCTTCCGGGTGGAGCTGCCCGCCATGCCCGGTCCAGGTGGTTCCGCAACGACGCCACCGAGCGAAGCCTGACGCCGCCGCCCGACCGGCCGGGCGGACGGTCACGCCGGACCCGTGCGTGCTAGAGTCGTGGCGTCCTTTAGAGCCGGTCCTGTGAGGCCGGTGTACCGGTCCGGTGAGGCCGGCGAGGAGGCCTGATGCTCGTGCGCATGCCCGCCTGCGGCGCAAGCTCGCCGCGGCCCGCCGGGACCTGAGTGATCGTCCCACAGTCCGTCGGTCATCCGCCGCTGCCGCTTGCCCGCGCGATCGTCGATCCGCGGGTCGGTGACGCCGGCCCCGCGCTCCTCGCGCTCGAGGACGGGACGGTGTTCGCGGGGATCGCCTTCGGGGCCCCCGTCGCCGCGGGCGGCGATCTCGTGGTCAACACCTCCCAGACCGGCTACCAGGAGATCGCGACCGATCCGTCGTACGCAGGCCAGGTCGTCGTCATGACCTACCCGCTGATCGGCAACTACGGTCGGCTTCAGGCCGACGACCAGTCCGAGCGGCCGTGGCTGCGGGGGCTCGTCGTCGCCCATGCGACGGCCGCCGTGCTCGACGACGCGCGCCAGCTGGCCACGCTCCTGCGCGGCAACGGCATCCCTGCGATCGCCGGCGTCGACACCCGGGCGCTCGCCCGCCACCTGCGTGCCAACGGCTGTCTGCGCGGGATCATCACCGAGCCGGGACACACCGATCGCGAGGAGGCGGTCGAGCGGGCACGGTCGGTGGCGCGTTGGGAGGATCAGGACTTCGTGTCCGAGGTGTCGCCGGCGGCGGTCCGCGAGCTCGGCGGCGACGACGATGGCGATGCGCCCCTGATCGCGATCATCGACTACGGGCTCAAGGCGAACATCGTCCGCTCGCTGGCGCGCCGCGGCGCACGGGTCCGCGTGCTGCCGCATACGGCCTCGGCAGAGCAGGTGCTCGCGCAGGACGTTGCGGGCATCGTCCTCTCGCCGGGGCCGGGTGATCCGGCCCGCCTCGATGGCCCGGTTGCGCTGGCGGGGGCGATCATCGCGGACGGCCGCCCGCTCCTGGGCATCTGCCTCGGGCACCAGATCGTCGCCCGGGCGGCCGGCGCCGAGACGACCCGGCTGCGGTTCGGCCATCACGGGGCGAACCACCCGGTGCAGGACCTCGACACGGGGTATGTCCAGGTCACCGCGCAGAACCACGAGGTGCAGGTGGTCGGTGACAGCCTGGCGGTGGACTCCGGGTTCCGGGTCAGCCAGCGGAACCTCAACGACGGCTCGGTCGAGGGCCTGCGCCACGCCACGCTGCCGATCGAGACCGTCCAGTACCACCCCGAGGGGGCGCCGGGCCCGCTCGACGCGCTGGCGGTGTTCGACCGCTTCGTTGACGCCTGCCGGGCCGACGGCCGGGGCGCCGGACGGTCGTCGTGAGGCGCGTGGCCGTGCTCGGGAGCGCCGGCTCGGGCAAGACGACGTTCGCCATCGAGCTAGGCCGCCGGTCCGGGCTCCCCGTGGTGCACCTTGATCGCCTGTACTGGGGTCCGGGCTGGACGCCGACGCCCGACGACAGATGGGAGACGGTCAACCGCGACCTTGCTGCCGGCGACACCTGGATCATCGACGGCAACTACTCGCGCACGATGGACATCCGCCTCGAGCGTGCTGATACGGTGGTGTTCCTCGATCGGCCGCGGCTCGTCTGCATCTGGAACGTCACGCGCCGGTGGCTGACCCACCGGGGCCGCTCCCGGCCCGACATGGGGGCGGGTCTGACCGAGAAGCTCGACCTCGAGTTCCTCCGCTGGGTCTGGGGTTTCCCGACCCGCTCCCGGCCCGCGGTCCTCGAACGCCTCGCCGCGCTACCGTCCAGCACGCTCGTCGTCCACCTGACGTCCTCCCGCGCGGCGCGCGACTGGCTCAGCGGCATCGGCCCCGCCGGGGCCGTGGCGTGAGGCACGAAAAGCCGGCATCGGTCCTCATCCTGGGCAGCGGGCCGGTCGTGATCGGCCAGGCGGCCGAGTTCGACTACGCGGGGACCCAGGCGTGCCGGGCGCTGCGTGCGGAGGGCGTGCGAACGATCCTCGTCAACTCCAACCCCGCCACGATCATGACCGACCCCTCGGTCGCCGACGCCGTCTACCTTGAGCCATTGACGGTCGACGCCATCGAGTCGGTGATCGCGCGCGAGAAGCCCGAGGGCCTGCTGGCGGGGCTCGGTGGCCAGACGGCCCTCAACCTTGCCACCGCGCTGGCCGAGGCCGGGGTGCTGGAGCGCCACGACATCCGCCTCCTCGGAACTCCGCTCGAGGCCATTCGCATGGCCGAGGATCGCGAGGCGTTTCGCGACCTGCTGGACCGGATCGGGCAGCCGTACGCGCCGTCGGCGATCGTCGAGGGGCCTGACGAGACGGCCCGCCGTGCGTCCGCCGAGGCCGCCCTGACCGAGATCGGGCTGCCGGCAATCATCCGGCCGGCATTCACCCTTGGCGGCACCGGCGGCGGCATCGTCGAGACCGAGGGCACCTACTGGGAGCGCGTGCGGTCCGGGCTGCGCGCCAGCCCCATCCACCAGGTGATGGTCGAGCAATGCCTGGTCGGGTGGCAGGAGGTCGAGTACGAGGTGATGCGGGATGCGGAGGACACCTGCATCGCCGTTTGCTCGATGGAGAACGTGGACCCGCTCGGTGTCCATACCGGTGATTCGATCGTGGTGGCGCCCGTCCAGACCCTGACCGACGCCGTCCATCAACGGTTGCGCAGCGCCGCGCTCGCGATCATCCGGGCGCTCGGCGTCGAGGGGGGCTGCAACGTCCAGTTCGCGCTCTCGCCGGACTCGACCGAGTACGCCGTGATCGAGGTCAACCCGCGCGTGTCGCGATCGTCGGCCCTCGCGTCCAAGGCAACCGGCTACCCGATCGCCCGGGTGGCGGCCCAGATCGCGGCCGGGCGCACGCTGGCCGACATCCCCAACGTCGTCACAGGGACGACGGTGGCCGCGTTCGAGCCGGCCCTCGACTACGTCGTGGTCAAGCTGCCCCGCTTCCCATTCGACAAGTTCCCGACCGCCGATCGCCGGCTCGGCTCGCAGATGAAGGCGACGGGTGAGGTGATGGCCATCGACCGGACCTTCGGGGCCGCGCTCAACAAGGCGCTCCGGGGCCTCGAGCAGGCGGGCGCCGGGCCCCTCGGCGAGGATCCGTCCTGGCGGGCGACGTTCGACTACCTGGCGGCGGTGTACGCGGGGACGGATCCGGATGCCGACGCCCAGGCGTGGGGCTCCGACCAGGAGCCGGCGATCCGCTGGGTCGATGAGGAGGGACAGGCGTGCGAGAGCACCCGCTTCGCCCAGCGCTCGGCCGCGCCGATCGTGGCGCGCCAGTTCCTCGAGCCCTCGGACTCGCGCCTGTGGCGGGTGCTCGGCCTGCTCCGCCGTGGCGTGCCCCAGGAGGTGATCCGTCGGACCACCGGGATCTCGCCCTGGTTTCTCGCCGAGATGGGTCGCAACATCGAGCTCGAGCACGAGGTGCGCGCCGCCGGGGAGCACCTGGTTGATCCATCCGACCTCGACGGCGCAACGCTGCTGGCAACCGCCAAGCGGGCAGCCTTTGCGGACCACGACCTGGCTGCGCTGGCCGGGGTGCCGGAGGCGGCGATCGCGGAGACACGCTCGCAGCTGGCCCTCGCCCCCGGGTACGCGATGGTCGACACGTGTGCCGCGGAGTTCGCGGCCGAGACGCCCTACTTCTACTCGACGTACGCGTCCGCCGGGTCGCCTCCCGAGGCGCCCCCGGTGGCCCGCCCGGGCGCCCTGGTGATCGGCAGCGGTCCGGTGCGGATCGGGCAGGGGATCGAGTTCGACTACTGCGCGGTCCAGGCCGCTGACATCCTCCGGCGCGAGGGCTGGAGCGCGGTGATGGTCAACTCCAACCCGGAGACCGTCTCGACCGACTTCGACGCCTCCACGCGCCTCTACTTCGAGCCGCTTGACCCCGAGAGCGTCCTCAGCATCATCGAGTTCGAGAGCAGTGCCGCCCCGGGGTCCCCGTTGCCGGCCGTGGTCGCGTTCGGCGGCCAGACGCCGCTCAACCTCGCGGCGCCACTGGTCGCGGCGGGCGTCCCGCTGCTGGGCTCCGACCTCGAGACGATCGACCAGGCGGAGGAGAGGACGCGGTTCTCGGCGCTCCTCGACCGGCTGGGGATCCCACAGCCCGAAGGCGGCATGGCCGAGTCGGTGGAGGAGGCGCTGACGCTCGCGGAACGCATCGGGTACCCGGTCATCGTTCGACCCTCGTTCGTGATCGGCGGGCTGGCGATCGACTTCGCCTACTCGCCCGAAGACCTCGTTCGGCACCTGGCAGCAGCGGCCGTCGTGGACCCCGACCGGCCGGTCCGAATCGACCGGTTCCTCGAGGGCATCGAGGTTGATGTCGATGCCGTCTGCGACGGCTCGGCCGTCCTCATCCCGGGTCTCCTTGAACACGTCGAGCGGGCCGGCGTCCACTCGGGCGACTCGATTGCCGTGTTCCCGCCACAGCACGTTGCCGAGGGCGACCAGGACCTGATCGTGACCACGATGGAGCGGATCTGCCTTGCGCTGGGCGCGCGAGGGCTGGTCAACGCCCAGTTCATCGTGCGCGATGACGGCGTGTACCTGATCGAGGTCAACCCGAGGGCCAGTCGCACGGTGCCGTTCCTGTCCAAGGTCACCGGCGTGCCCATGGTCGAGCTCGCGGTCCGGATCTCGCTGGGGGCCTCGCTGGCCGACCTGCGGTGGTCCCCCGGGCTGCGCCCGGAGCCACCGTTCGTGGCGGTCAAGGCACCGGCATTCTCGACCGCCAAGCTCAAGGGTGTGGATCCGTCGGTTGGCCCATTCATGCAGTCCACGGGGGAGGTCATCGGGATCGCCGCCGACGCACGGGTGGCCATGGCCAAGGCGCTCACCGGCGCCTCGCTCATCCCACCGCGGGCGTCCGATGCGGAGACACCCCTGGCGCTGCTCTCGATCGCCGATCGTGACAAGCCCGGGCTGCTCGCCCTCGCCCGGGCGCTGGTCCGGGCCGGCTACCGCCTGGCGGCCACGGCCGGGACGCGCGCGGCGCTGGTCGAGGCAGGGCTCGACGCCGACCCGGTCGCCAAGCTCGGCGCGGCGCCGGTCGGCGATGAAGCTGGAATCCTGGAGCTCATCGCGAGCGGCGGGGTCCGGCTGGTGGTCAACACGCCGACGCCACGCTCCGGGGCCGTCCGCGACGCTGCCGACATCCGGCACGCCGCGATCGCCGAAGGCGTGCTGTGCCTGACGGCCATCGAGACGGGGATCGCCGCGGCAGAGGCGCTGGACCCGGACCTCACGGCCCGCATCGCCGAGGTTCGCGCGATCACGGATTGGGTTCCGAGCGGAGCGCTGCCGACAGGCTGACGCGGTCACCCCGAGACCCGCTGGCACGCCGCGTTCGCCGGTGCGGGTCGCGGCCGCTAGAGCAGGTGGAGGACCGCGGGCAGGAGACCGTTCGGCGGGGTCTCCTGGACGATCGACTGGCCCAGCGACCACAGCGTGAGCGTCGTGAGCATGACCATCACCACCGCGAGCGGGATCTCCCGGCGCCGGATGTTGCGCGTCAGCCGGGGCGTGGACCCCGGGATCTTGCGATGACGCAGGTCGCGCGCCGGCTTGGCGTTCGCGATGGCGTCCATGTCGCGTTGCGCCGAGACGTGCCCGGCCCAGGCACCCAGCATGTGACCGCCGACGACCGCGGCGAGCTGCAGCGTCCAGATGAGTCCTGGCGGCAGCCACGTGGCGTCCGGCACGTAGAACGCCGTGCCGATCAGGTCGGCGCCCGTCTGCAGCGGGTCGGAGACCGCGATCACGATCTTCTGGCCGTCCACCAGCAGGTAGGTGAGGTAGTGGGCGATGAGGTACCCGACGGCGATCGGGACGAGGCCGGCACCGATGGCGCCAGGGCTGACCGTCCGGGCGACGAGCAGGGCTGCACCGACGATGATCCCCAGGAATGCCGCGAGCAGCAGCGTCTTGGGCACCATGGCGGGCGCCCCGAACGTTGCCGCGAAGGGAACCGTCTGGCTCAGCCCGTCGAACAGGATTGATCCGACGCCGATCGCAATGAGCGTGATCCGGGGGATCTCCCAGCTCACCCCCAGGAGTCCGCTCGCGAACGAGCGGCGGACGACGACCGCCGGATCGACGCCATCCGGGTCGACCCACGCGTCGTCTGTCGCGCCGTCAGCGTCGGTGGCGGTGTCGGTGGCCGGCACGATGCCGTACGGCGCCAGCCGGTTGAGGGTCCGGAACCAGACGGTGAAGGTCTCGCCCTGTGCGCGCCACTGCTCACGCCCGAACTGGGCCATCATCGCCAGCGTCAGCAGCGTGTAGCCCGCCACGACCACGGTCAGGGTCCCGACCCCGGCGGGCGCGACAAGCTCGAGCCACACGAAGAACACGAGCCCCGCGACCGCGGGCCAGAGGCGGATCGGCGCGGGCAGATCCGACGCGCCCCAGCCGCGCACGCCGAGGCGGCGGAGGGCCCACGCGAGCATGTCGTGGAGGGTTGCGAACGGGTCCAGCCACTCCCAGATCGGGAACCACAGGGCCGAGATCGCGGCGAGCCCAACCCAGCCGTAGACCCACAGGAACAGCGGGGCGACCGCCGCATCGGACGAACCGCCCGCGATGCCCTGGACCAGGATCCACGCCCAGCCGAGGATGCCGATCGCCCGCAGGACGAGGCGGATCGGCGCCGGGACCTGGACGATGCGTCCGGGTGCGGGCGGTGCGGCGCGCACGTCGGTGGCGAGCACGAAGGCGAACGACAGCGCCACCGTCACTGCGGCACCGGCGAGATAGGCCGAGAGCGGGAGCGGGCTCTCGTAGACCGTCGACATGTTGTGGGCGGAGACGGCCGCCGGAACCGCGGCAAGGACGACGGTCACGCCGGCGGCACTCGCCAGGCGGGTGAGCGCGACGCGCCTCCTATCGTTCACGATCAGGCGCTCTGGTTGCGGCGGCGCAGGTAGATGCCCAATCCCGCGACGAGGACCAGCACGGCCACGATCGGAAGCAGGGCGTCACCCAGGCCACCGCTCCCGGATGCGGGCTGCCCGGCGTCGACGGGCACGACCGAGGGTTCGGCGGATGCGGGAACAGCGATCGGTTCGATCGTGGGTCCGGACGGCTCGGCGGTGACAGCGGGCGTGCTGGGCGAGGGACTTGGTCCCGTGGTTGGCCCGGCCGTCGGGGGAGGGGTCGGGTTCGCCTCGGTAACCGTGAAGCGGAGCTCGCCGCGCTCGACGTCGGTATCGACCGAGACCGAGGTCCACTTGATCAGGTACTTGCCAGGGCCGAGATCGAGCCCACCGAGGGTCATCGTCTCGTCGCCGTCGGCGGCGGCCGTGCCGGTGCCGATCAACGAGCCGTCCGATGCCAGGAGCTGGAACTTGCTCCTGGACGCGTTGAGCCCCTCGCTGAAGGTCAGGGTGACGCTGGGCGGCGGCGTGTCGAGGACGGCGCCGTCCTGGGGATCGGACGACACGAGCTCGGCATGGGCGGCCACGGGTCCGACCAGCAGCAGCATCAGCAGAGCGGCCGCCAGTGGGGAAAGCAGCTGGATACGTGGGCCGATGGGCTGGTGTCTGGGCCGCGCCGACAGCCCGGCGGCATGTCCGGTGTTCACGGCTGGGGAGTCTAACGGTCCGCTCGATTCAGCGCCGTGCGGGGGCCCTGGCGTGGACGACCTCAGCGACGGATGACGCGCACCGAGGCCGCGCCGCCGGTGACAGTGACCGTCACTCGATCGCGGGAGGCGGCGTAGCCTGCCGTCTCGCTGGGCCCACTGGTCGTGACCAACCCGGTGCTCGTCACGCGGGCCTCCACGCCTGCCGGGACCTCGAACGTGAACGACGCGGCTCCGCCCTCAACGCGGATCGGGACGTCGCCCAGCGGGCGAGGCAGGACGACCCGCAGCTCGGCGGCACCGATGGCCATCGACGCGCGGGCGACCGCCACGTCGGTCAGATCGAGATCGATCGACCCCGCGCCCGCCCGCAGGTCGATCATGGCGGGCACGCCGGATGCGACACCGATCGTCCATTCCAGCCCTCGCCCCCAGCCCCATAGCCACGAGTGGCGTGACGTCGACAGCCGGACGCGGGCGAGGTCGCCCAGGCGATCGGCGGCATGATCGATGGTCGCATCACTGGCCGTTGCCTCGACCAGCGCGCCGGACCCGCCGCGCAGCCGGTAGTGGCCTGCGCCGAGCCGGAGCTGGAGCTCCAGGCGGGCCGCGCCGTCGCTGGGGATCGACACCTGCGCGGTACCGCCGCGATCAGCCGGGCCGCGCACGGCGGCGACCAGCACGATCAACCCGACCAGCACCAGGATCAGCGGCCAAAGCAGGCCCCAGTCCAGGTCCACGACGCCCAGGTTGCGAAGCAGGAACGCGCCGCCCACCACCAGCAGGACGACGCCCATGATCAGGGGCCCCCAGGCGACGCTGCCGCGCGAACCGGTCACGATCCTCTCCTCCGTCGTTGTGTGTCGTGGCCGCCTGTTGTGCCGGGGCCATCCTTGCACCTGGCCGGCGCCCGCGCGATGCGATTCCGGGACGCCTGCCGGGCGTGCCGGTCTCGTTCGCTCTGCCCCCGGGGCCGGGAATGCCGCGGCTCCGCCTACAATGCCACTCGACCTGCAGCTTTCGCGCGAGGACCCACCACGCATGTCCGTACCCGTCGTCGAGTTCAGCGACGAGCGGTTGGCCAACGGCCTCCGCCTGATCGTGGTTGAGGATCACCTGGCGCCGGTGGTCGCCGTGAACGTCTGGTACGACGTCGGATCAAAGCACGAGGTGCCGGGCAAGACCGGCTTCGCGCACCTGTTCGAGCACGTGATGTTCCAGGGGTCGGCGCACGTGGGCAAGGCGGAGCACATGGCGCTCGTCCAGGCAGCCGGCGGCACCCTCAACGGCACCACATGGCTGGATCGGACCAACTACTTCGAGACGATGCCGTCGCATCAGCTCGAGCTCGCACTATGGCTCGAGGCCGACCGGATGGGATCGCTGCTGGATGCGCTCAACCAGGACAACCTCGACAACCAGCGCGACGTGGTCAAGAACGAGAAGCGCTGGAGCTACGACAACCGGCCCTATGGCACCTGGAACGAGAAGCTGCTCGCGCACATGTACCCGGTGGACCATCCCTACCATCACCCCACCATCGGGTCGATGGAGGACCTCGACGCCGCCTCGCTCGACGACGTCAGATCGTTCTTCCGGACCTATTACGTGCCCAACAACGCGGTGCTCTCCGTCGTCGGTGATTGCGATCCGAGCCAGGTCCGCACCTGGGCCGAGCGATACTTCGGCCCCATCGCACCCAACCTGGATATCCCGTCGCTGCCCAACCTCTCGCTGCCGTCGGTGATCGGCGAGGAGCGACGAGAGGTCGTCACGGAGCGGGTCCCGCTGGCCCGCGTCTACGTCGGGTTCCGGGCACCCGTGTTCGGGGATCGTCGGCTGGACGCGCTCGATCTCGCGTCCCAGATGCTCTCGGGCGGCAAGGGGAGCCGCCTCCACCGGCGGCTGGTCCGCGAGGAGCGAATCGCGCAGGACGTCGCCGTGTTCACGTTGCCGTTCGTGGGAGGCTCGTCGCAGTTCCTGGGCTGGGCGACCGCGCGGCCCGGGATCGACATCGCGCGCGTGGAAGCGGCCCTGACCGACGAGCTGGAGCGGCTCGGGGCCGAGCCGCCGACCGACGACGAGCTGGTCCGAGCCAAGGCCCTGACCGAGGCCGACGAGCTGGGGGCGTTGGCGCGCGTCGAGGAGCGAGCCGACCGGCTGTCGATGTTCGCGACCCTGTTCGACGATCCTGGCCTGATCAACACGCTCCTGCCGCGTTACCTGTCGGTGACCGGCGACCAGATCCGGGAGGTTGCGGCGGACGTGTTCCGGGCGGACAACCGGGTGGTCCTCACATATGTCCCCGCCGATGAGGCCGCGGGCACGGCCACGGACGGGACCGGGGAGGCGGCGGCATGAGCGGTGGGGGATCGGGCGCCGATACCGGGCTCGTGGCGCAGCGTCCCGAACCCGGGCAGCCGAGGCCCTACGAGTTTCCGACGACCATCCGGACGGAGCTGGCGAGCGGGTTGCGGCTGATCGTGACCCCGATGGCGGGCCGCGCCCTGGTCACCGCCTCGGTGGTCGCGCGAGCCGGTGCGGCCGACGAGCCCCGCGAGCTCGGCGGGGCGACGGTCCTGGCCGCCCGGGGGATGACGGAGGGCACCGAGCTCCGGGACGCCATCGCGCTGGTCGAGGCGGCGGAGCGCCTCGGGGCGTCGCTCCACAGCGAAGCCGGCTGGGACGCGACATCGGCGGGTGTGGACGTGCCGGTGAGCCGGCTTGGACCGGCGCTCGAGCTGCTGTCCGAGATCGTGCGCCAGCCCGCGTACCCGGACGCCGAGGTCGACCGAATCCGGGACGAGCGGCTGACGGACCTGCTCCAGGCGAGGGCCGACCCGCGCCGCCGGGCCGACCAGGAGTTCGTGGACGCGATCTATGTTCCGGCGAGCCCGTACCACCGCCCCCCCGGAGGCACGCGGGAGACCGTGGCCGGCGTCACCGCCGGGGACCTGCGCACGATCCAGGCGCGGAGCTTCGTCCCGGCCCACTCGGCGCTGGTCGTGGCAGGCGAGGTCGACCCGGAGGCGGTCGTCCGCCTGGCGACCAACCTGTTCGCCGACTGGTCGGGTCCCGACGATGGCGGCGAGTCCCCGATCTCCGACGCGTCGAAGGTGTCCGAGCGATACGTGCGCGTGATTGACCGACCGGGGTCAGCGCAATCGGAGATCCGCATCGGGCATCCCGGGCTGCCGCGCCGCCATCCCGATTTTCACGCCGTGTCCGTGATGAGCGCGATCCTCGGCGGCCTGTTCAACTCGCGGCTGAACATGAACCTCCGCGAGGAGAAGGGCTACACGTACGGGGCGGGGGCGGGGTTCGATCTTCGCCGTCACCGCGGGCCGTTCTCCGCGCGCGCGGCCGTCGATACCGACGTCACCGTCCCCGCGCTGCGGGAGACTCTGCTCGAGCTCGGCCGGATCCGGGAGGCACCGGTGACTGACGCCGAGCTCCGGGCCGCCCGCGACTATCTCGTGGGCGTGTTCCCCCTGCGGTTCGAGACCCCGGGTCCGGTGGTCGGTGCGCTGGCCGGGCTGTTCGTCCACCGGCTCCCGGATGACGAGCTGGACAGGTATCGCACCGCGATCGAGTCGGTGACGGCCGAGGACGTGCTGCGCGTGGCGCGCGAGCACATCGACCCGGAGCGGGCGGCGATCGTGGTCGTGGGCGATCACGAGCAGTTCGCGAGTGAGCTCGAGACCGCCGGGCTGGGCGGCATCGAGGTGGAACGGGACGAGCAGCCGCCGCACGACTGACGCCGGACGGATCTTGCCCGTGGTTGATCCACGGCTCGTGAAACCTTCCCCCGTTCGGACGCCTCAGGAGGGGTGACGCGGCCGGCTTCGGCCCGCGACCCTGGGAGACCTCATGGCACCCGCCCGCCGATCCGGCCCCAGCACTGACGCCCGCGGGGCGTCGGTCACGCCGGCGACGGCAACCCCGCTGACCCCCGTGTCGGACGCATCGTCCGACAGGACCGCCGCGGCAGCCATCCTCTCCGCGTCGATCCCATCCCGCACCCAGCGGTCCCATGGGTCCCCGTGACCAACGATCTGCAATGGACGTCGGCTCGATGGTCGATCATGCAGCCACGCGGGAGCGTGTCTGTGCCGGGTACCTCCGGCGTCGCCCTTGCAGTTACACGCGGAATGGAGGACGGGCCCACGGACCGGACCTCGGTGGTCGCATCGGACCTTGGAGCAACGCGCGATGAGCGCCAGGTCGTCGCTGACGTGCTGGCCGGGGATCGCGATGCCTTCGGAATCCTCGTCGAGCGCGAGAGCCGCCAGGTCGTCGCGACGTGCGCCCGGATTCTCGGTGACCGCCACGAGGCCGAAGATGTTGCCCAGGAGGCGTTCGTGATCGCCTACCGGTCGCTCGCATCCTGGCGCTCCGAGGGACCGTTCGGCGCGTGGCTGTCGCGGATCGCCGTGCGGCTTGCGACGCGGCGTGCCGCGCAGCGCAAGCAGGTGGTCTGGCTGGACCCGCTCGCGGCGGATGCCGACCAGCCGGGTCGGGACCGCTTCCGGACGGCCGGCGCCAGCGGCGCCAGCGACGCCATCGACCCTGCAAATGCCGTCCTTCGCTCGGAGCGAGACGCCAGGCTGCGCGCCGCGGTTGCCTCGCTCGACGAGCCGTACCGCGAGGTCGTCGCCCTCCGGTTCTTCGCCCAGCGCTCGCTCAACGAGATCGCCGAGACGACCGCGCGTCCCCTCGGCACGGTCAAGACCCACCTCCATCGCGGGCTGGCACGGCTCCGCCGCTCCCTCGATGAGGCAGACCGGTGACCGGCATGGGCCCGCAGGGCGGCCGGCCGCCGTTTGACGCTCGCGAGCTCGAGGGCGCCGACGGGCTCACCGAGGACATCGTCGAGACGACGAGGATGGCTCGGGAGCTGGAGGTCTTCGCCGACCGTTCGGGCGCCGCCCCCACGCGGGACTTCACCAAGCGTGTGATGGCGGCGGTGGCCGTGGAACCCGTTCCGGCGCCGGTCCGGGCAGCGGGCACCGCGCTTCGGGCCGGTTCCCTGGGCGCGTTCCTCGCCTCGCTGCGCGACGCCTGGCGAGTGGCGACCGGAGGAGGCTTCCCGGTCGCCGTCCGGGCACAGGCATTCGCGCTGGTTCTGGTCGTGGTCGGCGTCGTGACCGGCTCGAGCCTGGCCGCCGCGGGTGCCGCCGGGCTGCTCGCCGGGGACAATGCCGCGCCGTCGCCGCCGGCTGTCGTGACGACGCCGTTGCCGACGATCGCCCCGGCATCGCTCGAGCCGGGACCATCGACGACCGCCGAACCCACCGAGTCGGTCGAGCCGAGCCCGAGCCCCGAGCCATCGACCGAGCCCACGCACACGGCGGAGCCGACCGACACTGCGGACGGCGAGGGGGGTGGTGGCGAGACCTCGACGGTCAAGCCGACCAAGGCGCCCGCCACGCCCACGCCCACGCGCACGCACGAACCCGAGGACGATGGCGGGAGCGCGACCGACGCGCCGGAGACCCAGGAGCCCGATTCGACCCAGGAGCCGCAGGGCACCGCTGAGCCGACCGGCAGCCCTGACTCGTAGGGCGTCCCCTGACCCGCGGGGGCGTCCCCTGACTTGAGGGCTCCCCGGAGCCGGACATCGCCCGATTGGCCGGACCGGAAACGCGAGGTCGCGTAGATTCGGGGCCATGATCGTGGTGGTCGGCGTCCCGGCGTGGGATGCCACGGACGAAGGGCGTGCCGGTGGCCGCGCGTGTGAGATCGGCATCGCTGCCGCCGCAGCCGGTTCGGCGGTGGAGCTCGTGGGCCGCACGGGCGACGACGATGCCGGTGACGCCTTGCTGCTCGCGCTCGCGGGTGCTGGCGTCGGCCATGTGGCGCTGCTGCGGGACCCGGCCCGGCCGACCAGGGTGATCGGCGCAACCGATGACGCCCCCGAGCTCGAACCGGCCGATGTGGATCTCGGGCTGCGGTACCTCCCCGGGTTCTCCGTTCTGGTCGTGAGCGACGACGCGCCGCCGGGCGTTCACCCGGTGTGCCTTGACGGCGCCTCGTTCGCCGGTGCCCATCTCGTGCTGGCCCTGCCGCCCGGAGGAGAAGCGCCGACGCGTGTCGATCCAGACGCGACCGTGCTGATCGCGCCGGCCGACGACGACGGGTCGTTTGCGAGGCTGATCGGACGCTATGCCGCGGGGCTGGATCGAGGCGATTCGCCAGGCGCCGCCTTCGCCGCGGCCGCAGGCGACGGGTGGGAGCGCGTCGAGCCCTAGCTCGCCCGCCATCTGTTTCGAGCCGGGGCCACGAGCGTGATCAGAGCAGCGTCGGCGTGTCCGATGGACCCGCGAGCGGCTCGATCAGCGCCGGGCCGTCGTTACGCACGTTGTTCACGAGCGTCGGCACCGGCCGCGCGCTGAGCGGGATGTCGTCGCGCGGCTCGAGCAGCGCCCTGAGCTCCGCGTCAGTCCGCTCCGCGCCGATCGCGTGGGACGGCGGGCGCGATCCGCCGGCGACGTCGGAGCCGACACCGGGGCCGGAGGCGTCGGCCGCGCCGACGGTCGCGCCCGGCACCGCGAGCCATGCCGTCCACGCATCGCGGGGCAGGACTACCGGCATCCGATCGTGGATCTCGCGCATGAACGAGTTGGGTCCCGTGGTCACGATCGTGAACGTGCGGCGCCACTCGCCGGTCTCCGGCTCCCGCCGGCCGGTCCACAGTCCAGCGAGGACCAGCACTCCGCCACCCGGATCGTGGATCCACATCGGCTGGCGCGTCGAGCCGGTCCGCCGCCATTCGTAGAACCCGTCCACCGGAACCAGGCAGCGCCGGCGCCGGAACGGGTCCCGGAACAGCGGGCTGGTTGCCACGGTCTCGGCCCGTGCGTTGAAGGCTCGCGCGGCGCCCCGCGCATCCGCGGCCCAGCCGGGGACCAGGCCCCATCCGTAGCGCACGACGGCCCGGCGTCCGTCGCGCTGGACCACGACCGCGGCGCCATCGGTGGGCGCCACGTTGTAGCGCCCTCCGGGGTCGTCGGCGAGGTCCTCGGCCTCGAAGATCTCGGCGAGCTCGGACGTTGGTCGTTGCTGGGTGAAGCGACCGCACACGTCCGCGAGTCTAGGCCGGCCCGACGCTACCGTCGCGACCTCCTGTACAGTCGCCGGCGTGACCGATCGACCCCCGTTCGACTACCACGGCGCGATGAGCCACGACGGACCGCTGTCGCGTGAAGCGGCAATGGCCGCGCTCGACCACGCGGCCGAGCTCATGGAGTCGGCGGACTTCGTCGATGCCGCCCGCCTCTACCAGCGGGTGGTCGGGTTCGACGACCCGGGCGTGACCGGCGCGGCGCTGCTCGGCCTGGGCGAGGCGTGGTACCGGCTCAACGACGACGCCCAGGCGCTGCGTACCTGGGAAGAGGTCACGCGGCTGCCAGAGAGCCCGGCAACATACCCGGCCTGGCGCAACGTCGCGGCCGCCCGGGTGCGTGACGGTGACCTTCGAGGCGCGCTGGCGGCGTACCGGGAGGCGGACCGTCGCGCGCCGGCCGCCGACAAGGCCGAGATCGCATCGCGCCTGGGCTGGCTGTCCAAGGAGCTGGGGGACAAGGGCGCGGCGGGACGCTACTTCTCCCGCGCTCGGGGGGATACCGGGATCTCGCTGTCCCTGGTGATCATCGCCGTTACCTCGGTGGTGTCACTGATCGTGCTGTTCGGCGGCCCGGCCGGGAGGGACCTCGGGAGGCTGCTGGAGCTGGACAAGCCCGCGATCGCCCAGGGCGAGCTCTGGCGACTGTGGACCGTGACGCTGGTGCACGCCAGCATCCTCCACCTCGGGTTCAACATGTATGCGCTGTGGATCGCAGGTCCGTTCGTGGAGCGGCTGTACGGTCGCTGGCGGTTTCTGGCGTTCTACCTGATATTCGCCGCCGCCGGTTCGCTGATGTCGTTCGCCTTCGGCCCGGCTCCCCTGGGCGTCGGCGCCTCGGGGGCCATCTTCGGCCTGTTCGGGCTGCTGTTCGCGAACCAGGTCATCCACCGTCCCGTGCTCGACCGCCAATCGCGGGCTTTGCTGGGGCAGATGGGCGGCCTGATCGCCATCAACCTCGTGTTCGGGTTCGTTGTGGCCGGGATCGACAACACGGCCCACCTGGGCGGTCTCCTGGCCGGTGTCTGGCTTGGTGCCCTGTTTGCGCCCACGCACGTTCCGACGATGCGCTCGCTGTGGACGCGTCCCGGACCGACGCAGGGCACGATGGAGCCGGTGGTCGGCGGCGGGGGGATGCAGCTGATCCAGGTCGTCGCCCTCGTCATCCTCGCTATCGCCCTCGTCCTGCTCTGGATGCAGGGCGTCTCGATCTGGGGCTGACAACCCGGTGTTCGCGATGCTCAGCGGCCGCTGGCCGCGGACGACAGCCGAGGGGCTCGACGTGGCGTCGCTCGAGGCGGCCGCGGCGACCGGAGACGCCGGCGCCCGGGACCGCCTGGAATCGACGATCGAGACGCTGGTCGCGGAGGCCGTGCGCGCCCAGGAGGCGGCCGGCCTGGACCTCGTCACCGATGGCCAGGTGAGGAGCGCCGATCCCGGCGCCGCCGTTCTCCGCGCGGTCCACGCCGACGACCTTGGCGCCGACGGCCCGATCACGCGCGCCTGGCGGGAGACCGCGGTGTTGACGGAGCGGACCGTCGCCCAGGTCATCCCGGGTCCGTACTCGCTCGGGCGGCGGGGGACCGAGGGGCAGGACCCGGAGGCACGAGCCGAGATCACGCTCGAGCTGGCCGGTCGTCTCGCGAGGCAGCTGGGTTCGCTGCACGCCGCTGGGTGCCCGATGGTCCACGTGGAGGAGCCTGACGCGACGGCCATCGGCAACGACGATGCCGAGCGCGAGCTGTTCGCGGCCGCTCAATCCGCGCTCCTTGCCGAGGCACGCGAGCTCCACGCGATGCTCGTCATCCAGGGTGGTTCCGCATGGGAGGCCGGCACGGACGCGATCCTGTCCGCGCCCTACAGCTCGTATCTGTTCGACCTTATCTCTGGTCCCGACAACTGGTACCTGGTCAGGGCGGCACCGGGCGATCGCGGCATCGTGTGCGCCGCGCTCGAGGTGCCCGCCCGCGGGGACCCGGGACCGACGCTCGACTGGGCGGCCCGCTACGCGGCCTCGTCGAAGGGTCGCGGCCCCAGCCGGGTCGGACTCGCCAACGCGTCGTCGTTGCACCTCCTGACGCCCGTCGCCGCGCAGGAGGCACTGGCGACGCTCGCCCGCGCGGCGCGGCTGGCGGTCATGGCGCCCGCGGACGCCGTGGCCGAGGGCCTCGACCCGCGGAGCTTCGCCACCGGCCACGGTCGTGCCAACCGGCGCCGAGGTCGTGGCGAGACGCCCTAGGCATCACGCGCTGCAACCGGGTTGCGCCGACGACGTCACGGTGCCACCATCCGGCTCACCGTCCGCGCGGCTGACCCCAAGGGCGATCAGCGGTCGGGCGCCGCACCCACGTCGCGACCCCCGCTCGACGGGGGAAAGGAGGTCGTCCCCGTGACCGAGCTGCATGTGGCACTCGAGGTGAACGGCGAGCCAAGGGAGGTGGATGTCGAGCCAAGGCGGCTCCTCGTCCAGGTCCTGCGGGAGGATCTCGGACTGACCGGTACGCACGTCGGGTGCGACACGAGCCAGTGCGGCGCGTGCACGGTTCACGTCGATGGCCACGCGATCAAGAGCTGCACGATGCTCGCGGCGCAGGCCGACGGTAGCTCGGTCACGACGATCGAGGGGATGGCCGCAGGCGACGACCTCCACCCGCTCCAGCAGGCCTTCTGGGCCAAGCACGGGCTGCAGTGCGGGTTCTGCACGCCGGGCATGATCATGGCCGCGGCCGACCTGCTGGCCCGTGACACGGAGCCGAGCGAGACGGAGATCCGGCACGCGATCGAGGGCAACATCTGCCGCTGCACCGGCTACCACAACATCGTGCTCGCCGTGGCCGAGGCTGCCCGCATGCTCCGCGAGCCTGCCGACCCGGCAGCCGCGACCGCGACGGCCTGAGGAGGGACGACGTGACCACCGACGTCCTGGGCGCTCCGGTCAAGCGGGTCGAGGACCCGCGCTTCATCACCGGCAAGGGCCGCTACCTCGACGACATCAGCCTCCAGGGGATGGTCCACATGGCCATCCTGCGAAGCCCGTACGCGAACGCCAACATCCGCTCGATCGACACCAGCGCCGCCAGGGCCGCCCCGGGCGTCATCGCGGTGGTGGTGGGGGCGGACATCCCGTACAACCCGCTGCCGATGGCCTGGCCGGCCGGCGGTGCCTCGGGCATCCAGAACAACACCAACACGCCGCGCGTGCTCGCCACGGACGACGTCAAGTGGACAGGCGAGGGGGTGGCCGCGGTCGTGGCCGAGACGCCCGAGCAGGCGGTCGATGCCCTGGAGCTGATCCAGGTCGACTTCGAGCCGCTGCCAACCGTGGTCGACGCCGAGAAGGCCACCCAGCCGGGAGCCCCGCAGCTCCACGAGAACGCCCCCAACAACATCGTGTTCGAATGGTCGGTGGGCGACAAGGACGGCACCGAGGCAGCCTTCGATGGCGCCGAGGTCGTTGTCCGCCAACGCGTGGTGAACCAGCGGCTGATCCCGAACCCGATGGAGGTTCGCGGCGATATCGGCTGGTACAACCCGGGAACCGACGAGTACACGATCTGGATGTCCAGCCAGACGCCCCACATCCAGCGCCTGCTGGTGGGCATCTTCACCATGGGCATCCCGGAGCAGAAGCTCCGCTGCATCAGCCCCGACGTCGGCGGCGCCTTCGGCACCAAGATCTTCTGCTACGCGGACATGGCGCTCGTCCTGTTCGCCAGCAAGCTCATCGGTGGCCGGCCCGTCAAGTGGGTCGAGACGCGCCGTGAGAACTACCAGAGCACGATCCACGGCCGCGACCACATCACGTACCTCGAGGCGGCGGCCACGAAGGATGGCGAGGTCAAGGGCCTCCGCGTCAAGACGTACGCCAACCTGGGCGGCCGCCTGTCCACGATCGGGCCCGGCATCCCGACCACCCTCTATGGCCGGATCCTGTCGGGGCCATACAAGATCCCGAACGTCTTCTGCGAGGTCACCGGCGTCTACACCAACACCACGTTCGTGGACGCCTACCGCGGCGCCGGCCGACCGGAGGCCACCTATGTCGTCGAGCGAGCGATGGACCTGGTGGCTGACGAGCTGGGCATCGACCCGGCCGAGATCCGGCGCCGGAACTTCCTGCCGCCGGACTCGTTCCCCTACGACAACCCGTCGGGGCTGCTGACCGCGGTCAACGGCAGCAAGCTGTACATCGACTCGGGCAACTACGAGCCCGCCATGGACAAGGCGCTGGCGATGGCCGGCTACGCGGACATGGCCGCGAAGAAGGCCGACGCGAAGGGCCGCGGCAAGCTGCTGGGCGTCGGGCTCTCGACCTACATCGAGGTCTGCGGCGTCGCGCCCTCGAAGTGGATCGGCGCCGTCGGCGAAGGCTGGGGGGCGGCGATGTGGGAGTCCTCCAACATCAAGGTCCACCTCACCGGCAAGGTCGTGGTCACCATGGGCACCCAGCCGCAGGGCCAGGGCCACGAGACGACGTACGCCCAGATCGTCAGTCACGAGCTCGGGGTGCCGATGGAGGACATCGTCGTCCAGCACTCGGACACGCAGGGCACGCCGTTCGGCTACGGCTCGTATGGATCACGGACGTCGAACGTGGGCACCGGAGCGGCGCTCAAGGCGGCGGCCAAGATCCGCGACAAGGCGAAACGCTACGCGGCCCACATGCTCGAGGCGAGCCCGGACGACATCGAGATCGATGGCGCCGAGTACCGGGTCAAGGGCTCGCCCGACAAGAAGAAGACGCTCCAGGAGATCGCGTTTGCGCTGGACCTGGCGTTCGACACCCCACCCGGCATGGAGCCGTATCTCGACGAGACGGCCTACCACGACACCGAGAACTGCACGTTCCCGTTCGGGACCCACATCGCGATCGTCGAGATCGACGAGGAGACGGGCGTCGTGGACCTCGTTCGCTACGTCGCGGTGGACGACGTGGGCAAGAAGATCAACCCCATGATCGTCGACGGCCAGCTCCACGGCGGCATCGCCCAGGGCATCGGCCAGGCGCTCTGGGAGGGCGCGGTGTACGACGATGACGGGCAGCTGCTGTCGGGCTCGATGCTCGACTACGCGCTGCCGCGGGCGTCGTGGTTGCCCAGCTTCGAGCTGGACGAGACGGTGACACCGTCACCCGTCAACCCACTGGGCGTCAAGGGCGTCGGAGAGGCCGGCTGCATCGCCAGCACGGCCGCCGTGTCAAACGCCGTGATCGACGCGCTGAGCCCGCTGGGCATCCGTCACCTGGACATGCCGTACACCGCCCAGAAGGTGTGGGGCGCCATCCAGGCGGCGTCCGATGGCAACGGCTCCGCGAAGGGAGGTCAGGCATGATCCCGGCTTCGTTCGAGTACACCCGGGCTGCCAGCCTCGACGAGGCGCTCAGGGCGCTCGCATCCGGCGACGGAACCAAGGTCATCGCCGGCGGCCAGAGCCTGCTGCCGCTCATGAAGCTGCGGCTGGCGTCGGTCGGGACGCTGGTCGACATCGGCCGCCTGGGCGAGTTGCGGGGGGTGGAGCGGCTCGACGACGGCCGACTGTCCATCGGCGCGCTCACCACGTACTCGGAGCTCGCGGACTCTTCAGCGGCCCCCTACGGCCTGCTCAGGGACGCGCTGCCGACCATCGGCGACGTCCAGGTGCGGAACCGGGGGACGGTCGGTGGTGCGATCGCGCACGCCGACCCGGCCTCGGACTTCGCAGCCGTCGCGCTTGCGCTTGACGCGGATCTGGTCCTCCAGTCCGCATCGGGGACGCGGACGGTCAAGGCCGACGGGTTCTTCACCGGGCCGTTCACGACGATCATGAGCGAGGACGAGCTGCTCACGCGGGTCGTCCTGCCGAAACCGCTCGACAACGCGGGCTCCGCCTACGTCAGCCTCGAGCAGCCCGCGTCGGGCTACCCGATGGTCGGCGTGGGAGCCGTGCTCATCTTCGGCCCTGACGACCACGTCCTGTGGGCCGGGATCGGCGTCACCGGGGTGGGGGAGCATCCCTACCGCGCGACCGAGGCCGAGGCGGCGCTCACCGGTACCACGGCGGGCGACGCGGACGTCGCGGCTGCTGCCGCGGCGGTCGTCGGTGGTCGCACGGTGAACGCCGACATCCACGCGTCCGCCGAATACCGGTCGGCCATGGCCGGCGTGATCGCCGGCCGGGCCATCCGGGCTGCCCTGGCCCGGCTGGGCTAGGCGAGCAGGCTCGGAACCAGGGGTGCGGCTCGAGCACATCGTCCCGGGCCGCCGCCCGCCCGGCCACCTTGCGGGGGCCGTGCTGGCACGCGACCTCCACGTGGGTGGACAGCGCTGGTCGAAGGGCCGTCGCCTGACGGCGGCGGACCTCGACGCGTGGGCCGGGTCGGGCACGCCCGACGTGGCCTCCGGTGCCGCGGTCAGCCCCGTCACCGTGCTCGTGCTCGAGCCCGGCGACCTGCACGAGGACGAGGCCGCGCTGCGCCTTGCCGCCGCTGTTGGTGGATCGGGCCTGGTCCAGCGCGGCCCGGGCGAGAGCCGCGTCGATCTGCTGGCCGCCGCGGACGGCGTCCTGCATGTCCGGGTTCGCGAGCTCGAGCTGCTCAACCGGATCGATCCGCTCGAGGTGTTCACGGCGTTCGACGGCTCGGTGGTCGCCGCCGGCCAGCTGGTGGCGTCGGCCAAGGTCGCGCCGCACGTGGTTCCGGAGGCGGTGGTCGAGGCCGGCGTTCGGCACACGCGTGGTGGGACGCGCCCGCTGGTCTGGGTGGCGCCGTTCGTGGGCCGCCGGGTGGCCGTGCTTGTCAAGGAGTCGATCCGGGCCGCCAACCGCGCCCGGTTCGAGCGCAGCGCGCGCGACAAGGTCGAGCCGCTCGGGTCCCTCGTGACCGGCTTCGACTATGTTCCCGACGAGATCGACGCGGTGGTGGCTGTGCTGAACCGTCTGACCCGTGGACCAGCTGCCGTCGACATCGTCCTCACCGCCGGCGGCCGCTCCACGGATCCGGGTGATCCGCTGTTCATGGCGCTGGAACGGGTCGGCGGCCGCATCATCCGCCGGGGCGTGCCGGCTCATCCGGGATCGATGCTGTGGCTGGGACGGGCGCGGCGGACGGCGGTGCTCGGGCTGCCGACCTGTGGCGCCTACTCCAAGGCGACCGCGGCCGATTTGCTGCTGCCCCGGCTCCTGACCGGAGAGCCGCCGACCCTGCAGACGGTCTCACGCCTCGGCCACGGCGGCATCCTGACCCGCAGCCAGCGGTTCCGGTTCCCCGCCTATGCACAGGAGCTCGCGGCTCCCGACGGCTGAGCCCGGTCGGCGCCCGGCGAGATCGCCCATGGTGCCCCGGGGTCCCACCCGTCCGGTCGCGATGGCGCGACGGCGCTCTGGTCGCGGTGCGACCGCGCTCCGCCGGTGTAGCATCGCCAAGCATGGAGCCTGATCCGCCCGTTTCCGCCAGCTCATCCGTCAGCCCGGCGCCCGCTTCTCCCGAGGCCGCTCGTTCGATCGAGGGCCTCACCGAGGCGTTCCGCAAGCAGGGGTACATCGCCGAGCGATCGCTCGCAACGACGGTGTTCCTCTCGCTCGAGCTCGGCCGCCCGCTGCTGCTCGAGGGCGAGGCGGGGGTGGGCAAGACCGAGCTTGCCAAGGTCCTGGCCGCCACGCTCGATACCCGCCTGATCCGGCTCCAGTGTTACGAGGGGCTCGACGTCAACACCGCCGTCTACGAATGGAACTACCCGCGCCAGATGCTCGAGATCCGGCTGCTCGAGGCGCGCGGCGAGATCGCCCAGGCGTCGGCCCACGACATCTTCGGGCCTGACTTCCTGCTGAAAAGGCCGCTGCTCCAGGCGCTCGAAGCGACCGACGGCAACGCGCCGGTCCTGCTGATCGACGAGATCGACCGCGCCGACGAGGAGTTCGAGGCGTATCTGCTCGAGATCCTGTCGGACTACCAGGTCACCGTGCCCGAGATCGGCACCATCACCGCCCATCAGCCGCCGCGGGTGGTGCTCACCTCCAACCGCACACGTGAGGTCCACGACGCGCTCAAGCGCCGTTGCCTGTACCACTGGATCGACTACCCGACCGCGAGCAAGGAGTTCGAGATCGTGGCTACCCGCGTGCCCGGCGCCCCGCCGCGGCTGGCGCGCGAGGTCGTGTCGTTCGTCCACCGGCTGCGCCAGGCCGATCTGACCAAGGTGCCGGGCGTGGCCGAGACACTGGACTGGGCGGCCGCGCTGCTGTCGCTGGGTGCCACCGAGCTCGCCCCGGACATGGTCGATGAGACGCTGGGTGTCGTGCTCAAGTACGAGGAGGACATCCGCCAGGTGCGCGGCAACGTCGCCAAGCAGTACCTCGCCGAGGCGACGGCGCAGGCCTAGCCATGCCGGGCGCCCCCAGCCGCGAGCCGACGAGCGACAGCGCGACCCCGATCCTGCGTGCCCCGACGGGGGAGCTCGTGGACGGGCGCCGGTTGCTGGCCGAGGCCGTGGGCTTCGGTCGCGCGCTGCGAGCCGCGGGCCTGGCGATCGACCTCGGCGCCTCGATCGACTTCGCGCGCGCCCTGTCGCTGGTCGACGTGGGCCGGCGCGAGCTCGTTCGGGACGCAGGTGCCGCGGTGTTCGTCCGGCGACGCGACGAGCGCGAGGTCTACGACCGCGTGTTCGACCGCTTCTGGCGACGGCGGGGTCGGTCCCTGCCCGGGCCACGTCTGGAGGGGGTGGCGCCCGATGCCGAGCGCGAGCAGGACGGCGAGCCAGGACCTGGCGAGGAGGGCGGCGACGGCGGCGAGGGCGAGATGACCGAGCTGGCCACCATGGGTGTCCAGCTGGCGTCCGATGCCGACGAGGGGGCGGAGGTCGAGGGCACGACCATCTCGCCCGACGCGTACTCGCGCGGCGAGGTGATGCGCCATCGCGACTTCGATCGGATGACCGCGGCCGAGCTGCGGGATGCGGAGCGGTTCGTCGACCTCCTGCGCCCGCGTCTCGAGCGACGCCGGACGCGTCGCCAGGAGCTCCATCCGCACGGGCGCCGGCTCGCACCGAGGGCCATGTTCCGACGCAACCTCGCAACCGGCGAGCTGACCGAGTGGGTCTGGCGACGGCCGATCCGGGAGCCTCGGCAGCTGGTCATCCTGTGCGACATCTCGGGGTCGATGGAGCGGCATTCGCGCCTCCTGCTGCGGTTCGCGCAGGCGCTGGCCCGGACCAACGAGGTGAGGACCGAGTCGTTCGTGTTCGGCACGCGGCTGACGCGGGTCACGCGGCTGATGCGCGACCGGGACCGGGACCGGGCGCTGACGCGGGTCGCGGACACGGTGACGGACTGGGCGGGCGGTACCCGGATCGGGGAGTCGTTCCGCGAGTTCAACCATCGCTGGGCACGGCGGACGCTGCGGACCTCGGGCGTCGTGATCGTCGTGTCCGACGGCTGGGACCGGGGCGACCCTGCGTTGGTTGCGGCCGAGACGGCCCGGCTGCGCCGCAACTGCCACCGGCTGGTATGGCTCAACCCGCTGGCCTCGACCCCCGGCTACCAGCCACTGGCGGCCGGAATGAAGGCCGCCTACCCGTTCATCGACGACTTCCTGCCGGCCGGCACCCTGGCGTCGCTCGAGCGACTCGGCGAGGTGCTGGCGGGCGCCTCGCAGGGGACTGCCCGCAAGGGCACGGCCGTGACGCGCGCAACTGCCGTGACGCCGTCGCTGGGGCTGTTCGCGCCCGACGCGACGGCACCGCGACCGCTGGATGCCGAGGCCGTGGACGGACAGCGCGCCCGCCCGCTGGCGTGACCCTCACGATCGAAAGGAGCCACGATGCAGGAGCTGCTTGACTCGCTCGATGCCTGGCGTGCCGAGCGTGCCGGGATAGGCAGGGCCGTCGTCGTACGCACCTTTGGCAGCGCGCCGCGGCCCGAAGGCGCCGTCCTGCTGGTGACCGACGATGGGAGGCTTGCGGGCTCGGTCTCGGGTGGCTGCGTGGAAGGGGCCGCGGCCGAGGAGATCCGGGAGGCCCGACGATCGGGTCGTGAGCGAGTGATCCGCTACGGCATCAGCGACGAGCAGGCATGGGATGTCGGGCTCGCGTGCGGGGGCACGATCGACGTCCTGATCTCGCCCCGGGTGCCCGAGGTGGCGATCACCGCCGCCCGCGAGACGCACGAGGGCCGCGGCGACGGGCGGGCGATCGTCACGCCTCTGCCGCCGGACTCGCCGCCGCCGGATTTCGGCGCCCACCAGCCCGGCAGCGGTGGGACGGCCGCCGAACCGTTGGTGGTCCACGATGACGGTCGGGTCGACGGCACGCTTGGCGATCAGGCTGCCGACGCGGAGCTGTCCGGCGCGGCGACGGCGGCGCTCGCCAAGGGAGTATCGAGGACCGTCGAGATCGCTGGCCGGCAGCTGTTCATCGAGGCCTACCCGGTCCGCCCGCGGCTGGTCGTCGTGGGCGCCGTCGAGGTGGCGCGATCGCTGGTGCACCTCGCGCGCGAGCTGGGCTACGAGACGGTGGTCGTGGATGGCCGGGCGGCGTTCGCGACCGAGGCGCGGTTCCCGGACGTTGACCGGCTGATCGTGGGCTGGCCCGACGAGGTCGCCGACGAGATCGGACTCGGGCCGGCCGACGCCGTGGCGGTCCTGACCCATGACGTGAAGTTCGATGAGCCGGCGATCGTCGAGGCCCTGCGCCGCGGCTGTCGGTACGTGGGAGCTGTCGGGTCGCGCAAGACGCAGGCCGATCGACGGGCGCGGCTCAAGGACGTGGGCGTGGACGAGGCGCAGCTGGACCGACTGCGGGGGCCGATCGGTCTCGACCTCGGCGGCCGCCTGCCGGCCGAGACGGCGCTCGCGATCATGGCCGAGATCGTCGCCGAGCGGCGTGCCGGAACCGGGCAGCCGATGCGCGACCTCGCACGTGCCCGGGACGGGCGCGCCCTCGCGCGCGGCCCGGACGCAGCCCCCGGGTGAACGTCGTCGCGGTCGTCCTCGCCGCAGGAGCGTCCAGTCGCTTCGGGTCCCAGAAGCTGCTCGCCCCGCTGCGCGGGCGGCCGGTCCTCCAGCACGTCCTCGATGCGCTCGCCGTCGCCGGCCTGGCCGATGTCGCCGTCGTGCTCGGCACCGATGCCGACACGGTGGAGAGGGCGATCCGCTGGCGAGCGGAACGGCGGACCGTCAACCCGCGACCGCAGGACGGGCTCTCGAGCTCGCTGCGCGTGGGTCTCGACGCGGCAGCCGAGGACCCCGCCGCCGACGCGGCCCTGATCGTGCTCGGCGACCAGCCGACGCTGCGTCCCGACGTGGTGCGCGCGGTGATCGATGCGGCGGTGACCACCGAGCAACCGCTCCTGCGCGCCCGATACGCGAACGACGACGCCCCCAATCCCGTCCTCGTCAAGCGCTCGGGCTGGGCGCTGGCGGCCGGCCTGGTGGGTGACCGTGGCCTCGGCGCGCTGCTCGTCGCCCGCTCCGACCTGGTGGCGGAGGTCGCGGTCGCGGGCTCGAACCCCGACATCGATACCCGTGACGACCTGGAACGGCTGTCGGGCGTATCGTGAGGCCCATGCCCGAAGCCGAGACCACCGCCCTCGTCGACCCGCTCGAAGCCGAGTGGACCGAGCGCGTGCTGGCCAACCGCGAGCAGGCCGAGCGCCTGCGCGAGTCGCAGCTGGCTGACTTCTACGCCCCGGTGACGGCGCAGTTCGTGTCCGATCCCAGGCGCACCGACGAGCCCGCGCTCGACGTCCTTCGGGCCACGGCGCGCCCGGACCACGTCTGGCTGGACATCGGCGCCGGGGCCGGCCGCTATGCGCTCCCTCTGGCGCTTGCCATTCGCGAGGTGATCGCCGTCGAGCCGTCGCCCGGCATGCGCCAGGCGCTCAAGTCGGGCATCAGCGAGCACGGCATCGACAACATCCGGATGGTGGCCGGGACCTGGCCGGACGCGCTCGCCCAGCTCGACACGCTGCCGGCGGCGGACGTCGCCCTGATCGCCCATGTCGCCTACGACATCGAGCCCATCGGCCCGTTCCTCGATGCCATGGAGGCCGCCGCGCGCGAGCACTGCATCGCGGTGCTCACCGACCGGAGCCCGGCGTCGCTGGTCGATCCCCTGTGGCCGCTGATCCACGGCGAGGAACGGGTTCCGCTGCCGGCGCTCGTGGAGCTCCTTGCGCTGTTGCGTGCGCGTGGCCGAGACACCGAGGTCATCCGGGTGGAGCGCCCGGCCCGCTCGTTCGAGTCCATGACCGCGCTGGCGGCGTTCCTGCGCCGGCAGCTGTTCATCGCGGAGGGCGGCGAGAAGGACCGCGAGCTGCTCCGTCGCCTGCCCGACCTCGCCGAGTCGCGGGACGGTGCCTGGACGCTCGCGATGCCATCGGCGGGGTCGCTGGGGATCGTGACCTGGAGCCCGCCCGGCGCCTGACCCACCCCTGGCACGCCCGGACGATCAGTCGGCCGCAGCCCGGCGTCTTCGGCTGCGCAGGGCGTGAGGCTCACCGTCCGCAACGTTCCCGCACCGCGGGCGTCACCTGATTGACGCCTCGTCGGCACGCGCGGATACTCGGAGAAGCAGCTTTCCGTGGGCTCCGCCCACGCGGCGTTCGCCGGCCCGAGGCGACGACCGCCGACCGACTGTCATGGCATCCCCGAGCCCGTCCCCTCGAAGACGGGCCCGACATCGGTCCCGCGTCCCCTGGCGTGGGAAGGAGGGCAGGCAGCGCATGATTCCCGGTCAGTTCGACTATGTCAGGCCAGCATCGCTTGACGAGGCCCTCCGGATCCTGCAGGAGCGGGAAGGGGAGGCGAAGGTCCTGTCCGGCGGCTACAGCCTGCTGCCGCTGCTCAAGCTTCGACTGGCGCAGCCGGCGCTCCTTGTCGACCTTCAGGCGGTCACCGGCCTCGGCGCCATCACGCAGGCCGCCGACGGCTGGCACATCGGGGGTCGCGTGACCCATCACCACATCCAGGAGCACGACGGCCTCGCTGCCCAGTGGCCGATCATGCGCGACACGGCCGGGGGGATCGGCGATCCCCAGGTCCGCAACTGGGGCACCATCGGCGGGTCGTGCGCGCACGCTGACCCGAGCTCGGACTGGCCGGCGGTGATCCAGGCCCTGCGCGGCAGCTTCATCTGCCGCAGCAGCGGCGGCGAGCGGACACTCCCGGCGCGCGGCTTCTTCACCGGCACGTTCATGACCGAGATCGAGCCCACCGAGGTGCTGACCGAGGTCCGGTTGCCCGCGGCTCCGGCCCGGACCGGCAGCGCCTACGTCAAGCTCGAGCGTCGGGCGGGCGATTTCGCGACGGTGGGTGCCGCCGCGGTATTGACGCTCGGGGCGGACGGTCGTGTCGAGGCGGCCGGCATCGGGCTCACGGCGGTCAGCGAGGCCCCGTTCGCCGCCAGCGACGCGGAAGAGGGCCTGGTCGGCTCGGCGCCCTCGGAGGAGGCCTTCGCCGCCGCGGGCTCGGCGGCAGCCGCGCAGTCGAGTCCGGCCTCGGACAGTCACGGGCCGGCCGAGTACAAGCGGGCGATGGTCCGCGAGATCACGATCCGGGCGCTGCGACAGGCCGCGGCTCGGGCCCAGGGCGCATAGAGGAGGGCCCGGTCATGACCACCCAGCACATCTCGGTCACCGTCAACGGCCAGGACCGCGAGGCCGACGTCGAGCCCCGCCTCCTGCTTACCCACCTGTTGCGCGACGTGTTCGGCCTGACCGGCACCCACACCGGCTGCGACACGAGCAACTGCGGCGCGTGCACGGTGCTCGTCAACGGCAACAGCGCCAAGTCATGCACCATGCTCGCCGTCCAGGCGAACGGAGCCTCGATCACGACCATCGAGGGCATGGAGCAGGGCGGAGCGCTCCACCCGCTCCAGCAGGCGTTCTCCGACCAGCACGGCCTCCAGTGCGGCTTCTGCACGCCGGGGATGATCATGCAGACCAGCTGGCTGCTGGGCCAGAACCCGGATCCCAGCGAGCTGGAGATCCGCGAGGGCATCGCCGGCAACCTGTGCCGGTGCACCGGCTACGTGAACATCGTCAAGGCGGTCCAGCAGGCCGCGGCCGAGCTCCGGTCCGCGCCCGCTGAATCCGAGTCCGAAGCCGCCGCGGCGTCGGCCTGAGCCCCGGAAGGAGAGCTGTGATGACGGAGGCACAGGCACCGACCACGACCGCCGAGGTCTGCGGCATGGGCCATTCGATGAAGCGCAAGGAGGATCCCCGCTTCATCCGCGGCCAGGGCGAGTACATCGAGGATGTCGTCCTGCCCAACATGGTCTGGATGGACATCGTGCGCAGCCCGTACGCACACGCGAAGATCAAGTCGATCGACGCCAGCGAGGCGCTCGCGATGCCGGGCGTGCTGGCGGTCATCACCGGCAAGGATCTCGAGAAGGCAGGCCTCCACTGGATGCCCACCCTGGCCGGCGACAAGCAGATGGTGCTGCCGGTCGACACGGTCATGTATCAGAGCCAGGAGGTCGCCGCGGTCATCGCTGAGACCCGCTACCAGGCGGCCGACGCGATCCAGGCGGTCTACGTCGACTACGAACCGCTGCCGGTGGTCGTCGACCCGTTCAAGGCGCTCGAGCCGGACGCGCCGATCCTGCGTCCGGATCGCGGCGAGGACAAGCAGACCAATCACATCTGGCACTGGGAGTCGGGCGACAAGCCGGCGACCGACGCCGCGCTGGCCGGCTCCGATCGGGTCGTTCCGATCGATGTGTACATCCCCCGGATCCACGTCGCCTCGATCGAGACCTGCGGCTGCATCGCCGACTTCGACCCCGTCCGCGGCCACCTCGACTTCCACGTCACGAGCCAGGCGCCCCACGTCTATCGAACGGTGATCAGCCTCGTGTCGGGCGTGCCCGAGTCGGACATCCGCGTCAAGACGCACGACATCGGCGGCGGGTTCGGCGGCAAGGTGCCGGTCTACCCGGGGTACGTGTGCGCGATCGTCGCGTCGCTCACGCTGGGCCGGCCGGTGAAGTGGATCGAGGACCGGTCCGAGAATCTCCAGGCCGACTCGTTTGCCCGCGACTACCACATCCACGCCGAGCTGGGCGTGAGCAACGACGGCGCGATCACCGGCCTGCGGGTCAAGACCCTAGCCGACCACGGCTACAGCGATGCGGCCGCGGATCCGTCGAAGTTCCCGGCCGGCCTGTTCAACGTCATCACCGGCAGCTACCAGGTGCCGGAGGCGTTCGTCGAGGTCGATGCCGCGTACACCAACAAGCCGCCGGGTGGCGTCGCGTACCGCTGCAGCTTCCGGGTCACCGAGGCCGTCCACACGATCGAGCGGCTGGTCGACAAGGCGGCCGGCGAGCTGGGCATGGACCCGGCCGAGTTCCGCATGAAGAACTTCATCCGGAAGGACCAGTTCCCGTACCACACCCCGACCGGGTGGGACTACGACTCGGGCGACTACCACACGGCACTGCGCAAGGCGCTCGACCTGATCGGCTACGACGACCTGCGCAAGGAGCAGGTGGAGAAGCGCGCGAAGGGCGAGCTGATGGGCATCGGCATCAGCAGCTTCACCGAGATCGTCGGCGCCGGTCCCTCGCACACGTTCGACATCATCGGCATCAAGATGTTCGACTCGGCCGAGATCCGGGTCCATCCCACGGGCTCGGCCATCGTGCGCCTCGGCGTCCAGAGCCAGGGGCAGGGTCACGAGACGACGTTCGCCCAGATCGTGGCCGAGGAGCTGGGCATCCCCGCGTCCAAGGTCAAGGTCGAGGAGGGCGACACGGACACCGCACCGTACGGCCTCGGCACGTATGCCTCGCGGTCCACCCCGACCGCCGGTGCTGCGACCGCGGTGGCCGCGCGCAAGATCCGCGAGAAGACGCGTCTCCTCGCCGCGCACCTCCTCGAGTGCTCGCCCGACGACCTCGAGTGGTCGCCCGGACAGTGGAGCGTCAAAGGCTCGCCTGATCGGGTCAAGACGATCGCGGAGCTCGCGTTCGCCGCCTACACCAACCACCCGGAGGGCATGGAGGCCGGGCTCGAGGCGGTCGACTACTACGATCCGCCGAACCTCACCTTCCCGTTCGGGAGCTACGTGGCGGTGGTCGACATCGACAAGGGCACAGGGCAGGTCACCGTCCGGCGCTTCGTGGCGGTCGATGACTGCGGCAACATCATCAACCCCATGATCGTCGACGGGCAGATCCACGGCGGGCTGACGATGGGATTCGCTCCGTCGCTGCTGGAGGAGATCCCGTACGACGAGAACGGCAACAACCTCGCCGGCACGTTCATGGACTATCTGCTGCCGACCGCCGTCGAGACGCCCCCCTGGGAGACGGCCAAGACCATCACCCCGTCGCCGCACCATCCGCTGGGTGCCAAGGGAGTGGGGGAGTCCGCGACCGTGGGTGCCCCGCCCGCCATCGCGAACGCCGTCGTGGACGCGCTGTCGCCGCTCGGCGTCACCCACCTCGACATCCCGTTCACGCCCCAGAAGGTGTGGCAGGTGCTGCACGAGAAGGGCGTGGCCTGACCCGTGCCCGGACGATCGGTCTTCCGCCGGGTCGCAGAGCTCGAGGCGACGGGCTCGACGTTCGCGGTCGCGACGGTCGTCGCGGTGCAGCGGCCGACGTCGGCCCGTCCCGGGTCGGCTGGCATCGTCCATCCGGACGGCACGATCGAGGGCTGGGTCGGCGGCAGCTGCGCCCAGCCGGTGGTCGTCCGCGAGGCGCTGCGGGCGCTGGTCGACGGTCATCCCCGGCTGCTCCGGCTGTCGAAGGACGGCCCGGCCGAGGGCCGCCGGGCCGACGGCGTCGTCGAGCTGGTCATGACCTGTCACTCGGGGGGCACCCTGGAGATCTACGTGGAACCGCACCTTCCGATGCCGTCACTCTGGCTCGCAGGCACGACACCCATCGTGGGCGCGCTGGCCGCGCTGGGCACGGCGACCGGCTGGCGGGTATCCGTGTTCGACCCGATCGCGGACGCCGATGCCTTCCCCGATGCCGAGCGGGTGTCGAGCGACACGGCGCTGGGGCGCGTGGACCCCGAGCTCTCGCCCCATGTCGTCGTCGCGACGCAGGGCGTCTGGGACGAGGAGGCCCTGGCGGCCGCGCTCCGACGCGACGTCGCATACGTGGGCCTCGTGGCCTCACCGACCCGAGCTCGCGTCGTGCGCGAATGGCTGCGCGATGAGGCGGGCATCCCCGAGGATCGCCTGGCCGCGCTTCGGGCGCCGTGCGGGCTCGACCTCGGCGCGGAGACACCCGAGGAGATCGCGATCTCGATCCTGGGAGAGCTCGTCCAGGTGCGGCGCGGTCGCGCGGCGTTCGTCGCCCGACCCGGCCCGGCAACCGTCGCCGGTGAGGCGACCGGACAGCCGGGCCCGGAGCAGGCACCGATCGTGGACGACATCGTGCTTCTCGACCCCGTGTGCGGGATGACGGTCGACCGCGCGCATGCCCGGCACCTCGCCGAGCACGAGGGGACCGTCTACGCCTTCTGCTCGATGGGCTGCCGAACGGCGTTCATCAAGGAGCCGGGCGCGTACGTCACTGGGTCCGCCACCGCCGACGCCTGAGGGCGGTCCCGGCGCGGCGGGCACCGCGTCGCCACCGGCACCACCCACCAGCACGGAGATCCAAGGGTATGCAGTTCAAGGGCAGCGTCGACATCAACGCACCACGCGACCGCGTGTGGGCCTTCCTGATGGACCCCAACCAGGTCGGGTCGTGCGGGCCCGGCGTGGAGTCGATCGAGGTGATCGACGCCGATCACTTCAAGGCCAAGGCGAAGGTGGGCGTCGGCTTCATCTCGGCGCGGTTCGTGGTCGACATGACCGTGGCGGAGCGTACCGAGCCCGAGCTCGCGGTGCTCAAGGCCCACGGACAGGCGCCCGGATCAGCGGTCGACGCGACGGCGGACATGCGCCTCTCGGGCGCCGAGGCGGGCCCGACCACGATGGACTGGTCCGCCGACGTCACGATCTCCGGGACGCTGGCCTCGGTCGGCGCACGGATGGTCGAGGGCACCGCGAACAAGATGATCGGTCAGACGTTCGACTGCATCCGCGCCAAGCTCGAGGCCGGCTGAGGGTCAGGCGTCCCGGGTCACGATCCAGTGGGAGGTGTGCGCGAGCGCCTCCCGGGCCGTCCGGATCACCTCGACGCTCGCGCTCGGATAGCCCCCCTGGCGGAGCCGGTGCTGGACCTCGGAGGCGGCCTCGGGCCCTTCCGGGCAGCAGCCGGACTGCTCGATCTCATCGCGGGCCTGCTCGAACGCGCGGACGAAGGCCGGGTCGTCCCAAGGGGTGATCTTGGCCTGGATTCGCGGTGTGGTCATGCCGATCACCTCCAGCCGCATTGTGCGCCGGTCGCTCGCCTCGCGCCGAGAGCCGGATGGCCGGATCTCGATGGACCGCCCAACCCGTGCGAGACTGAGCCTGTGGAGTACCTGCACGCGGTCGTCGGCCCGGTCGCGACCAACGTCTACGTGCTCGCCGACCCCCGCACCCGGGAGGCGATCGCGATCGACACTGCGACGCCGTCGCTGGCCTGGGTCCGGGCGTCGCTCGAGGAACGCGACTGGACCCTCAAGCTCATCGTCACCACGCATGGTCACTGGGATCACATCGGCGACAACGCTGCGGTGGCGGCGCACACGGGCGCCGAGATCGCCGTTCACCCGGCGGATCGGCATCGCCTGCTCGCGCCGACCGCCCAGTTCGCGCCGTTCGCGATCGTCCCGTCTGTGCCGGCGATCGAGCTTGCCGAGGGTGGCGAGATCCGGTTCGACGACCTGCGGCTGCGGGTGATGCACACGCCCGGACACACCGAGGGGTCGGTCTGCCTGGTCGCCGCCGACGAGGGGATCCTGTTCAGCGGAGACACCCTGTTCAGCGGCGGCTGGGGCCGGGTCGACCTGCCCGGTGGCTCGGCCGACGACATGGTCGCGTCGATCGCACGCCTCACCGAGCTCGAGGACCAGGTCCGGGTCATGCCCGGTCACGGTCCGGCCACGACCATCGCCCGGGAACGAGCCTGGATGGAGCTTGTCACGCGCGAGCGGCGGCTGCTGCTCTGAGGGCTGGCGGGACGTCAGCCGGTGCGGCGATATCGGCCCTCGAGCACCGCGGTGCCCAGCACCTCCACGCCGTCCAGGGCCCTCCGAACCGCGCGCCCATCCGGCTGCCCGGGGAGTGCCAGGGGGGCCGCGAGCGCGTAGATCGTGAACGTGTAGCGGTGCGTCCCGGACGGTGGGCACGGCCCGCCCCATCCGATCCGGCCGAAGTCGTTGCGGCCCTGCGCCGGCGCGTCGGGGGAGGTACCGATCCCGCGCGGGAGCGCCCCGCTCGCGGTCCCCGTCATGTCCAGCACGATCCAATGGACGAAGTCGCGCGCGTCTGGATCGGAGACCAGGAGCACCAGTGCCGCTGCGCCCGATGGTGCCCCGGACCATGACAGCTCGGGCGACACGTCAGCCCCGTCACACGTGTAGCGGGTCGGGATCGAGCCACCCGGCTCGAACGAGGTGGAGGTCAGCACAAACTCGGACATGGTCGGCTCCGGGGTGAGCGACGACGTCGGGGTCGACGAGGTCGCGGTGGATGGGGAGACGGGCTGGGGCGTCGGTGCCTCGGCGGCGGACGCGGCCACGGAGGGCGCTGCCGTGGAGGGCGCCCCGATGGACGCGAACCCGACCGACGGCGCGGCAGTCGGGGCCGCCGCGCATCCGGCGAGGGCGACGGTCGCCAGCATCCAGGCAAGACGCCTGGATGCCTCGAGCGACCGTGGGTGCCGCGGGGTTTGGCTCATCACCCCTGATCCTCGGTCGTTGCCCGGGTCCGCGCAAGCGGCGGCGCCGCCGCGTGAGATGGGTCAGCCGCCCGATCCAGCCCCCGCGCTCGCCGTGTCCGCCGCCTCCGCATCTGCTCCCGGGGCCACCTCGCCTCGAGCCTCGCCTGGCGAGCGCCAGCCCGCCGGTGCCGGGCCGTCCACGGGGCGCCCATAGGCCTGCCAGCGGCGGGCAACGTGGAACCCGAGCCCCTCGTAGAGGGCCAGCGCCCCCGTCGGGTTCGAGCCATCGACGCCCAGCCACGCCTCGTCGATGCCGCGTTCGCGGAGCACCCGAAACGAGGCCGCACACAGGGCCTTGGCCACCCCGCGTCCGCGCCATGGGCGCCGGACCGAGACGTGCTCCAGCCAGCCGCGGCGGATCCCCAGCTCGGCGTTCTCGCGTTCGAACACGGCGTTCATCACGCTCCCGGCGACCTGGTCTCCGTCCCACGCGACGCACCACAGCGAGGTATCGACGTTCGGGCCGTTGAACATGGTCACGAAGTCGCCCTCGCCTGCGGGCCGGTGGCCCCAGTGGTCCGCGAACGCCTCCTCGTCGGCCTCGAAGATCGCCCGATGCTGGTCCGGGGTCACGGGCCTCATCTCGATGCCCTCCGGGAGGGCGCGGACCGGGAGGGTGCCCGTCAGGAACCGCCGCATCTCGAAGCCGAAGCGGATCGGCACGAAGCCGCGGTCTGCCAGCAGCGCACGAGCCGAGGTCTCGGCGTCCAGCGCCCACGAGTGGAGCACGCGGGGGCCCGGCCGAGGATCCTCGGCCAGCTCGACGGTGAGCCGATCCCGGTTGGCTTCGAACATGGCCGTCCCGATCCCACGACGACGGAACTGTGGGTCGATGACCCCCCACAGCTCGCCGGTCAGCACGCCGTCCCTGGTGACGCGGTAGCCGGCGGCAAAGCCAGCGATGGTGCCGTCCACCTCCCCGACCAGCACGTCGCGCTCAGGGCGGAACTCGTCCAGCCGCTGCAGCTCGGCCGCCAGCTCAGCACCCGTTTGGCGCTCCTCGACACCGTCGGCGGCATGGGCGCGGTTCTCGAGCTCGGCGAGGGCGTCCCAGTCGGCCGGGTCGCCAGCCCGCAGCGTGAGGCCCGGGATCATCGAATGCCCGGCGATCGACTGTTCTCTCATCGTTCATCTCCGTACTTGTGCCGCATGTGCACGGCGACCGAGGCGCTGATTGCCCGCCAGCGCCGGCGCTCGGCGGCCTGGAGCACCGGGTCGGACGCGCGGGCGACATACGCCGCCTCCTTCTCCAGCTTGCGATGGCTTGCGAACCGATCCTCGTCCAGCCGTCCGTCGGCCAGCGCGGCACGCACGGCGCAGCCGGGCTCGGTCTCGTGGCGACAGTCCCGGAACCGGCACCCCTCGGCGAGGGCCTCGATGTCCGCGAACGCTGAGCCGATGCCGTCCGCGGCACCGGCCACGCCGAGCGATCGGATCCCGGGTGTGTCGATCAGGAGCCCGCCATCCGGCAGTCGGATCAGCTCGCGGTGGGTCGTGGTATGGCGCCCGCGGGCGTCGTCCTCGCGCACGGCGGCGGTGCGCTGCCGGACCTGGCCGACCAGGGCGTTGACCAATGTTGACTTGCCGACGCCGGACGAGCCGAGCACGACGGCCGTGCTGCCGGGCGTGAGATGGTCGACGGCGAGGCTCGCGACCCCGGTCCCGGCGAGCGCGGACAGCGGGCGGATCTCGACCCCTGGGGCGACGGCCTCCGCCGCCACCTGGAACGCGTTGACATCGACGTCCAGGTCGGTCTTGTTGAGCACGATCACGGGGGTCACGCCGCCGCTCCAGGCGACCGCGAGGTATCGCTCGAGACGGCGCAGGTTGAAGTCGCCGTCGAGACCGGTGACGACCAGGGCCGTGTCCACGTTGGCCGCGAGCACCTGCTCGGCGGCGATCGACGGAGCCGCGTCGTCGTCGGCCGTGCCGCGCCGGAACACGGTCCGGCGAGGGAGGACGGCGTGGATCACGCACGTGCCCGTGGTCCGCGTCCCGGCGGCCGCGACCCAGTCGCCGACGGCCGGCAGGTCGGCGGGTCCGAGCGCCTCGTGGCGCAGACGTCCGGAGATCACCGCGTCTCGATCCCCGTCGGGACCGGCGACAACCCACGCGTCGCGGTGTGCGGCCAGGACCCGGGCCGGCGCCCATCCCGTCCCGCCGTGCGGTCGGAAGGCGGATGCCCACCCCGGGTCCCAGCCCAGCTCGACGAGCGCGGGCGTGGCGCCCTCGGCGCCATTGACAGTCTGGTGCCGGTCCATCTCAGCCCACCCGCTTCAGCTTGCCGGTTCGCTTCGCGTAGCGCTCGGCACGTCCGAATGCCCACAGACCGGCCGGGATGAGGACGATCCCCATCACGATCAATGGCACCACGTCGTACAGGAGCGCGGTAACGGGCGTGCCGTCGAGCAGGCCGGCCCGGACGCCGTTCAGCACATATGTGGCCGGCGACAGGCGCGAGAGCACCTGCATCCATTCCGGCAGCACCGCGATCGGGTAGTAGACACCCGACACGAGCAGCAGGACCGACTGGAGGACGAACGTCATCTGCGCCCCGCGCTCCACGTAGAGCAGCGGCAGGATGGCGGCCATCATCCCGATGCCGACCACGCTGAACGAGCCGAGGAGGACGAAGATCGCCGCGGTGGCCATGTTCATCGATCCCGGGTTGAGCTGCGGAAAGAACAGGATCAGCACGACCAGGATCGCGGCGGTGTGCACGAGGCCGTAGCCCATCGCATACAGACACGAGCCCAGCAGCTGGGTCCAGCGCCGGACCGGCGCCATGAACGTGTATTCGAGCGTGCCCTCCCAGCGTTCGACCGAGATCGTCTCCGCGATCCACGAGAAGACCACCGAGAGGTAGTTCCAGAAGATGGCGCCGATGATCAGGGTCAGGAGCAGGCGGTCGTCGCCCGACGCCGCGCCGATGAGCGAGATCGACAGTGCACCGGCGACGGAGTAGACGAGGAACGCAACCTCCCAACCCCAGTACCGGCGGGTCAGAAAGAAGTTGCGCTCGACGAAGGCGTACGACGCCTTCAGCTCGTGCGTCAGCAGAGCCAACGTTGGTTCCTTTCGCGTTTGGTGGGCCCCCGCCCCGACCGGCTCAGCCGGTCAGGACGGGGGAGCCGAGCTGCTCGCCGGCAACGCGGTGGCCGAGTCGAACGATCGACCCGCCCAGGCGCCGACGCAGGGGGCTCGAGGCCCGCCGCGCCTGCTGCGCCTCCCGGATGGCCTGGCGATGCAGGTGGATGCGCGATCGCTCGTCACGAGCGTGGCGCGCGTTGTGTTCATCGAGCCAGTGTTGTCCCTGGTACATGTCACTCTCCGTTCGTTTGCTGTTTGGCTGTGGTTGGATCAATCCCCATCCCCGTCCTCTTCGACGTCGTCGTCGAGGGACCGGCCCGTGAAGGTCATGAACACGGCCTCGAGGGTGGGCGGCTGACCGTGGTCGATGGCGACCAGCTCCTTGAGCCCGGCAGGCGAGTCCTCGGCGACCACGCGACCCTCGTCGAGGATCGTGATCCGGTTACAGAGGCGCTCCGCCTCGGCCAGGTCGTGCGTGGTCAGGACGATCGTTGCGTCGTTCGACGCGTTGACCTCCTCCACGAACGCCTGGACGTCGAGCTTGCTCCGCGGGTCGAGGCCCGTCGTCGGTTCGTCGAGGAGCAGCAGGGTCGGGCTCGTCAGCAGCGCTCGCGCGATCGCGACCTTCTGCTGCATCCCCCGGCTCATCTGCTCCACCGGCCGGCCGAGGCGGCTCTGCGCGATGCCGAGCCGACCGAGGATCACCGTCGCCTGTCGCTTCGCCTGGCCGGCATCGAGGCCGTACAGGCGAGCCGCGAACAGGAGGTTCTCCATCGGGCTCAGCTTCTTGAAGAACGCTGCATCGACGCTGACACGGTTGATGAGCCGCTTGACCGCCAGCTCATCGCGCTCGATGTCGAGTCCAAAGACCTCGACCCGTCCCTCATCGAGGGTCAACAGACCCGAGACGAGGCGGATGAGCGTCGATTTGCCGGAGCCGTTGGCACCGAGGATCCCGTGGATCGCGCCTCGCTCCAGCTGGAGCGAGACGTCGTCGATCGCGATGACCGGCGGCTTGCGGCGATCGACGACGAAGCGCTTGCTGACGTGGTCGACGAGCAGGGCCGGCGGTCCGACCGGGGCAGGTCGCAGGGGAGCCGGCTGGTTCCCCGCTCCCGTCGCGGCCGGGATCCGGGCGCCGTCCACCAGCTCGGCCTCGAGGGCCGGCGGCAGGATCGGCGTCGGAGTGGTCGTATTCGGTTCGGGTGCGAGGGTCGTCATGGGACTCTCCTGCGTGGACGGACTGGCTTCACGTGGCTCGTCGGGTCCGCAGATGTCCCAGGCATGGAACGAGCCGCGGGCCCCGGTTGTCGGGAGACCTGCGGCTCGTGTCAGGTGGGCAGCGACGTGCCCAGAAAACAGTTGAGCCGCGGGCCCGGTGGCCCACGGCTCGGTGGTCGCTCTTGGGGCCCCTGGCCCCGCGTCCTACCTGCTGGTGGGCACACCTCTCCCGTCGACAGCGCCGAGGATGGGCGCCGCCGTGCGCGGGCTGACGAGGTTCATGTGCACCATCTGGAGTTCGCCTCCGGTAGTGGACAGACGAGCGACCTGCTCGGCCGTCGCGCAGTCTACGGGCGCGCCGCGGGGCGCGTCAACCCCAAACCTCGGCGGGCCATGGATTCGGCGCCTCCTGGGGCCTGGCGCGTCACGGGGTGCGGCGCATCACGACGCGTGGCCGACCACCGCCCGGCTGTCGAGGTGGTCGGGCCAGCCATCGTGAACCCTGCCGCCTCGAACATCGAGCGCGTGCCGGTGTACGCGCCAGCCGATGGCATCCGGTTGTCGCCGGTCTCGACCGGGAAACCCTCCACGATCCGTGCACCCTGCCGGCCCGCGTACTCCACTGCGGCCACCAGCAACCGTTGCGCGATGCCGCGCCGCCGGTGCCCCCGTGCCACGACGAAGCAGTTGATGCTCCACACGCGATCACCGGGGAGCGTGGGCAGCGTCCGGGATCGGGCCAGCCGAGCGAAGTCCTCGCGCGGCCCGAGCCCGACCCAGCCGACGGCGGCGCCGTCGACCAGCGCCACCAATCCAGGCGCCGGATCCTGTCCGACCAGGCGTTCGAGGGCCGTGCGGTTGGCGCCGACGTCCGCGTTGCTCCAGCTCGATCCTGGCTTTCGCCAAAACTGACACCAGCACCATTTCGGGTCACCGCCCGCTGCGAACAGGTTCTCGATCTGCGGCCAGAGCTCTGGCGACGCGGGCAGGATCTCCACGGCGACACAGTAGCGCCCCGGTCGCCCGCTGGCCCCGCCGATCGGTCAGGCCTGGAGCGCGCCAGGATTGATCCGGGGTTGTCGAGTGTCTATGCTGCGCGGCACCTGCCCCGTCCGGACCATGGGAGCAGGCCAGCCAATCGGGGAATGGCTGGCGTGACCGTCCGAGGGCGGCTCAGCGATCCCGGTAGCGCCAGGGCGGCGGCTCGTCCTCACTGGTCTGACGGACGAGGTGCACCATCCACGCAAGCGCGCAGACCACCACGGTGGCGAGCGACCCAAGCGCCGCGATGCCGACCGGCAAATCCGGGGCGCTCGCGCCGTGTGCCGAGTAGAGCACCGCTGAACCGGCGAAGGCGACGATGACCATGCCGACCACCACCAGGCCGAAGCCAATCGCCAACCCGACCCACCAGCGGCGCGTTCGCCTGCCGTCCATTCCGCCATCGTAGGCGTGCGGCGCAACGGCCAAGGCGCCCCGGTCGCGCGCTTGCGCTGCCGATCGATCAGGCGCGGTGCGGACCCGGGGCGCTGAATGCGTTGCCGGGGCGCAAGGCACGAGGCGAGCCTTGACAAGGCATTGAGCTTCGCCTGCCTGTGGCCCATCCGGGCATGAAACGCCCCGGCCGGGAAACAGCCGGGGCGCTCAGAAGGGTAGCGGGTCAGGGGGCGTGCGACGTCTGCGGCCCGGTCGTGGCAGCGCGCGAGCCGCGATCGTGCCGCCGTGCGCGCGGTCAGGCTGGCCCGCGCGGAGACAGTCGCGCCCAGTTCGCTCGGGCCGGCGGAGGTCAAGGTTGGGACGCGTGCTGGTCATGGCCGTCCATGGTTCGGGCCTGTGCTCCACGGTCGGGCGGTCGACGGTCCACGTGCGGTCGCTGTCTGTCGAGACACCGGTGCGACGCCGAACGTCGTGGCGATGGCCGCCCCGACTGGTGCCGGGAGCCTATCCTTGAGGAGCGAGTCGAAGTCGTCCGTGCCGATCGCGCTCGATCGCATGGGGGCACGAGCACTGGGAAGGAGTCGGAATGCTGGGTCGCGCGCTTGCCGTCAGCCTGATCCTCGTTAGCCTCGCCGCCTGCGGAGGCTCTTCAGCAACGGAGGCGCCGTCCGAGGCCCCGGTGAGCGCCGCCCCTGTCGAGTCGCAGGCACCATCGGCCGAGCCCAGCTCCGCACCGGTCGTCGACGAGTCGCTACCGCGCAACCTCGTCGCACAGTGCAACGGCATCGCGCTCCGAGCCGACGCGTCGACCACGGGCGCGCTGGTTGGCCGCGTCTCGACCGGCGTCAAGGTGCGCGCGGCCGAGGTCGTCACAGGCGACAGCTACACCGCCGGCAGCTGCGGGACCGGTGGCGACACCTGGTACCGGATCACGAAGGTTGGTGGCAAGTCCGTCAGGTCGACGTACGGCTTGCCGTCGGTGTACGCGGCCGCGGGCTTCTTCGAGTAGGCGACTCGACGGCTCCACCGCGCGACGTTGCCGTCACACGCAGGGCCGACAGGAGACCTCCCGGTGGATCGAGCCCCTGTGGACCAGCCCGATCGCCTCGTCTCCCTGATCCGGAATGGCGTCCTGGATACGGAGCTGGCCGCCCTGGTCTGGCTGCTGGTCGAGGCGAACGTGCCCTCGATCGTTGCCGCGTCGACCCCGTCAGACGCCGCCGAGGTGCGAGGGGCGCTGCTCGACCTTCGCGCGCCCGGGACCGCCGTCGTCGTGTTGGCTGGTGAGGAGGAGTCGTTCGGCTGGATGCCGGAGGCTGCCGAGCTTGGCTGGCATCGAGATCGACAGCTGAGTCGGGAGTCGCAGGAGCGGGTGGCGCGTCAGCGGCAGCCGACGGTCATGGTCGCGGATCTCGACTCGGGAGATGCCGGCGGTGGACGGTCAAGCGCCACGACCTGGGGCGAGCGGGCTCTGGTTGCAATCCGGGCGCTGTCCGTCGGTTACGGCATGCTCGCGACGACGCGGGGAGCTCGACTCGAGCACGTGCTGTCCGCGCTGGCGGCCCAACCGGTGGGGGCGATGGACGACGAGCTGACGCGGCTCGGCATGGTCCTCATCCTGGCGCCGACGGGGAATGGCGTGTCCCGGGTGGTCGCGGCGCACTACCTGCGGCCCGTGTCACGGGATGCTGAGGGTCACATCCATCGCTTCGGGCCGGCGGTCATCGCGACCTGGGACCCGGGCGCGGCGCGGTTCGAGCATTTCTCGTGGGCGATCACCGACGAGCTGGCCGGGAGAACCGGCGTCAGCACCGCGGACTTCGAGCGGGGGCAGCAGCGCCGGATTGAGCTGCTTCGCGACCTGGCCGGGCCAACGCCCTGAGACGCCGGCTCGCCGCGCATCCGCCCCTTGGGCAGCGTCGTTCGCCAGCCGCAACGGGCGCACGGTCCGGTCGGCCTTGTCGTACATTCATCGCAACTGTCACGCGTCCCGACGAGGCCGGGTGAGCCCGCCCGCGACGCGCCAGAGGAGGCGCCAATGATCCAGCTGTTCCTGGTCCTGCACGTGCTTGGTGCGATCGCGGTGTTCGGTCCGACATTCGCGTTTCCGCTGATCTCGCGCCAGGCCGCGATGTCTCCCCAGAACGGTCACTTCGCGGCCGTGGTCATGGACCTGATCGAGCGCCGGATCGTCATTCCGGGGGCGATCGTGCAGGGCATCACCGGCGTCGCCCTGATCTTCCTCACGGGCTGGTATCCGAACGCCGGGACCTACCTCTGGCTGTCCGTGTCGATCGTCCTCTACCTGATCGCCGTCCTGTACGCCATCTTTGTCCAGGCGCCGGCGGCCGAGAAGATGGTCAAGCTCACGGCCGGGGGACCGCCTGCCGGGGGACCGCCTGCCGGCGCTCCGCCTGCCGGCGCTCCGGCCGGACCGCCACCGGAGGTCGCGGCGACGGCGCAGCGATTGGCGCGTGGCGGCATGTTCCTGACCGTGATGATCGTCCTGATCGTGATCCTGATGGTGACGAAGCCCGTGTTCTGAGCCGGGCGGGCCGCTTCGGCCCATCCGGCGCGTGCCGAGCGGCCCCCTCGGACACGCGTTGTGTCGTTCTCGTTCGCCCCGCTGCGCCTGTTGCCCGACGGTCGGTTGGCGCACGCTTGTGCTCGACGCCGGTGCGCCGACGTCGATGGATTCGAGCCGCCCCGGCTACCATCACGTCGAGACCAACAGGAGACCCCCGCCATGCCCTACGTCGCGACCTCGCCCGTCGACCTACTCGCCCGCCTCGACGAGATCGCTCATATTGACGGCGGTGCCCTGGTCGTCGACGACGAGGCCCGCTTCCGATCCGAGGCTGTCTACGATCTGGCCTGGACGGCGGCCTTCACGTCGGACGATCCGACCGCCGAGGCCGCCCGCTGGATCGTGTGGGAGGCCAGCCAGGCGCTGGGTGCCCGGTCCGCGAGCATCCAGGAGCTGTACATGGCTCGCAGCCGTGGCGAGGTCTCGGGCTTCACGGTGCCGGCGATCAACCTCCGCGCGCAGACCTTCGACATGGCGCGAACGATCTACGAGACGGCCGAGAAGGCCGATGTCGGCGCGCTGATCTTCGAGATTGCCCGCAGCGAGCAGACCTACACCTATCAGCGTCCGAGGGACTTCGCGACATCGGTGCTGGCAGGGGCGATCGCGGCTGGCTGGCGCGGCCCGGTGTTCATCCAGGGCGACCACTACCAGTTCAACGCCAAGAAGTACGCCGCCGACCCCGAGGCGATGACCGAGGAGATCCGGCGCGCCTGCCGCCTGGCGATCGATGCCGGATACCGCAATATCGACATCGATAGCTCGACGCTGGTCGATCTCTCGAAGCCCAACGTGGACGAGGAGCAGCGCGAGAACTACACCCGTGCCGCGGAGCTCACCGCGCTGATCCGCAGCCTCGAGACGGACGGCGTGACCGTGAGTGTGGGCGGCGAGATCGGCGAGGTCGGCAAGCAGAACTCGACGCCCGAGGAGCTCAGGGCCTACCTCGACGGCTATACAGGCGAGCTTGAGCGGCAGGCTCCGGGAGCCAGGGGGCTGTCCAAGGTCAGCGTCCAGACGGGGACGTCACACGGTGGCGTTCCGCTTCCGGGTGGCGGGGTTGCCGCGGTCAAGCTCGACTTCGACGTCCTGGCCAAGCTGGGCGTGATCGCACGCGAGTACGGGCTTGCGGGTGCCGTGCAGCACGGCGCCTCGACCCTGCCCGACGAGCTGTTCCATCACTTCCCGACGGTCGAGACGGCCGAGATCCACCTCGCGACGGGTTTCCAGAACGCGCTCTACGACCATCCGGCGTTCCCGTCCTCCCTGATGGAGGCGGTGAACGACTGGTGCCGGAGCAAGGCGGCCGGTGAGCGCAAGGAGGGCCAGACCGAAGAGCAGTTCCTGTACACGACGCGAAAGAAGGCGATCGGCCCGCTGAAGCGCGAGCTGTGGGAGCTGGAGACGAAGGACGAGATCCTCGCCAGCCAGGCCGCCAAGATCGCGTTCCTGTTCAGCAACCTCAAGGTGAGCGGCTCGATGGTGCTCGTGGAGCGATACATCAAGCCGGTAGCGGTCAGTCGCCCGGTGCCCGAGGCGCTGCGCAACGCGGTCGGCGCCTGATCATGCGCAGCCGCACCGGGTGGCACGCCGGGGCGCTGACGGGCTCGTGAACGGCGGGACGGGCGAGCCGCTGATCCGCGTTCGGCCGGCTCAGCTTCAGGTCTCCGTGCGGCTCGAGACGCCGGGTGACGTGCCCGGGGTGCGGGCCGTCGAGCTGGCTGCGTTCGCCGGTCCGGAGGAGGCCGACATCGTCGATCGGATCCGGGCCGAGCGACCTGAGGGCTGGCAGTCGCTGGTTGCGATCGATGGCGCCGACGAGGTCCTGGGGCACCTGTTGCTGACGCCATGTCCGGTCGAGGATGCCGATGGCCGGGTCCTGGCGATCGTGCTAGCCATCGGGCCCATGGCCGTTCGGCCAACGATCCAGCTGCGCGGGGTCGGATCGGCGCTCATGACGGCCGCGCTGGGTCTGGCCGTCGCGCGTGCCGCACCCGCGCTGGTTCTGCTGGGCTATCCCGAGTACTACGGGCGGTTCGGGTTCGAGCCGGCCCGGGCGGTCGGTCTCGAACCGCCTGCCGCAGCCTGGCCCGACGAGGCATGGATGGCCCGCCGCCTGCCGGCGTGGGACGAGGCGATGGCGGGCACGGTCCGGTATCCGGAGGCGTTCGGACCGCTTTCCTGACAGGGCGGTCACCCGAGCCTGCCGCTGCGTGGCCATCCGCTGTGCTGCTCCTCCGCCCGCATGGACCGTGGGGCATCATGTCGGGCATGAGCGTTCCCGAGTTCGGCGCCACCTGGTCTGCGTCCCTCGCCCGGGTGTCCGAGCCCGTCCTGCGTGAGTGGTTGTCCTTCGCCCTCGAGGCGTGCGACGCGGCGGACGCGCTGGCGATGGCGCACTTCCGCCGCGAGATCGCGACCAGCCGAAAGCCGGACCGGACGTTCGTGACCGCGGCCGACCAGGCGATCGAACGGGAGATCCGCGACCGGATCAGCGCGCGCTACCCGGACCACGGCCTGGCGGGGGAGGAGTACGGCGAGGCTGCTGGCGACGCAGTCACGCGCTGGGTGATCGACCCGATCGATGCCACCCACAACTACATCCGTGGCATCCCCGTGTTCGCAACGCTGCTTGCCGTCGAGCATGAGGGCGAGCCGCAGGTCGGCGTGATCTCGGCGCCGGCGATGCGAGAGCGGTGGTTCGCGTGGCGGGGCGGCGGAGCGTGGAACCGGGGCGCCGACGGCGAGCGCCGGATCTCGGTCTCCCGGATCGCCGCGCTGGAGGATTCGCAGCTGGTCTACGGAAGCAGCTCGGACGCGAGGGCGAGCGGTCTCATGCCCGGGTTTGACGCATTGCTCGACTCGGCCTGGAGAACGCGCGGGTTCGGCGATTTCTGGTGCTACACGCTGGTGGCCGAAGGCGCCGCGGAGGTGACGCTCGAGGTTGGTGCGCACCCCTGGGACCTGGCGGCACCCCAGGTCCTGGTCGAGGAGGCCGGCGGGCGTGTCAGCGATATCGAGGGCGTGCGTCGGATCGATGCGCCGTCGTTCGTGGCCTCGAACGGGCTCGTCCACGACGCGACGCTCCGCCGCGTCCGGGAGACGTCGGGCGGCTGAGCGATCGCCGGAGCCGGGAACGCTCGACCGCGCTCAGGGGCGGTCGCTCGATCGCGCGAGCAGCCAGTAGACGAACCCGACCGCGATGACGACCGCGAGAAGGCTGCCGATCACGCCCTGCACGGTTCCGACTGCCAGCCCGGCGAGCGAGATCAGGACAACGATGACCGCCACCACGGCGAGGACGGCCCGCTGCCGCCGCGGCGTGCGCCGGAGGGCAGGATCCTCGGGCTGACGAAGCGCACGCCCGAGCGCGCCGTCGAATGCCGACCCGCCCGCGAGATCGAGGACGTGCTCCGCGTCGGCCGCGAGCGCCGCAGCGGCGTCCCGATCGAGCACATCCGCAACGGCGGCGGCCGCAGCCGCATCCGCGAGCGCCTCGACCACGGCCACGCGGTCGCCGACCGTGCCCCCGGACAGCCCCCAGTTGAGCGCGATCCAGGTCGGGCGAAACGTGCCATCCGAGTACCGGCGCATGACGATGTCGCGCGCCTGCTCCCTGGCCTCGGCCACGAGCTCCTGGCGCCCCGCCTCGCTCGCGGCCGTGTCAACGGCGGCGAGCAGCGCCGCGCGCTCCTCGGGTGAACGCAGCAGCCCGACCCGGCCCAGCTCGTCGGGCGTCAGCCGATTGAACCGGCGGAAGAGCGCCTCGACCCGTGCCCGGGCCGCCCGCAGGGTGACCTGGTCATGCGTGGTGTCAGAGGGATCGGACACGGCTGGTGAACCCCGGTGCCGGCGAGCGTCAGGCCCCTGCGATGTCCAGGGCCTCGGCCACGATGACCAGCGCCTCGTCGACCTCCTCGGCGGTCGTCACCAGCGGCGGGATGATCCGGATCACGTTCGCGTGGCTGCCCGCGGTCAGCAGCAGCAGACCGCGATCGAAGCACGCCTGCTGGACGCGCTTGGTGAGCGCCGCGTCCGGCGACCGGCCATCACCGACGCCGGGCCTCACGAGCTCCATCGCAACCATGAGGCCGAGGCCCCGGACATCGCCGATCGCCGGGTGGCGCTCCGCGACAGCACGCAGGCCGGCGAGCAGCTGCTGACCACGCTCGCGGGCGTTGGCCACGAGCCCCTCGTCCTCGATGACATCGAGCGTTGCGAGGGCTGCCGCGCAGGCGACGACGTTTCCGCCATAGGTGCCGCCGTGCGAGCCGGGCGGGAACCGATCCATCAGATCGCGACGGGCCAGGATCCCGGACAGCGGCAGCCCGGACGCGATCCCCTTGGCCATGACCAGGATGTCGGGCTCGACGTCCCAGTGGCGGACCGCGAACAGCTCGCCCGTCCGCCCGAACCCCGTCTGGACCTCGTCGGCGATGAGCAGGATGCCGTGCTCACGGGTGATCTCGCGCAGACGGGGCAGGAAGCCCGGCGGGGGAACGATGTAGCCACCCTCGCCGATCACGGGCTCGATGATGATCGCCGCGACGCGGTCGGGATAGACGAGCTGGTGGAACAGGAGGTCGAGCTGCGCCTCCCAGTCGCAGGTGCAGTGATCGTCGGGGTCGTGGGCGCCGCCGGAGGCGCGGTAGCAGTACGGGTAGGCTGCGTGGTAGACCGACCCCGGCAGCGGCTCGAACGCCCCGCGGTAGACGTCCTTGGCGGCCGTGAGCGCCATCGTCTGGGCGGTACGGCCGTGGAAGCTGTAGCGGAACGCGATGATCGCCGGCCGACCGGTGGCCACCCGGGCGAGCTTGACTGCCGCCTCGACCGCCTCGGCACCCGAGTTGGCCAGGAACGCGGACCAGGGGCCGCCCGGGAGCAGGCCCGCAAGCCGCTCGTAGAGGCGCAGCCCGGGCTCGTGGTAGACGATGTTCTGCTGGCCATGGAGCAGCTTCGCCGCCTGTGCCTGGACGGCGGCAACCACGCGTGGATGGGCGTGTCCCGTGTTGGTGACCCCGATCCCGGAGGTGTAGTCGAGATACCGATCGCCGTCTGGGGTCACCAGCCAGGAGCCCTCACCGTGGTCCACGACCAGGTTGGTGATCCGGCTCCAGACCGGGGGCACCACCGACCGGTCGGGCAGGGGAGGGGCAGAGGGCAGCGCGTCGACCATGATGGGCTCCTGTAGCTCGGCTTCAGGCTCTGGGCTCAGTGCGTCTCGCGGCGCCGCTGGAACAGGACGCTGAGGACCACGAACAGGATGCCGATCAGGAAGATCATGGTCCCGATCACGTTCACCTGCACCGGCACGCCGATACGCGCCGAGCCCCAGATGAACATCGGGAACGTGAGCGTTCGACCGGCCGTGAAGTTCGTGACCACGAAGTCATCGATCGAGAGGCTGAACGCGAGCAGGCCGGCGGCCACGATGCCCGGCAGGATCAGCGGGAAGGTGACCCGCCAGAACGTCACCCACTCGTTGGCGCCCAGGTCCATGGCCGCCTCCTCGAGGTGCCGGTCGAGCCCCGCAAGCCGGGCCCGCACGGTGACCACCACGAAGCTGATGTCGAACATGATGTGGGCGATCAGGATCGTGAGCGTGTTGAGGGGGAAGAACGGCGGTTTCGCGATGGCCACGAACATCGTCAGCAGCGATGCGCCCATCACGATCTCTGGGGTGGCCATGGGCAGGAAGATGATGGCGTCGATCGGGCCCCGCCCGCGGAAGCGGTAGCGGACCAGGGCGAGCGCGATCAGCGTGCCCAGCGTGGTCGCGATGATGGTCGACAGGAACGCGATCTGCAGGCTGACCGTCACCGCGTCGCCCAGGCCGGGGACCCCGAACGGATCCGTCCAGTACTTGAGCGTGAACCCGTGCCAGACGAGGTTGCTCCGACTGATCGGGTCGTTGAAGCTGAACAGGGCGATCACGACGATCGGCAGCATCAGGTAGGCGATCGCCGCGATCACGTACACGTAGGCCGCGTAGTTCGTGATGACTTGCCCGAGGCGGGACCAGCGGGACGGCCGCGTCACCGCCGGGGCCGCGGTCGTCGCGGCGCTCGCGCTCATCGACTCAGAGCCCACGGCTCGAGGTGAGGTTCTCGGTGCCCAGCATGCGCCCGTAGATGGTGACCGCGACCAGGATCATGGCCATCAGCATGAAGCTCAGCGCCGAGGCGGTGGGATAGTCGGCATTGGTCAGGAACCGGCTCTGGATCACGTTGCCGATCATGTTGGTGCTGGTGTTGCCCAGCAGGGACGAGTTCACGTAGTCGCCCATGGCGGGGATCATGACCAGCAACGATCCGGCGAACACCCCGGGCAGCGACAGCGGAAGCGTGATGCGCAGGAACGACTGGGACAGGAACAATGTGCCGATGACGGCGCCGGCGAGCGCCCCGACCGCGATCATCGGCACATAGGGCCATTGGAAGGCGTATGCGAGCACACCGAACAGCGCGCCGCTGAAGATGGCGCCAGCGACGGTGCCGCCCGGTCGCCACGGGCCGGCGTACAGGTCCTGGGCAGCCTCGACAAGCCGCCGGTCCACCTTCTCGATCGAGACGTAGATGGGCAGGGTCATGAACGGCAGGAACGCGTAGGTGATCCCCGAGATCACGGCGACCGGGGTGGCCAGAACCCGAAACTCCGGGTCGAGGAACCCGAGGTCCTTGAGCGGGCCGAGGACGATGCCGGTGTCACCCAGGATGATCTTCCAGCTGATGGTGCGCAGCAGGAAGCTGGTCAGGAACGGGGCCACGACCAGGAACAGCAGCAGGTTCTTGTAGCGTCCGCCCCGAAACGCGATCGTGTACGCGAGTGGGTAGGCGATCAGGAGGGTGAGGATGGTCGCCGACCCCGCATACAGGATCGAGCGCAGGAACTGCTCGGAGTAGCGGTCGAGCGCCTCCGGGTACGTGGTCCAGTTCGACAGCGAGAACGTGAAGCCCGTCTCGAGGGTGCCCGACCAGAACGACGCAATCAGGATCTGGAGCGAGGGATAGGCGTAGAAGACGATCAGCCACAGGATGCCCGGCGCCAGGAGGAGGTACGGAACCGCCCGCCCGTAGCGCTTGATCAGGACACCCATGGCCGATCGCCTCCGCGTCGTTGCTGGCGGGGCTACAGCCCGATCAGGGTCGAGAACTGGTCGTTGTAGCGCTGCTCCTCAGACTCGTCGAGCGAGCGGAAGCTGTGGAGCTTCGCGACCACGTCCGGCGGCGGGAAGATCAGCGGGCTGTCGGCGAGCTCGGGATCGATCTTGACCATCTCCTCCTTGGCGCCCTTGACCGGACAGATGTAGTTGACCCAGGCCTCGACCTCGGCCGCGATGTCCGGCTGGTAGTAGAAGTTGATGTAGAGCTCGGCCGTGTACTTGTGCTCGGCACCCTTGGGGATGAGGAGGTTGTCGTACCACAGCATCGCACCCTGGTCGGGTACGGTGAACTCGAGCGAGGCCCGATCCGCCTGCTTCTGGATGATGTCGCCCGACCAGGCCATGGCGAGCACGACATCGCCGGACACGAGATCCTCGGCGTATTCGTTGCCGGTGAAGCGGCGGACGATCCCGTCGTCCACCGACTGCTGCATGGCCGCGATCGCCTCGGTGTACTGCTCGTCGGTCACCGTCGCGGGTTCGTAGCCCAGCTTCAGCAGCGTCAGGCCGACGGAATCGCGCATCTCCGTGAGGTACGTGATCTTGCCCGCCCACTTCGGGTTCCACAGCGCGTCGAGCGAGTTCAGCTGGCCGGTGACCTTCTTGTCGTAGCCGAGGCCGGTCATGCCGCCCTGCCACGGGGCGTGGTACTTGTTCTCGGGGTCGAAGTCAGGTGCGACGTACGCGTCCTCGAGGTTATTGACGTAGTTCGGGATCACCGACTTGTCGAACTCCTCGAGCCAGCCCAGGCGCACCAGGCGCGCGGCCATCCACTGGGTCAGCGTGATCAGGTCCCAGCCGGTGTCCTGTCCCGCCTGCAGCGGGGCCTTGATCGCGCCGAAGAACTCCTCGTTGTCGTTGATGACCTCGGAGTAGTCCACGGTCGTGCCGTACTCGGCGGTGAACGCCTCCAGCGACGCGTGCTTGGTCGAGTCGTTGTCGTCGGTATCGATGTACAGCGGCCAGTTCGCGAAATGAAGGACGTCCGCGGGCGTCGGCTCCGGGGTTGGCGCCATGGACTCGGGCGCCATGGACTCGGGGGCCATCGAACCGGGTGCTGTTGACGGCGCGGCCGTCGGTGCCTGCGTGGCGGTGCCGCTCGTGCTGCACGCGGCCAGAAAGGCGCTCACGCCAACGAGCCCCGTGCCCTGCAGGAAGCGTCGGCGGCTGACGCCTCGGTCGAGGGGGTTTCTGAGGTCGGTCATCGGTCTCCTCCGACGGTGACCGCCGGATCCTCGACCGGCGGTGATGGCTGCTCGCCGTTCCCCGCGACGACGAAGGTGTGATCGGGCGCCCAGGTCAGGTAGACCTCGTCGCCCTGTCGGTGCAGCGAGCCGGACTCGGTTCGCTTGGTGTTCTGCTCGTACACGCTGATGGTCTGGCCGCCTCGCGTCCGGACCTGGTACTGGGTGCTGACGCCGAGGTAGGAGGCGTCGGCGATGATGCCCCTGAGCCGGTTCAGGGCCGACCCGGTCGAGTCCGCGGTCTCTGGTCCGAGCTGGATCTTCTCGGGCCGGACGCCGACCTCGAGCCGGCCCGTGCCTGCGAGGTCGGCCGGGATCCGGATCGTCGTCTCGTCGTCAAGCCGCACGACGCCGAAGCTGCCCTCGACCCCGGCCATGGTGCCGGGAAGCAGGTTGCTGACGCCCAGGAAGCCTGCCACGAAGCGGGTGGCCGGCCGCTCGTAGAGGCTCTGCGGATCACCCAGCTGCTCGTATCGTCCCCCGTTCATGACGGCGATGCGATCGGACATCGTCATCGCCTCTTCCTGGTCGTGCGTGACGTAGATGAAGGTGATCCCGACTTCCTGCTGGATGCGCTTGAGCTCAACCTGCATCTGCTTGCGCAGCTTGAGGTCGAGGGCCCCCAGCGGCTCGTCGAGCAGCAGGACCGACGGGCGGTTGATCAGCGCCCGCGCCAGCGCCACCCGCTGGGCCTGGCCGCCCGAGATCTGGTTCGGCTTGCGCCGTTCATAGCCCGGCAGCTCGACCAGCTGCAGCATCTCGGTGACGCGCGACTTGATCTCGGAATCCTTCACCTTCTTGCGCCGCAGCCCGAAGGCGACGTTCTCGAAGATCGTGAGGTGCGGAAACAGCGCGTAGTTCTGGAACACCGTGTTCACGTTGCGCTGGTAGGGCGGCAGCCAGGTCACGTCCTGATCGTGCAGCTCGATCACACCGCTGGTCGGTTGCTCGAAGCCACCGATCATGCGCAGCGTGGTCGTCTTCCCGCAGCCCGAGGGTCCAAGGAGACTGAAGAAGTCGCCGTCTTCGACCTCGAGGTCGATGTGATCGACCGCCAGGACATCGCCGAAGGCCTTGGTGACCTGGATGAGGCGCACGTCGACGTGGCGCACGGGTGAGGCACCCTCCTCGTTCTGCACCGGGGCTGCCAGGTCCGACCCGGCGGCCGTGCGGACGCTGCACGTCGACGCCCCTTCGGGGCTCGAACGATAGGCGTCTGGACTCTTCAGTGTCAAATCGACGATACGTCGCGGTTTGGTCTCCGGACAGTACGAGATTCGCAGATTCGCACCCGACTTGTCCCGGGTGAATCGCACGCTTCGGACGCTCGACCGGGTTCGGGCGACTCGCGGGTACGATTAGGGTCCACGTCATTGGCCCCAGGTTCACCTCATGGTCGGCCCTGCCCGGGCCGCGTAGAAGCGAGAGCAGCCACCGCATGACCTCCATCCCCGAGTCCGCCGTCCTCGATGCCCTCCGTACCGTCCAGGAGCCAGAGCTGGGCGGTGACCTCGTGACCCGGAACATGGTTCGCGACCTCTCCATCGACGGATCTCATGTCGCGTTCACGATCGAGCTCACCACGCCGGCCTGTCCGCTCAAGGACCAGATCGAGGCGGAGGCGAGGCGCGCCCTCGAGCCGGTTGGCGTGACCGATGTGTCGATCACCTGGGGCGCCACCGTCCGGCGCGCGGCTCCGCGATCGGCCGAGCAGCTCCTCCCCGGCGTCAAGAACGTCCTGGCGGTGGCTTCCGGCAAGGGTGGCGTGGGCAAGAGCACGGTGAGCGTCAATCTCGCCGTGGCGCTCGCGCGCGCGGGTGCGTCGGTTGGTCTGCTGGACGCCGACATCACGGGTCCCAACATCCCCATGATGCTGGGCGTCGAGGGCCAGCCGGTCGCCAGTGAGAACAATCGGATCGTGCCCCTCGAGCGACATGGCGTGAAGGTCATCTCGATCCAGTTCTTCGTGCCCGAGGGCCAGCCCATCGTGTGGCGCGGCCCGCTGATCGGCGGCGCGATCTCGCAGTTCCTGCGGGACGTCGAGTGGGGCGAGCTCGATTACCTGGTCGTCGACCTGCCGCCCGGAACGTCCGACGCGCAGTTGACGCTCGCCCAGGCGGTGCCGATCAGCGGCACCGTGCTGGTGACGACGCCCCAGGACGTGGCGCTCTCGGACGTGGGCAAGGCGCTGGCGATGCTGGAACGACTCAACGTGCCGGTCATCGGCCTGGTCGAGAACATGAGCGCGTTCGTGTGTCCCCACTGCGGCGAGGCGACCGAGATCTTCGGCCGTGGCGGCGGCGAGCGTTTCGCGGCCGAGCACAACCTCGACTTCCTGGGCAAGATCCCGCTCGACGTGACCGTCCGTCAAGGCGGCGATGCCGGGGTGCCCGCCGTCGCCCAGCGAGAGCCCGGCGCCGCGGCTGAGGCGCTGGAGAATGTCGCCGGCCAGGTTGCCGCGCGCATGAGCGTTCGCGCGGAGACCAACCAGGCCCCCGTGCTGTCGGTCAGCTGATCGGCGTACGCACCTGGCCGAGATGGCACGATGAGCCCCGCTCGATCGACGGCCGGCGTGCGTCCAGCGGCGCGTGAGGCTCGCCTCGAGGCAGCCCTCGAGTGCATGCCGCTGTTCCGGGACCTGCAGCGCGATGACCTGGCGGCGCTGGCCGCCACGGTCAGGACCCGACGGTACCGCCGTGGCGACGTGATCTTCCGTCAGGGCGAGACTGGGGACGGCTTGTACGTGGTGCTCAGCGGACGGGTGAAGATCTGGACCACGGGCGATGGCGGTGGCGAGGCGATCCTTGCAACGCTGCGTGGAAACGAGTTCTTCGGCGCGCTGGCGCTCCTTGACGGGGCGCCACGATCGGCATCGGCAACGGCGGTCGAGGCGACCGAGACGCTGACGGTTCCGCGCGAGCGATTCCGGCAGCTCATCGACGAGGTCCCTGCGATCCGCGATCACGTGATCATGCAGCTCGCGAACGAGGTTCGTCGCCTGACGACGCACGTCGAGGAGCTTCATTTCCTGGACATCGCCGGCCGTCTGGCCGCGCGTCTGGTCAGGCTGGCCGAGGAGCAAGGCACGTCTGGGTCGGGTGAGGAGATCCCGCTCGACGGCCCCATCACGCAGAGCGAGCTGGCAGCCATGGTCGGCAGCACCCGCCAGAGCGTGAACAAGATGCTTGGCTGGCTCGTGGACGATGGACTGATCCGTCTCGATCGCGATGCCATCGTGATCCTCGACCTGCCGGGGCTGCGACGGGCGGCGCGTCGCTAGGTCGGCTGGTCACCAGGGCGGCGGAGGCGAGAATCGGGCGCCGACGGACTCACATCGGCTCGCGCAGCACCGACAGCAGCACGGCCGCCGCGGCGATTGCCGCGCGATCCTCACCGACCACGCCGTGCATCAGGGCGCGGTGGCGCTCGCGACGATCGCCTGCCGGGGTCGCGACGGCAACCCGGACGTCGAGGTCGTCGTCGGCGGGCTCGATCCGGATCGACAGACCCACGTCCGTCTCGCCCGCATGCCGGACCAGATCGGCATCGTCTGGATCTCCGGCGTCAGTCCGTGGCCCGTCCGTCCTGCCGCCGGGCTCGCCGGTATCGCCGGGTCCGGCCAGCACGTCCGCGTGACGGAGCGCGGTGACCCCGCGCAGCAGGCTGACCAGCGCGCCCGCCGAGCCGCGCTCCCGGATCGCCAGCGTCCAGCCATGCTCGGCCAGCGCCGCATCGATCGCCTGGGCCCAGGTCGTGCTGCCTCGCGCCCAGACGTGATCGCCCACCGCCGCCAGCACGGCGCGCTCCGCCTCGTCGGCGAGCTCGACGGCGGAGTGATCGTCGCCGGCCCGCGCGGAGATCCTGATGTCGACGGCGTCACGGCGCGCATAGGTCGCCACGATCGGGTTGGCGCGGCGCAGCAGCGCCTCGCCCAGGTCACCGACCAGCTGCGACTCGCCGATCCCGTGAAGACGCAGCGTGCGGACCTCGAGGTCGGCCCCCAGGCCTCGGGCCGAAAGCCTCGGCAGCACCTCGTTGGTCCACATGGGGCGCATCTCTCGCGGCGGGCCGGGGAGCAGGACGATGACGCGTCCGTCGGGGCGGTCCACCCACCAGCCCGGCGCAGACCCGTGAGGGTTCGGGAGGCCGGTCGCGGACGGGATCAGCCACGCTTGCTTGATGTTCGCGTCCGGAAACGGCAGGCGACGACGGCGCCAGCGCTCCCGCAGCCACGCCAGCGTGTCCGGGTCAACGAACGTGGCCTCGTCGCAGGCCTCCGCCACCGCCTCGCGCGTCAGGTCATCGGGCGTCGGACCGAGTCCACCGGTCGTCACCACAAGGTCGGAACGGGCGAGCGCCAGGCGCAGCTCGCCGACCACCACCGGGAGATGGTCGGGGAGGTTCTGGATCCGGCCCACGGTCGCGCCGTGGGAGACCAGAGAGCGAGCCAGCTCGGTCGAGTTGGTGTCGAGCGTCTCCCCGGCCACGAGCTCGCTCCCGACCGCGAGCAGCTCTGCCGTGAGCAACGAGCGGTCCGAGCCGGTCGGGGCGTCGGTGGCGGTGGCCTGGGACATGCGGCGGAGAGTACCGTGGAGGCGGCCTCGAGCGCCGCTGCTATGATTCGGCCGTCCCCCGAGACCCCGTAGCCCACCCCTCCGGGAGAACGACCACTGGATCCGACCGGGCCGAACCCCGAACCCAACCCCGACGGCACCGTGCCGCCCACCGACGGGCCCGTGGCGCCCAGCACCGAGGGAGCCGGTACCGCCGCCGGTACCGGCGGTCCCGATGTGAGTGCCGGGGCTGGTGACGCCGAGGCGACCTCGGCGTCCCGCACGTCGCCCGCATCAGGCCCACCCCCGGCCTCGGAGGCGCAGCGGCCCTCGGGCTCCGCATCGGGCCGCGGGTCTCGATCGCGCCACTCTCGACCGCCGAAGCCGCCCGGCCTCCGGGAGCAGCTGGGTGCGACGTTCGGTGCGGTGACGCGCATGGTGCGGGCGCACATGGACCTCGCCCGCGCCGAGGCGGACGAGATCAAGGGCGAGGTCGGCCGCGCGGCGGGTCTCGGCGGTGGGGCCATCGCGCTACTGATCCTCCTGGCATTCCTGCTGCCGATCGGCCTGATCCTGTTCACCGGCGAATGGATCTTCGGGTCCATCGGGTGGGGCGTGCTGCTCGGTTCGGAGCTGCTCGTCGCCGTCGCGATCATGCTGGTGCTGGTCGCGGTCCGGGTGCCTCGCCTCGGGATCGACCTGCTCCTCGCGTTCGTGATCGGCCTGGTCGTGGCCGTCGTGCTCGGGCTCAATCTCCCGAATGAGCTGTTTCGGCGTATCGGCGACGCGATCAACCTCGGCGAGCCCGCCTGGCGCCCGCTCGCCACGGGTGCGCTGGTCGTGGGTGTGGTCGGTGCGCTGAGTGGACTTGTGCTCGGTGCCAGGTCCCGGGATGCGGGCTCGATCGTCGCCGGCACCGTGTCTGGGTTCATCCTCGGTGCGATGCTGGGCGCGTTCCTCGCGATCACGTTCGGGTGGCGCGTCGGGATCGCGCTGGGGGTCGCCGTGGGGCTGGCTTCCTGGTCTGCCTTGATGGCGGGCCGCGTCGCTCGGGAAGGGATCGACACCGAAGCGCTCAAGGCGCGGTTCATGCCGCAGGCCACCATCGACACCACGAAGGAGACCATCGAGTGGGCGAAGTCGAAGGTCCCGTTCGCACCGAAGTCATGAACGCACCCGAAGAGATTCTCGCCGGTCGCCCGGGGGTGGTTGCCGCTCGCCACGAGGCGCGTGAGGCACGACTGGCGGTGGGCGAGGAGCTCGAGCGGCTCGAGGCATCGGCCCGGGCGGCAGTCGATCTCAAGGCCAAGATCCGACGCGAGCCGGTCAGGACCGTCGGTCTCGCTGCCGGCGCCACGTTCCTGGTGCTGGGCGGCCCTCGCAAGGTGTTGCGGCGAACCCGCAGCGCCATCTTCGGCAAGCCCGACCCGTTGCCGGCCTCGATGCTGCCCGAGGAGATCAATCGGGCTCTCTCGGCGCTCGGCTCCGATGGCGAGCAGGTTCGCGGCACCATCGAGCGCGAGTTCGCGGCATACCTGCGCGAGAAGGCGCCCGAAGGCGAGACCCGCAACGTTGTGCATACGCTGACGTCGCTGTTCGGGACGTTCGCTCGACCGATCGCCCTCCGTGCCGGCTTCCGGCTCGGTCACGACCTGTTCGCCCCGGACGCTGCCGGCTACACGGACCAGCTGGCCCGACTGCGCGGCCGCCGCCCGTCGGCTACGCGGGGTGCGCCACCCGACGAGGGCTGATGCCGATCACGTTCGACCACGAACCGGGGTGGTAGGCGAGGTCGGGGTCGAACCGACACGTCCCTCACGGGACACCGGCTCCTAAGGCCGGCGCGTCTGCCATTCCGCCACTCGCCCTGGCATCGCTTGCGGAGCCGAGGATAGACCGGGGCCACCTGCTGTCGCATGCCGGCGGCGGCACGGTGCACGCGGGTGGCTCCGCCGTGCAGGGGACGGTGCCGGGTCCCGGCCCTGATCCCGGTTGACCTCCGCTCGACCTCCCCCGGGCGACCCACCCTATACTCGCCGGCGATGCAAGTGACAGCCACACCCGCCCCCAAGAGCTCCGTCCTCCTCGAGATCGAGGTTCCCCCCGATCGCCTCGACCGTGCCGTGCGCGATGCGGTCCGCCGTCTGTCGCGCCGGACGCGCGTCCCCGGTTTCCGCCCGGGCAAGGCTCCGCGGCCAATCCTGGAGCGCGTGCTCGGACCCAGCGCCGTGCTCGACGAGGCGGTCGAGACGCTGATGCAGTCCACCTACCGCGAGGCCGTGATCGAGCAGGGGATCGTGCCCCTGACCGACGCCGAGGTCGAGGTCGTCGAGGCCGTCGAGGGCAAGCCTCTGCGCTTCAAGGCCACGGTCCAGGTCCGGCCGGAGGTGACGCTCGGCGACTACTCGGACTTCAAGTTCGCGCCGGAGATCGAGGACATCGACGACGAGAAGGTGGACAAGGTCATCGAGGAGCTCCGTGACCAGAACGCGACGCTGGCCGCGGTCGAGGATCGGGGTGCGAAGGATGGGGACTGGGCGGTCATCGGCTTCGCGGGCACCCGCAATGGTGAGGCGTTCGAAGGCGGGTCGGCGGAGCGCATGCCGCTCGTGATCGGTGAGGACCGTCTGATCCCGGGGTTCGAGGCGAACCTGGTGGGCCTCAGGCCCGGTGACTCGAAGGGCTTCGAGATCATGTTCCCCGAGGACTACGGCGAACCAACACTGGCCGGCCAGGAGGCGCACTTCGAGGTCGAGCTCAAGGAGCTGCGCGAGAAGATCCTGCCGGATGCGGATGACGAGTTCGCCCGCTCGATGGGTGAGTACCCGGACCTCCCGGGGCTGCGCGCCGACGTCGAGCTCCGGCTGCGGCGCAACGCGCTGGACCGAGCCCGCCACGAGTTCAGCGACAAGATCATCGACTACGCGGTCGCCAACGCCACGATCGACCTCCCTGATGCCCTGGTGGACCAGGAGGTCGAGGTGATGCACGACGAGTTCCGCTCGACGCTCACCCGCCAGGGGATCAGCGAGGACGCCTACCTCAAGGCGACCGAGAAGACCAATGACGACCTGCACGCCGAGTTCCGGCCGCGCGCCGAGCAGCGGACCAAGGTGTTGCTCGTGCTGACCAAGATCGCCGAGGTCGAAGGGATCGACGTCCCCGACGAGGAGGTCGAGGCGCAGGTGGAGCTCGCCCGCAACCGCTATCGCGATCCCAAGACGGTCCGCTATTTCGAGTCCGAGCGGGGTCGGAGCTTCATTCGCAGCACGCTCCGCCGGACGCAGGTGGTGGAGACCCTGGTGGACCGCTGGCTGGCCGCCCACCCGGAGCATCCGGCGCTACCCCACGCCGAGGACGACGCACCGACCGCCGTCGATGCGCCCGAGGCCGAGGCGACCGCCTCGATCGGCGCCACCGATCCGGGGTCGATCCCCGGGGCTGAGCCTGCCACCGCCGGCGAATGATGTCGGCGTCCAACTCATCGACGCCCGACCTGACACAGGGGAGACCCACCATGCTCGTCCCGATGGTCATCGAGTCCACAAGCCGTGGAGAGCGCGCCTACGACATCTACTCGCGGCTGCTGCGCGAGCGGATCATCTTCCTGGGCGACGCGATCGACGATCACCTGGCCAACCTGGTGATCGCCCAGCTGCTGTTCCTCGAGTCCGAAGACCCGGAGAAGGACATCAGCCTGTACATCAACTCGCCCGGCGGCGTCGTGACCAGTGGGCTCGCGATCTACGACACCATGCAGTACCTGCGGGCGCCGGTGAGCACGATCTGCATCGGTATGGCGGCCTCGATGGCCGCCGTGCTGCTGGCCGCCGGCACCAAGGGCAAGCGGTACGCGCTGCCCCATGGCCGGGTCATGATCCACCAGGGGTCGGGTGGCTTCCGCGGCAACGCACCCGACGCCGTGATCCAGATGAAGGAATGGGAGCACCTGGTCACGGTCAACCACGAGATCCTCGCCAAGCACACCGGCCAGCCGCTGGATAGGGTGACCAAGGACACCGACCGCGACTACTTCATGGGCGCCGAGCAGGCCCGCGAGTATGGCATCATCGACGCGGTGTATACGCTGACCGGCGACTCGCTCATCGCGCAGGCGCACGATGCGGAGGCGGCGGGCGGCAAGGGATCAGGCGCGAAGTCGTCGGCACAGGACGAGTCCGGGCCGGCGACCGCGCGGTAGCGCAGGGCATCACATGCCGGTTTCGTCATCTGGCTCGAAGGGAACCAAGGTTCCGTACCGCTGCTCGTTCTGCGGCAAGAGCCAGGAGCAGGTTCGCAAGCTCATCGCGGGGCAGGGTGTCTACATCTGCGATGAATGCATCAACCTGTGTCAGGAGATCATCGAGGAGGAGATGCTGGAGGCGCCCAAGGCGCGCCCGGCCCAGCAGAAGCTCCCGAACCCGCGCCAGATCACCAGCTCGCTCGACCAGTACGTCATCTCACAGGACAAGGCAAAGAAGGTCCTGTCCGTGGCTGTCTACAACCACTACAAGCGGGTCAACGTCGGATCCGCCGTCGACGAGGTCGAGCTCCAGAAGTCGAACGTGCTGCTGGTGGGGCCCACCGGCTCGGGCAAGACCCTGCTTGCCCAGACGCTGGCGCGCGTCCTCGACGTGCCGTTCTGCATCGCCGACGCCACCTCGCTCACCGAGGCCGGCTACGTGGGCGAGGACGTCGAGAACATCCTGCTGCGATTGATCCAGGCAGCGGACTTCGACGTCGCCCGGGCCCAGCGCGGGATCATCTACATCGACGAGATCGACAAGATCGCCCGCAAGGCGGACAACCCGTCCATCACACGCGACGTATCCGGCGAAGGGGTCCAGCAGGCGCTGCTCAAGATCCTCGAGGGCACCGTCGCCAACGTGCCGCCGCAGGGTGGCCGCAAGCACCCGCACCAGGACTTCATCCAGATCGACACCACCAACGTGCTGTTCATCTGTGGCGGGGCGTTCGACGGGCTTGAGAAGATCGTCGAGGAGCGTGTCGGGAAGCGCTCGATCGGGTTCGGGTCGGAGGGCGGCATGTCCGCCGCGGACCGCGCCATGATCATCGAGCGCCTCATGCCCGAGGACCTGCTCAAGTACGGCCTGATCCCGGAGTTCATCGGGCGGCTGCCCGTGATCGTCACTCTCTCGCCGCTGACGGCCGATGACCTCATGCGCGTGCTGGTCGAGCCGAAGAATGCCGTGACCCGTCAGTTCCAGAAGTTCCTGCAGCTGGACAAGGTCGAGCTGGTGTTCACGGCCGGCGCGCTGAAGGCCGCGGCCGAGGTCGCCATCGATCGCAAGACCGGTGCCCGCGCCCTGCGCTCGATCGTCGAGGAGGCGCTGCTCGAGGTGATGTTCGACATCCCGGAGCGCACCGACGTTCGCAAGTGCATCATCACCGAGGAGACGATCCGCGAGGGCCGAGCGCCGCTGCTGTTGACCAAGTCGGACGTTGATCGCGGCGTGGACGAGACCAACTACGAGGAGCGGCTGGCCGACCGCGCCGCCAGCGCGTAAGCCTTCGCGCGTCGGGCAGGCGCGTCCGGGTGCTCCCCGCCTGTCCCGCTCAGAGGCGTCGCGCTGGCGGGCCGATGGCCGGATCCGGTGAGAACAGGAGCTCGAAGTAGGCGCGCACCTGGAGCAGCTGGCCGCGGACGAGGTCGGGATCACGGGTCGCACGGGCGACGATGTAGGCGCCTTCGGACGCCGTGAGCACGAGATCCGAGAGCGCGTCGAGATCCACGTCGATGCGGGGCGGGTAGCGGACCACGACTTCGGCGAGCTTCGATCGGAACCGTTCCCTCCAGGCTGCCACCGATGCCGCGATGGTCTCGGCCGCACCGTCGACGCCGAGCTGGCGCTCGTAGACGAAGGTCGCGTAGAGGCAACCCGGGTCGTCGGTCGCGAGCTCGTCGAGGTTGGCGAACAGCCCCACGAACACGAGCAGCTGCTGGAGGGGGTCGCGCGATAGTCCCTCGGCCTGCGCCCACACGCGGTCCAGCGTGGCGAGATCAGCCGCGGCGTACCGGTCGAGGATTGCCCGGCCGAGGTCGGCCTTCGACTCGAAATGGTGGTAGAAGGCGCCCTTGGTCACCCCCGCCTTGCCGAGGACCTCGTCGAGTGACGCGGCGGCGAACCCGCGATCCAACGCGATCACCGTCGCGACGTCGAGGATGCGTTCGCGCGTGGGCGCCGCTGTTCGATCCATTCGAAGAGCGTAGCAGACCGGTCGGTCTACCGTCCTCTCGCTCAAATCGGGCCTTGACGCTGGCCTGTGGTCCATTTAGCATACCGACCGGTTGGTATGGCCGTGGAGCCAGGTGTGGGGCCCAGCCGTGAGAGAGCCTGTCGATTGCCCGATGGAGAACCCGATGCACACAACGGCGACTACCGAAATCCCCGCGGAGCGGCTGGTCCGGCCCAACGATCCTGCGTTCGACGAGGCGCGGCAGGTCTGGAACGGCATGATCTCGAATCGCCCGGCGGTCATCGCCCGAGTGACCTCGTCGGCCGAGGTGGTGAGGGCTCTGGAGCTTGCTCGGGCCGACGGGCTGCCGGTGTCGATTCGTGGCGGCGGTCACAACGTCGCCGGCCTGGCCGTGGGCGATGGGGCCCTGGTCGTTGACTGCTCGCCGATGTCGCATGTCGTTGTCGACCCGGTCGCCCGGCGGGTTCGAGCCGGTGCAGGCGCGCGGTGGCGTGACCTCGATGCCGCGGCGCAGGCGTTCGGCCTCGCAACTCCCGGTGGTGTCGTGTCAGATACCGGGATCGCGGGACTCACGCTGAGCGGGGGATTGGGGTGGCTGCGCAGGAAGCACGGGCTCAGCTGCGATGCGCTCCGTGCCGCGACCGTGGTGACCGCCGATGGGCGAGTCGTGCGGGCGAGCGCGGATGACCACCCGGATCTGTTCTGGGCCCTCCGCGGCGGCGGCGGGAACTTCGGCGTCGTCACCGAGTTCGAGTACGAACTGTTCCCGATAGGTCCGACGGTGGCCACCACCGTGGCCGTCTGGCCGATGGACGAGGCAGCCGCCCGCCTCCGGGACCTCCGCGACCTCGCGCCGACCCTTCCCGACGAGGTCTCACCGGTTGCGGTCCTGTCGCCGGTTCCCGATGACGAGGCGTTCCCAGCCGAGCTGCGTGGCACCGACGCCTTGTTCATCCTCGCCATGGCTGCTGCGTCGGTCGAGGAGGGGATCGAGCTGCTGCGACCCATCGGCGCCCTTGGGACCGGCCCGGCCATCGACATCGGCGGTGCGGTGCCGTACGTCGACTTCCAGCAGTTCTTCGATGCGGACTATCCGGCTCACACGATGCGCTACTACTGGAAGTCATCGTTCTCGGATGACCTCCCCGACACCGTGATCGATGGGCTCGTCGAACGATTTGAGGGGCGTCCCTCGCGTCACTCCACCATCGATATCTGGGCCAACTTGGGCGCCATCGCCCGCGTGTCCATCGACGAAAGCGCGTTCGGACAGCGGATGTCGCCCTGGCTGATCAGCCCCGAGTCAAATTGGTACGAAGCCGCCGACGATGCGGCCAACATCGCGTGGGGTCGCGAAATCGTGAGCGCGGTCGGCGGTGAAAGCTACCTGAACTTTCCCGGCCTCCTTGAGGAGGGAGAGCAGCAGGCCAGGGCGAGCCACGGCGCCACGTTCATGCGACTGGCCGACGTGAAGGCGACCTGGGATCCCGGCAATCTCTTCCGGTTCAACGCGAACATCACTCCGGCCCTTCGGACCTAGCGTCGAGCTGATCCGTCCCACGCCTGCTGGCTGCGGTGGTCGGGTCAGCCCGTCTGGAACAGGCGGAAGACCAGGCCCACGACGATCAGCCCACCGATCCCGATCGCCAGCGGCCGTCGCCTCGCGAGCCGGTCCCAGAAGCGCGCGATGGGCAGCACAACCAGCGAGACCGCCGCGTACAGGAGATGGAGCGGGTCGGCCGGTCGCCCGCCCGTGACGAGGATCACCAGGCCCAGGACGATCCCGATCATGACGAGGGCCAGCGCGGCGAGGATCGCGCGGTCGAGCGCGAATCGCACGTCCCGGCCCAGGACGCGCCCGACGACCACCACCGCCATGACGGCCACGCCGCTGACGGCCACGAGGAGCGCGGCGAGCAAATGGATGGTGACGACCATGTGGCTCCCGTTGATGCCAGGATCGCGGGGACAGGCCCGGACCCTCCGACCGGTCCGTCGGGTGCGACCCGTGTGGCTGAGCCGGAGCGATTGGGGTTAGCATGCCAAAGACCCCGAGCAAGGAGTGATGGTAGACCGCGCGTCCGCGTCCCCTGTCGGCCCCAACCTCGCCCCGCCACGACGGCGTGTCCCCCGGAGGACGCCCTCGGGGCGCCGGGTGATCCTCGGCTACGCGCTGATGTTCGGCGTGCTGGTCCTGCTCATGGCAGCGGCCGGCGCGGTGGTCAACGCGACGAGCACGGCGCCTCCACCGTCCACCAGCCCGGCCGCCGGTGCGGTCACGGAGGCATCGGCGGGGGAGGGCCTGTTCCTCACCAGCTGTGCGGCGTGCCACGGCCCGCAGGGCGCGGGAACCAGCACCGGCCCGGACATCAGGCAGGCGGGTGCGGCGGCCGCCGACTTCATGCTCCGCACCGGGCGCATGCCGTTGGCCGACCCCGCGAACCCGATCCAGCGCGGTGCGCCGCTGTTCGACGATGCGCAGATCCAGGCGCTGGTCGCCTATGTGGCGTCCCTTGGCAACGGTCCGGCGATCCCGAACGTCGTGACGTCGGGAGCGGATACGACGCGTGGCCGCGATCTGTTCGTGGCCAACTGCGCCGCGTGCCATGGTCCCGCCGGCGGCGGCGGGGCGGTCGGCGGCGGCTTCGTGGCACCGCCTCTGGTGGGCGACGATGCGACGACGGTGGGCGAGGCCGCGATCACTGGACCAGGTCCGATGCCACGCTTCTCGTTCGCTCCCGACGAGCTCAATGACCTGGCCGCCTACGTCGAGTACCTGCGCGACGCTCCGCACCCGGGTGGCGCGACCGGCCCGGCCGTGGGCCCGGTCACGGAGGGTTTTGTGGCCGGCATGGTGCTCCTCGCCCTGTTGCTCGTGGCCCGGTGGGTGGCGGTTCGGCGCGACAATGCCGCACCTGACGCGGCTGCGTCGAATGAGACGGGACGAGCAGCGGAATGAGCGGCCCCAACGATCTGCGCTCCCGCAGGATCGAGCGCGTGATCGCCGTGCTGTTCGGTGTGTCGGCGATCGCCGGGGTCGTGCTCCTGGGCGTCTATCTCGCGGGTGGTCAGACGCAGATCGAGGGCGTGCTGCTGGCGACCACCCTGGGCGGGATCGGGGTCGGCATCATCGCCTGGTCGCGGTGGCTGCTGCCCGGGACGCTCAAGACCGAGGACCGGCACCCATCGGCCACCCACGCGAATGCGGAAGCGGAGCAGGAGATCATCGCGGAGGAGGCGATGATCACGCGTCGCTCGTTGCTGGTGCGCGCCCTCGGTGCGGCACTGGCCGGGCTGGCAGCCGCGCTGGCGATTCCGGTGCTCTCCCTGGGTCCCGCGCCGGGACGATCCCTGTTCGAGACGCCCTGGAAGCGTGGCGGGCTGCGCCTGGTGGGTCTCGACGGTCAGCCGATCCAGGCCGCGAACCTGCCCTTGGAGGGCGTCGTGACCGCGTTCCCGGAGGGCTTTGTGGGCTCTGCCGATGCGCAAACGCTGTTGATCCGGGTCGCTCCGGACCTGTTGCAGCTGCCCGCGGATCGCATGATCTGGGCACCCGACGGCTACGTTGCGTACTCAAAGCTGTGCACCCACGCGGGATGCCCCGTGGGCCTGTACCGCGCCCCTGAGCACCAGCTGCTCTGCCCCTGCCACCAGTCGACGTTCAACGTGCTCGACGGCGCCGAGCCCGTGTTCGGCCCGGCCGGCCGGCCGCTGCCCCAGCTGCCCATCCGGCTCCAGGGCGATGGCACGTTTGTCGCCGACGGAGACTTCTTCGAGCCGGTCGGTCCGGCCTTCTGGGACATCACCGATGGCTGAGCGGCAACCCATCGCCGAGCAGCCGTCGACCACCGCCGAACGGCGAACCGAGCTCGAACGCCTCCTCGGCTGGTTCGATCAGCGAACGGGGATGGCGGCACCGATCCGGACCGGGATGCGCAAGGTGTTCCCGGATCACTGGAGCTTCCTGCTGGGCGAGATCGCCCTGTTCTCGTTCGTGATCCTGTTGCTGACGGGCACCTTCCTCACCCTGTTCTACACGCCGGACACGCGGACGGTGATCTATGACGGCTCGTACAAGGTCCTCCGTGGCCAGGAGGTGTCGGCCGCCTACAACTCGGTGATGCGCATCTCATTCGACGTCCAGGCCGGGCTGCTCATGCGCCAGGTCCACCACTGGACGGCGCTCATCTTCCTCGGCGCGATCGCCGCCCACCTCGCGCGGATCTTCTTCACCGGCGCCTTCCGCCGGCCGCGCGAGCTGAACTACCTGATCGGCATCGGTCTGCTGACCTTCGCGCTGGGAGAGGGGATCACCGGCTACTCATTGCCCGACGATCTGCTGTCCGGGGTCGGCCTCCGGATCATCGACTCGGTGATGCTCTCGGTGCCGTTCGTGGGTCCATGGGTATCGTCGCTGTTCTTTGGTGGCGAGTACCCCACCGCCGACATCATCAGCCGCCTGTTCGTGTTCCACATCATGCTGTTGCCGGGTCTGCTGATCGGTGGCATCGGCGCTCATCTGGCCCTGCTCTGGCTCCAGAAGCACACGCAGTTCCGCGGACACGGTGGGAGCGAGTCGAACGTCGTGGGCCTCTCGTTCTGGCCCGGTCAGGTGTTCCGCTCGCTGGGGCTGATGTTCCTCACGGCGGCTGTGATCACGCTGCTCGCGGGCCTGATCCAGATCAACCCTGTCTGGCTGTATGGACCGTACGTCCCGTACGTGGCCACCGTCCCCGCCCAGCCTGACTGGTATGTGGGCTGGCTCGAGGGCGCTCTTCGGCTCGGGCTGCCGATCGAGCCCACGATCCTCGGCGTGACCATCCCCTCCGTGTTCGTGCCAGGCGTGCTGATCCCCGGCCTGCTCATGACCCTGCTGGCCCTGTGGCCATTCCTGGAGGCGCGGCTGACCCACGATCACGCCGAGCACCACCTGCTCGATGCGCCGTGGCAGACGCCGATCCGGACCGCCACGGGCGCCGCCGGCGTGGCCCTGTTCCTCACCCTCACCATCGCGGGTGGCAATGACGTCCTGGCCGTGTTGCTTTCGATCCCGGTCGAGGACATCACGGTCGCGTTCCGGGTGCTGCTCTTCGTGGCACCGATCGTGACCTGGCTGATCGTGTACCGGATGGCGCGCGACGCCCAGGCGAAGCATCAACGCCTTGAGCAGTCCGGGTTGCCGGAGGAGCCGCCGAGCGTGCTCCTGGCGCGCAACGCGGGTGGGGGCTTCAGCGAGGCGGAGACGGATCGATGAGCAGGCGACGCATGACCCCCGTCCTGGCCGCGCTGGCGCTGCTCGTCGGCGGCTGCATGCCGACCGCGGCCACCACGCAGGCCAGGGAGATCGACAACCTGTGGACGGTCTTCCTGGTCGGTGGGATCATCGTGGCCGCGATCGTGTGGGGCCTGACCACGTGGGCCGTGCTGCGCTATCGGAGGCGTGACGCCACGCTGCCCAAGCAGACCGAGGGCAGCCTCAAGGTCGAGGCCACGTGGACGATCATCCCGCTGATCACCGTGCTCGTGTTGTTCGTGCTGACCGTGCGCACGATCTCGGCCGTGGACACCGTCGAGCCGGGTGGCATCAACCTCCACGTCACGGCCTTCCGCTGGCAGTGGGCGGCCGAGTATCCCGACGCGGGGGTGAGGCTCACGGGAACCACCGACGCCCCGCTGGAGATCGTGCTGCCGGTGGACACGCCGGTCCACGTGACGTTGGACTCGCTCGACGTCAACCACGCGTTCTTCGTCCCCGAGTTCCTGTTCAAGCGCGACGCGATCCCGGGCAAGCCCACCTACTTCGACCTCCGGATCACGGCGCCCGGCGTCTACAACGGCGCGTGTGCCGAGTTCTGCGGGATCGGGCACGACGAGATGCTGTTCACGGTCAGGGCCGTGGACTCGGCGGAGTTTCAGCAATGGCTCGCCGATCAGGCAGCAACCGGGGGCCAGGGCTCATGACGCCGGCGAGGTGGGAGGACGTTCGATGAGCGCGATCGAGGCCCCGGTCCACGCCCCGGTCGAGCGGGTCACCCTGCTTGAGTGGCTGACGACCACCGATCACAAGAAGATCGGTGCGATGTACATCACCGCGGCGTTCGGGTTCGCCCTCGCTGGCGGGGCGATCGCCGAGCTGATCCGCCTGGAGCTTGCCGCGCCGGGACAGCAGCTCGTCGACGCCTCGACATACAACCAGCTGTTCACGGTTCACGGGACCCTGATGCTGCTGTTCTTCGCCGGTCCGCTCGCGATCGGGTTCGCCAACGCGATCATGCCGCTGCAGATCGGTGCCGCGGACATGTCGTTCCCGCGCCTGAACGCCCTGTCGTTCTGGCTGTTCCTGTTCGGCGGCCTGATCGTGATGATGGGGTTCCTGACCACTGGCGGCGCGGCGGCAGCTGGCTGGACCGGATACGCGCCGCTGTCCTCCTATGCGTACTCGCCCCAGGTGGGCATGGACCTGTGGATCGTGGGTGTCGCCCTGGTCGGCTTCTCGGGGATCCTGGGCGCGGTCAACTTCCTGGTGACGATCTACACGCGCCGCGCGCCGGGCATGCGCATGTTCCGGATGCCGATGTTCACGTGGACGATCCTGGTGACGGCGATCCTGATCCTGTTCGCGTTTCCATCCGTCACCGCCGGCCTCGCGATGCTGTTCATCGATCGTCATTTCGGGGGCGGCTTCTTCGATCCAACACAGGGGGGCGACCCCGTGCTCTGGCAGCACCTGTTCTGGTTCTTCGGGCACCCCGAGGTCTACATCCTGATCCTGCCGTACTTCGGGATCATGAGCGAGGTCGTGCCCGTGTTCTCGAGCAAGCCGCTGTTCGGCTATCGGTTCATGGTCTTCGCGACGATCGCGATCGCCGGCCTCTCGATGGGCGTCTGGGCGCACCACATGTTCACGACCGGTCGGGTCGACCTGCCGTTCTTCTCGATCATGTCGCTGCTGATCGCCGTCCCGACCGGCATCAAGATCTTCAACTGGACCGGGACCATGTTCGGCGGCAACCTCCGGTTCCCGGTGCCGATGCTGTGGGCCCTGGGATTGCTGTACGTGTTCACGATCGGCGGCATCACGGGGGTCATGCTCGCCTCACCCCCGATCGACTACCAGGCGCAGGACACCTACTTCGTCGTCGCCCACCTGCACAACGTGCTGATCGGCGGGACCATGTTCGCGGGCTTCGCCGGGATCTACTTCTGGTTCCCGAAGCTCACGGGTCGGATGCTCGACGAGCGGCTCGGACGGCTGCACTTCTTCGCCTGGGTCATCGGCTTCGCCCTGACTTTCATCCCCCAGTACATCCTGGGCGCCGAGGGGATGCCACGGCGCATCGCCGACTACCCGGCCGATCGAGGCTGGGAGCCGCTGAATCTCATCTCCACCATCGGTGCGCTGCTCCTCGCCGCGGGCATGCTGCCGTTCCTGCTCGCGGTCTTCCGCGCCATGCGACAGCCGCCGACGGCGCCGGATGATCCGTGGGGTGGCAACTCGCTCGAGTGGGCGACGTCGTCGCCGCCGCCGCATCACAACTTCGACCGTCTGCCGCCGATCCGGTCGCTGCGGCCGGTGTTCGACGCCCGCATGGAGGCGCTGGCCACGACCGCACCGGCGTCCGGGGGTGGGGCGGGGTCGGCAACAACCGACCTGGCAGGGGCGGTCGGCCCATCCGCGGTGGCCGATGGCGTCCCAACCCTGGTCGATGGCGCGACGCTGCCGACGGCCTCGGGTGGCCGCGATGCCTGAGGAGATCAAGTTCTTCGGGCGCCTCTCCCTGTTCGCATTGATCGCGGGCACGATCTACTGGTTCCTGAGCTACGACGCCGCCGGGACTGTGCTCCTGCTCGGGTTCGGGTTCGCGACCGGCGCGGCCTTCCTTGTCCTGTGGCGGAGCGGTCGGACGGACGATCCGGCGGCTGCTGATCACCCGACCAGGCCCGATGGCCCGTTCGGTGACGAGTCAGCGCCTGTCCCGACGCGGAGCGCGGCGCCGCTGGCGCTTGGCTTCGGCGTGGCCGTGATGGCCCTGGCGGGTGCGTTCGGGCCCTGGTTCCTGATCGCGGGCGCCGTGCCCTTCCTGCTCGGCGCGACCGACTGGCTTCGCTCGGCCAATCGCGAGCTTTCGCAGGCAGCGGCTGCGGACACGCGGACCGGCGCGGGCTCGGCACGCGGCCACAACGCCTCCTCGACGCCGGGCCGGCCCGGCGCCTGACCCGGTCACCGCCCGCACGCCGCCCGTGAAGCATACCGATCACCTGGACCTGATCCGCACCGGCGTCACCGACGCAGGGACGCGATGGCTGGAGCTGGGCGCCGGCAACGGTGAGTTCACGCTCGCGCTCGCCGACCTGCTGGGACCCGCCGGGCACGTGCTGGCGATCGATCGAGATCGCTGGGTTCTCGACGAGCTCGCTGGACGCGTTGCGGCGCGCTTCCCGGGCACGCCCGTCCACACCCTGACCGCCGACTTCACCGCCGGGCTGCCGGCGGGTCCGTTCGACGGCGTGCTCGCCGCGAACAGCCTGCACTTCGTGGCCGACCTCGAGCCGATGCTGGCGGCAATCCGCTCGGTGCTGGTGCCAGGCGGTCGGCTGGTCCTGGTCGAGTACGACGCCGAGCATGGCAACCCGTACGTGCCGCACCCGATCTCGTTCCACCGCTGGCAGCAGCTGGCGCCACGCGCCGGATTCTCGCCGCCGGTGCACATCCACCGCGTGCCGAGCCGCTTCCTGGGGGCGATCTACGGGGCGGTGGCGACGGTTGCACACACGGGGAACGGTGACATCGCCGTGCTACACTCCGGCCCTCACGGCGACGACCGAGAGGAGTAGGTCCGACACGGCCGGGCAGCGAGCGCGGGACGGTGAAAGCCGCGCCGGCACGACGGACGCGAAGGTCGCTCGCGAGCCGTGCGGTCGGCGCCCGATAGCGCGCCGCAGAGAGCACCGGACCGACGCCGGTCGCGATGAGCGCACCCGGCCCCGATGCTGAACCAGCAGGTGGTACCACGACCCCGTTCGTCCGCTGGACGAGCGGGTTTTCTTCTTTCCGGCCACGTCGGGCCGGGTGATCGGGAGCGAGCATGAGCGAGGAGCGGCGGGAAGCGGAGACGCTGGCCAAGGCGTACGTGCCGGCCCAGTTCGAGCACGCGATCTACGAGCGTTGGCTGGCCGCGGACGTCTTTGCGCCTGACGGTGCGGGCTCGACGGCCGATGCCTCGCTGCCGCCGTTCGTGATCATCCAGCCGCCGCCCAACGTGACCGGCAGCCTCCACCTGGGCCACGCGCAACGGACCACGGTCGAGGACCTGATGGTCCGCCATGCGCGGATGGTTGGGCATCCGGCGCTGTTCCTGCCCGGGGTCGACCACGCCAGCATTGCCGCCCAGTTCGTGCTCGACGGGATCCTTGCCAAGGAGGGGGAGAGCCGCGCCAGCCTGGGTCGCGATCGGTATCTCGAGCGGATGCGGGAGTTCGTCGAGACCACGCGTGACACGATCCTCACCCAGCAACGCCGGCTTGGCGGCAGCTGTGACTGGGGCCGGCTCCGGTTCACGATGGACGAGGTGTCCGCGCGCGCGGTTCGGGAGGCGTTCGTGCGCCTCCACCAGCGCGGTCTTGCGTACCGGGCCGAGGCGCTCATCAACTGGTGTCCCGGCTGCCGGACCAGCGTCAGCGACCTCGAGGTGGTCCCGACCCCGGAGACGGGAACGATCTGGCGCGTTCGCTACCACCTGCTCGATCCGGTCACAGGGCAACCCGATCCCGGCGCCACGATCACCGTGGCGACCACGCGCCCCGAGACCATCCTGGGCGATACGGCGGTCGCCGTGCATCCTGATGACCCCCGGTACGCCGCGCTGGTTGGCCGCCGCGTCCGCATTCCGTTCGTGGACCGCGACGTGCCGATCATCGCCGACCCGGTGGTCGACCCAGCGTTCGGCACCGGTGCCGTCAAGATCACGCCGGCCCACGACCACGACGACCACGAGACCGGCCGTCGCCATGGCCTCGCAATGCCCAACATCCTCGACGACCTGGCTCGCGTGACCGACACCGGCACCGCCTACGACGGGCTCGATCGGTATGCCGCCCGACGGCGGATCGTGGCCGACCTCGAGATCCTCGGGGACCTCGAGGGCGAGCAACCCCACGAGATGGTCATCGGTCACTGTCAGCGCAGCGACGATGTGGTCGAGCCGCGGCTCAAGACGCAGTGGTTCGTGCGCACCGCGCCAATCGCGCGGGCAGCCCTCGAGGCGACACGTTCCGGGCGCACCCGGATCCTGCCGGCCCGGATGGACAAGGTCTGGGAGCACTGGATGACCAACATCCGTGACTGGAACGTGTCCCGCCAGCTGTGGTGGGGGCACCGCATCCCCGCCTGGTACTGCCCCGACGGCCACGTGACGGTCACGGCCGACCCCGATGGGCCGTCCGCGTGCGACGCCTGTGGCAGCAGCGAGCTTGTCCAGGAGTCGGACATCTTCGACACCTGGTTCAGCTCCGGGCTGTGGCCGTTCTCGACGCTCGGCTGGCCCGAGGCGACGAACGACCTCGGCCGCTACTACCCGGGCTCGGTCATGGAGACGGGCTACGACATCCTGTTCTTCTGGGTGGCTCGGATGATGATGCTGGGCATCGAGCTGACCGGAGACATTCCGTTCCACACCGTGTACCTCTCGGGCCTGATCCGCGACCCCTACGGCAAGAAGATGTCCAAGACCAAGGGCAACACCGTGGACCCGCTGGGCATGATCGACGACATGGGCGCGGATGCCCTCCGGTTCGCCGTCGTGCATGGGACGACGCCGGGAAGCGACCAGCGGTTCGGGTCGGCCAAGGTCGAACAGGCGCGGAACTTTGCCAACAAGCTGTGGAACGCGACCCGGTTCGTGCTCGGTGCACGACCGGCCACCATCGACCCGGCCGCCGAGCGACGCCTGCCTGACGAGCCATCGCTGGGACCGGCAGAGCGCTGGGTTCGGTCCCGGGCGGCCGCCACCGTCGCCGCGGTGAACCGTGCGATGGCGGAGTACAGCTTCGGCGAGGTCACCAGGCTCCTGTACGAGGCGATCTGGAACGAGTACTGCGACTGGGGCCTCGAGCTGGCAAAGGTCCGGCTGGCCAACGACGAGCGCAGCGACGCCGAGCGGGAGGCGACCTGGTGGACGCTGGTCGACGCGCTGGACACGTACCTGCGGTTGCTCCACCCGGTGATGCCGTTCATCACCGAGCAGCTGTGGCAGTCGCTCCCGCACCGTGCCACCGACCCGGATCAGCTCATCGTGGCGCGCTGGCCGGGGGTGGGGGAGCGAGACGCGGAGGCCGAGGCACAGGTGGGGGTGCTCGTGGATCTCGTGCGCGGCATCCGGAACGCCCGCGCGGATGCGAAGCTCGAGCCGGCCGCCTACCTCCCCGTTGACGTGTACGTGGAACCCGAGCTGGGCCACACGCTCGAGGCGCTCCGACCCGCTCTCGAGCGCCTTGCACGGGCACGCCCGCTCCGCCGTCGACTCACGCGGGAGGAGCTGCGCGATGACGCCGGGCAGGGTGGCGGACTCGCCGTCGTCGCCGGGCCCGCAGAGGCGGTGATCGGCCTGCCCAACGTGGACCCGGCCGCGGCCGAGGCGGATCGTGTGCGCCTGGCGAGAGAGCTGGCCGATGCTGAGCGCCTGCTCGCCGCGGCACAAGCCAGGCTCGCCAACGAGGCGTTCCTGGCCAAGGCACCGCCGGCAATCGTCGAGGGCGCCGGGGCGCGCGCCACCGAGCTCGAGGACCAGGTCGGCCGGCTTCGGGACCGACTGGATCACTGACCTCCGCGCCGAGCGCGCAGGCGGGGGGGGGTTCCATGTGGCCCATACAATGGAATCGGTTCCATGAGGAGGTCGGACGCGCGTGGGTGTCACCATTGGGGACGTCGCCCGAAGGGCGGGAGTTGGTCGGGGAACCGTCAGCCGTGTCCTCAACGACCGCGCCCACGTCGACCCTGCGACCCGTGAGCGTGTGCTCGCAGCGATCCGCGAGCTGGACTTCGTGCCCAGCAAGACGGCCCGTCGCCTGAGTCTTCGCCGCACCCAGACGATCGCGGTCATCATCCCGTTCCTGTCCCGGCCATCGGCCTTCGAGCGGTTCCGAGGGATCGAGCAATCCCTCGCGAGCGTGGGCTACGACCCGATCGTGTTCAACGTCGAGGACGCCGCGAGGCGCGAGGCGGTGTTCCGTGAGCTGCCTCGACCGGAACGGGTCGATGGCCTGATCATCGTGTCGCTATCGCCCCACCAGTCGGAGCTCGAGCGGATCGAGCGGTCGGGGCTGCCAACCGTGCTGGTCGATGCGCATCATCGCTCGCTGCCTCGCGTTGTCGGGAACGACGTGCTCGGCGGTCAGCTCGCCTGCGAGCATGTGATCGGCCTGGGACACCGGCGCATCGCGTTCCTGGGCGACTACTCGCGAACCGCGCTTGCGTTCACGTCCAGCCGGCTGCGGTTGGCCGGTGTTCGGGGCGCGGCAAAGCGCGCCGGGATCCGGCTGGCACCCGGCATGGTCGGTGCCGGCGAGCACTCACGGCGCGCGGCGGCTGACGTCGCGACGCGCCTGCTGACGAGCCCGAACCCGCCGACGGCGATCCTGTGCGCAAGCGACACGCAGGCCGCTGGGGTGCTCGAGGCTGTCGGCCAGCTCGGGCTGTCGGTGCCTCGCGACCTCTCGGTCACGGGCTATGACGACCTCGAGCTCGCCGATCATCTGGGACTGACCACCATCCACCAGCCACTGTTCGAGTCCGGGTTCCGGGCTGTCGAGCGGCTGTTGGCGCTGATGGACGGCGGCCCGGCAAAGCCCCTGCGCGAGGTGCAGGACATCCGCCTCGTCGTTCGTCGCTCGACGGCTGCGCCCGAGCGCAGCATGGTGACGGGATGACCCCGAGAGGTGCCTTGACTTTGGTTGGTAGGCTTGATATGCGCCCGCATTGGAACCGGTTCCAGTCGAGGCGCATTGTCATCCTGACCTGATCCGGGTGGCGTTGAGGAGGAGTCGATGAAGAATCGTCTATTGGTCAGCCTGTTCGCAGGTGCCCTGATCGTCGGGGCCTGCGGCAGCTCAAGCACACCCGCACCCGCAACGGCTCCGCCGGCATCGAGCGGTGGCGGCGAATCCATGGCGCCCGAATCCATGGCGCCCGACAGCGGGATGCCCGATCTGTCCGGTAAGACCATCACCGTCGGCGGCGCGTTCGTCGATGTCGAGGCCGATCGCTTCGCCGAGGCGATGACCCCGTTCGAGGAAGCGACCGGCGCCAAGGTTGAGTACAGCGGCGACAAGTCGTTCGAGCAGAGCCTGAACGTCCAGGTCCAGGCCGGCAACCCGCCGGACGTTGCGCTGCTTCCGCAGCCGGGCGGAATGAAGAACTACGCCAGCCAGGGCAAGCTGTACCCGCTGCCGGCTGACATCGTGGCAAACATCGACGCGAACTATGCTCCCGGCTGGAAGGAATCGGGGACCGCCGATGACGGCCAGGTCTACGGCGTGTTCCATCGAGTGAATCTCAAGGGGCTCGTCTTCTATCCCAAGGTCTACTGGGACTCGAAGGGCTACACCGCGCCCACGACGTGGGACGAGATGCAGACCCTCATGACCCAGATGATCGCTGACGGCACGCCGCCGTGGTGCATCGGGATCGAGAGCGGAGCCGGCACCGGCTGGCCGTTCACCGACTGGGTCGAGGAGGTCATGCTCCGGACCGTCGGTCCCGACGGCTACGACGCATGGGTCCAGGGCCAAACCCCGTTCACGGACCCGACGGTCAAGACCGCGTTCCAGGACGTGCTGGACATCTGGACCAACCCGGATGACGTGTTCGGTGGCACCAACTACATCGTCCAGACGAACTTCGGCGATGCCCCGCCGAACGCGTTCACAGACCCGCCCAAGTGTGTGCTGACGAACCAGGGCAACTTCATCACCACGTTCTTCCCCGACAACATCCAGGCGGACCTGGACAACCAGGTCGGCGTGTTCACGCTGCCGGCGATCGACAGCTCGATCGGCACACCGGGCGAGGTCGGTGGCGATCAGGCGGTGGCGTTCGCGGATCGTCCCGAGGTGTGGGCGTTCCTCAAGTACCTGACCACTTCACAGTCGGGTGAGTCCTGGCAGAAGGCCGGCGGCGCCCTGTTCCCGTACAAGGATCAGGATCTGTCGCTCTACAGCTCGCAGCTCGACGCGGCGTTTGCGAAGACGCTGGTCGACGCGCCGGCCGTCCGGTTCGACGGATCCGACGCGATGCCGGCGGAGGTCGGCCAGGGGACCTTCTGGAAGGAGCCCATCAAGGTGCTAACGGGCAGCGAGGACCTCGATACTGCCCTGTCCAACATCCAGGCCAGCTGGCCCAGCCAGTAGCCTCGAGCTGAAAGTGGCGGAGTCGCGGTCGCGGCTCCGCCACTGACCATCTGCCAGGTCCCCGAGCGGAGGAGGAGCGAGGGATGCAACAGGCAAGCGCGGACGCCCCGAGGCGCGGGCTCGGCCAGTCGCTCGTGGCGGGCGTCGGTCGGGTCGCGGTCTCGGTCTTCGTCCCGATCGTCGCGTTTATCGTCCTGTGGGCAGGGTTCATCTTCCTCAAGGACAGCGGGGCCAACAAGCTCGTCATCGTGGGGGTGGCGATCGTCTGGGGCATCGGCGGCGTCGCGATGCTGTACGTCATCGCGAACTGGCTGACCGAGAAGCTGCCGGACGCCTGGCAGCGGCGGATCCTGCCATTCGTGTTCGTCGGGCCTGCCTTCGCGATCCTGACCTTCTACCTCCTCGTGCCGGCTGTGATCACCGGGTGGGAGAGCCTGCTAAACGCCAGCGGCTCCGAGTTCATCGGGGTCGACAACTACGCGTACGCGTTCAGCAACCCGGACTTCATCGTCGCCATCCGCAACAACGTCCTGTGGCTCGTGTTCGGGACATTGTTCAGCACCGTCCTCGGGCTCGCGATCGCGGTCCTGGTGGATCGGTCTCGCATGAGCCGGCTGGCCAAGACCCTGATCTTCCTGCCGATGGCGATCTCGTTCGTGGGCGCCAGCGTGATCTGGCGCTTCGTGTTCTCCTTCCAGCCGGAAGGCCAGCCGCAGATCGGGTTGCTCAACGCGATCCTGGGAGCGTTCGGGATCTCGCCCGTGTCGTGGCTCACGGGCGCGCCGCTGAACACGATCCTGCTGATCGTGATCCTGATCTGGGGCCAGACCGGGTTTGCCATGGTCATCATCTCGGCCGCGCTGCGGGGTGTGCCCGACGAGATGCTCGAGGCCGGCCGGATCGACGGGGCCAGCGAGTGGCAGATCTTCCGGCGCCTGATCGTGCCCACGATCTGGCCGACGATCGTCACCGTGGCCACGACCATCGCGATCCTCACGCTCAAGGTCTACGACATCGTGATCGCGATGACCAACCAGAACTTCAACACGCAGGTGATCGCGACCCTGATGTGGCAACAGGCGTTCACGTTCTTCGACCAGGGCAGAGGTGCCGCCTTGGCGATCATCCTGCTGGTCGCCGTGACGCCAGTGATCTTCTACAACCTCCGGCAGTTCCGCGGCCAGGCGATTTGAGGCGGATGTGATGCGAAAGATCACCTGGTCCCGAGTAGCAATCAACCTCACCGTCCTGTTCCTGATCGTGATCTGGACCCTGCCGACCCTGGGTCTGTTCATCACCTCGTTCCGGTCCAAGGAAGCGATCCAGACGTCCGGCTGGTGGACCGTGTTCGGCCAGCTCGGTAGCGGGCAGTTCACGCTCGACAACTACGATCAGGTGCTGTTCGGCGGCGATGGCATGGCGACGGCGTTCCTGAACACGCTCGCGGTGACTATTCCCGCCGTCGTGATCCCGATCCTCATCGCGGCGTTCGCCGCGTACGCGTTCGCCTGGATGAACTTCCCCGGCCGGCGCCTGATGTTCATCACGGTGGTCGCGATGCTTGTCGTGCCGCTCCAGATCTCGCTGATCCCGGTGCTCAAGGCCTACCTGGCGATTGACCTCAACGGGACGTTCCTGGCGGTCTGGCTGGCGCACGCCGGGTTCGGGCTCGCCCTGGCAACCTACCTGCTCTACAACTACATCAGCCAGCTACCCAAGGACCTGATGGAGTCCGCAGCGCTCGATGGCGCATCGCATTTCACGACGTTCATGCGGCTGGTCCTGCCGCTGTCGGTGCCCGCGCTGGCAGCGTTCGCGATCTTCCAGTTCCTGTGGGTCTGGAATGACTACCTGGTGGCCACCACGTTCCTCGGGGGCAGCAAGGACGTCCAGGTGATGACCCAGCGGTTGGTGTCGATCACCGGATCCCGCGGACAGGACTGGCAGCTGCTCACGGCCGGCGCGTTCGTGTCGATGATCGTGCCGGTGCTGGTGTTCCTGGGCCTGCAGCGCTACTTCATCCGCGGCCTGCTCGCCGGGTCCGTAAAGGGCTGACCGACCGGTCCAACCACGCTCATGCCCAGCCGCTCGGCGACCCGGAAGGCATCGCGCGCCGGGTCGCCGATCTCATCGGCCACCTCCATGGCGACGCTCGCGTTCGATCTCGACGCTGCCCTCGAGGTCGCGCGCGGCGAGCTCGAGGGCATGCCCCAGCGCGACATCGAGCTGTTCGAGGTGCGGCTCGCCCTCTGGTGGGATGACCTGGAGAGTGCGTGGATCCGGGTCTATGCCGCGCATCCCGATGGCTCGGACGCGCTCGCACGGCTGATACGCCAGCTGGCCTGTCGGTACCGGGAGCGCCCGGACGCGCTCAAGCTGCTGGATCTCCGCCGATCGCTGCAGCCGGACTGGTTCCAGCGGCCCGAGATGATCGGCTACGTGTGCTATGCGGATCGTTTCGCCGGCTCGCTGCGAGGGGTCGAGGAGCACCTCGACTACCTGGCGGAGCTCGAGGTGCGATACCTGCACCTGATGCCCCTGCTCCGGACGAGACCGGGGGAGACCGATGGGGGCTACGCCGTCGCCGACTATCGCCGGGTCGAGCCGGCCCTGGGCACGGTGGCTGACCTGGAACACCTGTGCGACAGGCTTCGGGACCGCGGGATCAGCCTGTGCATCGACCTCGTCCTCAACCACACCGCCGCCGAGCATCCCTGGGCCATCGCCGCGGCCGCCGGTGATGCAGCGGCGTCGGCGATGTACTACATCTACCCCGACCGGAGACAGCCCAACCGCTGGGAGCGCACCCTGCCCGACACCTTTCCCGAAACCGCCCCCGGCAACTTCACGCAGCTCCCGGACGGTCGATGGGTCTGGACGACGTTCAACAGCTACCAGTGGGACCTGAACTGGAGCAATCCGGCCGTGTTCCTGGAGATGATCGACGTCGTGCTGGATCTTGCGGCTCGTGGTGTCGAGGTGTTCCGCCTGGACGCGGTCGCGTTCATGTGGAAGCGGCTGGGCACGAACTGCCAGAACCAGCCCGAGGCGTTCGACCTGCTCCAGGCGCTGCGGGCCGCCGCCCGGATCGCCGCCCCGGCGGTCGTGTTCAAGGCAGAGGCGATCGTCGGCCCCGCCGACCTCGTGCGCTATCTGGGAGTCGGGCGCCATTACGGCCGCGTGGCGGACATGGCGTACCACAACAGCCTGATGGTCCAGTTCTGGTCCGCGCTCGCCACGCGCGACACGCGCCTGGCGACGAACGTGCTGGGCCAGCTGCCCAGGAAGCCGCCGACCACGGCCTGGGCCACGTACATTCGGTGCCACGATGACATCGGCTGGGCGGTGACCGACGAGGCCGCAGCTGCGGTTGGCTGGACCGGGCCGGCGCATCGGGAGTTCCTGTCCGAGTTCTTCGCGGGCCGATTCCCGGGCAGCTTCGCCCGCGGCGAGGTGTTCCAGTACGAACCGGCCACGAGAGACAGTCGCATCAGCGGCACGTTTGCCAGCCTGGCGGGCCTCGAGGCTGCGCTCGAGGCGGGAGACCCCGCGCTCGTGACCGCGGCCATCGAGCGCATCCGCCTCGGCCACGCGCTGATCCTCGCGTGGGACGGCATCCCGCTCCTGTACATGGGAGACGAGATCGGTCTGCGCAACGACTGGAGCTATCGGCAGGATCCGGATCACTCCGCCGACAACCGCTGGCTCCATCGCCCGCGGATGGACTGGGCCGCCGCCGCCCGCCGCCGGATGCGGTCCACGGTGGAGGGTCGAATCTGACGGCGACCTGCGGCATCTGATTCGGGTCCGCGGCTCGACACCGCAGCTCCACGCTGCCACTCCGCTCGACGTGGTCGACGCAGGCGACGCAGCGCTGCTCGTGTTCCGGCGGGATCATCCGCTGGGAGCGCTGATCTCGGTCAGCAACGTCGCGGACGAGCCGCGGAGGCTCCCCCGCGACCGCGTTCCTCCCGTGGGCGTCGGGCCTCTTGTCGACCTGCTTGACGGCACCCGATATCCGGTCGATGCGCCGATCGACGTCCCGGCTCGCGGCGTCCGGTGGCTGGTCGCCGCCACTCCACGCGGTTGACCGTGGTGAGGTGGCGCACCGGCAGAGGCGGGACAGGTGACGTGGTCGGCGGCGCGCCGGTCGTCTGATGCCCCGGGCCTCGTCCGCTGCTAGGATCAACACGGTCAGCCAGTTGGTCGTGTCCCGGAGGACCCAGTGCCCCTCGATTTCCTGAAGCGCCGCGGCGGTGAGCCGGAAGAGCCCGCCCAACCGAGCCGACCGTCCGCGACGGTCGGCCTCCCGGAAGAGGTTGTGGCGCAGGACTACCAGCTCAAGCTGTACTACGCGGGCAAGAGCACCGAGGGTGTTCGCATGCAGGCCGGACCGAACGCGCTCGCCGAGCTGCCGTCGATGCTGGCCGGGGTCGCCCAGGGCGATGTCGAGATTGTCGAGCCGCTGGCCATCGAGTTCAGCCAGGCGGTGCCCCAGATCGCACGTCCGTCCGAGGCGATGCAGTGGCTCAGTGCGCACCACGAGCTGAGCCCGATCACGCGCCATGCGCTGGTCGTGCTGGAGTCCATCGATGCCATCGACCTCGCGTTCGACACCTTTGCCTGCGGGCTCCTCGACGGGGAGATTGATACGTCGGGCTACCCCGAGTACAACGCGATCATCGGGGGCGTCGCCTCTCATTGGGACGAGGCGACGGGCGACATGATCGTCCGGGGCGTGGTCGGATGGGGCGGCCGCGGCGTGCGGGGCGACACGGACCGGGTCGGTCAGCGGATCCTGGGCGGCATCCTGACCAACATCCTTGCCAACCAGTTCGCGCTCGGCCTCACCGCGGTCGAGCGCCCGGTGCCGGCCGCGGGCCGCGGCGGCCTGGTGTGTGCACACTGCGGCTTTGCCTCGGGACATGAGCGAGCGTTCTACTGCCCCAAGTGCGGCATGCGCCTGCTGCGCGGCTGACCGGACACGGATCCTGACGACCACCATGCCCATCTACGAGTACCGCTGCACCAGCTGCGGCCACCGCACCGACATCGTCCACGGGATCAACGACCCCGGTCCCGCCTTCTGCCCGTCGTGCGGGACGGAAGCCACGATGCGCAAGCAGTTCGCGGCTCCGGCGATCCACTACAAGGGCTCGGGATGGGCCAAGAAGGATCGTGGGGCAGCGGGGAGTGGGGCGAAGACCACGAGCGCATCGGCCAAGAAGGCCCCGACGACCGACACAGCCGCCCCGGCCACGTCGGCTGCGGCGTCCGACGGCGGCGGCACGGCCGAGAAGCCCGCGACAGACAGTGCCGCAAGCGCGTCCGGCGGCAGCGGAGAGTAGCGGCATGCCTGGTGCCGCCGACTGGATCACGCTCGACGAGGCAGCCGAGATCCTGGCCGCCGCCAACGTCCACTTCCGGCCGGCGACGATTGGGGGCTGGGCCCGGTCCGGCCGTCTGTCGAGCATCAAGCTGGGGGGCCGCCGGTTCGTTCGCCGCGGCGAGGTGAAGGCACTCATCACGGCACCGCGGCGGGTCAGGGCCGATGATCTCCAGCCCGGGCTGTTCGAGGATCTGAGCCGCTGACCCGATGAGGGATTCAGACGTGGCCGGCCGCGTGGACCGGCTCCGGGTGCTCGCGGAACGGATCGTCCGCCGGGTCGGCGGCGCGCCGGCCGTCAAGACGCTGCTCGCCGTCCTTGCGAGGTTCGACCGGGCCGGCGGCGGTCTGGTCGCAGGTGGGTTGGCGTACAGCGCGCTCCTGGCGCTGCTGCCTCTGATGCTGCTGATCCTGTCGGTCGTCGCCTGGGTCGTCAACGACCCCACGATCCAGGATCAGATCGTGAACGCGATCGCGAAGGCCGTGCCGCCCCTGGAGGAGATCGCGCGAACGGCGCTGCAGCAGGTCTCGCGGGGTGCGGTACCGACGGGGATCATCGCCCTTCTCGCGCTCGTCTGGGGATCGAGCCGGTTCTATGCCGCGCTCGACACCGCGATCTCGCGGATCTTCGACGCCGTTCCACGACGAAACCCGATCGTGCAGACGATCCGTGGCCTGTTCGTCTCCGTGCTGCTGGTGGCGCTCCCGGTGGCGGCGATCATCGCTGGCTCGACGCTGTCCTGGCTGCTCGACCTCGCCCCGGCCGGGATGGCGATCGAGGGCGTCGTGCGTACCGGCGCGCAGCTGCTCTCGCCGTTCGCGACGCTCGTGGTGTTCATCCTCGTCACGTCTGTCGTCTACCGCTTCGTACCCGCGCGTCCGGTTCCGGCCAGCGCGTTCCGGCTGCCGGCGGTGCTGTCGGGCATCGTGCTTGCCGGATTCGCCGAGCTGTTCGCGTTCATCGCGCCCCGTCTGGCGGGGACGGCTGCCCTGTTTGGGGCATTCGTGACCGTCTTCGCGGTGCTCGCGTGGCTTTCGATCAGCTTCAACGTCCTGCTGCTGGGCGCCAGCTGGACCCGAGTACGACTCCACCAGCAGGTGGGTGTCGACGCCGGAACGGCCGTCGAGGAGGGCTGAGCGCGCGCAGCGGCTGACCGACCTGCCGGACTGATCAGCCCTGACGGCTGCCGCAGCGGCGGCAGAAACGGGCGTTCGCCGACAGCGACAACCCGCACTGGACGCACGGTTGTGGCGACGCCGTCGCGCTCGGGGCCGGCCCACCCGCGGGAGCCGGTCCAAGGACCTCCCGCGCGGAGGCGGCCCATAGCGCGGATGTGTCCTCACGCGGCAGCAGGGGCCGCCCGGCGAGCGTGGTCGGCATCTCGCGACCGGAGGCCGTGGGCCATGCGGGCGTGCTCGGCCACTGGGTGGTGGGCGCGGCGTCGTTGTCAGGGGCGACCCGCAGCCAGGGCGCTGATGGCGTCGCGGGGACATCATCGGGTGCCGGCGACGGCGGCGTGCTCGGCGCAGGCGTGGACGGCGAGGATGGAACGGGAGCGGGCACGCCGTCCGACGTCGGTCGGGCCGCCGGGGCGACCGGCCAGGTCGGCTGTGCGATGACGTCGGTCGGTGCGGCAGCAGGCGGCGACGGCGGCGTGTCGACCGGGGCCGCCTCCGCAGCCGCCATCTCTTCCGGTGACGTCGTCGCCTCGTCGGCCGTCGGCTCGCTCGGGGCCTCGGGCGGCCTGGGCGCCTCGGTCTCGGTCGCGGTCTCGGTTGGACCCATCAGTCCGGGCGTGTCGAAGCCGGGCTCGGCGGTGCTTGCAGCGTCCGCTCGCTCCGCGGCGCTCGCAGCGGCCGTTGCCTCGGCGAGCTCCTGCTCGTCGAGCCTGGATTCGTACGCGGCGATCGCATCCTCGAGGCTCTGGCCGGGCGCGACGCCGATGAGCTCGGTCTCCGACGAACTGGCCGCCGCCGCGGCCGCCGCTGCCCACTCGGCATCGGAATGGTCGTCAGGCGCAGCCATTTCCGGATGGTCGTCAGGCGCAGCGGTCGCTTTGATGTCGGCTGGCCACGTCCCTGCACCAGAGGCGGCTGTCGCAGGATCCGGGATCGTGGCATCGGCGGCCTCGGTCTCGATCGTGTCCTCAGGCTCCGGGAGGGTGGCGTCTGCGGCCTGGGTCTCGGTTGCGTCCTGGAGCGATTCGGGAGCGGCAGGCAGGCCGAGGACCGCGTTGATGTGCTCCAGGTCGGCCTCGGGCCAGGCCTCCTCGATCTCCCCGTGCTCGTGGCCGTCCGTGCCGAGCGGAAGCGCCTGTGGGTATTCAGCGGCGACGTCCGCATCGGGCAACGGAGCGCAGGTCAGGCACCGACCCTCGGTCTGGTTCCAGCAGGTCCCGCACGTGTACTGGCGGCAGGTCAGGCAGAAGTTGAAGGTCTTGTGGAACGCGTCGAGCTGGTGTGCCGTCGCGCTCAGCTCCTCCTCGCTCCGAGCATCGGCCAGCGCCTCGGAGAACGAGGACTCGTCCGAGAGAACGAAGTTGCGGAGGCCCTTCGAAAGGGTCCGCACGCGACCGACGCGCGATCGTCTGGGCGCATTCGATTCGAACGTGTATCGGGTGCCGCACCGCTCGCAGAACGACTCGGTGAGGATTTCGGTCATCGGACCCCCGGGTGAGCAGAACAAGAAGCCCGAACCCAGCGTCGGGCAGGGCCAGAGTATACCCGCGGGTCACCCGCTCCCTTGACTCCGACGTACCCGCCCGGAGCCGACGTTGGTCCCCCGATGGATTTTGGCAACTGTCTGGTACGGTTCGCACCGCCATGGCATCGATCGCCGACATCGAGCGGCTCCTGGAGCAGGTCTTCGAGCGCTCGACCACACGCCTGTTCCGCACGCGAGTTCAGGCTGTGCAGCTCGAGCACCGGGTCGAGCGGGCCATGGAGCGGGCCCGCGACGGCCGTGGGTCGCGGACAGAGGTTCCCTCGCGGTATCGAGTGCGCATCCACCCAGCCGACCTCACCGGCCTCGCACCGGATGCGGCGTCGGCGCAGGTGCTGGCCGCACGTCTTGCCGATGCTGCCCTGGCCTTTGCGCGCGCTCACGCCTACCACCTGGCGCGCCGACCGAGCGTGTCGGTCGTTGCCGACCCGTCGCTCCAGCGCGGACGTGTCGAGGTGGACGTTGACGCACGACCTGTGGGCGAGGGCCGCAGCCTCCAGGCCTCACCCCCCGGCGTCGTGGTCGGTGTTCGGGATGCCGCCGTCGCGAGCGTCCCTGCGACGTCCGCCCCGAGCGAACCAGCGTTGCCTGTCGGACCCCTGTCCCTCGATCGCTCCCCGAGGCCTGATGCTGTCTCGTCTGCGGACAGTGCCCCGGCATCGGATGTGCCGGCGACGCTGCGTGCGGACGGTGGCCCAACTCCTGGTGGACCGGCAGCGCTCGACGCACTGCCGGTGGCGGAGCCGGTTGACCTCGGGATCCGAGGCGGCGGCAGCCAGACCCATGTCTTCCGACGGCCGTCGCCCGAGTCGGCGAGGGCTGTTCTGCGCGTGCTCGGACAGGATGGTCGCGAGGCGTCGATCGAGGTCGACGGGCGCCCGCTGACGCTCGGTCGTGCCCGGGACAACGTCCTTGTTCTCGATGACTCGCGCGTGTCGCGCCACCACGGGCGGCTCCTGGCCAGACACGGGGCATTGGTGTACGCGGATCTCGACTCCACCAACGGCAGCCGGGTCAACGGGGTTCGCGTGGATGAGATCGCGCTCGGGGTGGGCGACCGGATTCTCCTGGGAGATACGGTGCTGGTCGTCGAGTCGCTGCCGAGCTGATCGTGGACGGGTTCGTCCTGACGCTGTGGCTCGTACGAATCCTGTTCCTGGCCATGTTGTATCTGTTCCTGTTCGCCGTCGCTCGCGTCCTGCTGCGCGACCTGCGCATGGCGTCTCGCGGTCCCATCGAGCTGGGCCGCCTCGTGGTCCTCGACTCGGCGCGCGGCGAGCCTGCGGCAGGCTCGATCCTGCCGCTGGATGCTGTCACCAGCCTGGGGCGCGACGTGAACAACACGATCGTCGTCGACGATCCCTTCGCGTCCGCTGATCACGCGGTGCTGACATTCCGCGGCCGAGCCTGGTACATCGAGGATCTGGGGAGCACGAACGGCACCTACGTCAACGGTGTGCAGGTCGATGGCGTCGCATTGCTCGGCTTTGGCGATCACCTGCAGATCGGCGAGGTGCGATTCCGCCTCGATCGGGGGCGCGCGTGAGCCACGGCATACGGGCGATGCGACGCCATGGCGACATTCGGCATGTGCGAGCCCTGTGGCGGGTCGGTCAATGAGCGCCTCGGTCCAGGCGCGTCCCGGCTTCGCCCCTCGATGGCGCGTCCACCCCCGGCTGCGCCGCACGGAGCTGTTCCTGCTGGTGATCGTCGCAGCAACACTGGTTGTCGGCGCGATCTCGCTCGGCGCGACCCTCGACGTCCAGGCGACCCTTGCTGCCGGGCACCAGGTCAAGAGGGTCGATCTCTCGCCGCCCGATGCTCGCGCGCTGGTGGTGTACATCGGTGCGCTGCTCGCGGTCCACGTCCTGTTCACGCTGGCCGGCCGGCGCGTGGACCAGGTGCTGCTGCCGACCATCGGGCTGCTGGGCGGGATCGGGCTGCTGCTCATGCAGCGTCTTCCTCAGGGGCTGGTCGAGCAGTCGTTCGGGGACGCGACCTTCGGTCTCGGCCAGCTGCAGCTTGGCTGGCTGCTGATCTCGCTTGGCGTCATCGGCGTGCTCGGGGTCGCCGTTCGCTCGGACGCCTGGCTGCGCGGCTACAAGTACACCTGGGCGGCCGTCGGGATCGCCCTCCTGTTGCTGACGTTCGTGTTCGGCAACGACGTCAACGGCGCGCGGCTCACCCTGTCCATCGGGCCGCTGTCCGGGCAGCCCTCCGAGCTGCTGAAGGTCATCCTGGTCGTGTTCCTCGCCGGCTATCTGTCCGAGAACCGCTCGCTGCTGGCCGAGGAGAGCACGCGCATCGGGCCGATCCGGCTGCCACCGGTTCCGTACCTCGCCCCGATGGTGGCGATGTGGGCGTTGGCCCTCGTGATCGTTGTCGTGCAGCGGGACCTGGGCGCCGCGCTGCTGTTCTTTGCCGTGTTCCTGGCGCTGCTGTACGTGGCCACCGGTCGTCCCTCGTACGTGGTCGGCGGCGTGCTCCTGTTCGTGATCGGCTCGTGGGCCCTGTACAACCTGTTCGGACACGTGCAGCAGCGGGTCGACAACTGGCTCGATCCATTCCGTGACCCGTTGGGCGCAGGCTTCCAGACGGTGCAGGCGCTCTACGCGTTCGCCCGTGGCGGGCTGCTCGGGGTGGGGCTCGGCGCCGGGCTGCCCACGATCGGCGGTCGGTTGCCTGTGCCCGCCGTCCATACGGACTACCCGCTGGCGGCCCTGGGCGAGGAGCTCGGGCTCATCGGGCTGCTGGCGATCCTGGGCCTGTACCTGGTCGTCGTCGAGCGCGGGCTTCGGATCGCGGCGGCGGCGCACGATGACTTCCGGGCGATCCTCGCGGCGGGGCTCGCGCTGGTGATGGCCGTGCAGGCGTTCATCATCGCCGCCGGCAACCTGAAGCTCATCCCCCTGACCGGCATCACGCTGCCCCTGATCTCATATGGTGGCTCGTCGCTGCTCGCAAACGCGCTCGCGATCGGCCTGTTGCTCGCACTCTCGGACCCCGGCGTGGAGCCCCCGCCACCACCGCGCCCAGCGCGGCGCTGGCTGGGTCGCGTGCGTCGAGCGGATCCAGCCGGCCGGTCCGCCTCGCCCGTGGCGAAGGCCCCGGTGATCAGCGTCGAGGATCAGCAGTGACCGGCCCCGTCGGACGCGCTCCGATCGGCGGCAACGTGCTGCGGACCGGGATCGCGCTGGTGCTCGCATTCGCGATCCTCGCCCTGGGGGCCGGGTGGTGGCAGGTCGTGGAGGCGCAGCGCCTGTCGCGCGCTGCCGACAACCCGTCGGTGATCGCCGTGGCCCGGCGGGCGCTTCGGGGACCCATCGTCGACCGGGATGGCCGGTGGCTGGCACGCAGCTCGCGGGACAAGAACGGTGAGGCCGTGCGCACCTATCGGGACGAATCCATCAGCCAGGTCGTCGGCTACGCGTCACGCCAGTTCGGAACGGCGGGTCTCGAGAAGACCTACAACGCGGAGCTGCTCGGGCTATCCGGGTCGGACCCGTTCGACGGCCTGCTCGACAAGTTCGGCCAGGGCACGCGGGATCCGCTCGGGCTGCAGCTGGCGCTCGACCTTCGGCTGCAGCGGGCGGCGGTCGATGCTCTTGGACGCGATCACGGCGCGGTCGTGATGCTGGACCCGAGCACGGGGGCGGTCCTGGCCCTCGCGTCGACACCCACGTACGACGCCTCGGCGATTGCCAACCCGCAGACGGCGGCGGATGCGTTCGAGAAGCTCCGGTCCAGCAAGACCAACCCACTCCTGCCACGCGCCACGCTGGGTCGGTACGTGCCGGGCTCCGTGTTCAAGATCGTGACCGCGATCGCCGGGCTCAACACCGGCGCGATCACCCCGACGACAACATACTCGGAGCAGCCAGCCGCCGAGAAGAAGGGGCTGCTGGTCGAGGGCTTTCGGATCAAGGACGGCCATCATCCGCAGACCGGTGACACGCCGCTTGATCTCGTCGGGGCGACCGAGGTGAGCTGCAACATCTGGTACGCGCTGACGGGTCTGGCCGTCGGTGGCGGGAACCTCGTGCAGGAGGCAGCACGACTGGGCATCGGGGCGCCGATCCCGTTTGACCTGCCCACGGCTGTCAGCCGGGTCACGTCCGGAGAGGGAAGTGCCCCAGGTGGCTTCCAGGACGATGTCGAGCTCGCGTCGGCGGCGTTCGGCCAGGGACAGACGTTCGTCACGCCGCTGCAGATGGCGTTGGTGGCGTCCGCGGTTGCCAACGACGGCGTGGTGATGTACCCGCACCTCGTCAGCGCGGTGACCGGCAAAGGGCCGGGCGCACGGACGATCGAGCCCCAGGTCTGGCAGCGCGCGCTGTCGGCCACGGACGCGAAGGCGATCCAGACGGCGATGGAGCAGGCGGTCGAGGGCGATCTCGGTCGGCTGTTCACGACGGGCGCCGCAGTCCCCGGCGTCCCGACCGCGGGCAAGTCGGGAACCGCTGAGCTCGGAGGAACCGGCGAACCGCACTCGTGGTTCATCGGCTTCGCGCCGGCTGCTCATCCGACGGTCGCGATTGCGGTCCTCGTGGAGAAGGGCGGTCGCGGTGGCGAGCGCGCGGCACCCCTTGCGGGTGCCATGCTTGAACGGTACTTCGAGCTCTACGGGCAACCTTGATGACGACGCCACCCGATACAGATCGTCCGCGCCGCCCGCTGATCGAGCGGATCGGCCTCGCCCTGGTGGCGCTCGTGCTGGCGTCGATGTTCGGGTTGGTGTCCGTGGTGTCGTTCGTGGGCGGTGAGCCGTTCCTGGGCTTGATGGGTGCGGTCGGCTGCCTGATGGTGCTCTGGGTGGGGTCGATCACCCTGTTTCGAGGCTGACGATCAGCGGCCCCAACAGCGGCGCTCGGATCGAGGCCAAACCAAATCGCTCGACGGGTCGTACACTGCCGCGACAGACATGGTGCCGTCACCCCACCGCGTCCGTGGCAAGGCATACGCGAGTCATGATCCGCGGGCATCGTGTCGGTGAGAGAGCCGCTCGCACGACGGCCGCAACGACGGGAGTTCGATGAGCAGCATCCAGCAGGTTGGCGACCGCGTCCTGGCAAACGTCGAACGCGTCATCGTGGGCAAGCACCAGGAGGTGCGGCTGGCCCTCGTGGCGCTGTTGTGCCGGGGCCACCTCCTGATCGAAGATGTGCCGGGGACGGGCAAGACGATGCTCGCGAAGGCGATCGCGCGGAGCCTCGGCTGCAGCTTCCGGCGGATCCAGTTCACGCCGGACCTGCTGCCCTCCGACGTCACGGGGCTCTCGATCTACAACCAGAAGACCCGTGAGTTCGAGTTCCGTCCGGGCCCGATCATGAGCCAGGTCGTGCTGGCCGACGAGATCAACCGCGCCACCCCCAAGACACAGAGCGCGCTGCTGGAGTGCATGGAGGAGCGCCAGTCGACGATCGACGGCGTGACCCACATGATGCCCGATCCGTTCCTGGTCATCGCCACCCAGAACCCGATCGAGTACGAGGGCACCTTCGCTCTCCCGGAGGCCCAGCTCGACCGGTTCATGCTGCGCATCCGGTTGGGCTATCCGCAGCTGCTTGACGAGATCGTGATCCTCGACGAGCAGAAGCGTACTCATCCGCTCGAGGACCTGGGCGACGTGTGCTCGGTGGACGAGCTGCGCGCGCTGCAGGCCGCGGTGCGCGAGGTCTACGTCGATCCGGCGGTCAGCGACTACATCGTGCGGCTGGTGTCATCGACCCGAACCCATCCCGACGTCTACCTCGGCGCGAGCCCTCGAGGCTCGATCGCCCTCTACCGGGCTACCCAGGCCCTGGCAGGGCTGCTGGGCCGCGATTACGTCATCCCCGATGACGTGAAGACGCTCGCCGAGCCGGCGCTGGCGCACCGGGTGATCATCAAGACCAGCTCCTCGATCCACGATGTAAGTGCCAGCAACGTCGTTCGCGAGCTGCTCGAGACAACCTCCATCGAGGCGGTTCGCCGTACCGGCGGCCCCCGCGAGGTCAGCCCGAGCCAGCCGGGCGGCTGACCCCTCTTCGGTCACCACCACGGAGCACCGTCCACTTGCTGCGTCGTCTCGAGTTCCTCATCCTCGCCATCGTCCTGATCGTCGCGGCGTTCTCGACCGGGCTCACCTTCCTGTTCTTCATCGTGTACGTCGGTCTGCTGGTGGGCGGCGGCTCGTACGTTCTGACGCGGCTCGGACTGTCGGACCTCGAGGCCGGCTACGCGGTCTCACAGCTGAGTGGTCACGTCGGTGACCGGTTGCGCGTCACCTACACGCTGCGCAACACCGGGCGTCTGCCAAAGCCGTGGCTCGAGGTCCATAACCCGACCACACTCCCGGGCGGGTTGGCCGGGCGTGCGCTGTCGCTCGGCAGCCGCTCGGAGCGGTCGTGGCTGGTCCGGGAGGAGCTGTTGCGCCGGGGTCACTTCCGGATCGAACCGCTCATGATCCGGACCGGCGACCCGTTCGGGTTCTTCGAGGCCTCCGCGGCAGTGGGTCAGGGGATCACCCTGGTCGTCTATCCGCGGATCGACCGTCTCCCGCTGTGGCGCCTGCCACCGGCGAACATCGAGGGTGCCCACGCGTCGCCCGAGCGAACTCTGCAGACGACCCCCCTGGCCACCGCGGTGCGGCCGTACGCGCCGGGTGATGCCATGAACCGGATCCATTGGCGGTCGACGGCGCGGCTGGGCGAGATCCAGGTCAAGGAGTTCGACCTCGAGCAGACCGCTGACGCATGGCTGTTCCTGGATCTCGAGGCGAGCGGCGCCGTCGGGGAGGGCGACCGCTCGACGACCGAGGTGGCGGTACGAGTCGCAGCGTCGATTGCCGACAAGGCGGTGGGCGAGAACCGGGCCGTGGGCATGACCGTCAACGCCCATCGCCTGACGATGCTCCCGGCCGACCGCGGATCGCGCCAGCGGCTCAAGATCCTCCAGCTGCTTGCCGCCGTCGAGGCTGATGGCGTGACGCCCCTGGCCGAGTCGCTCGTCACGGGGCTCGGCCGACTGCGACGGGGGATGACGGCGGTCGTCATCACCTCCAGCACCGACCCCTCGTTCGTCCGCCCACTGGCCACGCTCCGAGGACGGGGGATCGGCTGCGTGGTCGTGCTCCTCGATCACCCGGCCTTCGCTCGTGACCCGGATCCGGACGTGGCCGACCACGATCGTCAGCGGATGCGCGCGATTCGTCACGCGCTGGCGGAGTTCGAGCTGCCCACCTTCATCGTCAAGCCCGACCAGCCGCTCGAAGCCGCGCTCGCGTCATGACCCTCAGCCGAGTGCGTCTGCTGCGCGAGAGCCGGGAGAGCCTGTGGCCCCAGGAAGGCTTGCTCGCCGTCGTCCTCGTCATCGTGATCGGGCTCGTGCTCGCGTCCGCGGTGGACAGCCCGGCATGGGTTGCGGGTGACCCGACGCTGACCGACGGCCTCGTCTGGTGCGCCCTTGGGGGGTTCGCCGTGGCATTCACGGGAGTGAAGGTCGGCTGGGGCCGCTGGACGACGCATCTCATGGGTGCGCTCTTCGCGGGCCTGCTGATCCCGATCGTCGCCGGCCTGGCGATCAAGCCGGACGCCTCGATCGCGGGCGCATTCCACGCCGGCGCGCAGGGGTCCGTCAACGCGTACCTCGATCTGGCCTGGCGGGGGAGGGGGTCCACCGGCGAGGAGGTGCACTTCGTCCTGGTGCTGGGCATGGTCGTGTGGGCGACGATGCAGTTCACGACATATGCCGTCTTCGGACACCACCGTCCGCTCAACGGCGTGATCGCGGCGGGCCTCGCGCTGATGGTGAACATGTCCTTCACCTTCCAGGACCAGCTCCCATACCTGGTCCTCTTCTCCGCCGCCTCACTCCTGCTCCTGATCGAGATGCACGTCTTCGAGGCTCGGACGACCTGGATTCGCCGGCAGATCGGCGACCCGGGCGGGCTGTCATGGTTGTACCTCCGAGGCGGCGCCGTGTTCATCGCGGTGGCGCTGCTGGGGTCGCTGCTCCTCACGCAGCGGGCCGCGTCTGCGCCGCTCGCCGGCGCCTGGCGGTCGCTCGACGGACAGCTGGTGGACGTGGCCGAGACGATCGGTCGGATGTTCCCGGTTGGCGGTGAGCTCAGGCCCGTTGGCGGCGTCGTGTTCTCGTCCACTGTGCTGATCAACGACAGCTGGTTCAACGACCCGAGCGTGGCCTTCACCGCGACCGTGCCCGCCTCAGAGGATCCGGTCTACTGGCGGGCGACCACGTATGACCAGTTCGATCTCAATGCGTGGCGCCAGACCGATGTGACCAATCGTCCGGTGGAGGCCGGCGCGCCGTTGCTCGCAGGCACCGCGGAGGATCCGTCGCCCGACCTCACGACCGAGACCCAGGTGACGGTCGCCGCTGCTTCCTACGTCTACCGCGCGCTCGTCAGCCCCGGGACGCCGGTCAGCGTCGATACCGGCACCGACGTCCTGCTCGGGGGGACCGCGGGCTGGTTCGACGGCGTGGACCTGGTGGATCGACCAGCGTCGTACACGGTCGATGCGCGAGTGCTGAACCTGACCGACGAGAACGCGATCAGCATCAACCGGTTGCGCGTGGCATCGCGTGATTATCCACAGGAGATCCTCGACCGCTACACGCAGGTTCCGGACGGCGCGATCGGCCCCGATGCCGCACGCCTGATGAGCACGATCCTTGAGCAGGCACGCGCGGACAACCCGTATGACCTGGCAGTCGCGTTCCAGAGGTATCTGCGCAACGACGAGAATTTCACGTACACCACGGACGTGCGTGACGTCGAATGCGACTCGGCGAGCGTCGTCGAGTGTTTCGCGGCGTCACGCCGGGGGTACTGCCTCCACTACGCCTCGACGATGGCGGTTCTGCTTCGGGCGGCATGGCCCGACAGCCCGATCCCCACCCGGCTGGTGCAGGGGTTCCTGCCCGGACAACGCAGCGCGGACATTGAGACCGTGACCATCAGCGACGCCCATGCCTGGGTGGAGGTGTACTTCCCGGGCTACGGCTGGATCCCGTTCGATCCCACCGGCGGCGGCGTCGGGCTCGATTCCGTGATCCCGCTTGGGCCACCCGTGGCCAGTCCCACTCCCGGACCATCGGGCAGCGGCGGGGCGGGCCCCGTGATCCCCCTCCGCACACCGCAGATCGAGCCCGACACCCTGCCTGGTGGGTCGGCCCAACCCGCGTCTGCGACGACCGATCGGTCGCTGTTCATCGCGTTCACGATCCTGCTCGGGCTCCTCGTCGCAGGGCTGGCCGTGGCCGCCTGGCTGCGCGGACCGCGCGGGGAGGTGAGCCCGGACGCCGCCTGGGGCACCCTCTCCCGGATCGCGGGGCGGCTCGGCTTCGGCCCGCGACCGACGCAGACGGTCTACGAGTACTCGGCCTCGCTCGGCGACCTGGTTCCGGTTGCCAGGGCTGACCTCAAGACGGTCGCGGATGCCAAGGTCGAGACCGATTACGGACGGTTGGAGCTGGCGGGCGACCGGTTGCAGGACGTCAAGGCCGCGGCCCGCCGACTGCGCGTGTCGCTGCTCAGGCTCGTCCTCCGCCGCGGCAATCACTTCCGCCGCTGAGTCGCCGGATCGCCTCAGGCGCCCCGAGCGGCCCTGCGCACCAGCGGCCTCATCCGCCCGCGAGCGCCGGACGGCGTCAGAGCGCGCCTGAGCGGCCTCGATGCTCGGCCGCTTCGATCGCTGCGTCATCGAGCAGCGGGGCCAGGTGCTCGGTCAGGCTGTGGGCAATGAGCACGGCTCTCCCGGCCCGGATCTCGACCACCGAGATGCCACACAGCGCGAAGCTGAACATCCAGAACCGCGCCAGGGGCAGCCCGAACAGGGTCAACAGCACGATCTTGAACACGCCGTCGTGTCCGATCAGCAGCGACCACGGTTGCGAGGCCGCCGGGGCGGTGCCGTGATAGCCGCTCACCTGGGAGCGGTCGAGGGTCCCGGGCGCCCGCCCCTCGGCAAGCCGGTCGAGGAGCGTGCGCAACGCCGGCGCGACCCGCGCCTGGACCTGGGTCAGCGACTCGCCGCCGGGCGCCCAGGCCTCGGCCGGCCGTCGACGCCAGGCGGCGATCTCGGGTCCCCAGCGGCGCATGATCTCGTCCTGGTGCCGGCCCTCCCAGTCACCCTGGCCGATCTCGAGGAAGCCAGGATCGGGGCGCACCGGGATGATGCTCGAGGACGGACCCGCCCCCTCGAACATGGCGGCCGAGACAGCCGTCGCGGTCTGGGCGGTGCGGGACAGGGGCGAATGGACGATCTCAACCGGGCTGCCGGCTGGCACCGGCAGCGGCGGCGCGACGTGCGGAGCTGCCAACCGGCGCGCGGCCAGTTCCGCCTGGCGAAGGCCGAGCGGCGACAGGGGTGAGTCGCCCTGGCCCTGGAACCGTCCCTCGCGCACCCAGGTCGACTCGCCATGACGAAGCAGGACCAGCGTGGCGTCCAGCCCGTCCGGGATGGGCGGTGCCGGGAGAGGACGGCGGTCCTCGTCGGCCGCCGCGGAGGTCATCGATCGCTTCCCAGCCTGATCGTCCAGACGTCGATCACCGCCGGATCACCACGAATCGCGTCGGCCACGGCAGGCGACACGTCGTCGTCGAGCGCGATCACCATGAACGCATCCTCGCGTGGAGCCGAGCGCGCAAGCGTCATGGCGCTGATGTTGACATCGGCCTCGCCCAGCAGCGTCCCGATGCGCCCCATCGTCCCGGGCCGGTCGCGATGCCGTGTCACCAGCATCGAATCGGCAGGGGCGAGGTCCATGGTGTGCTCGTCGAGGCGCACGATCCGCGCCTCTCCGTTGGCCACCGTGCCGGCGACGCTGACCGTCCCACCGTCGACCTCTGCCGTGACGGTGAGCAGCGAGGAAAAGGGTCCGGCGCTCGCGGTCTTCCGCTCCACCACGGTGATCCCGCGCGCCTTGGCCATCGTGGTCGCGTTGACCAGGTTGACCCGCTCGGTCGTGGTTGTCTCGAGCAGCCCGCGCAGCACCGCCGCCACGAGTGACGACGCGTCGTGGGTCGCCGGCTCGCCCGCAATCTCCAGCGTGATGCTGCGGACCGCCGAGCGTGCCAGCTGGGCGATGAACCGGCCGAGGACCTCGGCCAGCGGCAGGTACGGAGCAATGGCCACGGCCGTCTCGGCGGTGAGCAGTGGCGCATTGACGGCGTACCGGGCCGGCCGTCCGTCGAGCACCTCCAGGATCTGCTCCGCGACCTCCTCCGCGACAGCGACCTGTGCCTCCGCGGTCGAGGCGCCGAGGTGCGGTGTGAGCAGGGTGCCGGGCGCGGTCAGCAGCGGTGAATCGACGGGGGGCTCGTGCTCGTACACGTCGATCCCCGCACCGGCGATCCGGCCAGCCGCCAGGGCGTCGGCGACCGCCTGCTCGTCGAGGATCCCGCCGCGGGCGACGTTGAGCAGCATCACCCCGGGCTTCATGTGCTCGATCGCCGCCGCGTCGATCAGGCCCCGCGTGCTCCGGCTCTTCGGGACGTGGACGGTGATCACATCGGCGCGCGCGATGAGCTCGTCGAACGTCACCAACTCAACGCCCAAGTTCCCCGCCTGCTCGGCGCTGACGAATGGATCGGCGGCGATCAGGATCATCTCCATGGCGCGCGCCCGAACGGCAATCGCCTGGCCGATCTTGCCCAGGCCCACGATGCCCAGCGTTCGTCCACGCAGCTCGACTCCCGTGAACTGCGAGCGCTTCCATTCCCCGCGCCGCAGGGAGGCATCTGCCGCTGCGATTCGTCGGGCCAGCCCGTAGAGCAGGGCGAGGGTGTGCTCTGCCGCGGCGATGGTGTTGCCCGTCGGTGCATTGACGACGGTGATCCCGGCCCGCGTCGCGGCGTCGAGATCCACGTTGTCGACACCGACGCCGGCACGTCCGATCACGACCAGCCGCGTGCCGGCTGCGATCATGTCCGCAGTTACCTTCACCTGGCTTCGGACGACCAGGGCGTCGTACTCGGGCAGGATGGCAATGATCTCGTCCTTGGTGAGACCAAGCTTGACGTCGACGTCGTGGTGGCCCTTGAGCAGCTCCTGGCCCTGGGTGGCGATCGGCTCGACGACCAGGATCCTCATGCCGGCACCGCCTGCAGCTCCCGCGTCGCCAGCAGCGCGCGCTGTGCCGCGGCCACCGCGGCACCCGGCTGGACGTCCATGCCGTTGCGGATCGCCACCTCTTCGAGGACGCCGATCGCCGCCAGGACGTCGTCGGTCGTCACGGAGCCCAGGTGCCCGATGCGAAAGATCTTGCCCTTGAGCTTGCCCTGCCCGCCGGCAAGCACGAGGCCGCGTGCGCGAGCGTCGGCGTTGCACGCCTTCCAATCGAGCCCGTCGGGAACACGGACCGCGGTCACGGTCCGCGAGGCGACCGAGTCGTCAGCGAGAAGCTCGAACCCGATGGCGCGCAGTCCCGCCCGGGCCATGGCGGCGCACGCCTCGTGGCGCGCGAAGACGCCCTCGCCCTCGGCCTGCATCAGCCGCAGCCCCTCGTCGATCTGATACATCACGGCAACCGCGGGTGTCCATGGTGTCTCGCCGTTGACCGCGGAATCGCGGTGACGCTTGAGATCGAGATAGAAACGCGGCATCCGGGCCGTCTCGGCCGCCGCCCACGCGCGGGGCCCGACAGCCGCCATCGACATTCCGGGGGCCGCCATCCAGGCCTTCTGCGAGCCGGTAACGACGAGATCCAGGTCCCAGTCGTCCATGGTGAACGGCACCGCGCCGAGCGCCGAGATCGCGTCGACGAGGATCAGCGCGTCGGGCGCCACCTCTCGGACCGCCCGCGCCAGATCGCCGATCCGGTTGGTCACTCCGGTGGACGTCTCATTGTGCGTGAGCAGGACGGCCCTGAGTCCCGGGATCGAACCCGCCGCAGTCCGAACATCCTGGGGAACCGCGGCCTCGCCCCATTCGACCTCGAGCCTCGTGACGGCCGCGCCGTAGACCTCGGCCACCTTGGCGAACCGATCCCCGAACGCACCCATGGAGACCGACAGGACGGGGTCACCGGGCGAGAGCACGTTGACCACAGCCGCCTCGAGCGCACCGGTCCCAGCGCAGGTGAGCAGGACGACGTCGTGCTCCGTGCCGAAGAACGGCTTCATGCCATCTTCGATGCGGTGGAGCATGGCGCGGAACTCGTCGCCACGATGGTTGATCATCTGGCGCCCACCGGCCTCTCGCACGGACGGGGGAAGGGCGGTGGGTCCGGGAATCCTGAGGTTTGGCTCGAAACGGGTCACGGGTTGATCTCCTGGGGCAGGCTCGATGCAGGGCGCGGTCGGTGCCAGCCGATGGTGATGGAGATGACAACGATCTGTCTAGCGTGGTAGATATGACGTCATATGACGACACGGCGAACCACCATCCTGCTCGATGCCGATCTGCTCGATCGGCTGGAACGTCACGTCGGGCGTCAGCGGACGACCAAGACGGCCGTGATCGCCGCTGCGCTGGAGGCGTGGCTCGACGGGCACGAGGCGTCGCCGGATTTCCCGTTTCTGGGGATCGGTCGCAGCGCCAGCGGCCGGCTTTCGCTCGACGGCCGGGCCGTCGCTCGCCGTGAGACCGGGCGCCCAACCGGTCCACGCTGAGCAAGTCGCATGGCGATCCTGCTTGACCCCTCGGCGATCATCGCCGCGGCCGACGCGGCAGACCTGAACCACCGCATGGCCGTGGCCTGGTTCGAACATGCCGACGAGCCGCTCCTGCTCGGCGCCTTGAGCCTCGCTGAGCTCGACGTGGTGCTGCAGCGTGAGCTCGGCATGACCGCGACACGTGCGGTGGTCGAGTCGCTGCTCGGGGGATCGATCCGTCTCGTCGCGCCAACCACCGACGATCTCGCCCGTGCCGTCGAGCTCATGGCCGAGGCCGCGGAGCATCGGCCGAGACTGGCGGATGCTCTCCTCGTTGCGTCAGCCGAGCGACTTGGCATCCGCCGCGTTGCCGCCTTCGACCGTCGCCCGCTTGCCGTGCTCCGACCGCGACACGTTCGCAGCCTGGAGTTCGAGCCCTAGCGGCCGAGAACGAGAACGGGGCCGGCAGTCACCGGCCCCGTCGCGGTTATCCGGTTCGTTGATCAGGCGGTCCGCTTGATCACCACCGTTCCAGCCTTGACGTCGTGGTACCCCTGTCGCTTGGGGCTCTGGGTCACGCTGTAGAGGAGGTAGATCTCGTATGCGAGAGCGAACAGTGAGACGAATACCCCGAGGACCCCGAGGACCAGGCCCCCGCTGAAGCTCAGGATCTGGGCCAGCGAGGCCGGACCCCATAGATACAGCCAGCGTCGGATCGCCTGGTCCTGCGTGACGGTGGCGCCGTCGGCAGCGTTGACGGTCTCGAGGTTGAGGACCTTCTGGCCCGGTGATGCGCGAAGCCGGGTCCACGTGAAGATGAAGTAGACGGCATTCACGATGATGTACAGGATCCCGGTGATGATGAATGCCCCCCAGCCACCGATGACGAGCAGGAACGTGTTCACGACGGCCAGTCCAACGCCCAGGATGATCGCGTCGATGACGAGGGCGATCACGCGGCTGACGGTATCCGCGTACGCCACGCCAGGGGCGGGGCCGGCGGCCACGGGCGGCTGCTGGGACTGTGGCGGCTGACCCGGCGGTGGTGACTGCCAGCTGCCTTGTTGCTGCGGCGGCTGCTGCGCGGGTGGCTGGGGCGCCCCAGCCTGACCGGCGCTGGGCGGCGGCATGGGTGCTCCACCGGTGGGCTCCGTCATCGATCACCTCTCCCTCGGATGGCGCTTGTACGCGCACTCCGGGAAGCATACGGCGGCGGCAGCGATAGGGGAACCCGGGCAACGTTCCGTATCGATAGTTTTCGGAGTGGTGTGGTTGCGTGAAGGCACAGCTCATGGAAGTGAATCTCGACGGGCCAGATCGGCCGATGAAAGGCGAACGCGTGACGCGCCGTTGAACAACGGATGGGTGTTGGCTCAGCGCGGTCATTCGTGTCATGATGCGCCTCGCCCATCGCCGCCGAGCACGTTTGGAGACGAGACACCTGATGCGAATCCGAGCCGCGAAGATCGAAGAGCTCACGCCCAAGCCCAAGGAGCGGGCGTTGTCACCGCGTCAGCTTGCGGCGTTGAAACGAGACGAGGAAATTCGGCGTGCGCTCGGCCGTCTCAAGTCCAACGATGACATCATCGCAATCGAGCTCGGTCCGTCGGAGAAGGTGCCAACGATGCGAGCCGCCGTGAAGAAGGCGATTGCCGCGCACAGGCCCGGGACCAATATGGCGATCCGTGGCAGCACGATCTACCTGTCGACCGGAAAGCTTCCTGGGGGCCGCGGTCGGCGCCCGAAGGCCGGCTGACGTCGAGCCGGGGACGTCGCAGACGCCATCGGTCGCGCGTCCTCCGGGAACGATGCACTCAGCTCCCAGGTCTCCCACGTGATGGTCCGCGGGCTCCGCGTCGGGCGTGCCCAGATCGCCGCCGTCGTCCTTGCCTGCCTGCTCCTGGGTGTCGTGGCCGTCTGGTCGAACGCCTTTGGCGTTTCGGACCGGTTGCACGGTCTCGCCCACCGGATTGAGCTCCTGGTGGATCCGCCCCCGGACCGGCCGATCGCCGACATCGTGCGGGTGACGCCGCGGCCATCGACCACGACGTCATCGTCACCGGTCGCGTCCGCAGGCAGCTCCGGCACCACCTCGATCGCCAGCTCGCCTCGGCCGACCTCGACGCCGCCCCAGCGCGTCAGCGTCGACGTGAACCTGCTCAAGCAACCGAACGAGGCGTTCATCAGCGAGGAATACGACCACACCTGGTGTGCCGTCGCGGGCACCCAGATGGTGCTCGGGATGTGGGGCAAGGCGCCGCTCACGCTGGCGTTCCAGAAGGAGCTGGCGTCGCGGATCGGCGAATGGGAGAGCAGAAGGGACAGCCTGAACGGCGGCTGGGGACCTGCCGCGATGGTGGCGGCTCTCAAGGCATACGGCGTTCCGGGGTATGAGGTGCGCGCCTACGACACCCGGTCCGATGCGCTGTTCGATGCGGCCAAGGCGATCGAGAAGCTCCATGCGCCCGTGTTGCTGCTTGCCTGGCGGGGCGCGCATACCTGGGTCATGACTGGCTTCCGGGCCGATGCGGACCCGCTCATGTTCGACGACGCGAAGGTGCGCGGCACGTACATCCTCGACCCCTGGTACCCACTCATCTCCAAGATCTGGCCGCGGTCGCAGCCGCCGGGCACGTACCACAACGCCAGCACGATGCGCGAGAACTACCTGCCCTGGAAGCGACCCGAGGGCCACTACAAGGACCGCGACGGCCTGTTCATCGCCGTCGTCCCGACGCGGCCCCTGTCACGCTAGCCGGCGGTCACGCTGCCGCGGCCGGCTCCGCAGGCTCGGGGCCACGGTCGGCCGGGCTCACGGGCGGCGCGCCGGTCCGCATCCGCCGGGCGAGCGCAGCTCCCTGGAGACTGGCGCGAACCGCCGATCCGGCCGCAAACCCGAGCCCGATGGCGACCACGCCGGTCGATCCGACGAGAGCGAGCGTGACCACGATCGTGACCGCGAAGCCGGCGAGCGACGCCAGCACCGGCAGCACCGTGTTGTGGGTCGCATACAACCCGCGCGCGAACAGGTGACCTAATGCGTCGAATGGGACGGCCAGCGAGAATGCCGCCAGTGCCGATGCGGTGAGCGCGACGTCCTCTGCGTCGAACGCGCCGCCGCCCAGCAGCACGTCGATCGCCAGCGGGCCCACCACCACCAGGACAACCGTGCCCGCGACCGTCAGGACCGCGATGGCGACGGTGCTCGAACGGACCAGGCGTCCAAAGCCAGCCCGGTCTCCGGCGGCCCACGCCGTCGAGAGTGCCGGGAACGCGGCCAGCGAGATCGCCACACCGACCAGCGACACCGGCACGCTCTGGAAGTTGCGGGCGAAGCTGACCGCCGTCACGGTGCCCGCCGCCAGCGTGCTTGCGACGCTGGTGAAGAAAAGGAAGGTCAGCGGCTCGATGGGATGGCTGAGCATCTTGGGCACCATCAGACGCAGGAACTCGTGCAGCGCCGGCATACGCAGGTCGAAGCGGGGACGGATCCGCACCTCGGTGCCGAGCATGCCGATCACGCGGATCCCCAGGTGGAGCAGGGCACCGATCACGGCCCCGACCGCCGCCGCCCGAATGCCCAGCCGGCCACTGAGCAGGACCGTCCCGGCGACGATGCCCAGGTTGTACAGGATCGGGGCGAGCGCGTAGTAGAGGAACCGGCGCTCGGCGACGAGCACCTCGCCCAGCGTGATCGAGGCGCCGAAGATGATCGGGGTGAGGAGCATCAACCGGAACAGGTCCAGGTACCGGGCCTCGTTTTCCGCGTCGAATCCGGGTGCGACGACCTTGATCGTGGATGGGGCGAGGACGAGCATGACGAGGCTCGTGGCGGCCATTGTCATGACCGCGAGCGTGAGCACCGTCTGCGCGAACCGGGGCGCCCCGTCGGGATCATTGCGCCGGAGGGTGTTGAACACCGGCACGAACGGCGCGGTCAGGCCGCTCGCGACGAGGACATCGAGCAGCAGCTCCGGCAGGACGAATGCGGCGTTGTAGGCGTCCAGCTCGGGACCAGCGCCGAAGGTGCGTGCGAAGATCCGGTCGCGCAGCAGACCAGCCGCGTAGCTGGCGAACGTGAGGATCGCAAGGAGGATCGCGCCCTGAGGCAGGTAGCGGGAGAGCAGGGCGCGAATCCTGTCGACCAACCGAGCCCCCTGGTTCTGGGTGATGCCTCGCGGGTCATCGTGATGACGCGTTCTTCGTTGCAGGCACGGTAGGGGATCACGTCGGCCGGCGCACGCCCAAGGTGGCCTGTGGCTTCGAGGCACCACTGACGTCGCCGCCTGCGCGTGTGGACACGTCGCACCACTCGCCGTGAGGGCATCCGCCTCGCGACCGTTCCGAACCTCTGCTCGCCGTGCCGCACCTCACCGCGCCCCAGGACCTTCGTCCTCCGCCCGGACAGGACCGGCATGGTAACCAGCGGTCCGTCGCGCCCGGTGCGCGGCCGCACTGACCCGAACGACCGGTGGTGTACCGGGACCGATGGCGTGAAGGTAGCCCCGCTCATCGAATGAACGGCGGCGCGGGGGCGACGCCAGCCAGCACACCTGGGGTGCTGACATGCGACGACGATCAAGAGGGTTCGCGCTGACCGCGGCGATGGTCGCTACGTTCACCATCGGCACGTGGCCGCTGTCCCTGATGATCGGTCCGGCTCCGGTGGCGATGGCCGCCAGCGCGGATCCGATCCTGGACATCGAGCCTGAGGTCGGGACCGTATCTGCCGGCTCGTCAATCACGCTGTCGGCATCGATTTACGCGGCCAACGGCGTGACCCTGCTGACAGGACCCTCGGCGAACACGCAGATCCGCTTCTACTTCTTCGCGGGCAGCGCCAACGACCCAGGTAGCCACGGTGCCTCGGCCGCACTCACCTGTCACACCCTCCAGACCGGGCAGTGTGAGGTCAGCTACGTGGCGGCCACTGTCGGAACGGACACAATCTGTGCCACCACGGGACATGGGTCCGCGACCTGCGACGAGGCGGTCGACGCGCCCGAGCGGATGAACGAGCAGGACACAGTGCAGCTCATGATCTCTGCGTCTGACTCGACGCCGACCCCCACCCCAACGCCGACGCCAACGACGACCCCCACGCCGACCCCCACGCCAACTCCGACCCCCACGCCAACGCCAACGCCAACGACGACCCCCACGCCGACCCCCACGCCAACTCCGACCCCCACGCCAACGCCAACGCCAACGACGACCCCCACGCCGACCCCCACGCCGACCCCCACGCCGACGCCCACGCCAACGACGACCCCCACGCCGACCCCCACGCCAACTCCGACCCCCACGCCAACGCCAACGCCAACGACGACCCCCACGCCGACCCCCACGCCGACCCCCACGCCGACGCCCACGCCAACGCCGACCCCCACGCCGACCCCCACGCCAACTCCGACCCCCACGCCAACGCCAACGCCAACGACGACCCCCACGCCGACCCCCACGCCAACGCCGACCCCCACGCCAACGCCAACGCCAACGCCGATGCCTGCTGCGCCCGTCGCGCAGCCGACCGCCACCCCGGGGACGGGTCCTTCGCGTCACGGCAATCCGCACTCAGGTTCAAGCTCCAGCCCCGGTCCGCTGGTTGTCATGGCCGGGTCCGATCCCGGCGGCTCGAGTGGCTCGGGGACGCCTCCCGAGGCTGGGTTCGGCGGTCGCCCCCGGCCCGAGGAGAGCATGGTGGACTCCATCGTCCGGCTTGCTGCCGAGGGCGCCAGCGCCGTGGTCAGACCCGAAGTCGTGGCCTCCGTCGCTACCACCCTCAGCTTCCCGATCCTGCTGGCGGTGGCCGTCCTGCTGTTCCTCCTGATCCAGTCCCGCATGGACGCTCGAGACCCCAAGCTCCGCTCAGCCCCGCTGACCATGGCCGACACGCTGGTCGCGTTCGAGGAGGACGCTCGATGAACGAGATGCGGATGCGCACGGACTACGTGACGCTGGCCGACCGGCTGCGCTACCTGCTGGTCCTGCGCCTGACGCTCGCCGGCGTGACCGTGGGTCTCGGCCTCGCTGATCCATGGGGTCTCGGGATCTCGACCGCACAGCTCGTGATCCTGACGGCCGGCTACCTCGGTCTCGCGCTGGTCATGGCAGCGCTGGGACAGCGGTCGCCGCGTGCCTCGTTTGCGACGCTGACCGTCATGCTGCTGGTCGACGGTCTCTACCTGGCCGCCGCGATGTACGTCACCGGCGGCACCCAGAGCCCGTTGCGGTTCGTGGTCTATCTCCACCTGGTCGCGGTCTCGCTGCTCGCGTCGTACCGAACGGGGCTCAAGATCGCGCTCTGGGACTCGCTGCTCCTGTTCGTGGTGCTGTATGCGCAGGCCGCCGGAATGCTGCCCCCGGTGGACGTTCAGGCCGGTGGCGCGGTCACCCTCGACGGCATGCCGGCCATCAACGTGACCGCGTTCTGGCTGTTCGCCCTAGCGACCTCGCTGTTCTCGGCCATGAACGAGCGTGAGCTTCGGCAGCGCAGGGGCGACCTCGAGGCGATGGTCCGTATCGGGACCGATCTCGACAATCAGGGTGACCCTGTCCTTCAGGCCAGGATCGTGCTCGATGCGCTGGTCGCGCGCCACGGATTCCCGCGCGGAGCGGTGCTCGCGGCTTCCGAGGATCGACTGGTGGTGCTCGCCAGGCATGGCATTCCGGAGCCCGGCTCCGACCCGTTGGTGGTCGATCCCGTGGTCGAGCGCGTCTGGGCGAGCCGCTCTCCGATCGCCCTTCGATCGCTGGACGCAGCGACCGATCCCGCGCTGGCCGGGCTCCTTCCACACGCCCGGCAGGTCATCGTGGGCCCGATGTGTGCCGACGGCCGGCCCGTTGGTGCGATCGTGCTCGAGCATCGGAGCCGCTCGGCGCTCGGGGTCGAGCGTCGCATCATGGACATGGTCGCGCAGCTCTCCTCGATCGCTGCACTCAACCTGCGCAATGCCGTGCTGCTACGACGCGTGCGCGACCTGGCCGAGCGTGACTCGCTCACCGGCGCCGCCAACCGGCGCTCCTTCCACGAGTCCCTGGAGCGGGTGCTCGAGGGAGCGACGGCAGCCAAGGATCACGTGTCTGCCGTGCTGTTCATCGATCTGGACGATTTCAAGATCGTCAACGACACGCTCGGACACGCCGCGGGCGACACGCTGCTGGTGGCCGTCACCGAGCGCATCACCTCGCTCGTGCGTGACGACGATCTGGTCGCTCGGCTGGGCGGCGATGAGTTCGCGGTGCTGACGGAGGACCAACCCGACCTGCGTCGATCACGGGCGATGGCGGAGCGCCTCATCGGCGCGCTGCGCGCCCCGTATCAGGTCGCCGGTCAGACGATCAGGATCTCGGCCAGCATCGGGATCGCCGGCGCCCGGGATGCGGTTGACGGTGCAGCCGACATGGTCCGCAACGCCGATGTCGCCATGTACATGGCCAAAGCTGGCGGCAAGGCTGGATTCGCCGTGTTCGACCCGGGGATGCACGCGGAGATCCGGGCCCGCCACGAGCTCGCCCTGGAGCTCAAGCAGGCCGTCGAGCTCGATCAGCTGCAGCTGCGATACCAACCGATCATGGAGCTCGGCTCGGGCCGGCTGGCCGGCGTCGAGGCGCTGGTGCGCTGGCGCCATCCTGAGAAGGGCCTCATCCAGCCGGGGCAGTTCATCGAGATCGCTGAGGAGCACGGATCGATCCTGCCCATCGGGCGTTGGGTGCTTCGCGAGGCGTGCCGCCAGACGGCCGAGTGGATTTCCACGGGAGCGACGCCCGATGACATGTTCGTGGGCGTCAACGTCTCTGCCCGCGAGGTGCAGGAGGTCGGCTTCGTGGATGGCGTTCGCGAGGCACTGTCCGACTTTGGCGTTGCCGCGTCACGACTCGTCATCGAGATCACCGAGACCGCGCTCCTGCGGGCGACGCCCACCACCATCTCCACGCTGAGGGGGCTGCGCGACATCGGCGTCCGGGTGATGATCGACGACTTCGGGACCGGCTACTTCTCGCTCAGCCACCTTCGTCAGTTTCCGGTTGACGCCCTCAAGATCGCCGGCGAGTTCACCCAGGAGGGTGTCGCCGAGGAGGCCACCCGGTCGTCCGCGCTGGCATCGGCGATCGTCGCCCTGGCTCGCTCTCTCGGGATCGAGACGGTTGCCGAAGGGATCGAGACCGAGGCCCAGGCGCACCGGATGCGTGGTCTGGAGTGCACGTACGGGCAGGGCTTCTACTATGCACACCCGCTCGTTCCTGCAGAGGTGCTCGAGCTCGCCCGCGACAAGCAGGCGAGCATCGCTGCCGTCGCTTCGCCCGGCAGCGTGTCGGACGAGGCGGTCGCCAGCGCCCGGCCCTTGTCGCGGCGCCGTTCCCGACGGGTCGAGCCGGTGCCCTCGACCCCCGCCGTCGCCTGACGAAGGCCTCAGGCGACCTGACGGCTCAGCCACGCCGGCCGGTGGCGGATCACCGTCCGATTGATCCCGACAGGCAGCCGTGGTTGCAGGTACAGGGCGAGTCCGATGATGGCCGGCGCGAGGCACAGGAGCAACGCCGTCGTGAGGTCCACGATGCGGGCCTGGACCAGCGCCGAGGCGAGCAGCGGGACCAGCACGCCCCGCCCGCCCGTGATGGCATTCCAACCGGCCATGGCCGCGGCCCGGTCCACAAGCGGCGTATGGACGGCGAGCGCGCCCTGGATGCCGACGTCGATCGCGGCATTCGACAGCCCGGCGGCGATCGCGGCCACCCACAGCAGCCGAACGTCCGGAGCCAGCGCGTACAGTCCCAGTGAGAGGACGCCGAACGCCGCCGCTGAACGGAGGCCGAGCATCGGTCCGTGCCGGTCGACGAGCGTGCCCCAGACCACGTATGAGGACATGGTTGCGATCGCGGTCAGGACGGCAATCAGGCCGACGTCGGCCAGGGTCAGGTGGAGACGGTCGACGTAGACCAGCGCGTACAGGGGCGCGGCAGCGATCTGCCCACCGCCGAAGAACCCCTGCGCCAGGACGATCCGACGCAGCGCCGGGCGCGAGGTCAGGGCGCTCACGGCCTCGCGGGGCGAGAAGACACGGACGGAGAGTGGCGCCGTGGAACGGAGCCCGAGCGCGGCCAGCGCGAATGCTGCTCCGACCGCGCCGGCCAGCGAGAGCGCCAGGGGAGAGCCCAGCTGATCGGCGATGATTCCCACGGCGAGAGCCGCGGCGCCCGCCGCGGCGGCCTTTGCCATTCCGAGGATCCCGATCACACGGCCGCGGATCTCGGCCGGGTACATCGCCCCCCACAGGCGGCTCTGGTACGGGACGCCGAACGCCCATGCGAGCCAGAACAGAGCCACAACGACCACGATCAACGCCGGGTTCGGGGCAAGCGCAACGGCCACCAGCAGCAGCGCCCCGGTCAGTCGGAGGCCGGCGAAGCCGCGGGTTCCCTGGGGACCGATCCGTCCCGAGAGTGCGCTCAGGAGGTTGCCGAGGTAGGGCGCGGCGGCCAGGAGCGCGATCCCGAGCGGCACCAGACCGGCCTGTCGAGCGATGGAGGGCAGCAGTCCACTGACGACCGCCAGCGTGACCCCGCCGCCCACAGCGAGCATGGAATCGAGCGCCACGTTCCGGCGCACGGCACCGGTCCGGATGATGCTGGGTTGCCGAGCGGCGACCACAAACGACCTCGCGTCTACACGGCGAGGCCTGCGAGGTCAGCTGACGGGCTGGGCCGGCCATTGGTTCGGCCCTCGCGGTCGATCCGCGATTCGCCCCGTTGGATTCGGGTTCCCCGTCCTCACGTATGAGGTTCGGCCTGGGCCATCAGTGTATGCCTGGTCCGGCGGACGTGCGCCGGACTGGATACCGGCGGCAGGACGGCTGGTGGCGCGCTACTGCGTCCCGGCGTCCTTCCGCTGTGTCTCGGCGATGCGCTTGCGGGCGACGGTGTGCGCCTTCATCCCATCGCCGATGCCGGACATCGCGTTCGCACCCGGCTGGGGTACCCGGCGCGGTCGCTCCGCGCGCCTGGACCGCCGCTCGTCCATCAGCTCGCCGATCCGGCGCTCGGCGCCCTGATCCGACGGGACGTAGTAGCGACGTCCCTCCGCGTGGAGCAGGTCGGGCAGGTACTGCTGCGCGACGTCCGCGCCCTCGAAGTCATGGGGATAGCGATACCCTTCGCCGTCGCCCGTATCCCGTCGCTGGCGGCCGGTTGCGCTGCGCAGATGGCCGGGCACCGGCTGCGAGCCGTGGCGGATCACGTCGTCCATTGCGCCCCCGTAGGCGGTGCCGATGCGGTTCGACTTGGGTGCCACCGCGATGAACACCGTCGCGTGCGCCAGCGCGTACTGTGCCTCCGGCAGGCCGACATGGTCGAGCGCCTGCGCCGCTGCCACGGCGATCTGGATGGCCCGCGGGTCGGCGATGCCCACGTCCTCCGACGCGCTGATGATCAGCCTCCGCGCGATGAACCGCGGATCCTCTCCTGCGGCGATCATGGCAGCCAGCCAGTAGAGCGCCGCGTCCGGGTCGTTGCCGCGAAGGCTCTTGATGAACGCGGACACCGTGTCGTAATGGCCGTCGCCCGCCCGGTCGTAGGCGAGCACCCGCTGCTGAGCCGCGGCCTCGACGTCGTCGAGCGTCGGCGCCACGGCGCCACTGCCGTCACGATGATCCTCGTCCTCGGCGAGCGCCACGGCACCTTCGAGCACGTTGAGCGCCTGGCGAGCATCGCCGCCGGCAAGGTCGACGAGGTGGGTGAACGCGTCGTCGCCAAGCGCGACTCCGCCGTCGGGGCCCAGGTACCCGGCCAACCCGCGTTCGGAGTCGGCAAGCGAGCGCCGGACGATCAGCGCGATGTCGTCATCCCCAAGGGGCTCGAGCCGCCAGACGCGCATCCGCGACAGGAGCGCCGAGTTGACCTCGAAGTACGGGTTCTCGGTGGTGGCGCCGATGAGCGTGACGGTGCCGTCCTCGACATGCGGCAGCAGGGCGTCCTGCTGGGCCTTGTTGAAGCGGTGGATCTCGTCGATGAACAGCACCGTTCGGCGCCCCTGGAGCGCGAGCAGGTCCTGTGCCGCGGCGATCGTCGTGCGCACCTCGGCGACGCCGGACATCACCGCGGACACGCTGCGAAGGTCGGCGCCCACGGCCTCCGCGAGGATCCGGGCGAGCGTCGTCTTGCCGGTCCCGGGCGGACCCCACAGCAGCAGGCTGCCGAGATGGCCACGCGCGACGCTGCGGCGGAGCGGGCCACGCTCGCCGACGAGGTGCCCCTGACCGACGTACTCGTCGAGGGTGCGCGGGCGCATGCGGGATGCAAGCGGCTGCCGTTCGGGCGGCGGCTTGAACAGCGCCTCGGGGCGGGCGCCGGCAGGTTCACGCCGGGTGGGCATGAGTCGATGGTAAGCCCGGCTGAGGCCCGGCCGGCGCCATGGACGCGCGGCGGACCGCGATCAGGTGATCGCGGTCAGGTGATGCTGAACACCCCGGCGACGTCAATCAGGATCCACAGCCCGAACAGGATCGTCAGCATCACGACCGCGATCCGGGCGATGTCGCGGAGATCCCGGGCGACGTACGCGTACTCCTGTCCCAGGTTCATGTCCCGTGGCCCGGACTGCTCACGGGCGGCGGCAACGCGTGCCTGAGCGCGCGTGCGGTTGGCCTCGGCAGCGCGCTCCTCGGCCATCATGGCCGCTTCGAGCTCGGCGGCGCGCTGCACCTCCGCCTCGGTCAGGCCGCCGGGCCGTGCGGGACCGGTGGACCCGGCGGCCGGTGCCGCCTGGCCTGGGGACGCGCTGGCAGCCGGCCGCGAGGTCGATGCCGGGCGGCGGTCAGTCGGCCGTCGTCGGCCGGGCCTGGAGCTGCCGCGTGCGCGCTTTGCCATGAGTGGCTCTTGGACCTCGTATCCGGACGCGCGGCATCACGCGCCATCGGCGGCAGAGGATACACCGCCTGGCCGGATCGGCAGGGAGCCAGTGGAGACGAAGGCCTGACTGCTAGACTCGCTGAGCCCACCCGGAGAAGACCCTTGGCCGACCTGAACGCGTTCGTATCGTCGAACATCGGTGTCATCGCGATCGCCCTCGTCGCGCTCGACGCCATCCTGCTCGTGGCTCTGCTGCTGGTCGCACGCCGCGCCCGGCAGCTGGACAGGCGGCTGGCGTCGATGACGCGCGGCGGAGACGGGCAGAGCCTGGAGCAGGTGCTGGCCACGCACCTCGACCGGGTCGATGCGGTGGCCCGAGACCTGGACGTGGTCGAAGCGAGAACCGCGATCCTCGAAGCCGGTGCCCCGCTGGCGTATCAGCGGATCGGCCTGGTGCGCTTCAACCCGTTCGAGGACACGGGCGGCAACCAGAGCTTCGCTCTCGCCCTGCTGGACGGGAAGGGCACGGGGTTCGTGGTCAGCAGCCTTCATGCCCGCTCGGGCACGCGCGTCTACGGCAAGGCCGTGACCGCCGGAGTCGCCGAATTGACGCTCTCTGACGAGGAGACCGAGGCGGTTCGACTCGCGATGGCGTCGCGTCCCGGATCCTCCCGAGGCACCTGATCGGTGCGGGCCGTGACACCTGAGCTGACACGGACTCGCCACATCATGGCCACGTGCCGTCCACCTCTCGTCCCCAGGCAACGTCGGCCCGGCTGCGACCCTCCAGCGCGACATCCCCCTCGTCCCCATCACCCGGGCCAACGGAGGACCGCTCCTTGAGGCGGTCGGGAACCCGCCGCGAGCCGGCGCCCCTCGTCCAGATCCCCGTCTGGGACCGGACCGAGGTCGAGGCGGACGCACCGCAGACGGCCCCCGACCAGGGACTTGATGCACTCCTGCGCGGGCTCAACCCCGAGCAGCGCCGAGCCGTCTCCCACGGGGACGGCCCCTTGCTGGTCGTCGCCGGCGCGGGCACCGGCAAGACCCAGGTCATCACCCGCCGCATCGCCTGGCTGATCGCCACCCGAGAGGCGAGGCCGTCGGAGATCCTGGCCCTGACCTTCACTGACCAGGCGGCCGACGAGATGCAGGTCCGCGTGGACCAGCTCGTGCCCTACGGCTACACCGACACGGCCATCTCGACGTTCCACGCCTTCGGTGACCGGCTGATCCGGGAGTATGCGCTCGAGCTCGGGCTGCCGACCGACGTGCGCGTCCTCTCCCGGCCGGAAACCGTGGTCTTCCTGCGGGAGCACCTGTTCGAACTGGGCCTCGATCGGTATCGACCGTTGGGTGACCCCACCCGGTTCCTCGATGCCCTCGCGACCCTGTTCTCGCGCGCCAAGGACGAGGATGTGTCTCCCGACGCCTTCATCGCGCATGCCGGGCGCCTGCGGGCCGAGGCCGACCGGTTGCGGGAGGTGGCCAGCCGGGAGGAGACCGAGGAGATCGAGGACGACGGCGTGCAGGGCTCCGCCGATGCGGTGGCGGAGGACGCGACCCGACAGGCAGAGCTGGGCGCGGCGTACGCCCGGTACCAGCAGCTTCTGGCGGCCAATGGCGCGATCGACTTCGGGGACCAGGTATCGCTCGCGCTTCGGCTGCTGCGCGAGTCGCCGGCTGCCCGGGAGACCCTGCAGCGACGCTTCCGGTACGTGCTGGTCGACGAGTTTCAGGACACCAACCGGGCCCAGGCTGAGCTCGTGGCCCTGGTCGCGCAACGCCACCGCAACGTCACCGTGGTGGGAGACGACGACCAGTCGATCTACAAGTTCCGGGGTGCGGCGATCAGCAACATCCTGGAGTTCCGTGAGCGCTACCGGAACGCGAAGGTCGTGGTGCTCCGCCGGAACTACCGCTCACGAGCCCCGATCCTCGACGCGGCGTATCGTCTCGTCCGACACAACGATCCGGATCGTCTCGAGGTGCGAGCCGGGATCAGCAAGCGGCTCGTTGCGGAACGCGCCGGTGACGCACCAGCAGTGGTACACGAGGCGTTCGCGACCGGCGCCGAGGAGGCGGACTGGATCGCTGCCACGATCGACCGCCGGATACGTGAGGGAGCCCAACCGCGGGACTTCGCCATCCTGGTCCGCGCCAACGCGGCCGCTGACCCGATCCTGCGCGCGCTCAATCTCGAGGGGATCCCGTGGCGCTTCTCCGGCACCAGCGGGCTGTACGCGCGACCCGAGATCCGGCTGCTGCTCGCGTTCCTTCGGACGGTCGCGGACCCGTCGTCGTCGGTCGACGTGTACGCGCTCGCGGCGTCGGAGCTCTACGGGCTGGGCGGAGACGACCTGGTCGCCATCGTCAACATGGCGCGGCGCCGGAACCGCTCCGTCTGGGAGGTGCTCACGGAGCTGGGGACCCAGCCCGGGATCCTGCGCCTGACGCCGGCGACCCGAGGCGCTGCGGCACGGCTGGTCGAGGACCTGACGACGTACGTGGCGCTCGCGCACGAACGATCCGCGGGCGAGGTCATGTACGCGTTCATGCGCGGAACGGGCTGGCTCAAGCGGCTCGCCGCCGAGGAGTCGGTGGCCGCGGAAGAGGCGCTGTCGAACATCGCGCGCTTCTTCGACATCATTCGTGCGCAGTCCGCGCTGCTCGCCGACGATCGCGCGGTGTTCCTCGCCCAGCATCTGCAGACGCTGATCCGGGCGGGTGATGATCCGCCCACGGCCGACATCGACCCGGACGCCGACGCCGTGGCAGTCATGACCGTGCACAAGGCGAAGGGCCTCGAGTTTCCGATCGTGTTTCTGCCGGGGCTGGTCGCCGGCCGGTTTCCGGCCGTGGGTCGACGGGAACCTCTGGCGCTGCCGCTCGAGCTGGTTCACGAGACGCTGCCCGAGGGCGACTACCAGCTCCAGGAGGAGCGACGGCTGTTCTACGTCGGGATGACCAGGGCGCGGGACGAGCTCGTGCTGTCCCACGCTGCGGATTACGGCGGCCAGCGCGCACGACGCGTCTCACCGTTCGTGCTGGAGGCCCTGGACCTGCCCGTCGCGGCAGGGGTCGCCGGCGCCGCCGCGCGCCAGTCCACGCCCATCGAGCGGCTCCGGGGCCTGGAGCGGACCGAGGCCGCGCCACGCGTCCCGGGGCCTCGCAGCGGCGAGCCGCTCATGCTCTCGTTCTACGCGATCGACGACTATCTGACCTGCCCCCTCAAGTACAAGTACGCGCATCTCCTGCGGGTACCGCTGGCGCCGCACCATTCGATCATCTACGGCGCCGCGCTCCATGCGGCAGTGTCCGAGTTTCACAAGCGACACGCCCGCGGTGACGTGATGACCGATGAGCAGCTGTCCGCCGCATTCGAGCGATCATGGTCGAGTGATGGGTTTCTCTCTCGCGAGCACGAGGAGGCGCGGCTCGCTGCCGGCCGCGACGCCCTGCGGCGCTTCAGGGAGGAGCAACTTGCGCCGGGAGCCGTGATCCCCGCCTACGTGGAACGGGAATTCAGCTTCCTGCTCGATGGCGACCGGGTACGCGGTCGGTTCGACCGGGTGGACATCATCCCGCGCGGACCCGATGATCCGGTCCCTCCGTCTCACCCGGGAGATGGGTCCGGTGCGGATGTGATCGAACCGACGCTGGAGCTGTCGCCCGAGCGGGTGGTGATCACCGACTACAAGTCGTCCGACGTCCGAGATCCCGCCAAGGCACGCGAGCGAGCCCGCGGTTCGCTCCAGCTCTCGATCTATGCGATGGGCTACGAGGCGATGAGCGGCCACCTGCCGGACACGGTTGCCCTGCATTTCCTTGAGTCGGGGCTGGTCGGGAGCACGCCCGTGGATCGGCACCGGATCGAGAAGGCTCGGACGTCCATCCGTACCGCCGCTCGCGGGATCCGCGCCCGCGAGTTCGAGCCGCGTCCGGACTATCTCGCCTGCACCTGGTGCGCATTCCGGGAGATCTGCCCGGCCAGCGTCGCACGCTGACGGTGGGCGCCGCATCGGGTCCGTCGCCGGCTAATCCTGACCCAGGGAGGGGAGTCGACCGGAACGCGATCGCGGCGGTGGTCGAGGGCCGGCAGCCGGGTGCCGTGCTGGACGGCGACAACCTCGAGGTGCTGGCTGCGATCCCGGACGGGGTGGTGGACCTGGCCTACGCAGACCCGCCGTTCGCGACAGGCAGCCGACGGCGGCTGTCGTCGATCCGGATCGGCGACGGCGAGCAGGTCCGTCGCGGCTTTGGCGGCCGCTCCTACCGCTATCGGGTCGTGTCCGACCTCACGTGGCCTGACGACCTCCCGCTCGTGACGCACCTCGATGAGCTGCGCCTGCGGCTGATCGAGGTGCACCGCGCTTTGGCCGACCATGGGTCGCTGTACCTGCATGTTGACTGGCGAACCGCCCATCACGTGCGGCTGCTGCTCGACGAGGTGTTTGGCGCTGAGCGATTCCTCAACGAGATCGTGTGGGCGTACGACTACGGCGGGCGTGCCCGGGATCGCTGGCCGCGCAAGCACGACACCATCCTTTGGTATGCGAAGGGTGACCGCTGGTTGTTCGACCCCGACGCCGTGGACCGGATCCCGTATCTCGCTCCCGGTCTGGTCGGCCCGGTGAAGGCCGCCCGGGGCAAGCTGCCGACCGACGTGTGGTGGATGACGATCGTGCCCCCCGGCTCGGCCGAGCGGACGGGCTATCCGACACAGAAGCCGCTGCGCCTCCTGGAGCGGATCGTCGCGGCGTCGAGCCGCCCGGGTGACCTGGTCCTCGACCCGTACGCCGGCAGCGGCACGACCGGCGTCGCGGCTGCGCGGCTTGGTCGACGCTGGCTCCTCATCGACCGCAACTCGGAGGCCACGGCGATCACGCGCGCACGGCTCTCGGCGGATGGGGACGCGTGACCCGACCCGTGGGCAAGCTCGGGATCACCGTGGGTCAGGGGGCCATCGAGGCCGTCACGCTCGACTTCGGCAACACCCTGGTCCCGGTGTCCGCGCCAGGCCTGCGGCGGGTCGTGGAGCTGACCGCCCAGGCGATGGCAGGTCGCCTCGGTCCATTCGAGGTGGCCGAGGTGCTCCGGATCTGGGGTGAGGAGCGTGAGCGCCAGTTTCGCGAGGACGTGCCCCAGTATCGGGAGGTGGATCTGGCCCAGCGCCTGGCGCGGATCCTGGCCCGGCTGAGGGGAATGCCGCCGCCCGCTGCGGACATGCGCTGGGACGATGCGCTGGCCGAGGATCGCTGCACGTCCGACGAGATCGCGTGGGCGATGGACGTGTACTCAGACGCCTTCATCGACGGTCTGCCAGCGGTGCCCGAGGCGGGTCGGCTGATCGAGCGCCTCGCTGGCCGCTACAGGCTGGGCATTCTCTCCAACTGGCCGCTCGCGACCACCATCGATCGGTACTCCGAGGCCGCGGGATGGACGCCACACCTGGCGGCAATCGTCGTCTCGCAGCGGGTGGGTGTGGTCAAGCCCCACCCGGCCATCTTCGCGGCTGCCCGGGCCGCGCTCGGAACACCCCCAGCGGAGGCCATCATCCACGTTGGCGACGATTGGGCCGCCGATGTCGTCGGGGCGCGGACGGCGGGCTGGCACGCCGCCTACCTCCGCGCTCGACCGGGCGACTCGCCGTTGCCCTCGTCGGTGCGCGACACGAGCGTGGAACCCGACCTGGAGCTGGCGACGATCGATGAGCTCGAGGAGGGGCTCGACGATCTGGAACGGCGTCTCCGTTCCACCCCTGACGCTGGGTAGACTCGACCGATGGAGCTCCGCGATCGGCTTGCGAACCTCGGCCTGCTCGCCGCGGCCCTGGTGGCCTGGATCGTTGTCGCGGTGCTCGTCACCACGCGCGACCCGTACGCGGACCCGATGGCCGGCTACATCGGCAGCCTGCTGATCGGCCTTGCGGTCTGGGTCAGTGCCATCCCGCTGCTCTGGCTGGTGGTGTTCGCGCGCCACCGCCGGATCGCCTATCGCGGCGACTGGCTCCGGGCGACGCGGCGGGGCGCCTGGATCGGTCTGCTCGTCAGCGTGATCGTGATCCTGCGCCTGGTCGACGCGTTCCAGCTTGCCATCGTCCTGTTCCTCGCCGCCATCTTCGTTGTTGCCGAGATCACGCTCTCGGCCGAGCGCTAGGAGTCGCTTTCATGGAGTCGTCGTTGGTCGCCAACCGTCCGGCGGAGCCGTTCGCCGATCTGAAGGCTCGGGTCGCTGAGGCGATCGAGGACGCCCGAGACGAGATCCTCGATCTGTCGCACAGGATCCACGCGAACCCCGAGCCGGCGTTCGAGGAGCGCCAGGCATCTGGCTGGGTCGCGGAGGTCATCGGCCGGCACGGGTATCGCGTGGAGCACCCGGTCGGAAGCCTCGAGACGGCCGTCCGTGGCCGGCTCTCCGGCGGTCTCGGACCTGATGGACCGCGGATCGGAGTGCTTGCCGAGTACGACGCGCTGCCCGGCCTTGGCCACGGCTGCGGGCACAACACGATGGCGGCGTCCGGCGTGGGCGCGGCGATCGGTCTGGCGGCCGTTCGAGATGCCTGGGCAGGCGAGGTCGTGTTCCTGGGCACGCCCGCCGAGGAGCGGGGGAGCGGCAAGGCGATCATGATCGAGGACGGCCTGTTCGCCGGCCTGGACGCCGCGCTCCTGTATCACCCGTGCGACCGGAATCACGTGGAGAGCGCGCCGCTCGCCTCCGAGGACGTGTCGATCGTGTTCACGGGACTCCAGTCCCATGCGGCGTCAGAGCCGTGGGCCGGGAAGAACGCGCTGGACGCGATGATCGCGCTGTTCGTGTCGGTGGGTCTGTGGCGGCAGCAGCTGCCGTCACACTGTCGGGTCCACGGCATCATCCAGGAGGGCGGCACGGCGGCCAACATCATTCCTGACCGCACCCGCGCCTGGTTCATGATTCGCAGCGCCGACCAGCCCTACTACGAGGTCATGAAGGGACGCTTCCGGCAGCTCTGTGAAGCAGCAGCCCTGGCCGCCGGGGTCGAGGTCTCGATCGAGTTCTCGGGCGAGGCCACGACGATGAAGCACAACCACGTGCTGGCGGATCGCTGGGTCGCCAACGGCGAGGCGTACGGCATCCCAGACGAGGGCCTGGATCCGTCGTCTGGCTCGACGGACATGGCCAACGTGTCCTGGGTGGTCCCTGCGATCCATCCGGACCTGGCCATCACCGACGGACCAACGCCTGGCCATTCGATCGAGTTCCGCGACGCGGCCGCCCAACCGCGAGCCGACCGCACGGTGCTGCTGGCGGCGACGCTTGTCGCGCAGACCGCGATCGACCTCCTGGCCGACCCGGCCCTGGTCGAGGCAGCCTGGCGCGAGTTCCGCGGCGAGGGCTGAGCCGTCCTGCCCCCGCTCGGCCTCGGCTGATCCCGCCGGGTTCGGGCAGACCGACCGCGGGACCGGGTAGGATCGGCATGGCGCGCCCCGCTGGACGGTGAACCCCGAACCGGCGGCGCCCCGCGCAGGCGGCTCGACGAGCGGCGTTCACTGTCTGGCCCGCGTCCCGCCGGAGGAGCTTCGTGGCTGAGCGTCCCCACCCATCCGACGTGGTGGACTTCGCGGCCCGCAACGGGTGGGATCGCGACTACGACACGTACGACGACTTCGACCTGCCGACCTACGTGGGCATGCCGACCTTCCAGAAGCTGCCCTGGGTGCCCGATCCGGCGGCGATCCGTGCCCGGCGCGCGGACATCGCCGTGGTCGGCGCCCCGTTCGACGACGCGGTCAGCCACCGGCCCGGCGCGCGGTTCGGACCGCGCGCGATCCGCGAGGCGCAGTACACCTCGGGCTCCATCAACTCGCTCCAGGTCGGCGTCGAGCCGTTCGAGGTGCTCGATGTGGTCGACGCGGGTGATGCCAACATCATCCCGGCCTGGATCGAACGAGCCCATGCGCTGATCTACCGCAAGGTCCATGACGTCGCGGCGACCGGTACGATCCCGATCGTGCTCGGCGGCGACCATTCGATCACGTGGCCGTCGGCGACCGCCGTCGCCGACGTGCGCCGTCCGGGCAGCATCGGCATCGTCCACTTCGACGCGCATGCGGACACCGCGAACGATGACTGGGGCGTGCTTGCCGGGCACGGCACCCCGATGCGGCGGTTGATCGAATTGGGCGCCGTCCTGGGCCGCAACTTCGTCCAGGTCGGCCTGCGAGGCTACTGGCCGCCCGTCGAGACGTTCGAGTGGATGCGAGAGCAGGGGTTCCGCTGGCACCTGATGCGCGAGATCGAGGAGCGGGGTGCGGAGGCCGTTGTCGACGAGGCGATCTCCGAGGCGCTGGACGGACCCGACGCCGTCTACCTGTCGGTCGATATCGACGTGATCGACCCGGGCAGCGCGCCCGGGACCGGCACGCCCGAGCCCGGCGGCCTGCTGCCCCGTGAGCTGCTGCGCGCCGTCCGGCGGATCGCCACGGCGGTTGACATCGCCGGCATGGACGTGGTCGAGGTCTCGCCGCCGTACGACCATGCCGAGGTGACGGCGATGGCCGCCAACCGGGTCGCGCTGGAGGTGATCTCGGCCCTGGCCGCAAAGCGCCAGGCCGGCGGCACCGTGCGATTCGAGCCCGCTCGTGACTAGCGTGCCGGCGTGACCCGAGCCGAGTCCACCGCGGAGGCGCTTGCGCGTCTGTACGACCTGGATCTCGCCGACGACCCGGGTGACCTGGACCTGTACCGTGCGCTCGCTGCCCGCACGGGTGGTCCGTTGCTTGAGCTCATGTCCGGCACCGGGCGTCTCACCGTGCCCCTGGCGGCGGCCGGCTACCAGGTGACGGGCGTGGATCTGGATCCCGCGATGCTTGCCCGTGCTCGCGCGGCAGCAGAGTCGGCTGCCCCTGGCGTGGCGGCGCGCATCGATCTCGTCGAAGGCGACGCCCGGTCGATTCGGCTGCCCGAGGCAGGTCAGTTCAGGCTGGCTACCGTGCCGCTCAACTCGATCTTCCTGGCAGCCTCGAGGTTCGATCAGGCGGCGGTGATCGCCACCCTGGCCGCACACCTTGCTCCCGGCGGCCTCGCGGTCGTGGACGCGTGGCTGCCCAACGCGGAGGACCTCGGTCGCTTCGATGGGCGCCTCGTGCTGGAGTGGGTGCGTGAGGACCCCGAGACGGGCCAGGTGGTGACCAAGATTGGGAGTGCGCTGTACGAGGCCGCGACCGGCATCGTCCGGCTCACCACCGTGTTCGAGGCGGGTGCCCAGGGGGAGCCGCCCGTCCGGTGGGTACGCACCGATCGACTTCGCCAGGTCGGCCCGGAGGAGCTGGTGGCGCTGGCAACCGCCGCCGGCCTGGAGGTCGAGATGCTTGCCGGCGACTATGCGCTCGAGCCGCTGAGCGCGAGCGCCGAGCGCGTGATCCTGATCGCGCGCCGGACGTGAGTCCCATCGGGCGCGCGAGGCCCGTCGCCACCCCCCAGGGTCAGCGGGCGATGGGACTACCGGGTCCGGGCGTCATGGCCCACGCTGCGTGGTAGAGTCGCGACGATGCCCGACCAGCTGCGCCTGCTCGTTGTCGAGGACGTCCCCCAGGTTGCCCAGTACATCCGGGGGCTGCTGAACTCGCAGTCCGCGATCAAGCTGCTGGACGTCGCGAGCGACGGATCCCGGGTGCTGGGCATGATCGGCGAGCTCCGTCCGGACGTGGTGATGGTTGACGCCCTGCTGCAGGGTCGACTCAAGGGCATGCAGCTGGTCGAGCAGATCCACGCCACGGGGTCTCATGCCTCCGTCATCGTGCTGACCGTTCCGCAGCAACCGGTCTCCCCGGATCCGGAGCGGGGGATCGACGGCGTGCTTTCGATGCCGTTCACCGGATATGAGCTGGTGACCCGCGTCCAGCAGGTTCACCAGGCAGCGGCACAGTCGGAGTCGGCCGGAACGGCCCGCATGATCTCGGTGTTCGCGCCAAAGGGCGGCGTGGGCAAAACCACCATCGCGTTCAACCTCGCCGTGGCGACGGGGCAGCAGGGTGCTCGAACCGTGCTCATCGACGGCAGCCTCCAGTTCGGCGACCTGCGGGCCCTGCTCAAGGTGCCGTCGGACGCCCCGTCGCTGCTCGATCTGCCGACCGACCGCATCCAGGAGTCGGACCTGCGCGACGTCCTGTGGAGGGACCCGTCGGGAATCGACATCCTGCTGGCGCCACCGCGTGTCGAGATGGCCGAGATGGTCACCGTGCGCGATCTCGAGAAGACACTCTCGCTCCTGCGTCGCGTCTACGAGGTCGTGATCGTGGACACGCCTGCCGTGGTGAATGACATCAACCTCGCCTTCCTCGATGCGTCCGACACGATCCTCGAGGTCGTGACCTACGACTCGACCACCATCCACAGCACGATGGTGATGGCCGACGCGTTCCGGATGATCGGCTACGCGCCGACCAAGGTTCGCTACCTCGTGAACAGGTCCGACTCCACCGGTGGCATCGATCCGGAGGTTCTCAACCAGGCGCTTGGTCGCGTGCCCGAGCACACCGTGACGTCCGGCGGGGCCCTCGTCGTGCGGACCAACAACGAGGGGATCCCGTTCGTCCTGGCCGACCCGTCAGCGCAGATCAGCCAGGACATCGTTCGTGCGGCCGCGGACCTGGTCGGGGCCGGCATGGCCGTGGCCGGTCGGTAGCCCGAGCTCGTGTCCGATCCGCGACCGATCGGCGTTTTCGATTCCGGGGTCGGTGGGCTCACGGTCCTGCGCGAGATCCTGCGCCGGTCGCCCCACGAGTCGACGATCTACCTGGGTGACAACGCTCGCGCGCCGTACGGGCCGCGGCCGGATGACGAGGTGCGGCAGTTCTCGATCGAGGCGCTCGACGAGCTCGCCGCACGGAACGTGAAGGCCATCGTCGTCGCCTGCAACACGTCAACGGCCGTTGCTCTCAGCGACTTCCGGGTGCGCTACGACCTGCCCGTGCTGGGGGTTGTCCGACCGGGTGCCGCGGCTGCGGCGTTGGCGACGCGCAACCGCCGCGTGGGGGTGATCGCCACCCAGGCGACGGTGCGATCGCATGCCTACTTCGACGCCATCAAGGACGAGAATCCGGCGGTCGAGGTGTACGAGCACGCGACCCCGCGGTTCGTGCCCATGGTGGAGGCCGGCATCCTCGACGGACCGGAGCTGCGCGGCACGATCAACGAGGAGCTGTCGCCGCTGCTGGGCGAGCGCGACGGCGCCGGCGAGTTTGTGTTCCCACGCCCGACGTCGGCCAAGATCGACACGCTGCTGCTCGGCTGCACCCACTACCCGTTGCTGCGTCCCGTGCTTGCTGAGGCGGTCGGGGACCGGGTCGCGATCGTTGACTCGGCCACGGCCACCGCCTCGTCCCTGGCGGAGCTGCTGTCGGTGAACGGCCTCGAGGCGCCCGGGACAACCCGCGGCACGGCGGCCGACCCGGGTGCCGCCGGCCACTCCCGGCCGACCGAGCGCTACGGGACCCCAGCGACCCACGTCCAGCTGACCACGGGTGACGTCGGCCGCTTCCGCTCGATCGCGGCGCGCATGTTCGGCGACGCCTTCGGCGACATCGAGCCCGTCGACCTTCGGCCGGTCGTGCTGCAGGAGGTCCGCTGATGCCCCCGGCCGCTGGGTCGGACCGGGGTGGGCGACGGCGCGTCTCCGAGGCGCGATTGTGGCAGGCCGGGTTCGTCGTGGGGTCGGTGATCGGGGCGGCTGTCACGGTCGCCGGTCGGCAGGTGGAGCAGACGGCGCGCCGCGGTGGGCTGGTGGACTGGGACCGCGTCGAGGGCATCGCGGTCGCGCGGCTGCGGCGGGCGCCCGGCGGGCTCGATGCAGCCGAGCTGCGGGCGACCGAGCCGGCCTACGCTGAGGCCATGGCGCGCGTCGTTCCCGCGCTTGCCACGCACCTGGGCGCGGACCTGCCGGGGGTCGTGGAGCGCGTCTCGGTGGTGGACCGCGCGGCATGGGTGCGCGCCAACACGAGCACCTTCGAAGCATTGATCGGTCGGCTCGAAGGCCAGCTGCTGGAGCAGATGCTGCCGCCGGGCAGCGGCCTTGCCAAGGCGACCATCACCCTCGCGAACCGCTGGATCACGACACGTCAGATCGGTCTCCTGCTGGGGTTCATGGGTCAGCGGGTCCTGGGCCAGTACGACCTCACCCTGATCAGCGCCGAATCGACGCCCGGGCGGCTGCTGTTCGTGGAGGAGAACATTCGCCGAACGGCCAATGCGCTGGGTGTGCCGGTGGCGCCATTCCGGACCTGGATCGCGCTCCACGAGACCACGCACGCGTTCGAGTTCGAGGCACATCCATGGCTCCGGCCATACCTCGCGGAGCGTCTCGAGCGCCAGCTGTCGCTGTTCTCCGAGGACGCGTCGTCCATGGGCCGTGATGCCGTCCGCTCGCTGGGCGCAGCGTTGCGCGGCGATGGCCGACGCGACGGTCAACACTGGATGGAGCGCCTGATGTCGGACGAACAGCTGCGGCTGTTCCGCGAGACGCAGGCAGCCATGAGCCTGCTCGAAGGGTTCGGCGACCACGTGATGGACGCGGTGGGGCGCGATCTCGTCCCTGGGGTCGAGCAGATCTCCGCGAGGTTCCACGGGCGCCGCCAGCAGCGGAGCCCATTCGAGCGCGCCATGCTCCGGATCACCGGGATGGACCTCAAGATGGAGCAGTACCGTAAGGGCGAGCAGTTCGTCGCGGAGATCGACCGGCTGGCGGGGGCACCCGCGTTGCGTCGGCTCTGGGACGGACCCCAGACGTTGCCCACGCCCGAGGAGATCGAGGCTCCGGCCACGTGGGTCGAACGGATGGGGCTCGATCGGACGGGAGGAGGCGAGTCTTGACGGACGCCGTGGCTCGAACACCTGGGCCCGGGAGCGGCCCTGGCGGGGTTCCGGCAGCCATCGCGCTGACCCCAATCCTCGCCGCGCGCTGGCGCGCCCAGGACCTGGACGCGATCCGGGCCGCAGCGCCCGGGTCGCGCCTGGTGACGATCGGGTTCGACGGTCATCCCGACGGATCGCTCGACGGGGTCGAGGCGATGCTCCGCGGCCGGCTCCCCGCCGAGACCTTTGACCGGATCCTCGCCCGCGCGCCGGAGCTTCGCTGGGTGCACTCGGCAACGGCGGGTGTCGAACGGGTGCTCACGCCCGCCAGCCGGGCGCGGGGGCTCGTGATCACGAACGCGCGCGGCGTGTTCTCGCGGCCGATCGCCGAGTACGTGATGCTCATGATGCTGGCTGTCTCGCGGCGACTGCCCCAGTTGCTCGAGCTGCAGGCGGAGCGAACCTGGCAGCCGCTCGAGTCGCGCGAGCTGCGAGACGTGACCGTCGGCATCGTGGGGCTGGGCTCGATTGGCCGGGCCGTCGGTGCGCTCGCAACGGCCTTCGGATGCCGTGTCGTGGCGACCCGTCGCCGGCCCGAGGCGGGGACGTCGGCACCGTCCGGAGTGAACAGCGTCAGCGACGAGCCGTCCCTGGGCTCCATGATGCTCGACCGGGTGCTCCCGCCGGAGCGACTCCCCGAGCTGCTCGGTGAGTCGGACTTCGTGGTCCTGGCCGCGCCGCTCACCGCGGATACCCACGGCCTGATCGACGCCGAGGCGATCGCCCATCTCAAGCCCGGTGCGTGGGTCATCAACGTCGCCCGTGGCGAGCTGATTGACGAGCGTGCGCTCTCACGCGCCTTGCGCGATGGGCGGATCGGCGGTGCCGTCCTGGACACGTTCCTCGAGGAGCCGCTGCCCCCGTCGTCGCCCCTCTACGACCTTCCCAACGTGATCCTGACGCCACACACCTCGTGGTCGTCCACGCGCGTGCTCGACCGGTCGATCGAGCTGTTCGCAGACAACCTCCGCCGATACTCCGCGGGGAGCCCGCTGGTCAACGTCGTCGATCCGTCGGCAGGGTACTGATTGCCACCGGCCGCCGCCCGGTAGCATCTGAGCATGCAGATCGCGATCGTCGGCCTTGCGGGTGCCGGCAAGACCACCGTGTTCAACACCCTGACCCGGGGCCACGCCGAGACCGGAGGCTACGGCGGGCTCCAGCTCAATGTGGGCGTGGTCAAGGTGCCCGATGAGCGGCTCGATCGTCTTGCCGAGGTGTTCCACCCCAGGAAGATCGTCCACGCCGACGTGACGTATATCGACCTGCCGGCGCCGCCGACGTCATCGGAGGGTCGCGTCGGGACCGACGAGCTCCCCGCGGAGCACCTCGCCCGGCTCCGCGAGGCCGACGCCCTGATCCATGTCGTGCGCGGCTGGGACGACGTGCACCATCCGCACCCCGAGGGATCGGTGGATCCGGCACGTGACCTGGAGCGGCTGGACCTGGAGTTCGTGCTGGCCGATCTCGCCCACATCGACCGCCGGCTGGAGCGCCTGAACGCGGGTGGCGGGCGGCATGGGACCCCTGCCGAGCGCGAGGCCAACGAGCGCGAGGGCCAGATCCTCGTTCGCCTCAAGGCGGCGCTCGAGGCGGGGCGTCCGATCCGTGACGAGACGCTCGACCCGGACGAGGAGAAGGCGGTCCGCGGCTTCCGGTTCCTGACGCAGAAGCCCGTGCTCGTGCTGCTCAACGTGGGCGAGGACGCGCTGGCCGGAGCGCCGGCGCTGATCGAGCGTATCGAGCGTGGCTACCCGCATCGGCATGCCATGGTGGACGCCCTGTCGGCGAAGATCGAGATGGAGCTGGGCGAGCTGGATCCGGACGAGGCCGTGGTGTTCATGGAGGAGCTCGGGCTCCACGAATCGAGCCTCGACCGCGTCATCGCGCTCTCGTACCGGCTGGTGGGCCTCATCTCGTTCCTGACCGCCGGCCCCGACGAGGTGCGGGCCTGGCCGATTCCCGATGGATCCAACGCCGTCGACGCGGCGGCGGCCATTCATACGGACCTTGCCCACGGCTTCATCCGCGCCGAGACGATCTCCTACGACGAGCTGTTGGCGGCGGGGTCGATGGCCGAGGCGAAGCGCCACGGGAAGGTGCGCTCCGAGGGCAAGACGTACCAGGTCCGCGACGGTGACGTGATCGAGGTTCTGTTCAGCCGGTGACGGCGGACCCCTCGGCCGATCACGGGGCGATCATGGCGGGGGAGCGTGGCCAGGGCGACCCGGCCGGGAGCGATCGCAACGTCGCTGAGCACAGCGATCACGATCCCGTGGCGTACGCGTTGCTGCTCGTCATGGCCGGCTGCTTCGCAGGCACCTGGGTAGCGGCGCACTGGGCGACCGACGAGGTGCCGCCGCTCACCACGGCGTTCATCCGCTTCGCCGTGGCCTCGGTCCTGCTGTGGGCGTGGGGCCGGCTGATCGGCGCGCCGATGCGCCTGGGCCGGCGCGACCTCCCTCTGGTCGCGGCGATGGCGATGCTCGGCATCGTCGCTTACAACCTGTGCTTCCTGTACGGGGTGCGGCTGGCCCCGGCCAGCGACGGCGCGATCATCGTTCCCGGGCTGGCGCCCGTCGTGGTCGCGCTGCTGGTGGCGATCCGCTACCGCGTCGTGCCGGGTCGCCAGGGGGTCAGCGGGCTGGCGCTCGCGCTTGTGGGCCTGGTGCTGGTGATCGGCCCGGCCCTGGAGGGTGGGGGCGAGCGGCTGGTCGGCGATCTCCTGTACGTGACGGGCGCGTTCTGCTGGGGCGCCTACTCGGTCATGTCCCGCGTCGCCACCACGCGGCTCCACCCGGTCACGGTCACGCTGGCCCCGGCGGCGATCGGTGCGCTCGTGTTCCTGCCGGCCAGCCTGGTCGCCGGCTGGGCACCCGTGCTGGACGCGTCGCCGCGGGCGATCGCCAGCCTCCTGTACCTGGGCGCGCTGGGCACGATGGTCGCGTTCGTTGCATTTGCCGAGGGGATTCGACGGATCGGGGCACCACGAGCCTCGGCGTTCATCGTGCTCGTCCCGCTTGCCGGTGAGGTGCTCTCCGTGTGGCTCCTCGGCGAGCACCTCGGGCCGTTCATCGTGGCCGGGTCAGCCGTCGTGCTGGCCGGCCTCTGGCTCGTCCAGACCGATCGACCAGCACGCTCCCGGCCGGCCAGGCGGACGGCGGATGTGGGCTAGTTGGGGCGGCCCTCACCAGGCTGAAGATCGGCCAGGATCGAGACATAGTCGGGATCTTCCTGGGGAGCCTCGAGGTCGGCCATGAAGTTGTCGTCGTCGTCCCTGGAGACGTTGACCGCGGCCGTCAGCCGGTCATCGGTGACCGCGATGAAGTCGTAGTCGCTCTCCAGCTCCGCGGCGATGGCCTCGATCAGAGTGTCGTGCTCATATGAGTCCTGGATCCGTCGCCGGATCGTCTGAACGACGGTGAAGAACTCCTCGGGTTCCATCTCCTCCTCGCGGACGAGGAGCATGTCGGCGAACACGTCGGCATCGCCTTCGTGCAGCTCGTAGAAGTGCATGATGTGGACCTCGGTCGGATGTCGGCCCTGTGCTCGGAGAACCCAGGCCCGTGCTCGGGGGATGGCCAGTATAGGCGGGGCATCGGGTGCCCCCGGAGCGGAGGATCCATGGACGAGACGCCCCAGGTTGTCGTCGTTGGCGCAGCGTCGCGGGACATCGTCGCTGACGACCCGCGCGGCTGGCGTCTTGGAGGCGGCGCGACGTATTCCGCGCTGACCCTCGCGCGCCTTGGGTTGCGGGTCGGTGCACTGGTGGTCGCGGATCCGTCAGCGGCCGGCTCGACTGAGATGGACGTGGTCCGTGCGGCAGGCGTCGACGTTCGGCAGGTGCCGGGAGCTGCCGGTCCGGTGTTCGTCAACGTCGAGACCCCCACCGGTCGCGTCCAGCGGTCGCCGCAGGTCTCCGATCCAGCCCTTCCCGCGGCACTACCCGCGTCGTGGCGGCGATCGCCTGCGTGGATGCTGGTGCCGGTCGCGGCCGAGATCGGTGATGAGTGGGCGGCGGTGCCACCGGACGACGCCCTGGTCGCGGTCGGCTGGCAGGGCCTGGTGCGAATCCTGGCGGCCGGCGCCACTGTTCGCCATCGGCCACCGGGACCAAGCGCAGTGGTGCGGCGGGCAGACCTGATCAGTGTGGGCAGCGACGACATCGACGGGACCACGACCCCTGCGCAGCTTGCCGCCCTGCTGCACCGGGACGCGACCCTGCTGATCACCGACGGGGCGCGCGGCGGCACGGCGTACCGGGTCCGAGCTCGACCGGACGCGCTCAGCGCGAGGCCCTGGTCCAGCATTCCAACCGAGCGGTACGTGGATCCGGTTGGTGCAGGCGACACGTTCCTCGCCGGGGTGTTCGCGGGCTGGCTCGAGCCGTCCCTCGTGGCCGGCTGGGCTGGGCCCGATCCAGCGTTGCGCCTGGGTGCGGCGTGCGCGTCACTTGTCCTCGAAGGTCCGGGGTTGCATGGCGTTCCCCACCGCGACGACGCGCTCCGACGCATGCACGCCGCAGACACCGGAGACGCTGCCGGCTGACCGCTTGCGGATGAGCCACCTCGTCGCGGCCGAGGCCATCGCCGCGCGGCGCTCGGGTGGCCGTCCGACCCACTGGCCGTGCAGCTCCCGAACGAGCGCGACGGCGCCGTCGGCGTACAGTTCGTCGAAGCGGCACTGCGTCGAGCAACGCCGACGGCGAGTGGACCGACGCGAGGCTGTCGTTCGAGGAGAAGCGTGATGCCTGATCAGCGCGAGATTGGACATGCCGCCGCGCGCGCACTGGTGGCGATGGTCGGGGACCGCCTGGAATCCACCGGCCAGGGTGCCGCTGTGGCCGTTGTGGATTCGCACGGCGAGCTGATGGCGTTTCTCCGCACGGACGGTTGCCGGCTGTCGTCGATCGACATCGCCATCCACAAAGCGTTCACGGCCGCTCGCGAGGGTGTCGAGTCCAGCGTCGTCGGCGAGCGCGCGCGATCGGAGGACTTCCCCATTACGAACTTTGGCGACCCCCGGTTCGTGGGGTGGGGCGGTGGGGTGCCGATCTTCATGGACGGAGCCGTGATCGGTGCGGTGGGCGTCAGCGGGTTGCCGGAGGCGGCCGATGTCGAGCTCGCCCGTTGGGCCGTGGCAAGCCTCGCCGGTCCCGCCTGACATCGACGGTCGCCGGGACGCCCGGCCGGGCAGAGGATGGCCTCAGCGGCGGACGCGAGGCCTGGACCGGAAAGGACGCGATCGTTGATGCGACGGCGCGTGCATTAGCCCGGTGACTGCGCCGGACTGCTGGCCCCGAACCGTCCAACCGACATGTCGCGGCCGCACCCGTTGCCGCCGTGGCGGTACCAGCTGTCGGCGGTCCATCCGCCGATGTCAACACCGCCGCCACAGTCGAGCTCGTCGCTGGGATCGGGCGCCCTCGGCATCCGAACCCATGATCGACCGTCGTCGATTGACAGGTAGTCCCCGTTCCACAGGAGACCGAGGTCGGTGATCTCCACTGTGTAGCGATGGAACCCGTAGATCGCTTCTTGCGGTGGCGAAGGTTCGACGATCGGCAACGGGTACCGGATCGGCGGAGTCTGGCGGGTCCACGTGACGCCGTCGGTCGACGCCCACACGATATAGGGCATCTGGGGGCACCCCGGCAGGTCGCATCCGGTTTCATCGAAAGCCTGGGTGAGCGCGACGAGCCGGTCGGGCTGGCGGGCAACGCGGGCACTGGCCGGCAGGTCCGCGAGGTAGCCGGGGGGTCCCCGGTCCACCCACGCTCGACCGTCGGCCGAGGTCACGGTCCGACCGCCCATGACGCCGTCCGGGAACGCGACGAAACCACCGTCGGGAACCGCCAGGATCGACGTGAGCGGGTGGTCGAGATCGACGGTCTCGAAGGCGCCGCCAGCCGTCTGGACGAGCGGGTCCGGCACGCCTGTCGCGATGACGGAGACATCGCCGGACTGGACTGGCAGGACGTCGCCGGAAGAGTCGCCGCCACGATCGTCATCGTCCACGAGCGCGGGATCCAGCAGGGGCGCCCAACCGATCGACGTACGCTCGAGGATCAGCGGCTGCTTCGGTCGGTCGGGACCCGGGAGCCAGCCGCCCCGGCATGCGATCCACTGCCCGTGGATCGTGTCGATGTCGCAGGCGCCTAGATCCGGCCACACAGCGCCGGGCATCGCTTCGGTCACGTTCTGCCAGTGCAACCCATCGTCGGAGTAGAAGACCCCGCGGCCGTCGCCGCCGTACACATACCCCATCCGACTGTTGCCGCGGATCGGTTCTGGATTCGGTTGCGGGAGCGGGCCGACGAAGGTCTCCCACGTGAAGGAGCCAAGCACCGCCTCGATCGACGCCAGCTCCACGATCCGGCCATCGATGGGCACCGCATCGGCGAACGCGGCCGGCGCCGGCGAGGGTGGCGCCTCGGCGAGGGCGGTCGGCGCGACGAGGGCAGACGGTTCGACCATGCGCGGTTCGTCCACCGCCAACGGGTCTCGCAGCTGCGAGCCAATCAACGCGGTCACCCCGAGCATGGCGAGCAGCAGGCCAAGGCCGAGGAGGGCGACCGCCGCCCTCGCCCACGTTGGCTGTGTGTCCCAGATCCGGAGCATCCCCGACTGCCTCGGCGCATGGCTCGCCGCCCGCGCGGTGGCAACGGGATCGACGTCGACGGGCGCGCGATCCGCGAGGCGTTCGAACGCGGCGCTCAGGCGCGACTCGAAGGGATCAGCATCATGCATGTTCGAGGTCCATTCGTAGCCGGGCGATTGCCCGTGAGAGGCGGCTCCGCACGCCGGAAGCGGACAGCCCGAGCTGTCGGGCGATCTCGGTCGAGTCCAGCCCTGCGACGTAGCGAAGCGACAGCAGACGCCGATCGTCGAGCGGCAGCTTGGCGAGTGCCCGCTGCAGGTCGATGCTGGAGATGGCATCGGCGGGATCGTCGCCCACGTGCTGGTCAAGGAACCTTGACAGGTCGGTGACCGGTCTTTTCCGGCCCCGCCGGCCCGCACGTCGAGCCTCGTTCGCGGCGATGGCCACGAGCCATGACCGGATGCGGTCTGGGTCGCGGAGCCGATGCAGCTGCCTCCAGGCGATCGACCAGGACGTCTGCAGGATGTCCTTTGTCAGCTCGGGATCGCCACAGATGACGAACGCCACGCGCGCCATCGTCGCGTGATGCTCGGTCACCAGCCGAGCGAACGCCGTCTCATCGCCGGCAACGGCATGATCGATCATCGCGGCTCGGGCGACCCGTTCCTGCGCGGTGACGTCCTCCATGATTGGTTGAGACCCGCCGGGCATGAAGTGTCCCATGGCGGGGCGAATCAACACGGATCCCGAGGACGCTGTGGCAAAGATCGGGGCTTGAGCACCCACCCGAGATGGCCGGAGCCGTGATCGGCGCGGTCGCTCCGTGGGCCGTGGTGAGTGTCGGTTCGGAGGGCTGAGACGTCGCCTCGGCCGGTTCCCTCATCCTCGCGACCGTGTGCCCCGTTGTGCTCCATGCGTCGACATCGTCGTGCGAGACGGGCGCTGCGGCGCACCAGGTCAGCTTCCAACCGAGGGTGCGGACGACCGAGGTGGCGTGAACGCTCCAGCATGCGCCACGCAGCGCGCGTTGCCACCAGCGCACCGGCCGGATCGTGGAGCTGATGCTCCCGGAGCTTGGCGATCTCGATCCACGCGATCGCGCCCAGGGGACCGCCGGCCGCCGCCGCCGTCTGCCACGCCTCCGTGGCCTCAGCCGCGCGATCGAGCCGGCGCAGCACCCGGGCTCGCTCCGCGGCCAGACGCTCATCGGACCAGCGCCGGCCGGAGTCCCACGCGCCGATCCCCGCGGCCGGCCCCAGCGGGCCACCGCGGCCATTGGCCAGCTCGCCCCGCCAGCCCGCCCTCGGGGAGCGACCGCCGAAGTGCGGCCGCTGTCGCGGCGCCCACCACGGCTCGCGCTCCTCGCCGATCGCATCGAGCCGTGCGGCGCCATCCACGGGGGTTCGACCGAACGGGTCACGCGTCGGCCCGGGTGACGCCAGCGCATCGTCGAGGCATTCGAGCGCCTCGACGTGCCGTCGCTCGCGTCCATAGCCACGGGCGAGCCCGGCCAGATCGCCCCGGGGTGCCCCGGCGCGCGCCGAGCGATCCGCATACCGCTGCTCGATCATCGCCAGCAGCAGCCCCAGCGACCGTACGTCGCGCTCGTTGTGGATCACGACGCCCGCGAGCGGCTCGACGGGTCCCCCGCGCAGGACGTCGAGGTAGATCGAGGGGATCTCCCAGCCCGCGACGTCTCCGGTTCGGATCACGCCCAGCAGCTCGGTCTCGACACTCTGGAGCCGCGCGTCCTCCATCCGGTGCCGGAACACGCGTCGGACGAACGGCAGCAGGTCGAGATGCCCGGCATGCTCGGGGGCCGGGCGGCCAGCGAGCCGGAAGCGCGCTTCGATGAGCGGCCAGTCGAAGCCTCGGCCGTTGTAGCTCACGAGCCACGTGTCGGGCGTCACCCATGCATCGATCTCCGCCAGCAGAGCGGGTTCGTCCGCGTGATCGGGGAGCACCAGCTGGACCTGTTGGAAGCGATCGCCGTCCCAGCGCGCGAGCCCGACCAGGAAGGCCAGCGTGCCGGCGGCAGTCGCGAGGCCGGTTGTCTCGGTGTCGAGGCACACCAGCGGTGCGTCGGGCGGCGGCTGGCCCGGGAGTCGCGCGAGCCGCTCGCGATCGAGCGGCAGGTGCACGGGAGGCACGATCCGGCGTACCAGCAGCCCGCCACTGCGGTCCACGACCTCGGCCGCCAGGGCAGTCGCGAGGCGAGCGGCGAGCAGCGGGCTCCGGCGGCCGGCAAACGGTGCCCGGGCAGGGGGCTGCTCGGGACCGGCCGGTGAGCCACCTGGCCGCGCCAGGGTTGCCCGCAGGTTGGCCAGACGGCGCTCACGCGTGAGTGCCGTCAGCGACTCGCCGGTCATGCCACCTCGGCCCGTGCCGGTGCCGCGGAAGCCCCGGTGGCGCCCAGTCCATCGAGCAGCCGCAGCGCGAGTGCCTTCCCATCCACCTCGGGCTCGAGGCGCGGCCCTGTGCACGCGGGACAGCCAGCGTCGCAGGGGCAGGCGCGGATCAGCGCGGCCGCCCCCTCGACGAGCTCTCCGTGGCGTGCGAACAGGCGCTCGGAGAGCCCGACGCCGCCCGGCATCGCCTCATAGAGGTAGATCGTCGGTGCCCCATGGTGCGGAGAGCGGACCTGTGCCACGAGACCCAGGTCTCGCGGGTCGACCATGAGCAGCACGGCCGCCACAGCCTGGATCGCCCGCCCGGCCCCGATCAGCGCGACGTCCAGCTCGTCCCGCCGCCAGCCGCGACCCGCGTCCTCGGCGGTGAGCCAGTAGGCGGTCGTCTGGAGCTCGATCTCGGGCAGGTCGATGGGTCCCCAGCCCACGTTCTCGTCGGTCACGAACTTGAGCTTCTTGTAGAGCGTCACGAGGCTCGCGACCATCACCTCGCCATGGACGCGGTCGCCTCCGGTCGCCGGCCCGGTCGCGAACACGTCCAGGGGCTTGAGGGTCACCGCGCGGTTGGCGTAGGTGTAGTGGTCGGCGTCGATGCGGTGGACATACGCCTTGCGCTCCCCCCAGTCGAGGCGATCCACGTGGTACTGGGCCGACTCATGCATGTAGATCGCGTGCTCGTGGACAAGCACCTGGGCGCTGAACAGGTCTACCTCGCCCAGCACCCGCGGACGGTCCGGCGAGGTGTCGATGATCACCACGTTCTCGGGTGCCGCGGCGCGGAGGGAGATCTCCGACGCCGGGAAGTTCTCCGAGCTCCAGTACCAGCGCCCATCATCTGCCTGTCGGACCTGGCCGCCCTCGCCCAGGAACGCAAGCAGCTCATCGGCAGGTCCGGGTCCGAACCCCTCGCCGGGCTCGAACGGGAGCTCGAAGGTCGCGGCCCGGAGATGGGCGAGCAGGACGTGCAGGTTGTCGGGATCGAGCCGCGCTTCCTCCGGCTGTCCGCCGAGCACGAACTCGGGGTGGTGGATCACATACTGGTCGACCGGGGCCGGGGAGGCGACCAGGATCGCGACGCTGACATCGCCCCGCCGACCCGCGCGACCCATCTGCTGCCAGGTGCTCGCGATCGAGCCCGGATAGCCGGCGAGCACGGCGACATCGAGCCGTCCGATGTCGACCCCGAGCTCCAGCGCGTTGGTGCTGACGACCCCCAGCACCTCGCCGTCCCGGAGCCCGCGCTCGATCGATCGGCGCTCCGTGGGCAGGTACCCGCCGCGATACCCGCGCAACCTGGTCCGCGGCCCGAGGTCCTGCCGCAGCCGCTCGCGCAGGTTGGAGAGCATGATCTCCACCGCCACACGGGAGCGCCCGAACACCACGGTCTGGCGGCCTGCCCGCAGGAAGGGGAGCGCCCAGCGCTCGGCGAGCGTCATCGCTGAGCCGCGGGCGCCGGTCGCCGCGTCGAGGATCGGCGGATCGACGAGCAGCAGGTGCTTCTCGCCCGACGGCGCCCCGTTGCGGTCGATCGTGCGCATCGGCCGGCCCGTCAGCAGCTCCGCCAGCTCGCCCGGGTTTCCGATCGTCGCGGAACAGCACACGATCACGGGATGGCTCCCGTAGTGGGCGCACAGGCGGAGCAATCGCCGGAGCACGTTGGCAACGTGGCTGCCGAACACGCCGCGATACGTGTGCAGCTCGTCGACCACGATCACCCGCAGCTGCTCGAACAGCTGGAACCACTTGGTGTGGTGGGGGAGGATCGCCGAGTGGAGCATGTCCGGGTTGGTGACCACGACCTGGCCAGCCTTGCGGATCGCCGACCGGATCGGGGCGGGGGTGTCGCCGTCGTAGCAGGCGGACGCAACCTGCAGCTCGGCGTCGCGGACGAGCTCGGCGAGCTCTGCGACCTGATCCTGTCCAAGCGCCTTGGTGGGGAACAGGAACAGCGCCCTCGCCGATGGGTCCTGGGCCAGCGCCTGGAGCACCGGAACCGTGTAGCACAGCGACTTGCCCGACGCCGTGGGCGTGACGACCACGACGTCCTCGCCCGCGTGAACGGCCTGGATCGCCTCCGCCTGGTGGACGTACGGCCGATCAATGCCGCGCCTGGCCAGACCGTTCCGGATCCGGAGGTCGAGCCAGGCGGGCCAGTCCCCGGATGTCGCCGGTCGGGCCTCGAGCACCTCGTGGTGGATGACCCCCCGGGCGAGCGATGGCTCACCCAGCGCCTGCTCCAGGACAGTCTTGGTTGGAGCCGGGGCGTAGGTGCGCATGCGACCTCCCGCGATCGTGAGTCGACCCAAATAGAACACCTGAGCGGTTTCGGCGCCAGTGTACGGCAGCATGAGAAGGGCGTGTGACAGGTCTGGTGTCACAACCTCTGTGCTGGGCGCGGGGGAATCCACACTCGAATCGGCCCCCCCGTCCGTCGGAAGGTGCACCTGCCGAATTGCTGTTGACACGCGAATTGAGCGAAGCTACCCTCGCCGCAATGTCTCGACCCTCGGCTCGCAAGGCTGCTGCAGACACGACCGCCCGTCCGTCAGCGGACGCAGGATCGGGACCGGCCGACGACGGGCCGCTCGCCGCGTCGGCGCCGCCGCCGCAGACACCGGTCGCCGCAGCCGCGCTCGGCTCGTTGGCCGACCTGCCGGTTGCGGGCCTGACCCGGCGTCGGATCGGTCTCCTGGTGGGGGCCATCGTGGCCGCGTGGGTCATCGTGCTGTTCGCGCGCCAGGTGAGCGAGGCCGCCGGGGCCGCACAGGTGGCCGATGCGATGCGCGCCTCGAACGCCGCGTTGCAGGCGAACGTCGATGCCCTGACACGCGAGAGGTTCCTGATCCAGCGCGAGGCCTACATCGACCAGCAGGCGCGCGAGTACCGACTGGGTACGACCCGGGAGATCCCGTTCATCCTGGCCGACGATGCGCCCGTGCTGGGCCCCGACGCTCCCGGGTCTGCCGGCGTCAAGCTCGGAGCACGGGCCGACACCTCAACCCCGCTCGACTCGTGGTTGCGGGTCCTGTTCGGTCCCGACGGATCCAGCACCGCCCGCTGAACGCCGAGACGGTCGCGGGCAGGAGCCCGGTTCTCCACCTGGCTCTTCGCGCGCCCGCGCGCCGGGGCCCGACGTCGCGCTCCCCGGATCGGCTGCGGTAAGATGCGGCCTCGCGATCATGGCGGAGTAGCTCAGTGGTAGAGCAGGGGACTCATAAGCCCTTGGTCGGTGGTTCGAATCCGCCCTCCGCTACCAACAGACGCCAGCACGCCCGGGCCCGGGGCCTGGGCGTTTCAGCGAGTGAAGCCCGGGCGTTTCAGCAACCTGGTGACGGTCGCGAAACCTGAACCCCAACGCAATCTCGGCTACGCCTCGGTGAGAGACGCGGGGGCACCGACCCTGATACGGTCGCACCAGACCGGCCGCGGGAGGTGTCCCGGGGCTCGTCGTATACTCGCCCGGACGCCGGACCGTAACCCGGCCCTGGCCCACGGAGGCCTCCGTTTGAACGCGAAATTCATGCGCAACGGGATCGTGATGCTCGTCCTCGTGGTGGGCACGATCGCGCTGCTGTACACGGTGGTCAACTCGTCCACCCAGCAGGCCACGGTTGGCTACTCCCAGTTTTATGACGACGTTCAGGCCAACGCGGTCCAGAAGGTCGTCCAGAACGGCGAGCAGCTGACGGTCACCAAGAAGGACGGCTCCGTGTACACGGTGGTCGTTCCGAACTCGATCACCGGCGACGTGTTCAGCGACATGCAGGTCGCGGCCAAGCAGGGCGGCTTCGAGCTGCCGGCCGGCATCTATACCAAGAACCCGACGTCGGACAATTCCTGGATCGGCCTGTTGCTCACAGGCCTGCTGCCGCTGCTCGTGATCGGTGGCTTCATCTTCTTCATGATGCGCCAGGCACAGGGAACGAATAACCAGGCGCTGTCGTTCGGCAAGAGCCGCGCGCGGATGTTCCTGGGCAACAAGACCGTCGTCACGTTCGCCGACGTGGCGGGCGTGGACGAGGCGAAGACGGAGCTCCAGGAGGTCGTGGAGTTCCTCAAGTACCCCGAGAAGTTCAACTCGCTCGGCGCGCGCATTCCGCGCGGCGTGCTGCTGGTCGGACCTCCCGGCACCGGCAAGACGCTCATGGCGCGTGCCGTCGCGGGCGAGGCCGGCGTGCCGTTCTTCAGCATCTCCGGCTCGGAGTTCGTCGAGATGTTCGTGGGCGTCGGTGCCAGCCGCGTCCGGGACCTGTTCGACCAGGCCAAGCGCAACAGCCCGTGCATCGTGTTCGTGGACGAGATCGATGCCGTCGGTCGCCAGCGAGGTGCCGGCCTCGGCGGTAGCCACGACGAGCGCGAGCAGACGCTCAACCAGATCCTGGTCGAGATGGACGGCTTCGACACCAACACCAACGTGATCGTGGTCGCCGCCACCAACCGCCCCGACGTGCTCGACCCGGCGCTCCTGCGGCCCGGCCGGTTCGACCGTCAGGTCATCCTCGACCGGCCTGACATGAAGGGCCGCACGGCGATCCTCAAGGTGCACACGAAGGGCAAGCCGCTCGACAAGGGCATCGCGGTGGACGAGATCGCGCGCCAGTCGCCCGGGTTCTCGGGCGCGGACCTCGCGAACCTCGTCAACGAGGCAGCGATCCTGTCGGCGCGCCGTAACAAGAAGGTCATCGGGATGGCCGAGTTCTCGGAGGCGCTCGAGCGAATCGTCGCCGGACCGGAGCGCAAGAGCCGCGTGATCTCGGACGACGAGAAGAAGATCATCGCGTACCACGAGGGCGGTCACGCCGTCGTGCAGCGGATCCTGCCCAAGTGCGATCCGGTCAACAAGGTGACCGTGATCAGCCGCGGCATGGCGCTCGGCTACACGATGGCTCTGCCGACCGAGGACCGCTACCTCCAGAGCAAGACCGAGTTCGAGGACAAGATCGCCGGTCTGCTCGGTGGCAACGTGTCCGAGCGGCTGGTGTTCGGCGATACGACCACCGGTGCCAGCAACGACATCGAGAAGGCGACCGACCTCGCGCGCCGGATGGTCACCGAGTTCGGGATGAGCGACAAGCTCGGACCGCTGTCGTTCGGCAAGCGCGACGAGATGGTGTTCCTGGGTCGCGAGATCGGCGAGCAGCGCAACTACTCGGATGACGTCGCGCGCCAGATCGACGAGGAGGTCCGGGCGATCATCGACCGCGCGTACGATCGCGCGACCGAGGTCCTGACCCAGCACCGCGACCGACTCGACCGCCTGGCCGAGAAGCTGATCGCCGAGGAGACCGTTGACGCGGAGGAGTTCGAGAAGCTGTTCGACGATCTGCCTCCGAAGTCCAATCGCCCGGCGCCCATCCCGCCGGTGATCGCGCCCGACCCGGGACACGGCACGTCGTCCGGCCCGCCCGCCCCGGCTCCGAACCCCTCGCCCCAGCCCGCGTAACGCGCTCGGGAGGATGCCGGCTGGCATCCCGCTCGTCCCCGCGCTCACGCGCCACTGCGCGGCGGCTGCCCGTCGTCCGGCGGTAGCATCGGAGCGATGCCACGCCCCCGCGACGGAGAGCCCCAATGACCGAGACGCACGCCGACCCCGAGCCGGAGCCCATCGACCCTGCAATCGAGGCGGCGCTGGAGGCGTCGCGGGAGGCACGGTCGGCGGCCCTCCTCGAGCTGGCCCGGATCCCCAGCATCTCGGCACTGCCCGAGCATGCGCCGGACATGGTGACGGCCGCGGAGTGGATCGCCGAGCGGCTGCGCGGCGTCGGCGCCACCGATGTCGAGGTCTGCCCGACTGCCGGACACCCGATCGTGTACGGGCGCGTTCACGAGGCCCCGGGCGCCCCCACCGTCCTGCTCTACTGCCACTACGACGTCCAGCCCGCCGATCCGCTCGACCTGTGGGAGACGGCGCCGTTCGACCCGTTCGTGCGTGACGGTCGGTTCGTGGGCCGCGGTGTGGCCGACGACAAGGGACACATCGTGATGCACCTGGGTGCGCTCGAAGCGCTGCGAGCCGCGGAGCGGGCGCCGGCGGTCAACATCACGATCGTGTTCGAGGGCGAGGAGGAGTTCGGGTCCGACAGCCTGTACACGTGGATTGATGAGCACCGCGATCAGCTCGCGGCTGACGTTGCGGTGATCAGCGACACGGGGTTCTTCGAGGGCAACCGACCTGCGATCACGATCGGGCTCCGAGGGATCATGTACGCGCAGATCGATGTCGAGCTGTCGCCGGTCGACCTCCACTCAGGGATGTATGGCGGGGTGGTCGCCAATCCGGCCAACGCGCTGGCCGGGATCATCGCCTCGCTCAAGGGCCCGGATGGCCGCGTCAAGATCCCGGGCTTCTACGACGAGGTGGTGCCGCTCACGCCCGAGGATCGCGAGGCCATCGCGGCTCTCCCGTTCGATGACGAGACGTTCCGCGCCGGGATCCCCGTGCCAGCCCTCGTCGGCGAGGCTGGGTGGACGGCGCTCGAGAGCAAGACCGCTCGGCCGACCCTGGACGTGAATGGGATGTGGAGCGGGTTCCAGGGCGAGGGGGCCAAGACGATCATCCCGGCCCATGCGCACGCGAAGGTCTCGACCCGGCTGGTCGCCAACCAGGAGCCGAACCGTTTGTACGACGCCTTCCGCGACTATATCGCCGAGATCGCGCCGCCCGGCGTGACCGTCTCCACGACGCTGATCCACGGTGGACCCCCGAGCCTGACACCCACCGACCACCCGGCGACGCTGGCCGCGGCCCGCTCCATCCGCGCCGTGTTCGGTGTCGATCCGGTGTACATCCGCGAGGGCGGGTCGATCCCCGTCACCGCCGCCTTCGACCACACCCTGGGCCTGCCGGTCGTGCTGTTCGGGTTCATGCAGCCCACCTGCAACGCGCACGCCCCCAACGAGTCGCTGGAGGTGGACAACTTCGAGCGGGGAACGCGCGCGATCGTGCGCCTGTGGGACGAGCTGGCTGACCTGCCCCGTTGATCTCGACCGGGGGGACGACCCGCCAACCGACCCTGGTACCTTCGGCGCCGGGGACGGGGGCAGGTCGGGTGGCTGCGTGCAGAATTCCCGGTGCTAGGATGCACCCACGGTATTGCTGGCGGGAGGTTCGAAGCGCGTGACGACCGATACGGGGGAGACGACCAGGACGACCTGGCGTCTCGATGGGCCGAATGGGAGCATGACGCCGCGGTCGGCGATCGATGTGCTTGTTGACCTGAGCGAGAAGGTGACCACCGGTGAGGTCGGCGAGTATCAGCCGGTGCCGCTCGGGTTCACGCCGCTCGACAAGACGATCGGGACTGGCCTGCGTGCCGGCGAGCTGCTGCTGATCGGTGGCGCCCAGGGAACCGGCAAGACGACGATGGCGCTCCAGATGGCGCGCAACGTGGCGTCAGGTGGCCAGGCGAACGTGCTCTACATCTGCTTCGAGCACGACGAGCTCTACCTCCTCAACCGGCTCATCGCGGCCGAGTCGGCCCTGGCTCACCTGCCGCACAAGACCGGGGCCATCAAGATCCAGGACGTCCGGAAGGAGATCCTGGGGACCTGGATGGCCGAGGGCGGTGGAGACGCCGCGTCGCTCGCGAACAACCCGCGCTTGCGGCCCTCGCTGGATCGCATCGCACGCTACGGGCAGAACCTGTTCCTGCTCCGCGGCACGCAGACTGCCAGCACGATCGACGGCATGCGCGAGCTGATCCGCCAGCACCGCGAGCTGTCCGGTGATCGCCGCCTGCTGGTGGTGGTGGACTACCTCCAGAAGGTTCCGGTGATCCCCGAGCCGGAGAACGAGTCCGAGAAGGTGACGGTCGTCATCAATGGGCTCAAGGACATCGCCCTGGCCGAGGACGTCCCGATGATCGCGATCGTTGCCGCGGACAAGGAGGGCCTCAAGGCCAGCCGCCTGCGCAACTACCATCTGCGCGGCTCGTCGGCGATCAACTACGAGGCGGACATCATCCTGATCCTCAACGAGAAGTACCAGATCGTCGCCAAGGTGAACATCGAGTTCAACCCGTACCAGGCACAGCGGTTCCGCGACTGGGTCATCGTCTCGGTGGAGAAGAACCGGGGCGGCCAGGACGCGGTGGACCTCGAGTTCGAGAAGCACTTCGAGTTCTCGTGCTTCGACCCCAACGGCCGGACGGTCCAGGAGAAGCTCATCGAGGAGCGGCTCTACAACGACTGACCGGCGACGGGGCTCGAGCGGTACGTCACGTAGCGCCCCCTGCCGACGGCGTCACCCGGCACGAGGCGGCGAGGCGTGGGCGGCCTCGGGACACCGACTCGGGGCCGGCACCACCCGGATCCCGACGCCGTCTCCCTGTACCCTCTGCCCATGAGCAACCAGCACGCAGACGAGTTCCCCGACGTCGTCGAGATCGTGGTCGAGATCCCGCGCGGGAGCCGCAACAAGTACGAGTTCGATGAGGAGAGCGAGGTGTTCCGCCTCGACCGCGTGCTGAGCTCGGCGGTGTTCTACAACTTCGACTACGGGTTCATCGAGGGCACCCGCGCTGATGACGGCGACCATACCGACGCGTTGCTGGTGATCGACGAGCCCACGTTCACGGGGTGCCACGTCTGGGCGCGGCCCATCGGCGGCCTCGAGATGCACGACGAGAACGGGTTCGACTTCAAGGTCCTGTGCGTCGCGCTCGCCGATCCGCACCAGCAGCACATCGAGCGGCTGGAGCAGATGCGGCCGCACCGCCTGATCGAGATCGAGCACTTCTTCGAGACCTACAAGATGCTCGAGAACAAGCAGGTCGAGATCTCGGGCTGGCGCGAACGAGATCGAGCGCTGGACGTGCTCTCGGTGGATCGGGAGCGCTACCGCGAACGGCACCAGGGATGAGGCGCGCCTGACGCCGCGGGTGGCTGACGTCGACCGGGCCGTGACGCGGAGCTACCGGCTGTTCATCGCGGTGGCGATCCCGCCGGAGCCGCTGGCCGCCTGCCGGGAGCTGATCTCGGCGGTCTCGAGCGCACCGTCCGTGGTCGCGGCTGGCGGTCGCCTCCGCTGGACCCGTCGCGAGAACCTGCACCTGACGATCCGCTTCCTGGGCGACAGTGACCCGGCGCTCGTCCCGGCCATCGGCGCCGGCATCCAGGCGGCCGTGACCGCGGTGCCGGCCTTTTCCGTGGTGATCGCGGGAGCCGGGGTCTTCCCGGCGTCGGGATCGCCGCGCGCGCTGTGGCTCGGCGTCTCCGATGGACAGGAAGAGCTGATCAGGCTTGGCGTCGCGCTCGATGTCCGGCTCGCCGCTATCGGCGTCGCGACCCGAACGGGCCCGTATCGGCCGCATCTCACCGTCGCCCGCGCGGGACGGGGCGAACCGACCACCGCGCTGGCTGCCGCCGATGCGCTCCGTACCGCGGCCGCCGGCTGGAGCACCGCCTTCGACGTAGAGCGCATTGGCCTGTACCGCAGCCACCTGGGCTCGGGGCCGCCGCGCTACGAGGAGCTGATCTCGATCGCGTTGCCCGCCTGATGGGGTACGCTCCTGCCGCGCCCAACCCCATCACCTGAGCTCTCGGAGGACCCGCGCGATGGCCAACGTCCACCCCCAGCGGACCAAGTTCCTGCTCGACGAGGACCGGATTCCGCGGACCTGGTACAACATCGCGGCGGATCTTCCCGTGCGGCCACCGGCGGCGCTCCATCCCGGTACCAAGGAGCCGGTCACGCCGGACTTCCTGGGCGCCCTGTTTCCGATGGCCGTGGTCCTGCAGGTTGTGAGCCCCGACCGCGAGATCGAGATCCCCGATCCGGTCCGCGATGCGTACACGCTGTATCGACCGTCGCCGCTCCACCGTGCGCGGCGCCTCGAGAAGGCACTCGATACGCCGGCGCACATCTACTACAAGTACGAGGGCGTCAGCCCGGCCGGCAGCCACAAGCCCAACACCGCCATCGCGCAGGCATTCTACGCTCGCGAGGAGGGCATCCGGCGACTGTCCACGGAGACCGGGGCGGGCCAGTGGGGGAGTGCGCTTGCGTTCGCAGGCGCGCTGTTCGGCGTCGAGGTCAAGGTCTACATGGTGCGGGCGAGCTACGACCAGAAACCGTACCGTCGGATCCTGATGGAGACGTACGGCGCCTCGGTGGTGCCAAGCCCCAGTCCCGACACCCGCTACGGTCGCGCGGTGCTCGAGGCGACGCCCGACTCACCCGGCTCCCTGGGCATGGCGATCAGCGAGGCGGTCGAGGACGCGGCGACGCACGACGGCACGAAGTACTCGCTGGGGTCCGTGTTCGATTTCGTCCTCCTTCACCAGACCGTGATTGGCCAGGAGGCCATCGAGCAGATGGCGCTGGCCGGCGAAGAGCCCGACGTGATCATCGGTTGTGCCGGCGGCGGGTCGAACTTCGCGGGCCTTGCGTTCCCGTTCGTTGGGCGCATGCTCCGCGGCGAGGCGAAATACCGCGTGATCGCGGTCGAGCCCGAGGCAGCCCCGTCGCTGACCCGCGGGGTGTACGCGTACGACTTCGGTGACACCGGGCACATGGCTCCGATCGTCAAGATGCACACGCTCGGCAGTGAGTTCATCCCCGAGCCCATCCACGCCGGCGGCCTGCGCTATCACGGCATGTCTCCGCTCGTGTCGCTGCTCAAGGAGCAGGGGTTCATCGACGCTCGCGGCGTCCACCAGCGAACATGCTTCGACGCCGGCATCCAGTTCGCCCGCACCGAGGGCATCCTGGCCGCGCCGGAGAGCACCCACGCGATCCGGGTCGCGATCGACGAGGCGCTGGAGGCGAAGGAGGCCGGCGAGCCCCGGGTCATCCTGTTCAACCTCTCCGGTCATGGCCACTTCGATCTCTCGGCCTACGAGAAGTACCTGCAGGGGCAGCTCCAAGACTACGAGTACCCCACGGACAAGGTGGCGGCCGCGCTCGCCGACCTGCCGGTCGTCGGCTGATTCTGCCCGCGCCGGCGCGGGTCACCGGATCGGGAGGGAGGTCGTGCCCAAGCTCGCATGTCGCACGTGTGGCCGGCAGGTCTACACGGCAGCGCCGCTGGAGGCCGTGTCTGCCCACGAGCGGCGATGTCCGCGCTGCGGCGCGTACATGGACACGGAGCGCCGGGATGTGGAGCGACGCCGGTGGCATCGCCGGGTGAACCCGATGGACGCGCCCGGCCCTCCGGAAGGCGTGGCCGACCGGCGCGTGGCGGATCGACGGCTGGGGAGCCGTCGCCGCGACCCGAGCCCAGGCTGGGGCGTCCGCTGAACGTCATCGCGCGGCGGACCGTCCCGACAGCCCCCGCTCGACCGCGATAATCGCCGCATGCGGATCGCGTTCCTTGGGCTGGGGCTCATCGGCGGCTCGATCGTCCGCGCCCTGCGCGAGGGGCCGGGCGCGCAGGGGTCGGGCGCGCAGGGGTCGACCGAAGCGCCCGACTGGTCGATAGCTGCCTGGACGCCCCACGGCACCGGACCGCGCATGGCCCACGAGCGGGGGCTGATCGACGACGCGGCGGCGAGCGTGGCCACGGCGCTCCAGGATGCGGAGCTGGTCGTGCTGGCGGCCCCGCCGATCGCCTGCCTCGATCTGCTCCGTGACCTGGCGGGCCCGCTTCGTGACGCTCTGGCGCCGGGCGCCGTGGTCACCGACGTCGCCAGCACGAAGCAGGTGATCGTGGACCGCGCCGCGTCGCTCGGGCTGCGCTTTGTCGGTGGCCACCCGATGGCCGGGGTCGAGGCAAGCGGGTTCGGGGCGGCGGATCGCGCTCTGTTCCACGACCGGCCATGGATCGTGGTGCCGTCAGGAGACACCTCGGCCGTGGCCCAGGTGGAGGTTCTGGCGCAGGCGTGCGGCGCCCTGCCGCTGCTGATGGACGCCGACGAGCACGATGCAGCCGTGGCGGCGATCAGCCACCTGCCCCTGGTCCTGGCGGCTGCCCTTGTCGAGGCGGTGGCCGGCCGTACCGGACAGGCCCGCGATGGCTGGTCACGTGCGGCACCGTTGGCGGCGGGTGGTTGGAGGGGCATGACCCGTCTTGCCCGCGGCGACGTGGAGATGGGCTCCGGGATCGCCATCACCAACGCGCCACAGCTCGCCGCCCGGCTGCACGCCATGCGCGCCGTCATCGAGGAGTGGCTGGCGTTGCTCGAGGCGCCCGACGGTCCCGACGAGGCCGCGATCCGAGCGCGGCTGGCGAGCGCGCGTGCGGTGCTGGAGGCGGGCGACCGTGGGTGAGACCGGCGAGCGCGTCCTCGTCATCCCGCGATCGTCGGTCATCGATGCCGCGAGCTGGCTCGGGGTTCGACGCGACGGCGTCGATGCCACGCTCGCGGCGGTTGCCCGCGAGGGCCGTTTCATGGCCCGTGACGAGGCCGAGCAGGACCCGACCCACAAGCAGGTGATCCCGTACCTGGTCCTGCGCGATGGGGAACGCTGGTTCCTGATGCGCCGGACGCGTGCCGGTGGAGATGCTCGCCTGCACGACCGATGGTCGATCGGGGTCGGAGGGCACCTCAACCCGGGCGACGGGGACGTGCCCGGTGGGCTGAGACGCGAGTGGGACGAGGAGCTGGCGGCCGACTTCGTGCCGGCGTTCACGCCCGTCGGACTGCTCAACGACGACACGACCCCGGTCGGCTCCGTCCACCTCGGGATTGTCTACATGGCCGACGCGGCGGGACGGCCCGTGACGATCCGCGAGACGCACAAGCTGGAAGGGGCGTTCGCCGCCACGGACGAGGTCGTCATGGTGCGCGAGCACATGGAGACGTGGAGCCAGCTGGTCTTCGACGCGCTGACGTCGGGCGAGGGCTGATCATCGAGCTGGCGGTGGCCTGACCGCGGGCAGCCTGTCCACCCCGCGAATGGGACCGCGTAGGGTCCCGTTCGGGACTCGCGTCACTGCCCCGGCCGCGGAGCTGATGCGATACTCGCCGTGGTTCGATGAACAAGAGACCAGCCGGCATCCGTTCCCGCGTCGCTCGCTCGCTGCTGGCCCTGGGCCTGCTCCTGGTCGGCGTGTCCGGGCTCGCGCGCGCGGCGGGCAACGACATCGTCGTGCTGACCGCCACCGGCGTCGTGGACAACGTGATGGCCGGCTATCTCGAGGATGGCATCAAAGGCGCCTTCGAGAGTGGGGCGCCGGCCGTGCTCGTGCGCCTCAACACCCCGGGCGGCAGTCTCGATGCGACGCAGCGCATCACCAGCTCCTTCCTCGAGGCGCCCGTGCCCGTGATCGTCTACGTGTCACCGGCGGGCGGCTATGCCGCGAGCGCCGGCACGTTCATCACGCTTGCCTCGAACCTCTCGTACATGGCGCCCGGGACCAACATTGGCGCGGCAGCTCCGGTCGGCAGTGGTGGTCAGGACATCACCGGCACCGAAGGCGTCAAGGTTCGGAACCACGCCATCGCCAACATCAGCTCGATCGCCGAGACGCGCGGCCGGCCGGTCGACTGGGCCGTGTCCACGGTCAAGGACGCGAAGTCGTACACGGCCGCCGAGGCGGTTGCCGCCGGGGCCGTCGACGGCATCGCCATTGATGTCGATGCGGTCATCGCGCAGGCCAACGGCCAGACGGTGACCGTGCACGGGGCTCCGGTGACGCTGGATCTCACTGGTGCCGGGACGACCGAGCTGTCGATGAACCCGTTCCAGGGGTTCCTCCATCTGCTCTCGGACCCCAACATCGCGGCCGTCCTGTTCACCGTCGGCTCGCTGGGCCTGGTCTACGAGCTGATCAGCCCCAACTTCGTGACCGGCACGATCGGTGCCCTGGCCATCATCCTGGCCTTCATCGGGTCGCAGAGCCTCCCGCTCAACGTCGCGGGGCTGCTGCTCATCGGGCTGGCGATGATCCTGTTCGTGCTCGAAGTCAGCGTCGTCAGCCATGGCCTGCTGACGGTCGGCGGCCTCATCTGCCTCGTGCTGGGCCTGTCTGCCCTGTACACGGCGCCTCTGGGCCCGACCGGCCCCGACGTCACCGTCGCGTGGCCCGTGATCGTGACCGTGACCGCCACGATCGGCGCCATCGCCTCGCTCATGATCGTGACCGCTGTCCGGACCCGATCCATGCCCGGCACGGCGGGCACCGTGGGCATGCCCGTGGCGATCGGGACGGAGGGGGTCGTGCGGACGCCGCTGGCGCCTACCGGCACGGCGTATCTTGCTGGTGAGACATGGTCCGCCCGGACCGGCGACGAGCAGCGCATCGATCGCGATACCGTCGTCCGCCTCGTCGGCTTTGACGGTCTGACCGCCATCGTCGAGCCCGTCCCACCGGGCAGCTCGCTCCAGCCACCGCCGTCCGCGTCGCCATCCGGCGCCCCGACCGGCGACCCAGCCTGATCGGAGGAGATCATGGAGATCGCCGCTCTCGTCGCGACGCTGCTGTTCGTCGGGGTCGTGCTATTGGCGATCGCGTACCTGTCGGTGCGGATCGTCCAGCAGTATGAGCAGATGGTCGTGTTCCGCCTGGGCAAGACCAACGAATTGCTGGTCCGAGGCCCAGGGCTGCGGTTCCTCATCCCGATCGTTGACCGCCCGATGAAGGTGGACATGCGCGAGCAGTTCATCGAGGTCCCCAGCCAGACGACGATCACACAGGACAACGCTCCGATCAGCGTCGACTTCCTGATCTACTGGCGGATCGTCGATCCGCTCAGGAGCATCGTGAACGTGGCGTACTTCGCCGGCGCCCTCCAGGGCGTCGCGACGACCACGCTGCGTGCCGTCATCGGCGACATCATGCTCGACGAGGTGCTGTCCAAGCGGGAGCAGATCAACGAGGTCCTGCGGACCAAGCTCGACGAGGTCACCGAACGGTGGGGCGGCAAGGTCACCACGGTCGAGATCCGCGAGATCACCCCGCCGCGCGACGTGCAGGACGCGATGAACCGCCAGCTCTCGGCCGAGCGGACGCGGCGCGCGGTGATCACCGAGTCGGAGGGTGCCCGGCAGTCGGCGATCAACGTCGCGGAGGGCCAGAAGCAGTCGGAGATCCTCAAGGCCGAAGGCGATCGACAGGCCGCCATTCTGCGCGCCGAGGGGTTCAGCGAGGCGCTCGAGCGGATCTACAAGGCAGCCAGCGGGATCGACGAGAAGACGATGGCGCTGCAGTACCTCGAGGCGCTCAAGGCTCTCGGCGCGAGCCCGTCCACCAAGTTCCTGATCCCGACCGAGTTCACGCATCTCGCCGACACCATCGGGGGCTACGTCACGCGGGGCATCCAGCCACCGACGGCTGGATGAGGACGGCGACGGCACACGGGCGCGCCTGGCAGCCACGACCACCCTCTCTCGATGGAAGGGGTGAGCTGGATCGATCACGTCCCGACGGGGTCCGCGTGTGATCCGTCGACTCCTCCTGATCGCGGCCGCCCCGCTGATCGTCCTCGTGGCGGTTGGGCCGGTTCTGGATCCGCTCGCGCGGCGGATAACCCGTGCCCCGCGCCGGTTGCCCGAGGAGGGCGGGATGGCCGGGGCGGTCGACGCCCTGGGCGGTGAGGTCGTTCGCCTGCGATCGCGCGACGGGATCCGCCTCACCGGGCGGTGGCTGCCCGCCGAGCCGCCAGGGTCAGGGTCCGGCCACACCGGCGCGCCGGTCACAGCCGATGCCTGGGTCCAGGACCCGCGCGAGGCGATCCTGCTTCTCCACGGCTACAGCGGCTCGATCACGCCGGATCTCGTCGAGCTCGCACCCTTCCTTCGCCGGACTGCCGGGGTGCTCGGCCTGGACTTCCGGGGACACGGAGGGTCCGACGACGGGCCGACGACGTTTGGCCTCCTGGAGGTCGAGGATGTCGCGGGAGCGCTCGCCTGGCTGGGTGAGCGGGGGATCGTCCGGGTCGCGCTGGTCGGCTCCTCGATGGGCGGCGTGACCGCGATTGCCGCCGTCGGGGTGCTGGGCGACGGCCGGTTGACGGCGGTCGATGTCGAGCCGGACTCACCGTCAGCGTCGGTCTCTGGGCCGCGGCCGCGGATCGTGGCCGTGGTCGGCGAGTCCGTGACGCCGAGGCTCGCGATCGTGGTTGGACGGCGTTCGGGACTGCCGTTCGGGACCCTCATCGCCAACCGGGCGTTCGGGCGCATGCCCCGCATCGTGGGCGGCGACCCTCGCTCGACCGAGCCGCTGGCGATCGTTCCCATGCTCGAGGATCTGCCGCTGCTGCTGGTCGCAGGGAGCGCCGACCAGACGCTGCCGATCCGGGAGGCGCGCAGGCTCGCCGAGGCCGCGCCGCCCGGCACCCGTTTCCTCGAGATCGAGGGCGCGGACCATTCTGCCGGCCACGCGGTCGACCCGGTCGGCTACGAAGCGGCGGTGAGCGGGTTGCTGCGGGAGGCATTCCTGGCGGCCCGAATGTAGGGGAGACGTCGCCCGTCCGGCCTCTATACTTTCGCCTGGCACCGCCGGGATCGCGTGGCGTTCCCGATGGACAGTGCCGTGCCGGGAGATCGGATGGCGGGAAAGGTCCTTGTCGTCGATGACGACGCCAGCGTCCAGCGACTGCTGCAGCACACCCTCAAGGCGGAGGGCTTCGAGGTTGTGCTTGCCACGGAAGGCAATGAAGGCCTGCAGGCATGGCAACAGGAGGTGCCGTCGCTGATCCTGCTCGACGTTGGCCTGCAGGGCATCGACGGCTACGCCCTGGCGGCTCGCATCCGCGCCGAGGAGGGGCCCGACGAGCACGTTCCGATCATCATGCTCACGTCCGAGCGCGATGTGCAGCAGAAGGTCAAGGCCCTGCGGTCCGGCGCCGATGACTACCTGATCAAGCCGTTCCATCCCGCCGAGCTGCTGGCGCGGATGAAGAGCCTCATTGCCCGGTTCTCACCCAGCGAGCTCCTGGTGGGCCGGCCGCCGATGGGCCGGATCCATGCGTTCTACGGCGCCAAGGGGGGCGTGGGCACGACCACGATCGCGATCAACGCGGCCATCGCGCTCCACAACCTGGGCCGACGCGTGGTCCTGGTCGACGGCAACCTGCAGTTCGGCGACCACCGCGTGTTCCTCGACCTCGGCATGGATCGCAAGAGCATCGCCGACCTGGTGAGCGCGCCGTCGATGGACGCAGATCTCGTCAAGCGCCTTGTCCAGACTCACGATTCGGGCGTCGACCTGCTGCTTGCGCCGCCGTCGCCAGAGTCCGCGGATCTCGTGACGCCCGCCCACATGGCCCAGGTGCTCGAGCTGCTGCGGGGCCTGTACGACTACGTGATCGTGGACATCGACAAGCGCCTCGACGACCTGAACCTCATGGTGCTCGACGTGGCCGAGACGATCTTCGTGGTCATGACCGCCGACCTGTCGTGTCTCAAGAACGTGCGCCTGGTGCTCGAGACGATCGGACATCTCGGCTACGAGGCCAGCAAGGTCAAGCTCGTGCTCAACAGGTCCAACGCGTTCACGGGCATCAACGTCAAGAGCGCCGAAGGCGCGTTGCGACGACCGATCGAGCACCAGATCGTCAACGAATATCGCGGCGCGATCTCGGCGCTCAACACCGGCGCACCGTTCATGGTCGGCAAGGCGGACTCGGTGCTGGGCCGATCCCTGCTGGACTTCGCTCGCGCGGTCGATCGCACCGAGGGCCAGGCACCTGCGCAGCTGGCACCGGTCGCGGGTCGCTAGCGCGGTCGGGCTCCGCGGCCCGGACCGAGGATAAGTCGCCGGTGAGGCGCGGCGTCTACCGTCCGCGACGTGCTCGCAACGCTTGTCTCCGCCACGCTCCACGGGATCAGCGGCCGGATCGTCCGGGTCGAGGTTGATGTCGCCCCGGGGCTGCCCGGGTTCACGATCGTCGGCCTGCCGGACGCGGCCCTGTCCGAGGCGCGGGAGCGGGTCCGCGGCGCGTTGCGCAACGCGGGCTACCACCATCCGCCGCGGCGGATCACCGTCAACCTCGCCCCGGCAGAGCTGCGCAAGGCCGGCGCCTCGCTCGACCTTGCCATCGCCATGGGGATCCTGCTGGGATCGGAGCAGCTGCGGCCCGCGCGCGGGCGGTTTGGGCTGATTGGCGAGCTTGGGCTGGGCGGCGAGGCGCGGAGCGTGCCGGGCATTCTCCCGATGGTGGCCGCCCTCGTGGACCATGGCATCACCCGCGTCCTGGTCCCGGCCGAGTCCATGCGCGAAGCCGCGCTCGTACGAGGCGCAGACCCCATCCCCGTGGCCACCGTGGCCGAGGCGGCCGATGCGCTCCGGGCCCCTCGCTCGCGACGCGCCGTGCCGAGGCCCCTGCCCCGCGCCGGCGCTTCCGAGCCTGGGATGCCGGAGCCGGTCGCCCGCGGGGCCGCGGCAGTCGGGCCGACCATCGACCTCGCCGACGTGCGTGGCCAGGCAGCTGCGAGACGGGGGCTCGAGATTGCGCTCGCCGGGGAGCACGCCATGCTGTTGATCGGACCGCCGGGCGCGGGAAAGACCCTCCTGGCGCGGACCATTCCGGGATTGCTGCCGGATCTCGATGAGGACTCCGCACTCGCCGTGAGCTCGGTGGCGTCGGTTGCGGCCGATCGCCCGCTCACCTCGCTGCTGCGCCGGCCACCTGTGCGGATGCCCCATCACACGACGTCGTACGCGGGAATGGTCGGCGGTGGGCCACACATGTCGCCCGGCGAGGTCACCCTCGCCGATCGTGGCGCCCTGTTCTGTGATGAGCTGCCAGAGTTCGGTCGCGACGTGCTCGAAGCGCTGCGCCAGCCGCTCGAGGACGGGCTGGTGACGGTCGTCCGGGTCGGTCGCTCCGCGACCTTCCCGGCACGCTTCACGTTTGTTGCCGCGATGAACCCGTGCCCGTGCGGGCAGAACGGTGTCGGCGATCGATCCTGCGCCTGCCCTCCGGGCGTTCCAGAGCGCTATCTGCGCCGGGTGTCGGGTCCGCTTCGCGACCGAATCGACCTCTGGGTGGCGGTCGATCGGGTGCCACCGGCACTGCTGGTCGCGGCAACCGAATCGGAGGCATCTGCGCCGGTGGCGGCCCGGATCGCACTGGCACGCGACCGGCAACGGGATCGGGGTGAGGCGAACGGACGGCTGCGCGGCCGCGCCCTGGGCGTCGCCTGTCGGCTGCGGCCCGTCACGCGGCGCCGCGCGATCACGCTGGCCGAGCGCGAAGGGCTCTCGGCACGGGGCACCGACCGGCTCCTGCGCGTGTCGCGCACGATCGCCGACCTCGAGGGGGTGGACGCCGTGGAGCAGCGACACCTCGACGAGGCCGCGCGGTTCCGGGCCCCGGTGGATCGGATGGCGCTTGGGATGGCCGGCTGATGCTTGGTGTGGGGCGATCGGGCCCGACCGGTCGACGGTCACGCACGGCGGAGTCGGTTCTCGGGTCCCCGCCGGTCCCGGATCCGGCGGCCGGACCCCTGCAGGAACCGGCTGGCCGGGGACGCGGTAGGTCGGGAGAGCCGTGGATCTCCGAGCGCGAGGCGTGGGTCGTGCTCAACGGGGCCGAGGGTGTCGGTCCGGTGTCGTTCGCCCGCCTCGTTGAGGCATTCGGCGACGTCCGGTCGGTGCTGCGCGCGGCGCGCGATCGGGACGGTGCGATGCGGCTCGTGCGGGCGTCGGCAGGCGACCATGCCCGCGGCCCGCACGTGTCGCCCAGGCTGGCCAGCGCGATCGTCGACGCGGCGTTGGACCCGGAGCGCCACCTGGCGCCGGTTCGCCGGGCCGATGTCGATGTCGTGACACTGGCCGATCCAGCCTACCCGGCACGGCTCCGCAAGATCGACCTGCCTCCGCCGGTGCTGTTCCTCCACGGGAGCCCGGCGGCGCTCGACCGCGCTCGTGCGGTGGCGATCGTCGGCACGCGACGCCCGACGGTGCTCGGGCGCTCGACTGCGGGTCGCATCGCGGACGCGGTGGCCGGGCTGGGGGTGACCATCGTGTCCGGGCTCGCGCTCGGGATTGACTCGGCGGCACATGGGGCCGCGGTTCGTTCCGGCCGTCCCACCGTGGCGGTGATCGGCGGGGGTCACCTGCACCTGTACCCGGCGGGCAACCGGGAGCTCGCCGAAGCCATCATTGCCACGGGCGGGACGATCGTCAGCGAGTTTCCTCCTGACACCATCCCGACACGCGGAACCTTTCCCCGCCGGAACCGCATCATCAGTGGGCTTGCAGATGCGACGATCGTGGTCGAGGCCGGCGCTCGGAGCGGGGCGCTCACGACCGCCGCCTGGGCGCTGGAGCAGGGCAGGAGCCTGCACATCGTCCCGGGCCGGCTCGACGACCCGGCGGTAGCGGGAAGCCTGGCGTTTCTGCGCGAGGCCGGCCCTGAGGCACAGGTCGTCGCCGGCGTTCCCGAGCTGCTCGAGGACCTGGGGCTGCTCGACGACCCGCCGGCAGGAGGGGAGGCCACCAGGCCTGCCCCTCAGGCGCCGCTGCCGATCGGCGCGCCGACGAAGCAGCCGCCCGGGCTGCGTGCGGTCCTGGCGGCCCTCCCCGTCACGGAGCGGCGGGTCGCCGCAGAGGTCGTGGCCGGCAATACCTCGGTAGACGAGCTCGTCGCCACGACCGGATTGTCCGGCGCGGGTGTCCTTGGCACCCTGACCGCGCTCGAGATGCGCGGCCTGATCGTCGAGGTGTTCGGGCGCTACCGCGCGGCGGGTGTGCTCGCGCGGGCCGGACCGGGCTAGGTGGAGCGCGGGGATCCGCGAGAGCAAATGGCGACGTGGCGCGTTGAAGGGTGCGGTGGTACATTCGGCCGGTCCCCGGCGCCCCAGCGAGCGTGCGCGGCCGCCTGAGGACGGCGAGGGGGGCAGGTCGCGGCGCCCCGTCGCGAGCCAGGGCAGTTGGAGGAGACGTATTGCGGAAGCTCGGCGCCGCACTGCTCGCGCTGCCTGTCCTGCTCCGTCTCTACGCATCGGCCGGATGGCGTTCGGCTCACTCGAGCCGGATCGCCGCGGCAGCGGCGGCCGCCGTCGTTCTGGCGGTGGTGGCGCTCGCGAGCCAGGTCCCGTCGCCGAGCACCGCCGTCCCAAAGACGACGCCACAACCCGTGTCGGCCCAGGTGATGGACACCGTGCGGGTCTCACAGCCGCTCGGCAAGGGGTTTGAGATCCGCTTTGGGCACGAGATGGACGGTGCGTCCGTCGCCGGCGCGCTGCGGATTGCCCCGGACGCTGCGGTGCACCTCAACTGGAACAGGGCGGGCACCGTCCTCACGGTCGCGCCGGTCGCACACTGGACGCCTGACACGCTGTACGCGGTCACGGTCGATTCGAGCGCCCGTGCGACGGATGGTGCGCCCCTCGTGCGGCCCGTGCGCGCCGTGTTTCTGACGGCCGCCGCCGGGACGGCCACGATCGAGGCCGCCGGGCTGTCGGGCAACCGCGCGAAGGTCGGCACCTCGTTCCTGATCACGCTCGACCGTCCCGTGGGGCTGGACGTGGTTCGCGCGGCCCTTCGCACGGATCCGCCGATCGACGGCGAATTGACGTCGGGGTCCACGGACACCGAGTTCGTGTTCACACCGTCTGACACCCTCGACCCGGGCACGAGCTACCGCCTGTGGCTTGAGAACCTCGTCGACCGGGATGGAGTCCCGTTCGTGTCGGTCGCGTCCGAGAAGGTCAAGACCGTCGCGGCGCCCAGGGTCGTCCGCTTCCGTCCACTGGACCAGACCAGAAAGGTGCAGCGTGCCGCGACGCTCTCGGTGCGTTTCACCGAGCGGATGGATCACGACTCGACGGAAGCCGCGTTCGCGGTCACCGCAGACGGCAAGCCTGTCAAGGGCAAGGTCAGCTGGGCAGAGAAGGGCGAGGTCCTGGTGTTCCAGCCGGCCAGCGATCTGGCCTACGGGGCCAAGGTCAAGATGACCGTGGACGACTCGGCCACATCGCGCGCGGGAGTCGCGGTCGCGAAGGCCGCCAGCGCCAGGTTCACGGTCGAGTCGAAGCCCAAGCCCAAGCCCAAGCCGACGAGGAAGTCCTCCACGCCCATCACGCACTCGGGTGGTGGAGGCGCCGTATCCGGTAGCTGGCAGGCGGTCGAGCGCTACTACCTCAAGCTGATGAACTGCACCCGGACGGGCGGCTGGGTGACCTCGAAAGGCACGTGCTCCTCGCCAGGCGGCCGCAACGTGGCCCCGCTCGCGCTGAGCTCCGGTATCAGCAGCAAGGTCTCACGCCCGTATGCAAAGCTGCTGGCGCGGCGAAACCTGTGCAGCCATTTCATCGGCGGGAATCCGGGCGATCGCCTTCGGCGCGCCGGTTACCACAGCTACCGCTGGGCCGAGAACATCGGTTGCCGGTCGGGCAACCCGTACTCCGCCGTGCTCGGATCGCACCTCTTCTTCCAGAGCGAGAAGTCGTATGGCGGCGGCCACTACGTGAACCTCATGAACGCCGCCTACAGCAAGGTGGGGATCGGCGTCTGGGTCTCGAGTGGCCGAGTGCGCCTTGTGGTGGACTTCTACCACCCCTGATCGGCCACGGCCGTGTCGTGGACCTGCCCCAGGCGGACGCGTGGCTCGACCACCGGCGTCGACGCCATCACGGCTGCCGGGATGTGGCGGACTCAGACGGATGGGGGATGACCATCGAGCCGGTGACTGTATCGCCAGCGTGGCCCAGCATCGGGTCGTGATCCGAAACGTCCGTATCCACGTGGCCAACGAGCAACCGCTGCTGGCGGACATCTACGCCTTGCCGTCCGCCTCGGACGCGGGCCTCGTGTGCACCAACGTGCGTGGTCTCGACGGCAAGCATCCGGTGTTCATCGACCAGGTGGGCTCGACGTTCTTCTTCCCGTACCACGTCGTCCGGTTCCTCGAGATCCCGGCGGGGACCGAGCAAGACCTCGGCCTCGGGACGCCAGGAGCGCCGGCGCATGAGGCCTCCGATGCCGAGGCGGCGCAACCCGGCGTGACCCACGATGGTTCGGACGGCGTCCCCGAACCCGACGCTGCGTCGCTGGGTCCTGGCGATCTCCTGCCCGTCCTGGTCGGAGCGTCCAGCGACGCGCCGGGCGAGGACGATCCGGAGGCCGAGCTCGAGATCGACGAGGACTTCCTGCAGCGCATCCGCGACATCTGACGCGGGTCCCCGCCCCGGCGCGGTCGGGCGTGGGACAGTTGGTCGCGGTGGCCCCGGTGCTACACTCCCGGCCGCCATGCCCAAGCACCTCGTGATCGTCGAATCGCCCGCCAAGGCGCGGACGATCGAGCGCTACCTCGGTCGGGACTTCCAGGTCCTGGCGTCCTACGGCCACGTCCGTGACCTGCCTGAGAACCCCGGCAAAGGGAAGTTCGGCGTGGACGTCGACCATGACTTCGAGCCCGAGTACGTCATTCCCGACGATCGCCGGAAGCAGGTCTCCGCGATCGAGAAGGCCGCGCGTGCTGCGGACGACGTCTACCTCGCCACCGACCTCGACCGGGAGGGCGAGGCGATCGCCTGGCACGTTGCCCAGGCCGCGCACGTCCCTGACACGAAGGCGCGCCGGGTCACCTTCAACGAGATCACCGAGGGTGCGATCCACGAGGCGTTCGCAAACCCTCGCGACATCGACCGCGACCTGGTTGACGCGCAGCAGGCCCGGCGCATCGTCGACCGCCTGGTCGGGTACACGCTCAGCCCGCTCCTCTCGCGCAAGATTCGGAGCGGACTCTCGGCTGGCCGCGTCCAGTCTGTTGCGCTGCGCATGGTGGTCGAGCGCGAGCGTGAGATCCGCGCCTTCATCGCCCGCGAGTACTGGACGCTCGAGGCGTTGCTCGCCACGCCCGACGGCGTGCAGCTGGCGGCGGAGGTGGTCAGGATCGCAGGCAAGCCGCTCGCGATCGACAACGAGGCCGACGCACGACACCATGCGGCCGCCATCCGGACCCTCAGTCCGGTCGTCGACTCGGTCACCAAGCGGGCATCGAAGCGGAACCCGGCGCCGCCGTTCATCACCAGCACGCTCCAGCAGGAAGCGAGCCGCAAGCTCGGCTTCAGCCCCAAGCGGACGATGTCGGTTGCCCAGCGCCTGTACGAGGGCATGGATACGCCCGACGGCCATGTCGGCCTGATCACCTACATGCGAACTGACTCCACGGCGATCGCGAGCGTGGCCATGGCCGAGGCCCAGGAGCTGATCGTCGAGCGCTACGGCGAGCGCTACGGCACCGGGAAGGGACGCGTCTACAAGACGCGTTCGAAGGGCGCGCAAGAGGCGCACGAGTCGGTTCGGCCGACCTCGTTCCGGCGTGATCCCGAGAGCCTCCAGGCCACGCTGTCCAACGACGAGTACCGCCTGTATCGGCTGATCTGGCAGCGGGCGGTGGCCTCGCAGATGGCGCCCAAGGAGCTTGAGACCACGACCATCGAGCTCACGGCGGGCGACTACCGGCTGCGTGCCTCGGCGACCCGGACCACATTCGACGGGTTCGCCCGCATCTACACCGAAGGGCGCGACGACGCCGCTTCCGAGGACGAGGCAGAGCGGACGCTGCCGGCCCTCAAGACCGGCGATACCACCCGCGTGCTCGAGGTCACCCCCACCCAGCACTTCACCGAGCCACCGCCCCGGTACACGGAGGCGACGCTGGTGAAGGCGCTCGAGGAGCACGGGATCGGGCGCCCGTCGACGTACGCCGCCACGATCTCGACCATCGTTGACCGTGGCTACGTGCGGGTCGAGGAGCGCCGCCTGCATCCGGAGGAGATCGGCGAGATCGTGACCGACCTGCTGGTCGAGCACTTCGGGGAGTACGTGGACCTCGCGTTCACGGCGCGCATGGAGGAGGGGCTGGACGAGGTGGCCCGCGGCGAGCGGGCGTGGGTGCCGCTCCTGCGCGACTTCTTCGAGCCGCTCCGGGACCGCGTCGATGAGAAGCGCCGGGAGCTGCGCCGGCGGGACTTCACGACGGTCGCCACCGATGAGGTGTGCTCGGAAGGGCACCCGATGGTGATCCGCCTGGGTCGCAACGGCAAGTTCCTCGCCTGCTCGCTGTACCCGGAGCACAAGGAGACCCGCCCGCTGCCCGGCGAGGAGACGCCCCACCTGGAGGGGGAGGGTGAGGTGTGCCCGCAGTGCGGCGAGGGGACGCTGACGACGAAGCGAGGCCGGTTCGGCGCGTTCGTCGGTTGCTCTCGATATCCCGACTGCACGTACATCCGGCGTGACGGCCCGCCGCCCCCGGACCAGCTGCCGTTCGAGGTGACCTGCCCCAAGAACGGCGATGGCCACCTCATCGCTCGCCGGGCCCGACGCACCGGCAACGTGTTCTATGGCTGCTCCAGCTACCCGAAGTGTGATTTCACGACCAACTTCGTCCCCACCGGTGCGAGCCACGATGCGCACGACGACGGCAAGGGCGCCATCGGGCGCCGCCCCGATGACGGGCTGTGTCTGACCTGCGGTGCGGCGATCCCCCTCCCTGATGGCGATCTCGTCGGCCTGCGCTTGCCGGGCGGCCCACCAGACCCGGCGGCGCTGGAGCGGCCAGCGCGTGGCGGTCGGCGGAGCGGAAGCCGGACAGGCGCCGGTGGCCGGCGTGGCGGGCGCGCCGGATCAAGGTCCGCGGGTTCGAGGGCCGGAACGCACAACCAGCCGTGAGCGCGAGCGCTGCGTGACCGGCCAGGACGCGCTGCGGCGATACGTCCGATCGCTGGAGGCGCGCGACGCGTCGCCCCACACCCGGCGCTCCTACACCACGACTGTCTCCGCGTACCTCGCGTGGCTGGAGGCGCGCGACATCGACTGGCGCACGCCGGACCGTCGTGAGCTGCGGCGGTACCTGGCGACCCTGACGGAGGGGCACTCTCGCACGTCCGTCGCGCAGCGGTTGGCAGCGATCCGTGCGTTTCATCGATACGCAGCGCGCTCCGGCCTCGCGCCCGGAGATCCGTGGGGCGCGATCGCCACGCCACGTCTCCCACGGCGCCTGCCCCGAGTCCTCGAGGTGTCAGAGGTCGAGCGCCTGATCGCTGCCGTGGACGATGACCTCCAGCCCGGCACGCCCGGTGCCGCGATGGGTCGCGGCCGCCCGTCCGATCCCGAGCTGCGGCACGCGCTGGCCCTGCGCGACCGGGCGCTGGTCGAAACCGCCTATGCCGCGGGGCTTCGCATCAGCGAGCTGGCGGCGGCGGAGCTTGGCAACCTCGACCTCGGGCGCGGCGAGATCCGGGTGCTGGGCAAGGGGCGGAAGGAGCGGATCGGATTGCTGGGTCGGCCGGCGCGGGCGGCGCTCGAGGCGTACCTGCACGAGGGCCGGCCGGTGCTGGTCGAGCGACGCCCGCCGCTCACCGAGCTTCCTACGGCCGTGTTCCTCAATCTGCACGGCGGTCCGTTGGGTGTGCGCGGCCTGCGTGGCCGGCTCGACCGGCTGCGCCGCATCGCCGGCCTTCCCGAGGGCGTCAGCCCCCACACGCTGCGGCACAGCTTTGCCACCCACCTGCTCGAGGGTGGAGCGGACCTCCGGGTCGTGCAGGAGCTGCTGGGGCACGAGAACCTGGCGACCACCCAGATCTACACCCACGTGTCGCCGGCGCGGCTTCGTGACAGCTATCGGCTTGCTCACCCACGAGCGCGAGCCAGGTGATGGACGAGACCGACGACCTGACCGGGCTGGGCGACGAGGCCGCCGAGCCGCCGACGTCGCCTGCCGCCGCGGCCCGGGCGGGATCGGCAACGACGCGGGCGCTCGCCCAGGCCGGACTCATCGTCACCGCGTTGTTCCTGGTCTCCCGCGTGCTGGGCTACGTGCGCACCCTGGCGATTGCCGCGTCGGTGCCCGACGTCGCCCAGCTGGGCCCCTTCTACGCCGCGTTCCGGATCCCCGACTTCCTGTTCCAGCTGGTTGCCGCAGGGGCCCTGTCGTCGGCCTTGATCCCGGTCGTCGCGGCGCTGTTCGCAACCGACGAGGAGGCACGGGCCTGGCGGGTGGTGTCAACGGTGACCACGCTCATGCTCTCGGCGCTCGTCGTGCTGGCGGGGATCGTGCTGTTGTTCGCCCCGCAGCTGGTCGCCGTCATCACGCCCGGGTTCGACGAGGAGCAGCTGGCCCAGACCACCGAGCTGACGAGGATCATGGTCCTGTCGCCCCTGTTCCTCGCAGCCGGCGCGGTGGCCACGAGCGTGCTCAACTCGCGCGGCCGGTTCGCCGCGGCGGGCCTGGCGCCACTCGTCTACAACGGGGCGATCATCCTGGGCGCGATCGTGCTGGTGCCGACCTTCGGCATCGCGGGCCTTGCCTATGGTGTGGTGCTGGGCGCCGCGTGCCATCTCCTGGTCCAGATCCCGTCGCTGGCCCGGCTTGGCGCCCGCATTCGCCCCAGGCTCGACCTCGGCGACGGGCAGGCGCGGCTCGCGCTGACCCTGATGGCGCCGCGCGCGGTCGGGCTGGGCGCGACCCAGGTCGTGTTCCTCGTGATGACCAGCCTGGCCTCCGAGATCGGAGCCGATGCGGTCACCGTCTTCAACTTCGCATTCACGCTGCTCCAGATCCCGATCGGCGTGATCGGGGTGCCGTTGGGTGTCGTGCTCCTTCCGTCACTTGCGCGCGAGGCGGCCACCGGCGGCACCGCCGAGTTTCGGCGACTCCTCGTGCGCGGCCTGTCGATGCTCGGCTACGTGATGCTTGCGATCGCGGCGCTGGGGATCGTCGTGTCGCCGGACGTGGTGACACTCCTGTTCGGGGTCGCCGATATCGGGGAGGCCGCCATGGCCGCGACGGCGGCCGCCCTGGCGGTGTTCCTGGTCGGCCTTACGGCCCATTCGTTGATCGCCGTTCTGGCGCGGGCGTTCTACGCGCTCCAGGACACCCGCACGCCGGTCGCGGCCGCGCTGCTGGCTGTCGTCGTCAACGTCATCGCTGCCAACATCCTGGTCGGTCCGTTCGGGCTGAACGGGCTGGCGGGCGCGATTGCGATCTCCGCGTGGATCGAGACGGTGGCGCTGTTCGTGCTCCTCCAGCGGCGAATGCCGGAGCTCGCGCTTGGGTCCGTGTGGGCGGTGATGGGCCGGACGCTGGTCGTCTGCGTGGTCGGTGCCGCGGCGGCGTTCGGCGTGGAGCAGGCGCTGATCGGAGCCTGGGGCCAGGACCCGGGGTTCGGACGCGTGCTGATCCGGATCGTGCTCGCCGTCTCGGCCGGCGGGCTCGTGATCCTGGTCGGCTCGATCGCATTGCGGATCGAGGAGCCGCGCCGTATCGTCCGGGTCGTGGTCGATCTCATGCACCGGCGCGGCGCCGCGTGACCGCGCGCGAGATGGAGGCCGCCCGCTCCAAGCCAACCGGCACCGTCGACACGGCATCATGGGACGCGTTCGTGGAGCGCGACACCCGTGGCTCCTACCTGCAGCTCGATGGCTGGGCGCGCGTCAAGGCAGTCAATGGCTGGGTTTCCCGACACCTCTACGACCCGGGCGACATCGCCGCCGCCGTCGGCGCGGCGACCGACAGCGCCTCGGAGACCGTCCGAACGGCGGAAGTGAGCCCCGATGCCGCACCCATCGGCGCGCAGGTCCTGACGCGCCGCGCGGGCCCGCTGCCCTGGGCGTTCGCCTATGCTCCCCGCGGTCCCGTTCTGGGCGATTGGAGCACAGCGGCCGTCGGGCGGTTCACCGAGCTCGCACGGTCGGAGCTTCGGACGGTCCGGGCCAGCCACCTGCGGATCGACCCCGAGGTCGAGCGCGACGCGGGCCCCGATACGGACGGCGCCGTGGTGGCCGCGCTGCGTGAGGCGGGATGGCAGCCGGCGCCGCCCGTGCAGCCAGTCGCGACCCGCGTGATCGACCTCACGTCCGACGAGGACGTGCTGTGGAGCGATCTGCGCAAGAAATGGCGCCAGTATGTCAACAAGGCACGGACGGGCGGCGTGCGGATCGTCGAGGCTGACGGCGATCGACTGGGGGAGTTCTACCGGATCTACCGCGAGACGGCGGACCGGGCCGGATTCCTGATCCGCGCTCCCTCCGCCTACCGCGACGTGTGGGACGCGTTCGGCCCGTCGGGCCGGGCCCGGCTCCTGTTCGCGGAGCTTGCGGACGGCACACCTGTCGCCACGCTGTTCCTGGTCCGCGCCGGGACTCGGGTCGTGGAGCCGTACGGCGGGATGACCGCCGCGGGCGCGGACAGCCGGGCCAACTACCTGCTCAAGTGGGAGGCGATCCGGAGCTCGCGGGAGGCCGGTGCCACCACGTACGACCTGTGGGGCCTCGCACATGCGGGCATCGCGCACTTCAAGACCGGGTTCGGCGGACGCGAGATCAGCTACATCGGGTCCTGGGACCTGGTGCTCGACGCGCTGGGCCGGCGGACCTATTCGTTGGCCGTGCGGACCCGAGTCCGCGTGGAGCGGCTACGACATGGCCTGGGGCGGTCTGGCGGCGACAGCGCGTCGGGGTACGCGGGCGCACCCGGGACGAGCGGCGCCGACGGCGAGAGCACGGGCCTCGGATGACCCCTGTGGTTCGGGAGCTGGACGGCGCTGAGCTCGACGGCTGGGACGGCGACGCCGTGGACCGGCCCGGCGGGCACGTCCTCCAGTCCCGAGCCTGGGCGGCACACCGGGCCGAACGAGGCTGGCGCGCGAGGTTCCTCGCGGCCGGCGACGCCCGGGCCCTTGCCCTGGTCAGGCCGTGGCCGGTCCTGGGCGGTGGCTCGGGATACGTGGCGCGCGGGCCGGTGGGGCTCGGGACACCGTGGCGTCGCGAGGACGCCGGCACCCCGATCGGCGAGGCGCTGGCCACGATCTCGCGCCATCTCGCCGCCGATGGGGTCGACGTGCTCGCGGCGGATCCGGAGGTGGCCGAGGGCGATGGCGGGTTTGCGAGCACGCTGTCCGAGGCCGGATTCCGGCCGATCCCCGATATCCAGCCATCCCGCCATCGGATGGCCATCGAGCTCCCCGACGACGGGGATCGGGCGACGGTCCTCGCGGGCGTCGCGAAGCCCACGCGGCAGCGGATCCGCAGAGCGGAGCGGGACGGCGTGACCGTGCTGCGCTGGGATGCCGCCGCGACCGAGACCGATGGCTGTCGCCGGGCGGACGAACCCGGGGAGGCCGCCCTTCGGCGGTTCTACGACCTGCTCCTCGCCACCGGGGAGCGCCTGGGCTTCGGGTTTGCCGGTCCCGAAGAGTTCGTGGCCTGGTGGGTTCGCGCGCTGGCTGCCGGACACCTGGTCTATCTCGAGGCGCGGGAGGGCGCAGGAGACGGCGAGCTGCTGGGCGGGCTGGTGCTGTACCGTCACGGTCGCCGGCTCTCGACCGCCCACTCGGGCGATCGCGTGGAGCGGCGGCGCGATCATCCCGGCGCCATGCACCTTCTGCGCTGGCGCGCGATCGAGCTCGCGCTGGCCGAGCGTCGGGACGAGATGGACCTGGGCGGGGTGGACGTTGTCGGCGCCCGGCGGCCGCCCGAGCCCGGCGAGCCGACCTATGGCCTGTACGAGCACAAGCGTTCGTTCGGGGCGCGGTGGGTGAGCCTGGTCGGGGCGCACGAGCGGGTCGCCCGGCCGTGGCGCTATACGGCAGGTCGCGCGGTCGCCCGGGTCGAGCGGGTCCTCCGCCGGGGAGGTCGCTGAGATGACCGATGCACGCCCGAGCATCGACGCGCTGATCGCCGCGGCCACTCCGGTCGAGCCCCGGCCACTGGCCGGCTTGCTGACCCGGCTTTCCGACGCGGGCCTGATCAGGGCGACCGTCATCGACGACCGTGAGGTGGAGGCCGAAGCGCTCGCCGGCGTCGAGATCGGGGGCGTGACCGAGGATTCGAGATGGGCCAGCGTGGGCACGCTGTTCGTGGCGGTGCCCGGGTTCCATGTCGATGGTCACGACTTCGTGACGCGCGCAGCCTCGGCCGGCGCCGGCGCCGTCGTTGTCGAGCGTCCGGTACCGGGCGCCACGGTGCCCCAGCTGGTCGTGTCGGGCTCGCGTGCGGCGCTGGCCATCGCCGCCTGCTGGTGGTTCGACGATCCGTCCGAGCGCCTGGGGACGATCGGGGTCACCGGCACCGACGGCAAGACCACGACGTCATTCCTCGCTGCCGCCGCGCTCGAGGCAGCGGGACTGCGCACCGGGCTGATCGGGACGATCGAGACCCGCGTCGGGGACGTCGTGGATCGGCACGAGGAGCACGTCACGACCCCATCCGCCCCCGATCTCCAGGCGATGCTGGCGGCGATGGCGGCGGCGGGCGACGAGGCGGCGGTCATCGAGGCCACATCGCATGCTCTCGCGCTTGATCGGGTGCGCGGCGTGGCATGGGACGCCGCGGTGTTCACCAACCTCTCCCACGAGCACCTCGAGCTGCACGGCACATTCGAGGCGTACCGCGACGCCAAGGTCCGCCTGTTCGAGGGTCTTGCGACCTCCTCCAGGCAGGGCGGCGAGCCGGGAAAGGTCGTGGCGGGTCGAACCTGGCCGAAGATCGGTGTCGTGAACCGTGACGATCCGGCGGCGCCGTGGTTCGAGGAGGCGGGCCGCCGCGCGGGCGCCACGCTCGTTGGCTACGGCACGGGCGAGGGTGCCGACGTGCGGGCCACGGACATTGACGAGGATGCTCGACGGCTCCACGTGGACTATGTCGCGCCATCGGGCGCGGGATCCGTCGATCTTCGGCTGGCCGGCCGCTTCAACGCCCACAACGCGCTGGCGGTGATCGCCCTCGGTGAGGGTCTCGGGCTCGACCCCACGGCGATCCGCGCTGGCCTCGAGGCGGTGCGCAGGGTGCCGGGCCGCATGGAGCGGATCGAGGCAGGTCAGCCGTTCACGGTGGTGGTGGACTACGCGCACTCACCCGCCTCGCTCGAGGACGTGCTCGACCTGTTGGCCCCCCTGGCCCGACGTGGCGGCGGCGGGCTCGTCGCCGTGTTCGGGTCGGCAGGGGAGCGCGACACGGCCAAACGCGCCGTGATGGGCCGTATCGCGGCGGAGCGCTGCCGTCTCGTCATCGCCACCGACGAGGATCCGCGGGGCGAGGACCCGGTCGCGATCCTCGATGAGATCGCGCGCGGCGCCGAGGCGGGTGGCGGCCGGCGCGGTGACTCGTTGCTCGTGATCCCGGACCGCAGAGAGGCCCTGGCGACGGCGTTCATGCTGGCACGTCCGGGCGACGTCGTGCTGCTGGCCGGCAAGGGCCATGAGCAGACGATCCTGTACGCGGATGGTGCTGTGCCGTGGGACGAGGCGACAGTGGCCCGGGAGCTCCTCGGGGACCTCGGCCACGCCGCGGGCTGAGCGATGCGCGGCTGTCTGTTCACGCTCCTTCTCGGCATCGTCGCGCTGGCGCTGCTGGTCACGTTGGGGCTGCCGGCGATCGCTGCCGGCCTGCTCACGGGGGCGGTGACGGCGGTGGGGCTGCAGGCCGACGACACGACGGTCACCGTCAGCAGCGACCCGCCCACGGACCTCCTGGGGCTCCACGCCGACGAGGTGCACATCACCGCCAGTGACGCAGCCTTCCGCGGCGTCCGGATCGGGTCGCTCGATATCACGCTGCACGACGTCAACCTCCCGGCACGGACCGCGGACGAGGTCGACGGCCGCCTCCGCGACGTGTCCCTCGACGACGGCAGCCAGCCGGCGATCGGCCTGTCCAGCGTTCGCCTGTCGGGCGGGGGCGAGTCGGTGACAGCCTTGAGCGCGGTGCCGGCGGCCGACGCCAGGACGCTGGTGGCCGACGCCGTCGAGACGGCGGTCGGGACCCGGCCGTCCTCGATCACGCTCACAGCACCCGACAAGGTGCGGATCCGGGTTGGCGGCGTCACCGTCCATGGACGGCTGTCGGTCACCGGTGCGGGCGACCTGGTGGCGGATATCCTCGACGGGCCGTCGGCCGGTGACCGGATCACGATCATCAGCGCGAGCTCCGAGGATCTGATCCGCCTGGAGGGCGTCACGGTGACCGGATCGGGCGGGCTCCGGCTCACCGGAATGCTCGCGGTCGGCCTGCTCGGCTGAGTGGCCCGTTGCCGGCCACGGGGTAGACTCCGCGTCATGGCCGAACCCGTCGTTCGCGATCCGGAGATCCCGCTCAGCGCGACCGCGGAGCCGGACACCCGGCAGCGCCGCGGCCCGCGGCGGCCGAGCACGACCGGTCCTGCACGGCGCTCCACCCGCCGTGCGACTGATCCGGCGCTGTGGGACATCGACGGGATGCGCTCGACGTTGCTGGACACGCTCCGCGGGCAGCATCCGCAGGCGGATCTGAGTGTGGTCGAGCGTGCCTTCGACCTCGCCGTGAAAGCGCACGCCAACCAGGTTCGAGCCTCCGGCGAACCCTACGTGACGCACCCGATCGCATCGGCGCAGATCCTCTCGGAGCTGCTGAGCGACCCGGTGGCGGTCGCCGCCGCGCTGCTGCATGACGTGCCCGAGGACACCGAGTACAGCCTGGCCGATGTCGAGGAGGCGTTCGGGCCCGAGATCGCCCACCTCGTGGATGGTGTGACCAAGCTGTCCAAGTTCAGCACCCACAGCCACGAGGAGCAGCAGGCCGAGAACATCCGGAAGATGTTCCTGGCCATGGCGGACGACATTCGCGTCGTCCTGATCAAGCTCGCGGACCGGCTCCACAACATGCGCACCCTTGGCGCGCTGCCGCCGGACAAGCAGGCCCGCATCGCGCGTCAGACCATGGAGATCTACGCACCGCTCGGTGAGCGCCTCGGGATCTGGCAGATCAAGTGGGAGCTCGAGGACCTGGCGTTCAAGACGCTCGAGCCGGAGGCCTACCGACAGCTCGCCCGCCAGCTGGACACGCGCCGGCGTGGTCGCGAGCGCTTCATCGAGCGGGCGATTGACGAGCTTCGCCCACGGCTGGAGGCGTCCGGTATCGACGCCGAGCTGCAGGGCCGACCGAAGCACATCTACAGCATCTGGAAGAAGATGCAGCGCAAGGGCGCTGGGTTCGGCGAGATCTACGATGTGTATGCGATCCGGCTGCTCGTCGATGACGTCCGTGACTGCTATGCGGCGCTGGGCATCGTGCATGCGCTGTGGCGCCCCATCCCGGGCCAGTTCGACGACTACATCGCGGTTCCCAAGAACAACCTGTACCAGTCGCTGCATACCGCGGTGATCGCGCTCGACGGCAAGCCGCTCGAGATCCAGATCCGGACGCATTCGATGCACCAGGTGTCCGAGGTCGGCATCGCCGCGCACTGGCGCTACAAGGAAGGTTCGAAGGCGGAGCGCGACTACGACGCGAAGCTCGCCTGGCTGCGCCAGCTCATGGACTGGCAGCGGGACGTCAGCGACGCCACAGAGTTTGTCGAGGGGATCAAGCTCGATATCTTCCAGGACCAGGTGTTCGTGTTCACGCCTCGCGGCGACATCAAGGACCTGCCGGCGGGTGCGACGCCGCTCGACTTCGCGTACCGGATCCACACCGACGTCGGGCATCGGACGATCGGGGCCAAGGTCAACAACCGCCTGGTGCCGCTCGACTACCGGCTCAAGAACGGCGACATCGTCGAGATCGTGACCACCAAGGGTGAGCACGGCCCCTCACGCGACTGGCTGAACATCGTCCGCACCAGCCATGCTCGCGAGAAGATCCGGCAATGGTTCAAGAAGAAGGACCGTGCCGAGAACATCGTGCATGGCCGCGAGTCGCTGGAGCGCGAGCTTCGACGCCTGGCCCGGACCAGCATCCAGGCGGTCGGCCTGGACCGGATCGCCGAGGTCGCCAAGACCTACAACCACGACACCGTGGATGACTTCCTGGCCGCCATCGGGTACGGCGCCATCTCCGCGCAGCAGGTGGTGATGCGCCTGGGCGTGGTCGATGACGGCGAGATCGCGCTGCCCACGATCGCGCCGCCGCAGCCGGCCCGCGTCGGGGGCGTCCGGGTCAAGGGGGTCGGGGACCTCCTGGTCCGCTTCGGCAAGTGCTGCCACCCGATCCCGGGCGACCCGATCCAGGGCTTCATCACCCGCGGCAAGGGGATCACCGTCCACCTGCGCTCGTGCCCCACGGTGCTCAACGAGCGCGAGGTCAGCCGGTTGATCGATGTCGAGTGGGAATCCGCCCCGACGCAGACCTACCCGATCGCGATCAGCGTCGAGGCCTACGACCGGACCGGCCTGCTGTCGGACATCACGCAGGTGATGGCGGAGAACAAGGTCAACATCCTGGCCGCGAACGTGAGCGTCGGGCCCGACCACACCGCCGTGGTGTCGATGACGATCCAGGTGGCGTCGGTGGCCCAGCTGGCGAAGGTCATGAGCCGCGTCGAACAGCTCAAGGACGTGCTCAGCGTCCAGCGCGACCTGAGCTGACGGGTCGCGCGCCCGCAGGTGGAGGCGCGGCCGCCGCCTCCGCGGCGGCCGTTGACACCCGCAGCTCCGCTGCCAGCGCGGCGCGGCCCCCGGTGCTGCGCAGCCAGGCGAGCCCGACGAGGCCGATCAGCGCGCAGGCGATGCCGCCCGCGGCCAGCGAGACGTCAACGCCGTATTGCGACGCGATCCAGCCCATCAGCAGCCCGCCGACCGGCACCGAGCCGGCGAACACCGTGACGTAGACGCTCATGACGCGGCCCCGGAGCTGATCGGGCACAGCGAGCTGGATCGTGGTGTTCGCGGTGGCGGCCATCGAGATCGCACCGAACCCGATCAGGAACATCAGCGCCAGGCTGAGCGCGAAGCTGCCCGACAGGGCGAGGAAGATCTCGCCGCCGCCGACGACGATGCCACCGAGCACGATCAGCGCCGGGCGCGACCGGCTCGAGAAGGCGATGGCGAGCGCGGCCGTCAGCGACCCGATCCCCGAAGCGGCCATCAGGAACCCGTAGCCACTGGCGTCCGAATGCAGGACGTCCTGTGCGAGCACGGGGATGATCACCGGGAAGTTCATGCCGAAGGTGGCGACAAGCCCGACCCCGGCCACCGCGAGCAGCACGAGCGGCGTCGTACGGACGTAGCGGAGCCCCTCGCGGACGCCCGCGACGACCTCGCCGGGCGAGCCCGGCCGCGACATGGTCGCGGGCATGCGCAGCTCGGCGTCTCGCATCGCGAGCAGCGCCACGATGACGGCCACGAAGCTGAGGGCGTCGACCAGGAAGGCGATGGGCAACCCCAGGGCACCGATGACCAGTCCGGCCACCGCCGGGCCGATGATGCGCGCCCCATTGAACATCGCGGAGTTGAGGGCGACGGCGTTGGCCACGTCCTCACGGCCGACCATCTCCACCGAGAACGCCTGGCGGGTGGGCATGTCGAACACGTTCGTGAAGCCTGCGAGGAGGGCGAGCAGGATGACCTGCCAGACCTCGATCAGGCCGCTCGCCACGAGCGCGAACATCGTGAACGAGATCGCCATCTTGGCGGTCTGGGTGGCGACCAGGGTGCGCCGCTTCGGCAGCGCGTCGGCGATCAGGCCACCGAACAGCCCGAGGACCAGCACCGGGACGAACTGGGCGGCCGCGACGATCCCGAGGATGAAGGGGTCGCCCGTCAGCTGCAGCACCAGCCAGCTCTGGGCGACGGTCTGCATCCAGGTGCCGATGAGCGACACCAGCTGGCCGCCGAAGAACAGCCGGTAGTTGCGATGGGCGAACGCCCGCCCGCCATTGGCGAGCACGAGGCGCGCGGCCGGGATCGGCTGGCGCCCCGTTCGTCCGGTGGTCATCGTCGCGACCCCCGGTCGTCGGTCGGAGCCGACTCGCGATGACGCGGATCGCGACCCGTGCGGACGTCCGAGAGATGATCGATGAGGTGACGACGTCGCTTCTCTGCCTCGGCGATCATCGCGCCCAGCCGCTCGACCTTCTGACGGAGGGTCGCGATCTGTCGGTCGACGCGCTCGATCGCATCGCCGAGGATCGCCTCCCGCTCGCCGGCATCGGTGGTGGCTCGGAACTGGACCCGGTTGCGCGCACGGACCGCCTCGTCCTCGAGCAGCTGGCCGATCTCCGCCAGCGAGAAGCCGGCATCGTCACGCAGCCCGCGAATGAACCGCAGACGATCGAGGTCCTCGGCGTCGTACAGCCGGTAGGCGCCCTCGGACCGGGCAGCGGGCTCGAGCAGGCCGAGCTCCTCGTAGTAGCGGATCGTCCGTGGCGTGAGGCCGGTCTCGGCGGCCACCTCGTGGATCTTGAGCAGGCGATCGGGCACGGACGCGACTGACCCGGGTCGGGTCGATGGAATGCCGTGGGTCACGCGTGGATCGTACCAAACGTTCCCGTACGCGTAAACGTTGGGAGCGGCTCGCGCGGGGGCCCGGTGCGGCTAGACTTCGGGTCGATGGCGACCTTCCGAGCTCCACGCGGCACACGCGACCTGTTGCCCGAGGAGCGGGCCCTGTTCGAGCGGCTGATGCGGACGGGCACCGACCTCGCCACGCGCTACGGATACCGACCCATCGAGACGCCTCTGTTCGAGCAGGCCGCGGTCTTCGAACGGGGGATCGGCGAGACCACCGATGTGGTTGAGAAGGAGCTGTTCCGGATCACGCCGCGCACGGAGGAGTCGGAATCGTGGGCGCTCCGTCCGGAGTGGACGGCCGGCATCGTCCGCGCGTACGTCCAGCACGGGATGCAGACCTGGCCGCAGCCGGTCAGGCTGGCGATCTCGGGTCCAATCTTCCGCTATGACCGCCCCCAGGCGGGCCGCTACCGCCAGTTCTGGCAGTTCGATGTCGAGGCGATCGGCGACCCGGGACCGGCGATCGACGCCGAGATCGTCGAGCTTGGCCTGCGCTTCTATCGCGAGGTCGGCGTCGAGGGCGTGGAGGTCCTGCTCAACTCGATCGGCGATCCGACCTGCCGGCCGGCGTACGTTGAGACCCTGACCGCCTACTACCGCCGCCACCTCGCCGCGCTGCCACCGGTGGAGCGCGGTCGCCTGGAGCGGAACGTGCTCCGGCTGCTCGATTCGAAGGACCCGGCGATGGCCGAGCTGAACGAGGCGGCACCGCGGATCACCGACCACCTGTGTGCGGAATGCGAAGCGCATTTCGAGTCGGTGAGATCGCACCTGACCGCGCTCGGCGTCCCATTCCGAGTGGAGCCGGCCATCGTCCGGGGCCTCGACTACTACACCCGGACGGCGTTCGAGTTCTACGTGGCGGGGCGCGAGGGTCAGCAGCAGGCGCTGGGCGGTGGTGGGCGCTACGACGGCCTGGTGGCGCTGCTGGGAGGCCGTCCGACGCCGGGAATCGGGTTCGCACTGGGGCTGGACCGGGTCGCGTTGGTGCTCGCGGAGCAGGGGAGCGGGAGCGCTGCCGAGGAGGGCCCCGTCGCGGTCGTGGTGGGCGCGGATCCTGACGACACCGTCACCCGCCTGCGGATCGCAACGCAGCTCCGGGCGGCGGGCATTCGTGCGCGGGCCAACCTTGGACGGCGGAAGCTCGGGCGTCAGCTGGAGGCCGCCGGAAAGGATGGCGCGCACTTCGCCGTGATCATCGGCGACGAGCTCAACGCCGGTCAGGTCCAGGTGCGTGACCTGCTGGCCGGCACGCAGCGGGTGGTCGCGCTCGACGACCTCGCGCGTGAGCTGGGGCGGGCGGACGCGAGCCACCGCCACGGCTGACCACCGGGCCGTTCGGACCCGCGGGTGACATACGATAGGGCCGTCACACCCGTTGCTGGAGGCGCCTTTCCGTGCCCGCCCACGCGCCGTCGCTCGCCACCTCGTATCGCACCCACACCTGCGGGGCGTTGCGCGCCGACGACGCCGGTTCAGACGCGAAGCTCGCGGGCTGGGTCCACCGCCGGCGTGATTACGGCAAGCTGCTGTTCATCGATCTTCGCGACCGGCACGGGATCACCCAGGTGGTTGTTGACGCCGCCGACGCGCCCGAGGCGCACGAGGTCGCCAACCGGGTCCGATCCGAGTTCGTCATTGCCGTCGATGGAGAGGTCGCCCGCCGCCAGCCGGGCACCGAGAACGCGAAGCTGGCAACTGGCGAGGTCGAGCTCCAGGCCCGCGGCGTGCGGATCCTCAACGAAGCCAGGACGCCCCCCTTCTACATCAATGACCCGGACGCGCCGATCGAGGAGAGCCTGCGGCTCAAGTACCGCTACCTGGATATTCGCCGCGAGGCGATGGCGCAGCGACTGCTGCTCCGGAGCCGGATGGTCCAGGCGATCCGGGACGCGCACGTCGCCAACGGGTTCGTCGAGGTCGAGACCCCCAACCTGATCAAGAGCACGCCGGAAGGGGCGCGCGACTTCATCGTCCCATCGCGCCTCCAGCCCGGGTCCGTGTACGCGCTGCCGCAGAGCCCGCAGCAGCTCAAGCAGCTGCTGATGGTCGGCGGCGTCGACCGCTACTTCCAGATCGCCCGTTGCTTCCGGGACGAGGACCTGCGAGGCGACCGCCAGCCGGAGTTCACGCAGCTGGACCTCGAGATGAGCTTCGTCGATGAGGCGGGTGTGATGGGGTTCATCGAGCAGATGGCGATCGAGGTGTCCCGGGCGACGGTGCCCGATCGGCCGATCCGCGAGATCCCGTTCCCCGTGTTCACCTACGACGAGGCGATGGAGCGGTTCGGGTCGGACAAGCCGGACCTGCGGTTCGCGATGGAGCTGTTCGATGCGGCGCCGGCGCTGACCGGACCCGACGGGGTGCCGACCTCGGGCTTCCGGGTGTTCGACGAGACGCTCGCCTCGGGTGGCCGGGTCAAGGGGATCACGGTCCCGGGCCTGGGTGCGGTGTCGCGGCGCGAGATCGATGAGCTGACGGAGCTCGCGAAGCGGTTCGGTGCCCGTGGCCTGGTCCACCTCTCGGTCACCGACGGTGGCGAGCTGCACGGGCCGATCGCGAAGTTCCTCGACGAGGCCACGGGCACCGCCGTCCGGGATCTCGCCGGCGCCGCGCACGGGGACCTCGTCCTGCTCGTGGCTGATCGCGGTGATGTGGTCAACGATGTGCTCGGCCGGCTTCGCGTGGAGCTCGGCGGCCGACTCGAGCTGGCAGATCCCGACGAGCTTGCCTACTGCTGGGTCCACCGGTTTCCGATGTACCAGTGGGACGAGGAGCACCGTCGCTGGGATGCGACCCACAATCCGTTCAGTGGGGTCGTCCCAGAGGACGAGGAGCTGCTGACGACGGCCTCGGGCGATCTCGACGTGCGATCGCCTGAGGATCCCGCCGGACGAGCACGGGCGATGCAGTACGACATCGCGCTCAACGGGTGGGAGCTCGGCGGCGGGTCGATCCGGATCTGGCAGCGCGATCTCCTGGCGCGGAGCTTCAACCTCCAGGGATACACGCTGGACCAGATGAAGGAGCGCTTCGGCGCGATGCTCGAGGCGTTCGAGTACGGAGCCCCGCCCCACGGCGGGATCGCGCTCGGCATCGATCGTTGGGCAGCGCTCTTCGGCTACCAGACGAACATTCGCGAGGTCATGGCGTTTCCCAAGACCCAGTCGGGCTCCGACCTGATGCTCGAGGCGCCGTCGGCGCCAGACGAGGAGCAGTACGCGGAGCTGGGATTGCGCTTCGTGGGCCTGCCCGAGCGAGCGACCGGCGCATGACGACGCGGGATCGCCCCGCCGCGCTGGCGGCGATCGGTGGGACGCCTGTCGTGCGGTTGGATCGGCTCGACGGCACGGACAGCGCCGAGGTCTGGGTCAAGCTCGAGTCGGCGAACCCGACCGGTTCCTACAAGGACCGCATGGCCCTGGCGATGATCGAGGGTGCCAGGGATCGCGGGGCGCTGGCACCCGACGCGACGGTCGTCGAGTACACGGGTGGCTCGACGGGTAGCTCGCTCGCGTTCGTGTGCTCGGTGCTTGGCCACCCGCTGCGGATCGTGAGCGCCACCTGCTTCTCCGCGGAGAAGATCCGGACGATGCGGGCATTCGGCGCCCACGTGGAGCTCATCGAGAGCCCTGAGGGGGTCACGCCGGCGACCATCCCGAGCATGATGGCCCGGGCGAAGGAGATCGTGGCCGAGACCGGAGCGTACCCGACGGACCAGTTCCGGAACCCGGACATGGTCGAGGGCTACCTCGACCTGGGCCGGGAGCTGGCCGCCCAGGTGCCCGGGCCGATCGACGCCTTCGTCGGGTATGTCGGGACGGCCGGCTGCTTCCTGGGTGTCACCCGCGCCCTTCGGGAGCGGTACCCGGCCCTGCTGCGGGTCGCGGTCGAGCCGGCCGAGTCCGCGGTGCTGTCCGGCCAGCTTGCCGGGACGCACCGGATCGAGGGTGGTGGCGTCGGCTTCGTGCCGCCACTGCTTGACCTGGCCGAGGATCTCGACGAGGTCGTGACGGTGTCGACGGCCGACGCGTTCTCGATGGCGCGTCGGGCCGCCCGCGAGGATGGCGTGTGGTCCGGGCCCTCCACCGGCGCCAACCTGGTGGCGGCGCTCGCCGTCGCGCGGCGGCTGGGGCCCGGCAAACGAGTGGCGACCATCCTCGTCGACAGCGGGCTCAAGTACCTTGACGGCGACCTCTATGCGTGACGCCGCCAGGGCCGGGCACTAGTCCGACAGCGACGCCAGCATCTCGACGGTCGCGTCCACCACCTGGCGCTGCTGATCCGCCCTGTCGATCGTCGCCGGCGGGTCGTTCGGCTGGCCCGTGTACCACCCCATCTGCTCGTGGTTGCCGCCCTCGATCGCGACGAACACCGCGTCGTCGGGCAGGTTCGCACGTGCCTCCGCTCCGGCCATGCGATCCGCGCCGGCGTCAAGCGTCCCGTAGGCCGTCACGGAGCTGAGTGGGGCCGATGAGAGGTCGGTGGCCGGGTACGCGGCCCACAGGGCGAGGCCGTCGATCCGACCGGGATGGGTGCCGACGTACTGGGCTGCCATGGCGCCGCCCAGGGAGTGTCCGCCGATGGCCCAGCTGGTCACCTCCGGATGCGCCGCGAGCGCGCGGTCGGCGGCGTCGATGTCGAGCACCGCGAGATTCAGCGGCATGGGCATGACGACCACGAGGTACCCCTGCGCCGCGATGGCCTGCGCGGCCGGCCCATAGGCAGCCGCCGGCACCTTGGCACCGGGATAGAACACGAACCCGGTCTCGTATTCACCGTTGGCCGGACGCCACTCGAGTCGTCCATCGACCTCGGCGAACGCGACGTCCGACGTCGACGCAAGCGACGCGGTCGCCTCGGGGAGGACGGGCTGTGGCTGGAGCCACCAGGCGGCCACCACGCCGAGCACCGCCACGGCCGCCAACAGGGCCAGCGCAACCGCGCGCAGGCGACCCCGCGATCGGGAGCCGGGGTGCGGCGGCTCAGCCACGTCGCTCGACGCTGTGACCCGGCGTTGTCGGAGGAACGTCGTCCGGCTCGTCGGCCGCCGCCGCCCCCCATTCGTGCGCATGGGCGTCGGCCGGCTCGGGAGGGCCGTCATAGGGCGGCAGGTCGGCTCTCGCCGTCGAGACATCGTGAATCACGCCCGGATCCCCGCTTTCGACCCTGGTGACGGGCAGCCCGGTGGCCTCCAGGTCCTCCAACAGCTCATCCGGCATGCGGTCCGTTGCGAGCTTCCGCAGGGCATCGAGGCGGCGGACGGGCACCAGTGCCGGCCAGCCGAGCGTGCCATTCCATGCCGGGCGGATGACCGCCTCCCGATCCGAGCCGTGGGCGGCGATCAGCGTGGTCACGGTCTCGGCGTCGACCCAGGCCAGTCGCGCCGGGAAGACGAGCGCGGCCTCCGTTTCGGTCACCAGGCGGCACGCGGCCTCGATGCCGTTCGTGATCTGGCCAACCGGGCCTTGCTCGACCGCCGCCGGCTCGATGAGCGTTGCCTCGGCGTTGGTGAGTGCCTGGGCCACCGCTCCGTCCGGATCGAACGAGCACACGATGACCGGCGTCGCGCCTCCCGACCAGGCGGCATCTGCCAGGCGCCGGACGGCGGGGGTACCGTCGGCGTCGGCGAGCGCCGACTCTGGTCGCGCGGCAAGGATCACGGCGGCGACGGTCATCACGTTCCTCGTGCGTCTTGGTGGCCTGCGTGTATCCACCGAGTCTACGGGTCGCGACGGCCCTGACGCCGCAGGGCCGTGGCCGCGCGAGCATGCGACCGACCGAGCCCACCGTTCGCCCGATCAGCGCCGATGTGCGACACTTCGCCGGCCCATGAGCGACTCCCCCGGCCCCGCCATGCCCGCCGCCACCACCCCCGGCTCCGCCGCCGCTCGCCACGACCTGCGCAACGTCGCCATCGTCGCGCACGTGGACCACGGCAAGACCACGCTCGTCGACGCCATGCTCCGACAGACGGGCGTGTTCCGGGACAACCAGGCCCTCGTGGATCGGGTCATGGACTCGATGGACCTGGAGCGCGAGAAGGGGATCACGATCCTGGCCAAGCAGACCACGGTCGAGGTCGACGGTGTCCGGCTCAACATCGTGGATACGCCCGGTCATGCGGACTTCGGCGGCGAGGTCGAGCGCAGCCTGCTCCTGGTTGACAGCGTGCTGCTCCTTGTCGATGCGGCCGAGGGGCCGCTCCCCCAGACGCGCTACGTGCTCCAGAAGGCGATGGCACGCCGGCTGCCGGTCGTGGTCGCCATCAACAAGATCGACCGTTCTGACGCACGCGCCGCCGAGGTCCTCGACGACGTCTACGAGCTGTTCATGGATCTCGGCGCGGACGAGCACCAGATCGAGTTCCCGGTCGTGTACACGAACGCGAAGCTCGGCACCGCGACCCGCGATCTGACCGTGCCCGGCAGCGACCTTCGGCCACTGCTGGACCTGCTGGTGGCCGTGACGCCGGCCCCCGAGTACGAGGACGGGCATCCGCTCCAGCTGATGGTGACGAACCTGTCCGCGAACGAGTACGTCGGCCGGATGGCGGTGGGCAGGATCCGCAACGGCCTGATCCAGGTCGGCCAGCGGATCTCGGTCGTCCGCGAGGAGCCGGAGGACGTCGCGGGTGGCGTGGAGCCCGGACGGACGATCACCCTCAGCGGCACCGTGACCTCGCTCCAGACCGCGCGGGGCATGGAGCGAGTCGAGATCCCCGAGGCCGGCCCGGGCGAGATCGTGTCCGTGGCCGGGCTGCCCGAGGTCACCATCGGGGACACGATCACTGACCCCCAGGACCCGCGGCCGCTGCCCCGGCTCGACGTCGACGAGCCCACCCTGCGGATGACGTTCGGGGTCAACACGTCCCCCCTGGGCGGACGCGACGGCAAGTACGTCACGTCGCGCCAGATCAAGGCCCGCCTCGACCGCGAGATCCTGGGCAACGTGTCGATCGAGGTTCGTCCCACCGAGTCGGGCGACACGTTCGAGGTCCGTGGCCGCGGTGAGCTGCAGCTCGCCGTCCTGATCGAGCAGATGCGCCGCGAAGGCTACGAGCTCACCGTCAGCCGACCCGAGGTCATCCTCCACACGGTGGACGGCGCGATCCAGGAGCCGTACGAGCGGATCACGATCGACATCCCACCCGATTTCATCGGCGAGGTCCAGCAGGCGATGGCCGGCCGCAAGGGACGCCTGGACCAGATGAGCACCGACGCTGACGGGCGCGTTCGGATGGAGTTCGTGCTCCCGGTACGCGGCTTGATCGGATACCGCGGACAGCTCCTCACCGACACGCGGGGGACCGCACTGCTGCACCAGATCGGCGAGGGGTACGGGCCCTGGGCGGGCGAGGTCACCCATCGAATCAGCGGCGTCCTGGTCAGCGACCGATCGGGAACGTCCAATGCGTACGCGCTGTTCAACCTCCAGGATCGATCCGAGCTGTTCATCGGCGTGGGCGTCGATGTCTACGAGGGGATGATCGTTGGCGAGAACGCGCGCTCAGGCGACATGGACGTCAACCCCACCAAGGAGAAGAAGCTCACCAACATTCGGACCCACGCCCACGACGAGGCGCTTCGACTGACGCCGCCCCGGGCGCTGACCCTGGAGAGCTCGATCGAGTTCATCGGCGCCGACGAGCTGGTCGAGGTCACGCCGACGGCAATCCGGCTCCGCAAGCGGCTGCTGCCCAAGCACCAGCGAGAACGTGAGCGCGGCCGCGCCTACGAGCGAGGCAAAGCGGCGGCGGGCGACCTCGACTGACGCGTCCGGTGACCGGGCTCGCCGGGGCGAGTGGCAGCCCTCGCCGGGGCGATTCCGAGGCCCGGCTGGCCGCGACGTGCGGCCCGCCGACCCGGACGGACAGCTCGGATCAGGCCTTGTTCTTCGCGACCGCGAAGGCGATCACGGCGCCGCCGCCCACCATCAGCAGCACCAGCAGGACCAGGCCGGGCTGGACGCCACCACCGGGCCCTGGTGTCGGTTCTGCGCTCGCGCTGGGCACCGGGCTCGGGGACGCGGTGGGCGACGGGGAAGGCGTCGGCTCCTGCGTCACGAGCACGCTGACATTCGAGGTCGGGTTCCCGTTGCTGATGACCGGAACACCGTCCTGGTTGGCCCACTCGCTGGTGCCGTCGAAGACCCACGCGTAGAGCTCGTAGTCAGCGCCCGGTGTCAGCGACAGCGGGTCGAAGGGGACGCTGAACGGGATCGGCGCGGACCCGGGTGAGCTGAGCAGCTGGAAGCCGACGGTGTCGCCGGTGTCGGCACGGACGATCATGACGGTGCCGGCCGAGCCCGGGGTGGTCGCGTCGAGTCCGTCGCCGGTGATCAGGCCGGTCACCGCACCCTTGAGCAGGTCGGGCCGGAAGGCGAGCGGCAGCTCGACGCCGGTGAGCGATGGCTCGGGGACCTGAACGGTCACGCCGACCGGCGTGACCCACGCGAGGTCTCCGTCAGCGATGCCCGCAAACAGCCGGTAGGTGTCCTTGGAGTTGACGGCCGAGAATCTGTAGCTGAGCGTGTAGGGCGCCGGCGGACCGGTCGGGGTGAAGGTTGTCGATGCGACGACCGACCCGAGGTCGGGGCCCGTCGACACGTCGGCGAGGATGACGATTGCCTTCGCGTCCGCGCTGAGTCGATGCCCTTCGCGGTAGGTGAGGGTGCCTTCGATCACGCCCTTGGTGGGGGCCTCGGTCGGGCTCGCGCCCGCCGACTCGGAGGGCTCGGGCGATGCGGTCGGTGACGGCGAGGGGGGAGCGGTGGGTGACGGCTCTGGCGTGGCCGTCGGCTTCTCGGTCGGCGACGGGCTCGCCGTGGGTGGCTCGGACGGCGACTCCGACGGGGCGGCGCTCGGCGATGCCGATGGGGACGGGCCGGTCACGAGCGTCACGGGCACCTCGATGTTGGGGACGATTGTCCCAGCCACGATCGCGGACACGCCCTCGGGGCTCTCCCAGACCGCGTCCACGTCGTCGATCGCCGCCTTGACGACGTACGTCGCCGCGGGGTCGATCACGTCGGACAGGACCGGGATGGAGAACGAGATCGGCGACTGCGCGGGCGACGGGAGGACCTGTCGCGCGACGAGCGTTCCGGTATCGGCATTGATGAGGGCCGCGATCGCGACCGCTTCTGCCGACAGCGCCTGCTTGTCCGAGCGCACGATCGTGCCCGTGACGGTCTCGGATCCGGTCGGCTGGGGGACGAGCAGCAGAACGATGTCGCTGGTCGGCCCGCCCGTGATGACAGGCACCGGCTCGATCGTCTGGTAGACGCTCGTGCCGTCGATCACCGAGGCGAACAGGGCGTAGGCGTGATCGGGATTGATCTGGTCGGTGTCGTAGCTGACCGCGAACTCCGTGGGCAACGTGACCCCGTCGATGCGCTGCTCGCTGATGATCGCCCCGGCGTCGGGCCCCGAGTCCTGGTCGACGAGGGTGACCACGGCGACCGCGTCGGGCGACAGGGTGGCGCGCTCTCGCATCGCGAGCTGGCCCGTGACGGCAGCCGGTGCCGCGGCTGCGGGTCCGACGGCGAGCAGCAACGAGCCCACGACCAGCAGCGAGGCAAGCAGGGTCAGGCCTGCGCGCCCCGCGACTCGATGGCCCATCGTCGTTTCCTGGTGCATCGATCGACTCCCGGATGTCGTGCTGCAAACGTGGCGCTGCGGAGCCGACCTGCGGCTACGCGCTGCGGAGCCGATCTTCGGCTCGGGGGACGCCGGACAGCATACGGGCGTTCGCGAATGTGGGTCTACAATCGCCGGGCGATGCCGATCTATCTCGACCACGCCGCGACGACGCCGCTGCGAGCGGAGGCTCGGGAGGCGATGATTCCGTTCCTGGGCGCGGTGTTCGGGAACCCGTCATCGGCCCACGCCTTCGGCCGGGAGGCTCGCGAGGCTCTCGACGAAGCCCACACGCGGCTGGCCGCGGCGATCGGCGGCGAGACGCGCGAGATCGTGTTCACCAGCGGTGGCACCGAGGCGATCAACCTCGCCCTCAAGGGCGCCGCGTGGGCGGGGCGCGCGAAGGGCCACCGGATCGTGACCACGCCCGTGGAGCATCACGCGGTTGGACACACCCTGGCGCACCTCGAGAAGTTCGGCTTCGAGGTGGTCACCGTGCCGGTGGACCGGTACGGGCGTGTGGATCCCGTGGACGTCGAGCATGCGCTCACCGAGCGCACGGTGCTGGTCTCCGTGATGCTCGGCAACAATGAGGTTGGCACGATCCAGCCCGTCAGCGAGATCGCCGAGATCGTCCATGCGCGGCGCGGCCTTCTGCTCCACGTGGATGCGGTCCAGGCCGCGCCCTGGATCCCGCTGGACGTCTCGACGCTGGGCGCAGATCTGGTCTCGCTCGCCGCGCACAAGATCGAGGGCCCGAAGGGTTCCGGTGCGCTGTGGATCCGTCGCGGCACACACATCCTGGCGCAGCAGCATGGCGGCTCACAGGAGCGGCACCGTCGCGCGGGGACCGAGAACCTGGCCGGCGTCGTTGGCATGGCCGTCGCGTTCGAGCTGCGAGCGGCGGAGCAGGGCGAGCTCGTGCCCGCGGTCCGCGCCCGCCGGGACCGGCTGATGATGGCGCTCACCGAGCTCGACGGCGTTGAGCCGACGGGCCACCCGGTCGAGCGGCTGCCCCACATCGCGTCGGTGATCGTGCCCGGCACCGACGGCTCCTCGATCGCGCTGGCGCTCGACCTCGAGGGGATCGCGGCATCCACCGGGTCGGCATGCACCACGGGATCCGCCGAGGTGAGCCATGTGCTGGCCGCGATGGGCTTTCCGGATGACGAGGCCCGCGGCGCGCTGCGGCTGAGCATCGGTCGCACGACGACCGATGCCGAGATCGACGAGGCGGTGAACACCGTGCCCGCGGTGATCCGTCGGGTGCAGCGGGCAGAGGCCGGGATGCCGAAGGGGCCGGTTCCCGTCGGCTGATCCGCATGGTCGCCCTGGCGTGGACCTAGAGGAGCGCCTCGAGCTCGCGTGCCAGGCGTCGCAGCTCGTCCAGGTGGGCCTCGACGGCGTCCGCGACCCGCTCCGCGACCTGGCGGCCACTGGGCGTCAGCGAAACGACGATCGCCCGCCGGTCGCCCATGACCTGCCCGAACGCCCGCTCGATCAGGCCGAGGTGCTCCAGGTGGTCCAGCTGCTTGGTCATCCCGCCGCTCGTGAGTCGGGCGAGCTCCTGCAACGCTCGCGGACGCTGCGGCCCGTTGAGCCACAGGTCGGTCAGCACCAGGATCGGCGTGTTGGTGGCCAGCTCGCGGTCACCAAGCTCCTCCGCGATGGCCTCGGTCATCTGGCGACCGAGGCTCGTCATCGCGAGCAGGATGCGCTGGGTATGGTCGGCACGACTGCTCTCGGCCGCGACGTGCCGGACGGCAGCGCCTGTCCGGCGCCCGCCAGCGGTGGTGGCCTCCAGGGCATTGTCCATTGGGCTCAGCCTACCATCGGACTGACAGCGGCCTGGGGCAGTGACTGCCGTCCATCGCGGCTGTGCCGCTGGGCGACAGCGGCGCCGGCAGGATCGCATCTCGGTCCGGTACGCTCAGGATCAGCCCACTGTGGCGCCCGACTTCGACGCATGCCCGACCAGCGAGGCCATTGGTGACCGACACGACCAGACCCATCGACCCGGAGTTCATCGATCGCGGCGTTGCCCCCGGGGATGATTTCTTCCGGTACGCGAATGGCGGCTGGCTCGACGCAAACCCCGTGCCGGCGGCCTTCGGCTCGTGGGGCGCCGCTCGGGAGCTCAGCGAGCACAACCAGGAGCTGCTGCACAGGCTCCTCGAGGAGGCCGCCGCCCAGCCAGGATCGCCGGGCAGTCCGACCCGGCTGGTGGGCGACTACTTCGCGGCCGGGATGGATGAGGCGGCCATCGCCGCGGCCGGCGTCGAGCCGCTGCGTCCATACCTCGACCGGATCGAAGCCCTGCGAGATGGCGCGGACGCGCGGGCCCTGCTGCTGGATCTGCGCGTGCGGGGCATCCCCTTCCTGTTCGGGCTCAGTCCGGAGGCCGACTTCGAGGACTCGAGCCGGTACCTCGCCTACCTGGGCCAGGGCGGTCTGGGGCTCCCCGAACGCGATTATTACCTCCGTGACGACGAGCGGTCCGTCGAGCTCCGGGATGCCTATGTCCTGCACGTCGCCGCCCAGCTTGGCAATCTTGGCGCCGCTCCGGACGACGCCCGGGCTGCCGCGGAGGCGATCCTCGCCTTCGAGCTCCGCCTGGCGCAGGCCTCGTACCCGGCCGAAAAGCTTCGCGACCCCACGGTCACGCTCAACCGCTACGCGGTCGATGACGTCGACCTGCTGATGCCGGGGTTCGGGCTGGCGGGGCACCTGCGCGCAGCCGGTGTGGGCGCGCCGTCGGTGTGCGTGGACAATCCCGGGTTCTTCTCCGCGCTCGATGAGACGCTCGGCGCGACGCCGATCGCGACCATCCGCGAATACCTGCGCTGGCACCTCATCCGCCTGGCCGCGTCCTCGCTGCCCGAGGCGTTCGAGGTCGAGGCGTTCAACTTCTACGGGCGGACGCTCGCCGGTCGTCGGGAGCAGCACCCGAGGTGGCGTCGCGTGCTCGATGCCGCGACCAGCGACATCGGGGAGGTTGTGGGCCGACTGTACGCAGGGGCGGCATTCTCGCCCCAGGCGAAGGCGCGCTGCGAGCACCTGGTGGACCACCTGCGCGACGCGATGGGCCGGGCCATCCGGAACGCGGCCTGGATGACGGAGCCGACCCGGGAGCAGGCGCTCGCAAAGCTCGCCGGGTTCGGCCGCAAGATCGGCTACCCCGACACGTGGCGCGACTACTCAGGCCTTGAGATCGATCGGCGCTCGTTTGTCGTCAACCGGATCGCGGCGGCGGCGTTCGAGTACCGGCGGAGGATGGCTCGCCTGGACCAGCCGGTGGACCGCGACGAGTGGGAGATGCCCGCCCATTTCGTCAATGCCTACTACCACCCGCTGCGCAACGAGATCGTGTTCCCGGCCGGGATCCTCCAGGCGCCGTTCTTCTATCCGGACGCGGACGATGCCGTGAACTACGGGGGAATCGGGACGGTGATCGGGCACGAGATCACCCATGGGTTCGACGACAGCGGCAGCCGGTTCGACGCGATCGGGCACTTCCGGAACTGGTGGACCGACGAGGACCGTGCCGAGTTCGAGCGCCGTGCGGCGGTCGTGGTCGAGCAGTTCAATGAATACACGGTCGACGGCGACCTCCACGTGAACGGCCAGCTCACGCTCGGCGAGAACATCGCCGACCTGGGCGGCATCGCGATCGCCCTCGACGCGCTCCACGACGCGATCGGCGACGATCAGCCCCTGATCGACGGCCTGACGCCCGAGCAGCGGTTCTTTCTTGCCTACGGTGCCATCTGGCGCACCAACGACACCCCGGAGTACGCGCGGCTCCAGGTCCAGACCGATCCTCATGCACCGGCCCGTGATCGGGTCAACGGGCCCCTGTCGAACGTCCCCGAGTTCGCCGCTGCGTTCGACGTCCCGGACGGTGCACCGATGACGCGGAGCGAGGACCGCCGGGCGAAGATCTGGTAGTCGCGGGCGGCCAGCTCTGCCCGGGCCACCTCCGGTGTCGGCCTCCCCGGCCGTCCGGCTTCGATGCCCCAGGACCCAGGTGGCGCCATGTGGCGCATCGGGCATCGCGCATCCGAATGGTGCCGCAGGTGTCAATCGGCCACGGCCGTACAATCCTGCCCATGAGCCGGATCCTGGTCGCCATGTCGGGCGGCGTCGACAGCTCGGTCGCGGCGGCGCTTCTGCATGAGCAGGGGCAGGAGGTCGTGGGCGTCTGGATGCGCCTCCACGATGTCGCGGACACCTACTCCGAGTTTCGGAAGAGCTGCTGCTCGGCGGACGCGGCGGACGACGCGCGCCGCGTGGCGGCCCGCCTGGGGATCCCGTTCTACGTGATGAACCTCGAGCGCGAGTTCGAGGCGGGGGTGATCGAGCCGTTCGTGGCCGCGTACCTCGGGGGCCGGACGCCGAGCCCGTGCGTGGACTGCAACAGCTACGTCAAGTTCGGGGCGCTGCTGGGGCGCGCACGCCAGCTGTACGAGTGCGAGGCGGTCGCCACCGGTCACTACGCGCGACGGGTCGTGGTCGATACGCCGGACGGACCCCGCGCACGACTCGCGCTGGCCGCCGACACGGAGAAGGACCAGACGTACTTCCTGTACGGTCTGCGCCAGGACCAGCTGTGGCACAGCCGGTTCCCGCTGGGAGACCTGACGAAGCCGGAGGTCCGCGACGTTGCCCGCGGGCTCGGCCTGGTCACCGCGGACAAGCCCGAGAGTCAGGAGATCTGCTTCGTCCCCGGCGGCGACTACCGGCACGAGCTGCGTGCGCGCGGCGGGTGGGAACCGAGCCGCGGACCGATCTTCGACGCGGACGGCCGCCGGGTGGGGGAGCATGGCGGGGCGGCCGCGTTCACGGTCGGCCAGCGCCGAGGCCTGGGGGTGGCGCTCGGCGAGCCGCGGTTCGTCTCCCGGATCGATCCCGGGACCAACGCCATCGTCCTCGGGCGTCGCGAGGACCTCGAGACGCGCGAGGTCCCGATCGAGGGCGGGACGTTCATCGCCGGTGAGCCACCTGCTGGACGGGACGACAACGGACGCTGGCGCCAGTTCCGGGCACAGGTTCGTATCCGCCATCGCGCGTCGCTGGTGGATGCGATCGTGCGTCCGTCGAGCGACGACGAGCCGGCGAGAGGCGGGCGGTGGGAGATCGAGACCGATCACCCGGTCTGGGCGATCGCGCCCGGCCAGGCGTGTGTGCTCTATGACGGGGAGCTGTGCCTGGGCGGCGGCCGTATCGCCCGCCCGTCCGCGCGCGCCGTCGGCCAGGGCTCACCCGGACGCGAGGCCGCCCCGCTCGCCGGACGAATGTGATGAGCATCGGACCCGCGCTCCCGCTGGCGCTCCTGGTTGGCCTCGTGCAGACCGCCATCTACGTGCTGATCCGCGGCAACGCGGGAGGGCGCCTGCCCCTGACCTACATCGCGGCGTCTCTGGGCGCGCTGGCCGGGGCCGCGATCGGTAGCCGGCTGGGTATCGACATCCTCCGCATCGGCGACTTCGGGCTCATCTCGTCGTCCCTGATGGCATGGCTCGGGATCGGGATCGTGGCCGTCCTGGCGACCCTCGGCCCGCAGTCGGCGAAGGCGCGCTGAGCCGATGGCCCCGTCGCCGTCCTCGGCCGCACACGCGCTCACCGACGTGACCGCGCTGCTCGGCGGCGAAACCCAGCGCTCGCGGCGGTTCCTGGGCGGGCTGATCGCTGGTGCGCTGGTGGGTGCCGCGATCGCGGGCAGCGTGCTGGTGCGCCGTCGGCCGCCGACGCGACGCGGGGATCCGCCGGAAGACGGGTCGATCGGGACCGGCGCGCGCCGCTGAGGCGATCTTCCGGGACCGCTCGTTCGCTACCATTGCGACGATGCCGACCCCTGCGAGCGAGCCCTCCATCCCATACCTGACCGCGGCCGAGATCCGTCACCGCTTCATCGAGTTCTTCGCGGAGCGCGGCCACACGATCGTCCCCAGTGCCAGCCTCGTCCCTGCGGGCGATCCGACGTTGCTGTTCACGAACGCCGGGATGGTCCAGTTCAAGGACGCGCTGACTGGCGTCGAGAAGCGCGACTACGTCCGGGCGGTGGACTACCAGCGGGTGCTGCGCGTGGCCGGCAAGCACAACGACTTCGAGGAGGTTGGCCGCACCCCGCGGCACCACACGCTGTTCGAGATGCTCGGGAACTGGAGCTTCGGCGACTATTTCAAGCGCGACGCGATCGTGTGGGCGTGGGACTTCCTGACCCGCGATCTCAAGATCCCCGCCGACCGGTTGGCCGCGACCACCTACACCACGGACGAGGAGGCGTACGCGGTCTGGCGGGACGAGATCGGCCTCCCGCCGGAGCGGCTCGTCCGCTGGGGCGACTTTCCCGCCGGCGACGAGAAGAACTGGTGGCGAATGGCCGACATCGGCCCCTGCGGGCCATGCTCGGAGATCCACTACGACCGTGGGGCACACCTGTCGGAGGGTCCGGAGTGCGTCCCGGACCACAGCGAGCACTGCCCGCGCTGGCTCGAGGTCTGGAACCTCGTGTTCATGGAGTTCGACCTGCATCCCGATCGCAGCCTGACGCCGCTCCCGGCCCCGGGCGTGGACACCGGGATGGGGCTGGAGCGGATCGCGTCGGTGGTCCAGGGCGTCGCCAGCAACTACGACACCGACCTGTTCGCCCCGATCCACGCCCGGATGCGCGAGCTGCTCGACCATGACCCGGAGAGCTTCGAGCAGGAGCGCTTCAGCTACCAGGTCATCGCGGACCATTCGCGCGCGGTGACGTTCCTGGTCGCGGACGGCGTCCTGCCGTCCAACGAGGGTCGTGGCTACGTGCTGCGGCGCATCATCCGCCGGGCCGTGCGCCACGGGCGCCTGCTGGGCCGCACGGAGCCGTTCCTGGGCGAGACGGCGACGGTGGTGATCGACACGATGTCCGACGCCTACCCGCACCTGGCCGAGCGGCGGGGGGAGATCCTGGGCGCGATCGAACGGGAGGAGCGCCAGTTCAACCGGACGCTCGAGGCGGGCACCGCGCTGCTCGAGGAGGCCCTGATCCCGCTGACCTCCGCCGCACGGGTCGTCGGCCGCCAGGCCGGCTCGCTGCCCGCTGATGCGCCGGTGCTGCCGGGCGACGTCGCCTTCCGGCTCCATGACACGTTCGGGTTCCCCGTGGACCTCACCGTCGAGCTCGCGGCGGAGTACGGCGTGCGGACGGATCTGGCCGGGTTCGAGGACGCCCTCGCCGAGCAGCGCGAGCGGAGTCGGAGCGGTGCAAAGGCCGAGCTGGCGCGGACCGCGGAGCTGGCGGCGCAGTACAACGGGCTGCTGGCTCGTCATGGTGCGACCGAGTTCCTGGGCTACGAGATGACGGTCTCCGACGCTCGCGTCGTCGCGATCCTGCGGGACGGCGTGGAATACGAGTCGCTCGAGGCCGTCCCGGAGATCGAGCTCCGGGCGGAGGCCGGGGCGCAGGCCGAGGCGGTGCTCGACCGCACGCCGTTCTACGCGGAGAGCGGCGGCCAGGTCGCGGACACCGGCTGGTTCCGAACCGCCGACGGTGAGGTCCTGTTCGAGGTGGACGACGTCCAGCGCGTCGCAGGGACGCAGGCGGCCGGCCTGACGGTGCACCGCGGCATGCTCCGCGGCGCGCTCCGGGTTGGCGACGTCGTGCGCGCCGAGGTCGACGCCGATCGCCGCGCCGACACGATGCGCAACCACACCGGGACGCACCTGCTGCATCGCGCGCTGCGCAACGTGGTCGGCGAGCGCGCGCGTCAGGCGGGATCGCTGGTTCACCCCGACTACCTGCGCTTCGACTTCCCCTTCGACCGGGCGCTTACCGACGATGAGCTTCGATCGATCGAATCCGAGGTGCGCACGGTCGTCCGCGAGGACCGCCCGGTGACGATCGAGTGGATGACGATGGCCGAAGCCCAGGCGTTGGGTGCCGACGCGTTCTTCGACGAGAAGTACGGTGAGCAGGTACGGACGATCCGCGTCGCCGGGTTCAGCCACGAGCTGTGTGGCGGCACCCACTGCCGTGCCAGCGGACAGGTTGGGAACTTCGTGATCACGAGCGAGCGAAGCATTGGTTCCGGGGTGCGTCGGATCGAGGCGGTGACGGGCGCGGGCGCGGACCGCCTCATGGACGCCCGCTTCGTGGCGCTCGGTCGAGCGGCGGAGGCTGCCGGCGCGCGCAACGTGGACGCGCTGGAGGAACGGATCGCGGCATTGCAGGATGAGCTGCGCGAGGCGAAGCGGCGGTTGCGCGAGGGCGTCGCCGCGAGCCGGCCGCGCGCGGCGGAGCTGGCGAAGGGAGCCGACGAGCTGGTGGCCGGGGTACGGTTCGTGGGATGGAGCGGGGACGTGGAGTCGATCGACGCCCTGAAGGGTCTGGCCCGGGAGATCCGAGACGCGCTGCCCAGTGGCGTGATCGCGCTCGGGCTCGATACGGAAGAGCCACAGCTGTTCGTGACCGTGAGCGACGACCTGGTGGCACGTGGCATCGCCGCGGGTCGGTTGGTCCAGGAAGCCGTGGCAGCGATCGACGGCCGGGGCGGCGGGCGCCCGCAGATGGCCCAGGGAAAGGGCACCCGCAGGGACGGGATCAGCGATGCGATCGTCGCGGTGCGGGCCGCCGTGGCCCGGGACGCCGCCGCATGACCTGCTGGGCCGCCGGCGTGGGCGGGGGCAGCTAGATGGCGTTCCTGCGCCGCCTGTGGGCACGTGACGAGGAGCCGATCCCGGCCGCCTGCACCGCGCTCGACATCGGCACCGAGTACGCCAAGGCGCTGGTGTTCGAGATCGACGACGGCGGTCACGGGACGGTGGTCGGTGCCGGCCGCAAGCGCCAGGGCCTGTCGCACATGCAGTCGGGCACGGTCGCCGACATCGCTGCGGTCGTGGACAACTGCTCGGTCGCGCTCCAGGAGGCCGAGGAGATGGCCGGCTTCCGGCCCAGCCAGGTCGTGATCGGGATCGCCGGCGAGCTCGTGAAGGGCTTCACAACCACCCTCACCCAGGAGCGAAAGCGACCCGACCAGGCGATCTCCGATGCCGAGCTGGTCAAGCTCATCGACAGTGTCCAGCGCGAGGCGATCCGCGAGGCGGAGCGCTCGATCACGTGGGAGACGGGTCTGCCGCACGTTGATGTCCGGCTGGTGCACAGCGCGATCGTGGCCGCGTCGATCGACGGCTACGCGCTGACCAACCCGGTCGGGTTCCAGGGGCGCCACGTCAAGATCGGGATCTTCAACGCGTTCGCGCCGCTCGTCCACCTCGGGGCGCTCCAGTCGGTCGCAAGCCAGCTCGATCTCGAGCTGCTCGAGGTCGTGGCCGAGCCCTACGCGGTGGCGCGCGTGCTGGGCGCGGAGAACGTCCGCCAGGCCGGGGCCCTGTTCATCGACGTCGGCGGCGGCACGACCGACGTCGCCCTGGTCCGCCAGGGGGGCATCGAAGGCACTCGCATGTTCGCGCTCGGGGGCCGGGCATTCACGAAGTCGGTCGCGGACCGGCTCGACCTGCCGTTCCCGCGCGCCGAGGCGCTGAAGGTGGACTACGCGCGCGGAATGGACATGGAGCAGCGCGACGCGGTGGCCGAGATCATCCGCGACGACGTGGCGGTGTGGGCCGCGGGCGTCGAGCTGGTGATGGAGGAGCTGGCGGCGGGCGAGATGCTGCCGTCGCGGATCTACCTGTGCGGTGGCGGCTCCCGGCTCCCCGAGATCCGCGAGGCGCTCGGCGCGGAGCGGTTCTGGAAGCGGCTGTCGTTCGCGCGGCCGCCGGAGGTGTCCATCATGTCGCCCGACCAGATCGAGTCGATCTCGGACGCGACGGACCTGCTGGTAGATCAGCAGGACGTGACGCCGCTGGGTCTCGCGTACCAGGCTATCGAGCTGCATACGACCGAGGATCCGCTCGACGCGGCCCTCCGCCGCGTGCTGCGTGCGATGAAGGTCTGAGCCGTGCGTCACCGATGTGGTGCCGGACCTCGACCGCGGCAACCGGCGCCGCTGCCAGCCCGACGTCTGCCCGCCCCGGCGGCGGACCGCGCCGGGTCAGGGTAGGCTCGGGCCCGGATGGCCACCATCGTCTACCTCGACGTCGAGGACGAGATCACGTCGGCGGCCTCGCGGATCCGTGCGGCTGCGGAGCCGCGGGTCGGTCTCGTGCTGCCCTTCGGATCACGGGTCGCGACCTCGCGCATCAACTTCCGGCTGCTGGCGCGCGAGGCGCAGGACAACGGCCGCCGGCTTGACATCATCGCGCCCGATGCGTCCGCGCGGGCGCTCGCGGCATCCGCCGGTCTCCCGGTGTTCGCCGCCGTTGCCGAGTACGAAGAGGCGCTCGCGGGTGGCGAGGCGGCGGCCGATGCGCTGGCGGCCGGCGCTGGCGTCGCGGCGGGCGCAGCAGTCGGCGTCGCGACTGCGGCGACGAGTGGCAGCTACGCACGAGATACCGCGCCACCGGCTGAAGGAACGGCCGAGGAAACGGGCGAGGCCGATGCAAGCCCGGACGAGGGGTCGCCGGACTCCGATCCGTCCACTGGCGGCCAGCGCGACCTGCCCGTGGCAAGACCCAGGCGTCGCGTTCCGCTGCGCGCGCTGTTGATCGCGCTGGTGCTGCTGCTGGCGGTCGGCGGTGCTGCGGCCGTGGCCGGGTACCTGGTTCTGCCCTCGGCGGAGATCACCGTCACACCGCAGATCGAGCCCGTCGGCCCGATCTCGTTCGATGTCCATGCGGACCCCGCCGCGACAGGCGTCGATGTCGATGCCGGGATCATCCCGGCCACGACGCTCACCATCCCGGTCGAGTCCGAGGGCGACTTCCCGGCCACCGGCAAGCGGGTCGAGCGGACGGCGGCGACGGGCGGAGTGCGCTGGACGAACTGCGACCCGACGGCTGCCTACACGATCCCAGCCGGGACCGTCGTCAAGACGTCGGACGGCGTCGGCTTCACGACGGACGAGCAGGTCTTCCTGCCGGTCGCGATCATCACCGGCTCCCTCAACCTCAAATGCCAGACCAGCGAGGTCGCCGTGACCGCCGTCAATCCGGGACCGAACGGGAACGTGGACGCGGGTGCCATCAAGGTGGTGCCGGCGAAGTACAACCGGACGGTGGTCCGCGTGACCAACCCGTCCGCCACCACCGGGGGCACGCGCACCGAGTTCACCAGGGTCCGGCAGGCGGACGTCGACGCCGCGGTCGAGCAGCTCACCAAGGACATCCAGGCGGAGTTCGCGACCGAGCTCGAGAACCCGTCGCGGGTCCCACCCGGGACTACCGTCTTCCCGGAGACAGCAGAGCTCGGCGACCCGGTCCCCTCCGTGGACCCGGAGACGCTGGTCGGCCAGGAGACCGAGTCGTTCACGCTCCGCATGACGGCCGACGGCACGGTGCTCGCGGTGGACCCGGCCCCCGTTCAGTCGATCGCCACCCAGCGCCTCATGGACGAGGTCGACCCCGGCTACGAGATCGTCGACGGCTCGACGACCGTCGAGGTGGGCGATGGCGAGGTCGTCGCGGGAGTTGTGACGTTCCCCGTCAGTGGCTCGGCCAAGCAGCTGCGGCCGGTGGACGGCCCGGCGCTCGAGGCCCAGGTGCTTGGTCTGTCCGAGGCCGACGCACGGGCAGCTCTCGAGCCCTATGGGGAGGTCACCATCGTCCTGTGGCCCGGGTGGGTGCACACCGTTCCGTCCCTCCAGCAGCGCGTCACCCTGGTCGTTGAGGCTCCGGTCGATGCCTCACCGACGCCTGGCCCGACCGCTGCGCCGTCGGGCTCGTCACCCACCCGGCCATCGGACTCGCCGCCGCCGTCAGCCTCGGCGTCGTGACATTGCTCGCAGGCGTGCCTGGGGGCCTGCCGGTACCATCCGCCCGATGAGTCGCATCCTGGGCATCGATCCTGGTCAGCGCCGGATCGGCCTGGCCATCGCCGAGGCTGGTCTCGGCATCGCGTCACCCCTCACGACCCTCCCGCGCGGTTCGTCGATCGACGACGACGCGGCCGCGATCGCTCGCGTCTGCCGCGATCGGAACGTCGTCGAGCTGGTCATCGGCCTGCCTCTCCACGCTGGAGGTGACGAGGGCTCGATGGCCGCGGCCGCGCGTGCGTGGGGAGAGGAGATCGGCACGCTGACAGGGCTGCCGGTGACGATGCGCGACGAGCGCCTGACGTCGTACGCCGCCGAGCAACGGCTGGGGCCGATGCCGCGCGGACGCTCGGGTGGGCCGCCGACGCGCAGCCAGCGCAACGCGTACCGGGCGAGGGTGGATCGGGAGGCGGCCAGCATCATCCTCCAGGATGAGCTCGATGCGCGCCGCGCCACGTCATCGGTCACCGACGCTCGGGCCGGATCCCGGTGACGATCCGGGGCGGCCGCGCGCCGCGTGATCCATCTGCGAACGAGAGGACTCCGATGGCGTCGCCGGCACCGCCGGTGTCGACCCAGGCTCCATCGTCCTCGGGCAGAATCCCGCCCTATCGACGCGCCGGTCGATACGGACGGGGACCGGGCGACCAGCGTCGCTACGCGGACTACGGGTCGCGCGGCGGCGGCCTTGGCGGCGTGGTGCGGTTCCTGGTCTTCCTGGCTCTCCTCGCGGCGTTCGTGCTGGTGGTGATGGTCACCGTCGCCCGGCCGCTGGTCCGCGCGGTCGTCGTCCCCTGGGCCTGGGACAATCCCTCGGCCCTCCAGATCGCGTTCGTCTCGGACCTCGTGCGCGAGGACCTGGGGCCGGCGCTGACCGCGCCCGCGGGCACCGATCCGAGCGTCGTGGCGTTCACCGTCGAGCCGGGTGACACCCCGAGCACGCTGGCACCGCGGCTTGAGGACGCCGGGATCATCCGGAGCCAGCGCGCGTTCCTGTTCCAGGCACGTGCGGGGGATCTCGCTCCCAGGCTCACCGCTGGTCCGTTCTCGCTCGCCCTCAACCTCACCCCCGAGCAGGTCGTCCAGGGCCTGGTCGAGAACCGGATCGTGGTCCACACCGTCCCCGTCACCTTCCGTGAGGGGCTCCGCATCGAGCAGATGACGGCCAAGCTCCTGACGGTCGAGGGCACCGCCGTCGACCCGCAGGCCTTCTACGATCTGGCGACGCACCCGACCGACGAGCTGCTCGCCGACTATCCGTGGCTGCTCGATACCTCGATCCGGCCCAAGGGGGCAACGCTCGAGGGCTTCCTGTACCCGGCGACCTACGACCTGCGCGTCGGTGACGCCCAGGCCACCACGGCAGAGGACCTGATCCGATCGATGCTCGACACCTTCTACGCGCGGGTCGGGCAGGAGCGCCTGGACGTCCCCAAGTCACGTGGGCTGACCTTCTACGAGGTGCTGACCATGGCCTCGATCGTGGAGCGGGAGGCGGTGGTGAACGAGGAGCGGCCCCTGATCGCCGGTGTCTACCAGAACCGGCTGAACCCGAAGAAGTGGCCGACCGGGTTGCTGCAGTCGGATCCGACCATCTTCTACGTCAACGACACGCTCCAGCTCGAGAAGCTGCCGTTCGCGAAATGGTCGAGCTACGTCTTCTGGGACACGCTCAAAGAGCAGCTTCCGGCTCGGCTCCCGGACGCCCTGGCCGGCTACAACACGTACACCAGCAAGGGCCTGCCGCCGGGGCCGATCGTGACGCCCACCATCGCCTCCATTGACGCCGCCCTGCAGCCCAACACCAAGACCGGCTACCTGTTCTTCATCGCCAAGGGCGACGACAGCGGGACGAGCGCGTTCGCCAAGACGCTCAAGGAGCACAAGAAGAACGTTGCCAAGTACGGGGGCAACTGATGGCCGCCCCCCGACGCGCCACCCTCGCGACTCTGCCGAGCCCTGCTGACTTCGCGCCACCGCCCGATACGGCGACCCGGCGCCGGTGGCGGGAGGCGGATCGCGCCAGTCGGCCGGACCGGGTTCGGCGCCTGCGGGAGCGCATGGCCGACGAGGGGGTCGATGCGTACTTCGGGGTTCGCACCGAGCACATGCGCTGGTTGACCGGGCTCGTGATGGCCGAGGGCGAGGAGAAGGTCGCGGGCCACTCCGGCCAGTTCCTGGTCGGAGCCGGGGACCTCGTGGTGATGACCGACTCCCGGTACACGGAGCAGGCCCGGCGCGAGGCGACCGAGTCGACCGTGGAGGAGATCGGCTATGACCTGGCACACGCGTGGCCGACTCTCGCGGCCCGCGTCGGTGCCCGGCGGATTGGGGTCGAGGCCGCCGCCGTGTCGCACGCGCTGTGGCGTCGCCTGGAGGCCGCGGCACCGGAGGTGGAGCTGGTTCCCGCGGACGGCTGGATCGAGGCCATGCGCGGGGTCAAGGAGCCGGGCGAGGTCGAGCGGATCGCGGCGGCGTGCGCGGTCGCGGACCGGGCGCTCGCCGCACTGCTACCCGAGATCAGGGTGGGGATCACCGAGCACGAGCTGGCGCTGCGGCTCGAATGGCTGATGCGCACGGCCGGCGCCGAGTCGCTTGCGTTCAACGTCGCCTGCCTGGCGGGCCCCGAAGCGGCGCTGCCGCACGGATCGCCGGGCGATCGCCCCGTGCTCCGCGACGCCGTGCTGCTGTTCGACTTCGGCGCGCAGCTCGAGGGATACCGGAGCGACATGACGCGAACCCTGTTCGTGGGTGAGCCGTCGGCGCGCGATCTCGAGCTGTATGACCTCGTGGCCCGGGCACAGCAGGCGTCGATCGACACGATCAGGGCATCGGTGGCGGAGGCGACATCAGGGGTGCCCCTCCTGACGGGCAGGACCGCCGACGCGGCGGCGCGCGACGTGATCGGAGAGGCGGGCCTCGGCGACCGGTTCGGGCACGGGACCGGGCACGGCATCGGCCTCGCCACCCATGAGAACCCGCCGAGCCTGTCACGGACGGCCGCCGACGAACCGTTGTGCAGCCCGAGCGTGTTCTCGGTCGAGCCCGGCGTGTACCTGCCCGGTGAGACCGGGGTGCGCATCGAGGATCTGATCCATCTCGACGCGGGCCGGGGGGTGGTGGAGCGCCTGACCGCGTTCCCTCGTGAGGTTCTCGCGCTCCCCGCATGACCTCCGTGGCCTGGCCCGGCTCGGGCTCGGCGCGGTTCGGCTCTGGTAGCATCCGGGCACACCCACATCGGTCTCGCGCGCGGGTTCGCACGCCTCGCGACCGCGCATCGCGCATGCGGAGCATCACCCATGATCAGCACCGGCGAGCTGCGCAAGGGCGTCGTCATCGAACTGGACGGCGACCTGTGGCAGATCCTCGACTATCACCACATCAAGATGGGCCGCGGCTCCGCCCAGGTCCGGATCAAGCTGCGCAACGTCAAGAAGGGCAGCACCGTCGAGCGGTCGTTTCAGGCCGGCGACCGGTGGCCGCGTGCGGTGCTTGATCGACGACCCGTGCAGTTCCTGTATCGCGACGGCGACGACCTGCACTTCATGGAGACCGAGTCGTACGAGCAGTTCAGCCTTCCCGCCGAGAGCCTCGACGACGTGATCCCGTTCCTCAAGGACGGGATGGTGCTCGATCGGACGACCTACCAGGGCGAGACCCTCGGGGTCGAGCTCCCCGTGACCGTGGACCTCGTGGTGGCCGAGACCGAGCCTGGGTACGCGGGGGACACGGCCCAGGGCGCACGTAAGAACGCGACCCTGGAAACCGGGCTCGTGGTCACCGTGCCCCTGTTCGTCAACGAGGGAGACACGCTCCGGATCGACACCCGCACGGGTGAGTACCAGACTCGCCTGTAGCCCGGCCACCTCGAGCCGTCAGCCCGGGATCTGGCAGATCCTGTCCATGACGCGCTCCACGCCCTGCTGGATCGCGAGCGCTTCGCCGGTCGTGTGCCCGATTGCCGTCACGCCCAGGCGACCGTCGATCGCGAGCCCGGACAGCATGTGGAGCACGGCGCCCGTGTGGCTTTCGTGCGTGAACATGAGGCCGGCGTCGCGCACTGCCTCGATCACTCGCGTCGGCTCGAGTCCCAGCCATTGCGGATCCACCAGGTTGTCGGTCGCGCCGTAGCACCGCGTCGACCCATCCTCGTAGGCGACCCAGGCGCCCCGCGCGGCGTCATAGCGGCCGGGGATCAGATTGCGCATCGCGGAGTAGGGGTGGGTGGTGCCGCCCTTCCGCAGGTTGATCTCGATCGCGTAGACGTCCCAGGCGCCCGAATTGTCTGCCGCGGCGACGAAGTCCACCGCGACCCGGCCGAGAGCTCCCGCCTGCGCCAGCCTCTCGCCGATCGCCTGGGCGTGCGTCGCCAGGGCCGGGGCATAGTCGGGATCGGCTGGGAACCGGCAGCCGAGGTACACCTGTGCGTCGGCCCCGCCCAGGACCTGCTCGTGAGTGGAGAGGACCTGGACCGAACCGTCGGGCCGGATGTCGAACTGGGCGCTTGGGCTCGAGAACCTGGTGCCCGTGACGCGTTCCTCGACGATGCCGCCGGCACGCAGGTCGGCGAGATACCACTCGGGCAGCGTCTGGAGCGTGGCCCGGAGCCACATCCGAGCGTCGGCAGCGGAATCCATCGGGCGCAGGTCGATCAGCTGGTTCCCGTCGCCGGCGCCGCTGTCGTCATGCTTGATCACGATGCCCTGGGCCCCCGGCCGTTGGTCGCGGATCTCGCCCACCGCTTCGATCACGTCGTCGACTGTCTGCACGTCCTCGACACCAACCGGCACCGGTACGCCGGCCTCGCGGAACAGGCGCCGCCCCGCGCTCTTGAAGCCGAGGTGGCGCAGCTCCGGCCGTGTGCCGTTGATCGGAATGCCGAGCGCAAGCGCCAGCCGCGTCTCGTGGTCGGTGACGTTCCATGCCTCGATCAATGCTGGCCGTCCGCGAACGAGAGCGCCGATCGCCGAGAGACGCTCCGGATCGTCCGCGAGCTTGCAGGCGACCGGGTTCAACGTGCCGTCATCCACGTCGAGCACCTGGAAGCGGGCGTCCTCCTGCATGTCGTCACGCATGATCGAGGTGTAGTAGTCGAGGATCTCCGGGGCCGGGGAACGCGTGGACACGTAGATGATCTCGCAGGCGGGGATGCGCGCCGAAACCAGCAATCCATTGAGATACCGATGCTCGAGCGAGAACACCCGGTCGCGGTAATGCGACAGGAGCGACTCGGAGACGCTGTACGAGGGGAGCACGACGAGCACGTGATCGACCGTCGAGCCTTGTCGGTTGGCGCCGAGCGCGGGCCCCAGCTTCGCCTGCAACCGATCGAACGCGTCTGGCCGCGGCTCCGTCATCGCTGCAACCTCCCTGCCGGATCCGGGGCATCGTACAGGTGCAGGAGCGAGGCCGTCGCCGCGCGAGCTCGCTCGGAGCCGGCGCATCGGCCATCAGCCGCTGCTCCGCGGGGTTCGTAGCGGTCCCCGGACGCCGTTGCGGTTCCCTTGGTGGAGGCGCGGACTGCCGCGCCGGCCAGGAGGGTCATGTCGCCGGTTCGGCGACCTGATGGTGCGCGAGGCGGAGCGGATGGTGGCCCGCTGGGACGATGCCGCCGTACGGGTCGAGCCCGTCGAGATCACGCGCGACCTCACCGAGCTCACGATGGTCGTGATCGCAGGTGCGATGTTCCACACTGACCTCGACGACCGGCTTCCAGAGCCTGGCGGGTCGGTGGAGTCGGAGCGACTTTGGCGGCAACGACTTCCTCGGCTTGCTGATGACCGCACGCGACGAGGACACGGGGGCGGTCATCTCCGACGCTCGACTGCGCGACGAGCTCCGGCTTGACCGCGGAGCGCGAACACCCGGGCGTCCACCGCGTGTCACCCGGGCGTATGCGGGCGCGGGTACGATGCGGGAGTGAGTCCCACGCCCGATCCGCCCGACTGGCGCCTGCCCGCCTGGGATGCCGTCCCTGACGATCCCGAGCCCGCCGACGAGACGCTCCGCCCCGCGCCCGCCGGCACCTTTGGCCTCCGGGTCCGATCGGTGTCCGAGGTCACACGCACGATCCGCGAGCTCGTGCGATCTGATGACGGGCTGCGTGACGTATGGGTCGAGGGCGAGATCGGCCGGGTCACCGTCTCAACAGCCGGTCACGCGTATTTCACGCTCAAGGATGCGCGCTCGCAGCTGCAGTGCGTCTGGTTCCGCGATGACCGGGTCCAGTCGCCGTTCCAGCCGCGGACCGGGCTTCAGGTGGTCGCGCACGGCCGGATCGACCTGTTCGAGCCGCAGGGTGCGCTCCAGCTGTACGTGGACGCGTTGCAGCCGTCGGGTGTCGGGGACCTGGCGATCCGGTTCGAGCAGCTCAAGGCGAAGCTCTCGGCCGAGGGGCTGTTCGAGTCGGGTCGGAAGCGGGCGCTGCCGCCGCGGCCGGCGGCGGTCGCGGTCGTCACCTCGCCCTCGGGTGCTGTCTGGCGCGATGTGTGCAACGTGCTGGCCCGGAGATGGCCGCTGACGCGTGCCGTCCTGGTTGGCTGCCAGGTCCAGGGCGACGGTGCTCCGGCAAGCATCGTCGCGGCGCTCGGGCGCCTGGACCGCTGGCGTGACAGCCTCGAAGCGCTCGGGCGCGCCACCGAGGCGCCTGGTGTCACGATCCTCGCCCGAGGCGGCGGGTCGCTCGAGGACCTGTGGGCATTCAACGACGAGCGCGTGGTCCGCGCGATCGCGACCCATGGCGCGCCGGTGGTCAGCGGGGTGGGGCACGAGACGGACGTGACGCTGGCCGACTTCGTGGCTGATGTGCGAGCGCCGACGCCAAGCGCCGCCGCGGAGCTGGTGGTCCCGGATCGTGCTGACGTGGCAGCGGTCGTCGCCGAGGTCGGACGCCGTGCCGCCGGCACCGTCGAGGTCAGGCTCGGGGTCGCGCGTCGGGACACCGCGGCTGAGCGCCGAGCGCTCGATCGACTCGAGCCCCGGGCGCAGCTGGCCGTCTCCCGCGAGCGAGCCGGCCTTCTGCTGGATCGCGCTGCGCGCGTTGTTGGGGACCGGATGCGCGAGGCACGTGCGGGGGAGGACCGGCTGGTCGCGCGCCTCGGACCGCTCGTGGCGTCGCGGCTGGGTGCGGCCAGGGCGGGCCTGGCTTCGACGGTCGCGTCGTTGACGGCGCTTGCCCCCGAGGCGACCCTTCGTCGCGGGTACGCGATCGCCCGTCGAGGGGACGACGGACAGATCCTTCGCGACCCGGCGGAGGCGCCCGTCGGGACGACGCTCGAGATCGCGCTGTGGAGAGGCGCGCTGGGCGCGACGAGCAGCGGCCCGCGTCCCAGGGCCGGTCGCGGCAACGTCGCTATCATCGAGTCCGGTCATGGTGGCTCTCGCGCGGAGCGAACCGCCGTCCCGCACCAGCCACCCACGGAGGATCGCGAGTGACAGAGGCGACGCCACTGCCGGCCCCGAGCGCCGACGCGACGAATGCCAACGCCGACGTGGACGCGCTCGCGTTCGACGACGCGTTCGCCGAGCTGCAGCGGGTGGTCGGCGTCCTGGAATCCGGCGGCCAGTCGCTCGAATCCACGATCACCCAGTACGAGCGCGCCGTCGCCCTCCAGCAACGCTGCGAGCGCCTCCTGGGCGAGGCGGACCTACGGGTGCAGCAGCTGATGCGGCAGCCCGGCGGCGGCCAGGCGTTGGTCGACGTCCGACCCGATCAGGGCGCCGCCGAGGCCGGTGGGAGCGAGTGATCGTGCTACTATCAGGTATCCAATAAATGACCCAGGAGCGCACCGGGAGGACGTCGCGCGACGTGCCGATCCTCGACCGACTTGACGGACCCGCCGACCTGCGAGGCCTCAGCGACGCCGACCTGGCGAAGCTCGCGACGGAGATCCGCGAGACGATCATCCGCACCGTCGCGGTTACCGGCGGCCACCTCGGCTCATCGCTGGGGGTCGTGGAGATCACACTCGCCCTGCACCGGCTGCTCGAGTCGCCGCGCGACCGGATCGTCTGGGACACGGGACACCAGGCGTACGCGCACAAGCTCCTGACCGGGCGCCTGGGCCGCTTTCACACACTGCGCCAGATCGAGGGCCTCGGGGGATTTCCGCGTCGGTCGGAGTCGCCACACGACGTTTTCGACGGCGGGCACGCAGGGACCGGGCTATCGATCGCGGAAGGGCTTGCGACGGCCCGCGATCTGCGTCACTCGCTCGAGCGGATCGCGGTGGTGGTCGGTGATGCCGCGCTGCTCTCCGGGCTGAGCCTGGAGGCCCTCAACGACATCGGCCACCGCCAGAGCCAGCTGCTGATCGTCCTCAACGACAACGAGATGTCGATCAGCCCGTCCGTCGGCGCGCTGTCCAAGTACCTGTCCGAGATCAAGCTGTCGGTCGCGTGGCGGCAGGGCAAGACGGCATGGGACAGCGTGACCGAGCAGATCCCCGTTGTCGGGCCGCGGCTGCTGGAGCTGTCCCGCCGATTCCGACAGTCGGTGGTCTCGTTCGCCCAGCCCGGCCAGCTGTTCGAGGACCTCGGCATCACGTACATCGGCGTCATGCCCGGGCACGACCTGCGGCTGCTCGAGGAGACCTTCCGCCGCGCGTTGGCGTTGGATGGCCCGGTGATCGTCCACGTCCGGACCCACAAGGGAAAGGGCTACCGTCCCGCCGAGACGGACCAGGTCTCGTTCCACGGCGCGGCGCTGCCGCCGATCCAGGTACCCGCCACGGACGCCCACGAGCGGCTCCCGGTGAACGGCGAGGCCATGACCTCGAGCGCGGCGGGGGGCTCGGCGCTGGGTCCCGGTCGCGCTGTCGAGGAAGGGGCACCGCCGTCCGCCTCGGTGATGGCCGATCGCCGATCGCCCGCGGCCAGCGGCGAAGGGGAGGCTGAGCCGACTGCGGTCCAGGCCTCCGTGCGGGAGCGCACGCCGAACTACACCTCCTTCTTCTCCCACGAGCTCGTCGACGTGGCGCTCGACGACCGCCGCGTCGTCGCGATCACGGCGGGCATGCCCACCGGCACCGGGCTGGCGAGATTCCAGGCGGCCTTCCCGGAGCGCTTCATCGACGTCGGCATCGCCGAACAGCACGCGGTGACGCTGGCAACCGGCCTGGCGTTGGGTGGCATGCGACCGGTGGTCGCGCTGTATTCGACGTTCCTCCAGCGCGCGTTCGACCAGACCGTTCACGACGTGTGCCAGAACGACGCCCCGGTGCTGCTGGCGGTGGACCGGGCCGGGCTGGTGGGGGAGGATGGCACCAGCCACCAGGGCATGTTCACGATCCCCGCGCAGCGGATGCTGCCCAACCTGATCGTCGCCAGCCCGCGCGATGAGCAGGAGCTGCGCTCGATGGTGCGGACGGCGCTCGCCCAGGAGCATCCGTTCGCGCTCCACTACCCACGCGATCCCGGCTTCGGCGTCCCCGCCCGCGTGCCCGAGCTGTTGCCGATCGGCCGGGGTGAGCTGGTCCGGGACGGACGGGAGCTGCTGTTCGTGGGCTTCGGGCCGATCACGATGCGCGCCGTCGAGGTGGCCGAGACGCTCGAGGCCCAGGGGTGGTCGGTGGCGGTGATCAACGCGCGGTTTGCCAAGCCCCTCGACCGACAGCTGATCCTGGAGCACGCGCGTGGCAAGAAGCTGGTCGTGACGTTCGAGGAGAGCGTCGTGACCGGCGGCTTCGGCAGTGCTGTCCTCGAGGCGATGGAGGAGGCGCGGCTGGCCGACGCGGCATATCGCAGCGTGCCGGTTCGCGTGATCGGGATCCCCGCTGAGCGGTTCGTGGACCACGGGTCGGTCACCGACCTTCGTCGGCTGACCCGGCTCGACGCCCCGGGTCTGGCGGGGCAGGTCGAGGAAGCGCTCGCCCGGCTCGGTCTGCAGGCTGGGGTTCGAAGCCGATCCTAGGCACCGTGATCTGCCCTGTGGCCTCCACGTGCTCGCACGTGCGCCGTGGTGGGTCCGGGTGAAGCGGTCTATGCCACGATAGCGACATGCCGACGACACGCACGCGCCGCCAGCGACTTGACCAGCTGCTCGTCGATCGAGGGCTGGCCGAGACACGCTCGAAGGCGCAGGCACTGGTGCTCGCGGGGCAGGTGCGCGTTGGCGAGGGCGATGCCGCCCGAGGCGATCTCAAGGCGGGCGAGCGGGTGGCGCTCGACGTCCCCGTTGCGGTGACGCCGGGCCGCCGATGGGTCAGCCGCGGGGCCCACAAGCTGCTGGCCGCGCTGGATGCGTTCGAGGTCGAGGTCGACGGCCGCGTCGCGCTCGACGTGGGGGCATCGACGGGCGGGTTCACGGACGTGCTGCTCGACCGCGGAGTCAGCCGCGTGTACGCCGTGGACGTGGGGCGAGGACAGCTCGCGGAGCGGCTGCGAACGGACGCCCGCGTCGTGTCTCGCGAGCGCCTCAACGCCCGCTACCTCGACGCCAGCTCGCTGCCGGAGCCCGTGGACCTGGCCGTGATCGACGTCTCCTTCATCTCGCTCGCGCTGGTGCTCGGCCCGGTTCGCTCGACCCTGCGCGACGGACGCGGCCCGATCGTGGCCCTCGTCAAGCCGCAGTTCGAGGCCGGTCGCGAGGACGCGCGCGGCGGGGTCGTGCGCGATGCGGCCGTCCATCGTCGGGTGCTGGCCGAGATCGTCGCCACGGCAGCGTCGATCGGGCTCGGGACGCGTGGCGTGATCGCGTCGCCCATCCAGGGTCCCGAGGGTAACCGGGAGTTCCTGATCCACGTCCAGACGGGGCCGTCCTGTTCGGAGGTGCCGGTGCTGATCGATGCGGCCGTGGCGGCCGCGTGGGAGGACGTGCGATGAGCGTGGGCCGCATCGGCTTCGCCTACAACCCCACGATCGACCAGGCGATCGAGCTGCGCGAGCGAGCGGCCGGCTGGTGTCGGATGCACGGCGTCGATCAGTGGGCGGCACCGGCCGGCGACACCGAGTCGCTTGTGGCCGAGCTGCCGACGACGGACGTCCTTGTGGTCCTCGGTGGCGACGGCACGTTCCTGCGCGCGACCCAGGCCGTGATCACGGTCGACGTACCGATCGTGGGCGTCAACCTGGGCAAGGTGGGCTTCCTGTCCAAGGCGGAGGCGAACCAGCTCGAATCGTTGCTGGACAAGCTTCAGGCGGGCGCGTACGCGATCCGTGAGCGGATGGTCCTGTCGGGCTCGATCCTGCCCGCGGGCCGGCCGGCGACGGGCACCTTCACCGCGCTCAACGACATCGTCATCGCCCGTGGCTCGCTCGCCCGGGTGGTCAAGATGGCCGTGTCCATTGACACGTCCCACCTGGCGACGTTCGTCGCCGACGGTCTGGTGATCGCGAGCCCCACCGGCTCGACCGGGTACTCGTTCTCGGCCGGCGGTCCGATCCTGGATCCGGGGGGACGCAACCTGGTGGTCACGCCCATTGCCGGCTACCTGTCCGCGATCCGCTCGGTCGTCGTCCCGCCCAGCCAGGTGGTCCGCTGCCGGATCCTCGACGCGCACGAGGCGCTGATCTCGATCGACGGCCGCGAGGATCTGCGGATCCAGGTTGGAGACGTGATCGAGGTTCGGAGCCTCGACCGGCCCGTGCGGTTCCTGGAGCCAAGCGGCAGCCAGCCGTTCTGGGACCTGCTGCGGACCAAGGTCGAGCTCCTTCCATCCTGACGATGGTCCGATGACGACCGGACGCGACACCGATGCCGCTGGGCGCCTGCTGGAGCTGACGGTGGTCGATCTCGCGCTGATCGACCGGTTGCGACTCACCCTGCGAGCCGGGTTCAACGTGCTTACTGGCGAGACCGGCGCCGGCAAGAGCCTGGTGATCGACGCGCTCGGGCTCGCGCTTGGCGCGCGCGCCGACACGACGCTGGTCCGTCATGGAGCAGATGGCGCGCGCGTGGAGGCCCTGTTCGACCGGTCCCCGGAGCCCGCGATCGCGGTCCGTGAGATCAGCGTCGCGGGCAGGTCCACGGCGCGCCTGGACGACGAGACGGTCACGGCCGGCAGGCTGGCGGCGGCCGTCGGGCCGCTGGTCGAGATCCACGGCCAGCACGACCAGCAGCGGCTGCTCGACGAGGACTGGCAGCGCGACCTGCTCGATGCGTTCGGGGATCATGGCTCGGATCGCGCGGCGGTGGCGGCGTCTGTCGAGCGCTGGCGGGTGAACCGCAGCGCCCTGGCCGAGCTGGCGATCGACCCGCGGGAGCTGGTCCGACGGCTGGAGATCGTTGAGCACGAGGCCGCCGAGATCGCCGAGGCACAGCTCCGCGTCGGCGAGGCTGACGACATCACGCGGGCGCTGGGAGCCGCCCAGCACGCGGAGCGCATCACGGCTGGTGCGGCGACCGTTCGGGCGGCGTTGATGGGCGACGGCCGTGGCGTGCGCGACCGGCTTGCGGAGGCGATGGCCGAGCTGCGCAGCCTCTCGCGGCTCGACCCGCGCTGGGAGCCGCTGTCCGACCGTCTCGCCGGGTTGGAGGCGGATGCCGAGGACGTTGCCGCCGAGGTGCGCACGCTCGCCGAGACAGTGGACCATGACCCGGTCTCGATCGCACGTCTCGAGGACCGGCTGGGCACGATCCATCGCCTGATCCGGCGCTATGGCGACGACGAAGCCGCGGTCATTGTCCATGGGGAGCGCGCGGAGGCCGAGGCCGCACGGCTTCGCGGACTCGATGACGAGCGGGCGGTCCGCGCCGTCGAGGACGAGCGCCTTCTGGCCGAGGTCGGCCGGACGGCTGCCGCGCTGTCGGCGCAGCGGACGGCGACCGCGTCGGAGCTGGGACCCGCCGTGGCGGGAGTGCTCGCGGAGCTCGGCTTCCCGGCCGATGCATTCGAGATCGCCGTGGGCCGTCGACCGGCGGCGCGGGACGAGGCCGCGGTCGAAGTCGATGGTGACGCGGTGGCATTCGATGCGACCGGGATCGACACCATCGTGTTCAACTTTCGTCCGAACCCCGGCGAGCCGGCTCGCCCGCTGGCCCGGATCGCCTCTGGCGGGGAGCTGTCGCGGGTTGCGCTGGCGGTCAAGCAGGTCCTGGCGAAGGCCGACGCGACGCCCACGCTCGTGTTCGATGAGATCGACACCGGGATCGGGGGCCGGAGCGCCGACCCGGTGGGACGCAGCCTCTGGACGCTCGGCCGGGACCACCAGGTGCTGTGCGTCACGCACCTGCCACAGATCGCCGCGTACGCGGACGCTCACTATCGGATCACGAAGGTCGAGCGTGACGAACGAACCGTGACCGAGGTTGACGAGCTCGACCGGCGCGGCAGGGAGGACGAGCTGGCGGCGATGATCGGCGGTGGCGATGGCGGTGCGGCCGCGCGCGAGTCGGCGCGCGAGCTGCTTGATCGAGCGGAGACCTGGCGGGGCACGCGCCTCGCCGATGCCCGGGCCTGAGCTGACCGTGGCCACGAACCTGGATCGCGCGATCGACGACTACCTGACGTACCTCCACGTGGAGCGAGGCGTGTCGGAGGCGACGATCCGCGCCTACCGCGGCGATCTCACCGACTTCGCGATGAGCCGGGGCGCAGCAGCCCGATGGGCGACGGGTCCCGAGACCGCGCAGCGCTATCTGGCTGCGAGGGCGAAGCGTGGCCGGCCACATGACCCGGGGCTGGCCCCGACCAGCCTTCGCCGGCGTGCCGCCGCCATCCGGGGGTTCTACCGGTTCGCGTACGGCGAGGGCGTGATCGTCGTGGACGTCGCCGCCCATCTCGAGCTCCCGCGCCAGCCACGCCTCCTGCCCGAGACGCTCACCATCGACGAGGTCGAGCGGCTGCTCGACGCGGCGGGCGGAGGCCCGGCTGTGGGCGAGCCGGGTGCTTCGGCAGGCGACGTCGTCACCGGTGGCGCGACGGCCGTGAGCGACGGCGAGGCGGCGCTCGCGCGGGAGGCGACCGGGGTCAGGAACCGGGCCCTGCTCGAGCTGCTGTACGCGGCCGGCCTGCGCGTGTCCGAGGCGCTCGGGCTCGACATGGGCGACGTGAGTCTCGATGCCGGGTGGGTGCGGGTCATCGGGAAGGGAGATCGCGAGCGCGTCGTGCCCATGGGTGACATCGCAATCCAGTGGCTGTCGCGATACTGCTCCTGGCCGCGCGCCGGGTGGCTCGCATCGGCCGGGCTTGCCGACGGCGCGACCGTGCCGCTGTTCGTCACTGCCCGCGGCGCCAGGCTCGGCCGCCAGCAGGCGTGGGCGGCCGTCAAGGCCGCAGCCGCGCGCGCCGGCCTCGGAGGTCGCGTCTCACCGCACACGCTGCGACACTCGTTCGCGACGCACCTGCTCGAGGGCGGCGCCGACCTGCGCGTCGTCCAGGAGCTCCTCGGACATGCAAGTATCTCCACCACACAGCTGTACACGCATCTGACCGGTGAACGGATCCGCGAGGTGTATGCCCGCGCGCATCCACGGGCGTAGGAGGTCTTCGGGGAATGAGCTACACCGACACGCTGCTCGCATCCGGGGAGCGGATCGTGCGGCGAGCTCGCCAGCACTGGTTCGTCATGGTCTGGAATGCGCGCTGGGCGGTCGTGGCCATCCTGGCCGCCATCGCGCTCATCATCCTGCGTGTCCTGATCGGCGGAGGTGGCGCGGCTCTCGACCTCCTCGGGTACCTGACCGCCGTCCTGTTCGTGATCGGGCTGGTCGTCATCGGCTGGGGCTGGCTCCGCTACCAGAACGAGGAGTTCGTGATCACCAGCCGGCGGATCATCCACGTCTCAGGCGTGATCAACAAGAAGGCGTCGGATTCCTCGCTCGAGATGATCAATGACGCGGTGCTGCGCGAGAGCGCCGTCGGTCGCATGTTCGGCTTCGGCGACCTCGAGGTGCTGACCGCATCCGAGAGCGGCATCGATGACCTGCTGATGCTGACCGACGCCAAGGCGTTCAAGAAGGCGATGATCGAGGCCAAGCACGAGCTGGCACTCGAGCTGGAGCGTCCAACGATGCCGCCGATCCGCGGCGAGTCACCCGCCGGCGCAGGAGGGCCCGTGGGATCAGCTCCGTCGGCCACGGCAACCGGGGCAACACAGGCGCCGCCCGCGGCCGCTGGCCGGGCGCCGACTCTGACGGGAGACGTGCCGCTCGGCGGGGTGGGACAGGTCCCCGGTACCGGGAACGCGACGCCCCCGCCGGCCCGTTCCACGACCGCGCCAACCACGCCGCACGACGCTGAAACCAGCCGCGACGCGGCCGATGCGCTCGAGCGTCTGGCCGGCCTGCGCGACCGCGGCGTCGTGACCGACGAGGAGTTCGAGCGGAAGAAGCGGGAGCTGCTCGACCGGCTCTAGGCGCAAGCCCGGTACCATACGCGGGTTCCCAGACACAGCGCGAGGCTTGGCTGCCCTTGTTCGACATTCAGCCCATCGACTTCGTGATGATCGCGATCTTCCTGTTGATCGCGTTCCCGGTGCACGAGTTCGCCCACGCGGCGACCGCGTATGTCCTGGGTGACGCGACCGCCAAGCTGTTCGGGCGGTTGACCCTCAATCCGGTCGCGCATTTCGACCCGATGGGGGGGCTGATGACGGTGATCTCGATCCTGTTCAGCCCGATCCTGTTCGGCTGGGCCAAGCCAACCCCGGTCAACCCGGCCAACCTGCGGGACCGGCGGAACGGCGAGCTCCTCGTCGCGATCGCCGGGCCGCTGTCCAACCTCGGCATGGCGATCCTGGGCGCGGTGGTCCTTCGGATTCTGATCGGGGTCCAGGCGGATCTGCCCGGCTCCGTCTACCAGATGCTGTTCTATTTCGTGTACTTCAACGTCGCGCTCGCGCTGTTCAACCTGATCCCCGTCCCGCCTCTCGACGGCTCCAACATCCTGTTCCGGTTCCTGTCGCCGGCCCAGGTCTGGCAGATCCGCCCGATCCTGGCGCAATACGGGATCTTCATCGTGCTCGGGGTCGTGCTCCTGCTGGGCCGCGCGCTGGGCGAGGCCATCTACAATGTCGCGCTCTTCCTGGTGGGCAGCTAAGGCCCGCCAGCTCCGCGTGCACCTGGTGGCCCGGGTGCGCTCGGAGGAGCGGGCCGCCCTGACAGCCTGGCTACGCCCAGCCGAGCTGGTGCTGTTCGATGCCATGCACGTGGCCGACCGGCGCCACGGGCTCGACGTCGTCGCTTACCTGCGGCGTGCTGGCGTCCGTGACCGGGACGTGCTGGTCGCGGGTCTGCTCCACGATTGCGCGAAGGGCGATACGGGCGCCGGGCCGCGCGTGGCCTGGTCGCTTGGTGAGGTGTTCGGCGTGTGGGTCGTGGATCTGGCCGCGCGGTTGCCCGGCTGGCGGCCGGCGCTCGACCGGCTCCGGGACCATGCGGAGGCGTCTGCCGCGATGCTCGAGCTGGCCGGTCTCCCGACGCAGGCCGTTGAGCTGGTGCGCTACCAGTCGGCGCCACGCGACGAGCGATACGGGGCCCGCTTCCGGGCCGCCGACGAGGCCTGTTGATGACCACCGCGGCATCGCCGGCGATCGAGTTCGGGGCAGGCCGTCGGCCAGAGTCCGCGACCCGTGTCACGCTGCCCGAGTTCGACGGCCCGCTGGCGCTGCTGCTGGCGCTGATCGAGGCACGGCAGCTCGACGTGCTCACCGTTCCCCTCGGGGCCCTTGCGGAGGCCTATCTGGACGCACTGGCCACGCTCGACGAGGACCGCATGGGCAACGTGTCCGCGTTCGTCGCGATCGCGAGCCAGCTGATCCTGATCAAGTCCCGGGCGCTGCTCCCGCGACGCGCGCCCGACGGCGCCACCCCGCTGCCCGACGAAGGCCCCGATCCGGAGGCGGCGCTCCGGGCTCGGCTGATCCTGTATCGGGCGTTCCGGGATGCCGGCGCGCTGCTCCTCGACGAGGCGCAGCGACGGATGGGGCTGTTTCACAGGGAGCCGGGTGCTGCCCGGGTGGCCGGGCTGGCGGGTGCCCAGCCGACCGAGACCGAACCGCTGTCGGCCGCTCTGCTCACCGACGCGCTCGACGGCCTCGCACGCGTCGTCCCGCCGCTCCCACGGCCACCCGAGACGATCCGCCGAACCGTCACCCTGACCTCGCGCGCGATGGTGATCCGGGAAGCGCTGCACGGCGTACCGGCCGTGGTGCTCCAGGAGCTGCTCCAGGGTGTGCGCGACCGCGTCGTGGCGGCGGTCACGTTCCTGGCCATGCTGGAGCTCATGAAGCGGCACGAGATCGTGGTCGAGCAGGCTGAGCCCTGGGGCCCGATCGTCGCTCGCCGAACGACGCGCGAGGAGCGCGCTGCGGCGGGCATCAGCGAGCTCGACGAGGAGGCGCCGTTGGATGAGTCGCTGGGGTCGTTCGCGTGATCGACGAGGAGCGACAGGGAAACGTGGACGGACCCGACGACGCGCTCCCGGGCGTCGAGGCGCAGCCGGATGCCGGCGTGCCCGGCGCACAGCCCGAGGGCGTCCAGCCGGCTGACGGGGATGAGGTCACGTCGACGGGCGAGCTGACCGAGGCGCAGCTCGAGGCGCTGCTGTTCGTGGCCGAGAAGCCCCTGTCGCGGCGCGAGATCGCGACGCTTGCCGGGGTTGATCGCGCGGCCGTGGACGAGCGTCTCGGCGATCTCGAGGTGTCGCTCGGATCGCGCGGCATTCGGCTCATCCTCTCGGGCGACCGCGTTGAGCTCACCACCGCGCCCGAGGCCGGGGCGCTCATCGCCCGCTACGTCGGGGTCGACGCCGTTCGGCTCTCGCCGGCAGCGCTCGAGACGCTCGCCATCGTCGCGTATCGGCAGCCGGCGACGCGCGCCGTGATCGAGCGCATTCGCGGCGTTGACTCGGACTACACGGTGCGGACGCTGCTCCATCGCCGCCTGATCGTGGAGCTCGGTCGATCCGACACGCCGGGGCGTCCGTTCCTGTATGGGACAGGGTTCGAGTTCCTCGAGCGATTCGGTCTGACCTCGCTCGAAGAGCTCCCGCCGCTCGACGTCGAGGTCGCGGCTCGGCTGATGGACGAGGACGCACCGTTCGGACCGGAGGATGAGCCGTCAGCTGCCGAGGATGCGCCCCGGGGAGCAGCGGACTCGCCACCGGTGGGCGGGACTGCGCCACCCGCGGCACAGGACCCGCGGCCCGACGCGAGCTGACCGGTGCCGGCCGAGCGGATCTCGAAGCTGCTGGCTGCCGCCGGCCTGTCCTCGCGACGCGGTGCCGATGCGCTGGTCGCCGCCGGCCGGGTGACGGTTGACGGGCGGATCGCGGTGCTCGGCGAGCGGGCCGACCCCACGGCACAGGTGGTCGCCGTCGACGGACGCGTGGTCGCGAGCCGGCCGCCGCGTTCGGTCTATATCGCGTTGCACAAGCCGACGGATGTCGTATCCACCGTCCGGGACCGGCATGCCGCGAAGACGGTCACCGACCTCGTACCCCGCGATCTTGCCGCGGGAGCGCGGGTCTATCCGGTTGGCCGTCTGGACCGGGATTCGGAGGGCCTGATCCTGCTGACCAGCGACGGGGACTGGGCCGAGCGCGTGCTGCACCCGCGATACGAGGTGGAACGGGAGTATGCGGTCGGCCTCGCCGCGCCCCTGACCCGGGCGCAGGTCGATCACCTGCAGACCGGCGTCGAGCTCGCCGAGGGGACCGCGATCGTCAACGTCCTGCGTCCCCAGACCCGGACCGAGGACCGGCGCCTCGACGACACCCTGGAGCCCGCGCCGGATCCCCGGCTCGTGTGGGTACGAGCGACGATCCACCAGGGCTGGAAGCGCCAGCTCCGTCGGATGTTCGCCGAGGTCGGCTCACCCGTCCGGCGCCTTGTCCGCGTCCGCATCGGCGGCGTGCGGCTCGACACGCTCGCCAGCGGTGACGCGCGGCCCCTCACCGCGGCGGAGGTTCGACGACTGTCGGGTGCGACCTCGCGGCGAGCACCCAGGCGGTCGGGCGCCGGGCGGTATCCTCGCGGCGATGCCTGACACCGCGCCATCGTCCATGCCAGAGACGCTCCCGCCTCCGGGCGAGCTCGCCGCACGCCGGATCACCGTCGCGCTCGACGGTCCGGCCTCGTCGGGCAAGAGCAGCGTCGGGGCCGTCGCAGCTGCCCGCCTGGGCCTCCAGTTCGTCGATACCGGCCTTGTCTACCGGGCGGTGACAGCCCTGGCGCTCCGTGACGGGATCCGGACCGATGACGTGGAAGGACTCGTCGCGCTCGTGGACCGGATCCGCCTCGGCGACGACGGCACCGGACGCCTGACCCGCGTTCTGCTCGACGGCGCCGACGCCACCGATGAGGCGCGCAGCCCCGATGTGGACAGGTCCGTGTCGGCGGTCTCGCGGCTCGCGCCGGTGCGATCGGCCCTGCTGGCCCGCCAGCGATCGCTCGCTGCGGGTGGCGGGATCGTCGTGGCCGGGCGGGACATCGGCACGGTCGTGCTGCCCGAAGCCGATCTCAAGCTGTTCCTCGACGCCTCTGTCCAAGAGCGGGCGGCGCGTCGCATCGCGGAGCGTGGGCTCGATCCCGAGAGCGCGGCGGCAGCCGTGGTGCGCGAGGAGCTCCGGCGACGAGACGAGCAGGATCGAACCCGCGAAGTCGCGCCGCTCCGCGCGGCCGATGACGCGGTTGTCATCAGGACCGATGGGGTGTCCTTCGATGGCACGGTCGACCTCGTGGTTGACGCGATCCGGTCCGCGGAGGTGGCCATGGCTGCCAGGGCCGCCTTGACGGCCACGAAGCGGGCGCGGACCGTTCGATCGCCGGCGGTCACGGCAGGTCGAACGACGGACGCTGCCGGAAGCGCGGACTCGCGGCCGCGGTCGAGCGTGCTCGAGCGCGCCATGCGCCTCGACAACGAGAAGACGCTGATCATCCGGATGGTCGCGCTGCTATCACGGATCGGCTCCCGCCTGTTCGCCGACATCCGCGTTGAGGGCCTTGACCGAATCCCGCGAACCGGTGCGGTGGTCCTCGCCATCAACCACGCCTCGAACCTCGACCCGTTCGTGACCGGTTCCTGGATCACGCCAGCCCTCCGTCGTCGCCGGATTCACTGGCTGGGCAAGCGCGAGCTCTTCGAGTGGCCCGTGTTCGGGTGGGTGGTCGCCCGGGGCGGCGTGCATCCCGTCGACCGTGGGACTGCCGACATCGAGGCCTACCGGCTGGCGACGCGGATCCTCGAGCGCGGATATGTGCTGTTGATCTTCCCCGAGGGCACCCGCAGCCCGACCGGGGCGCTCCAGGAGGCGCGGGACGGCCTCGCGACGCTCGCCCTGCGAACGGGCGCGACCATCGTCCCCATCGGTGTCAACGACTCCGACCGCGTGTGGCCCAAGGGCCGGAAGCTGCCCATGCCCATCCCGCGCCGACGCGTGACGGTCCGGGTCGGGGTGCCGTTCCGGGCCGGCGACGTCGTGCCGGAGGGGACCGACCGCCGCGCGGCGAAGGCCATCGTCACGACCGCGATCATGGGCCGGATCGCGGGGCTGCTCGAACCGCGTCAGCGAGGCTTCTATGCGGACGCGGTGCCCGTGGACGGGGCCGGGGAACCAGGCCCATCGGACGCTCCAGACGCCTGAACGCCGATCGTCGCCCACGCGTGATCGCCGGACGTATGCGAACATCGACCGGCCATGGGAAGCGTCCACGAGGTCCGCATCGCAAAGCGAACCGGGTTCTGCTACGGCGTCCGTGAGGCCATCGACAAGGCCAAGGAGTCGGCAGCGGCCGGGCAGCTCACCCATACCCTGGGGCAGGTCGTCCACAACGAGGGAGTGATCCGCGACCTCCAGAACATCGGCGTGCGGAGCGTGGACACGCTCGATGATGTCGATCACGGAGCGGCGGTCGTGATCCGCGCCCACGGCGTCAAGCCCGAGGTGTTCGAACGCGCCGAGCAGCGCGGCCTGGACGTCATCGACGGCACGTGCACGTGGGTGATCCAGGAGCAGCGGCAGCTCGAGGGACTCGTCGAGGAGGGTTACACCATCGTCCTCCTGGGCACGCCCAAGCACCCGGAGGTCGTCGGTCTCCTGGGCTTCGCGCCCGACGCGATCGTCGTCGACGAGGAGGAGGACTGGGGCCGGATCCCGCGTCGCAAGCGGATGGCGCTGATCACGCAGTCGACGCAGCCGCCGTGGAAGTTCGAGAAGCTGGCCGCCTTCCTCATCTCTCGCGCCCACGAGCTCAAGATCGTCAACACCGTGTGCCCCGTGACGATCCGGCGCCAGGAGGACACGCTCGAGACGGCCCGCGAGGTGGACCTCATGGTCGTTGTGGGTGGGCGCCACTCCGCGAACACCAAGGAGCTCACGCGGCTGTGCCAGATCGCCGGCACGCGCGCGCTCCAGGTCGAGAACGCGCGCGATCTCGATGACGCCGGCGTGTTCGACGGCGCCTCGGTGGTCGGGGTCACGGGTGGCACCTCGACTCCGATCGAGGACCTGCGTGACGTGGCCGAGCGCATCCTGCGCCTGGCGGGCACGGACGACGCGATGGCCCGGGCGCCGGAGCTGGCTCGGAGCGCCCTCGACGCTGCGGCGCATCCCGCGGGGCGCACGACCTCGCTCCCGACCATTGCCCCGACCCCGGTCGGCGCAGGCTGACCCGATCGCGATGGCCCGCTCCAGCGCAACCCCCGTCCGCGCAGCCCGTGGAGGCCTGCCGATCGTCGCCCTCGTCGGCCGCCCCAACGTGGGCAAGAGCACGCTGTTCAACCGGGTGGTTGGCAATGCCCGTGCGGCCATCGTCGAGGACCGCGCGCGGACCACGCGGGACCGGTTGTACGGCGACGCCGAGTGGAACGGGCGTCGGTTCGTCGTGGTGGATACCGGCGGCCTCGAGCTCAACCCTGGAGATCCGATCGAGGCGCAGGTCCAGCTTCAGGCCCGCCTGGCGATCAACGAGGCGGATGTGATCGTGTTCCTCGTCGATGCCGCGTCCGGATCCACCGCCGGGGACCAGGATGCGGCCGAGATGCTCCGCCGAACTACCAAGCCCGTGCTGGTGGCCGCCAACAAGGCCGACAACGAGCGCCGGGAGCTCGACGCTGCCGAGTTCTACGCGTTCGGCTGGGAGGACACGTACGCGATCTCCGCAAGCCACGGGCGGGGGGTCGCGGACCTGCTCGACGCGGTGGTATGGGCGCTCCCGCCCGAGAGCGAGGCGGAGGTCGCCCGCAAGACGCGCGAGGCGGAGGCCGAGGCATGGGCCGAGGAGATGGCCCGCGCGCGGCCGGAGCCGTACGTCGTGGGCGACCCGTCCAACGCCGTCGACGAGAACGACGACGATGAGGACGCCGAGGGCGTGGGGGACGATCTCACGCCGGGTACGCCCGATGAGGTCGCGGCCCGGTGGGATGCGGCGATCGCCGCGGAGGACGACGAGCCGCCGGGGATTGCGTTCGTCGGCCGCCCGAACGTCGGCAAGTCCAGCCTGCTCAACTCGCTCCTCGGGTATACGAGGACGATCGTGTCGGATGTGCCGGGCACGACCCGCGACGCCATCGACACCACGATCCCGTGGGGCCGCAGCGAGGTCGTGCTGATCGACACCGCGGGTATTCGCAAGCGGGGCCGGGTGGCCTCGGGACCGGCCGCGGAGAGGTACTCGGCCCTGCGTGCGCTCAAGGCGATCTCACGGGCAGACGTCGCGGTCCTCGTGCTCGACGCCGTCGACGGCCTCACTGCCCAGGACGCGCACGTTGCGGGGTACGTGGTCGAGGAGGGGCGGGGCCTGATCATCGCGGTCAACAAGTGGGACATCGTCGAGGACAAGACCCATCGCTCGTTCGACGAGTTCGTGGCCGATCTGCGGCGCGAGCTACCGTTCATCGAGTACGCGCCGGTCGTGTCGATCAGCGCGAAGACGGGACAGCGGGTCGGCCGCGTGCTGGAGCTCGCCGTCGACGTCTGGGGCGAGCGGCGCAAGCGGATCTCCACCGGCGAGCTCAATCGCGTGGTCTCGGCGGCCGTCGAGCGCACACCGCCCGCGATGGTCCGGGGCCGGCGCTCGAAGATCCGCTACGCGACCCAGGCGGGGATCGCGCCGCCGACCTTCGTGTTCTTCGCGACCGACGCCGCGTCGATCCACTTCTCGTACCGGCGCTACCTGGAGAACCGGCTGCGGGACGCCTATGGCTTCGATGGGACGCCGATCCGCCTCGTGTTTCGGGAGCAGCTCCGAGACAAGCGAGAGCGTCGACGCCGCGGCGGGACTCGCGCCCGACGTCACTGACGAGCGTGCCCCCAAAGCGCGCTCACGGGCAAATTGATCGCTCAGCCCTGGGTCGGGGCCTCGATCACGATGCCTGGATCGTTGACGTGAGTCACGTCGATGGTGACATCTGCGTGCTTGCCGGTTGCGGGGTTGGTCGCGCCGTACTGCATCCCCACCAGGTAGCCGCCATCAACCGCGACCCAGGCGTCGAATGCCCCGTCCGCGGGGAAGCCGACCGCATTCAGCTTTGCCGCGAGCCCCGCGTCGAGGTGGTAGTGGGCGGCGCGCACGCCGTTGTGGTCCGTGATGTCGACATAGTTCAGGGTGTCGCCGAACTTGCCAAGTGAATATGCCGAGATCAGGGTGTCAGGCGCGAGTGCATCGAACAGCGACATCATCGCGTTCGCGCCACCGGGCACGGAAACCCACGACTTGCCTTGCTTCATCCACGCGCCCTGGCCCTTGATGCTGATGAACTCCAGCGTCTGGTCGCCTTCAAGGATGTAGTGAGTTGCCTCGACCGGCTTCTTGGTCGCCTCCACGGTGAGCGACTGCGTGTCCGTTCCCGACGCCACGGTGATGTTCATCTGATACGCGTCGAGGTTCGACACCCCGCTGCTCGCCGAGCCCAGGTCCAGGGGGCTGCCCGACGGTGCGGCAAGCTCAGAGGGTCCTCCCACAGACGGCGCGGCGGAGGGCACCACGGACGGTGCCTCGGAGACCGCCATGGAAGGCGCGGCTGTCTCGGTCGCGGGCGCGGAAGCGGGTGCTGTGGTCGCTGTGCCGCCGCCGCACGCCGCGAGCGCGACGGCAGCGACGATCCCGAGTGCGGCGCGGTTCCTCATGGCTTCCTCCTCGACAACCGGATCTGTCCGAATGGTCAGATCCGGCGTCCGTCACCTCGGATCGTCGGTGCTCAGGACCGCTGGCGTCAAGGCGTGGACAGAGAGGGCGCCCTCGGCGGTGGTAGACTCGTCGCCCTCGGGGCGTGGCGCAGCCTGGTAGCGCACCTGAATGGGGTTCAGGAGGTCGAGCGTTCGAATCGCTCCGCCCCGACCATCGATCTGAGCATGAACTGGCCCCTCCGGACTATCCCGGAGGGGCTTTCGTTTGGGCGTTAGCCCACCGTTCATGCCCCCATCAGCGCACCGATCGGCGCGGCAGACGTCAGCTCGCGCCGACTGCTGGATCGACGTGAAGTACAGGTCCGGGTGCGCGACCGGTCGTATTCGCCGACTCTCGACCGCGGCCTGGAGCGGCTGTCTCTACTGGCTCGGGACGTACCGGACAACGCTCGCGAGCCCGTGCTCCCCCGTGCAATCGCCCGCTTCACCCGTCGCGCCCTCAGCAGGATCATGCGGCGGATGCACATGGTCTGTGCCGCCAAGGACGAGGACCGACCCGTCGTTCAGGGTGACCGCGATCCCGAACGCTCGCGGCGAGGGCAGCTCCGGCAGATCGGTCCAGGTGCCCGCGCCGGGGTCATACATGGCGGCTGTCGTGAGGATCTGCTCGTCGTCGACGTTGTTCCACGGGTAGAGCCCACCGGCGACGAGGATCCGCCCATCCGCGAGACGCGCGCCGAATGCGCCCTGGTGCGAATGACCGGGGACGAGCTTGATCCTCGGCTCGTTGAGGCCCAGGCCGCTCGCGACCATCTCTCGGTCTATCTCAGACCACGAATCCGTGTTCGGGTCGAACCGCAGGGTTTGAACGGCATCTGCCTGGTAGTCTCCGTCCCCGGTGCTGGCTTCCGTCACGTGGCCGACAAGGAGCGCGCCGCCATCGGCAAGCGCCACGAGAGCGCCGGTCGCCCTCACCTGGGTGTACCCGACGCCCGAGGATCCCAAAGCTGACAATGGCGACCAATCCACGGCAGGGAGGTCTCCGGTAACCACGAAGCGGCCGGTGCCGGAGTTGTAGATCTCCGCGGTTCGGTAGACGCGATCGTCGAGGTTGGTCCATCTCAGGCCCCATCGGAACGGGTTCTCCCATCCAGAACCGACCACGAGCACACGTCCGTCGGCAAGGGCGGCCGCCTGCGCTCCAAAGCGGGCGAATCGGAGAGTGTCGGTTCCCGACCACTTGGCGGTTGAGGGGTCGTACAGCTCCGCGGTGGCAAGCGCGGGGATAGCTGGACCGGGCTCCGCGGCGGCAGAACGTTCGCGACCGTTGAGGTAGAAACCGCCGGCCACGAGTACCCGACCGTCAGGCAGCGTCGCGGCCGCGGGTGCAACCCGCGCATTCCCGAGGAGCGAGGCGCGAGTCCACTCCGCCGTGGCGTCGGCCGGGTCGTATACGTACGTGCTGGAGTAGGCGGCGTTGTCCACCTGGCCATAGGGGGCGTCGACACCGGCGTTGACTCCGCCGGTCACGAGCGCTCGCCCGTCGGTCAGCGCAACGGCGGCGAAATACCCCCGCGGCTTGTTCAGGCTGGCAGGGGCCGACCAGGCGCCGGTCGCTGGATCCCGCCTGTCCGCCACCACGCTGTCGGCGCGGACGCAGCCGACCTCGTCGTTGCCGACGGCGAGCACCGACCCATCGCCCAGCAGGAGCGCATGCGTCGTGCGGCGCCCGATGCTCATCGTGCCTGCATCGAGCCACCGCCCAGGTCCACCGAGTGCGGAGCTGACGCTCGCGTCGGCGGTGGCTGGCGGGGGCGATGTCGGACTCATGGACGGGTTGGGCATCATGGCGGGGGTTGGGGTCGCGGTTGACGAGCAGGCGGCTGCGACGAACAGCCCGACGATGAACGGTGTCCTGCGCCCGACGTGCGACGAGCTCATCTCATGTCCCTTCGGACGGTGCAGCAGTGGAGACGATCAAGCGGACCAGTTGTTACGTCATGAGCCTGTGGCCGCCTCGGTGGTGGCCTGCTCCACCGACCTGGAGAGATCGGGACATGTGTCGTGCGCGTATTCCACTTTGCGAGATCGAGCGCAGAGTGGGTGCTGGTTCCACCCGCACGACGATGGGACCTGGAACCAAGTCTTCGAGGGTACCCGGAGGGGCTTTCGTTTGGGCGTTGGGACCTTCAACCGGAGGCCATCTCGCGCTGCGGGTGGCCTGGAGGCACATGACTCATGGGCACCTCGACGAGCCTGCTACTGTCCCTGCGACACCTGACGGAGGCCAAGCTGTCGATGAGTGACACGAGCGAGACGGACCTGGGCCGCCTGTGTCCATGGTGCTCGGCAGCGGTTGGACGGAGCGCGACCCACTGTCCGACCTGCGGCGATGCCCTGGCCCAGCGCGAGTCGATCGACGGCCTGTCGATCACAGGGGTCACGACGGTGGACCCGGCGCTCGAGGCCTACGCCGCCCGTCCGCTGCCCATGCCCTTGGCGGTGCCGTCGGGTACCGGCCCGGTTTCGAACGTCGCCGGAACGATGGCGCGGCAGGCTGCACTGGCCGCGCCCTATGGCAGCAGCCTCAGGACCGGGAGGCCGGTCGATCCGAGCACCGTCGGGAAGCCAGCTGCCGCGTCCCTGGAAGCGGCCGAGCAGATGGACCGCGAGGACGAGTCCAGCTAAGGCCCCCAGGCCGGGATCATCGGGTACGCGCACCAGGCACAATCGGGAGATGCCCACCGACGTCAGGAGCCCGAAGGCCGCGCCAGGGTTGATCGTGGTCAACCCCACGGTGGCACGGCTTCGCGACGCCGGGCGACGTCGGAGCCTGCTCACGGAGGTTCAGCGTGCAGTCCTGGTGCGGACGGGGCAGGAGCCAGTCCTGATCGCGGAGGATGGGCCGGCTGCGATGCGCGAGCGAATGGCGCGCGCGCTCGAGACCGGGCCGGGGATCGTGGTCGTCGTCGGAGGAGACGGGACGATCCGCGACGTGGCCGAGCAGATCGGCACGCGCGAGGTGCCCCTCGCGATCGTCCCGGTGGGTACCGCAAACCTGTTCGCGGCCGCACTGCGCATTCCGCTGCGCCCGGACCGGGCGGCGAGGGCCATCGCAAGCGCCTCGACCCGTCGTGTCGACCTGGCGATGATCCGGTTTGGGGTGACGAGCGGGGAGGGGTCCGAGGAACGCCTGCTCACGGTCGGGGCCGGGATCGGATTCGACGCCCGAGTGATGGCCGCAACGAGCAGGGAATCGAAGCGACGGATTGGTCGGTACGCGTATTTCGTCGCGGCGGCACGTGAGCTGCTGCGGGTCGAACCCCTGCCGCTCCAGGTGGTCGCTGATGGCACGGAGCTCGACCTCGACGCCTTCGAGGTGCTGGTTGCCAACAGCGGAGAGCTGATCCCGGGCGTGCTACGACCGGCGTTGCGGATCGATCCGGCCGATGGGCTGCTCGACGTATTCCTCGTGACCGGGCGGCGTCGGCGGGACGCGTTGCTGGGTGCCGCCGAGTCGGTGGTTCGTCGCACCATCGGACGGTCGGGGAGTGGCCGCTCGCGTCGGCTTCGAGTCAGGTCCATTGGGGTGACCGCCCGCCCAGACGACGCCGTGGAGGTGGATGGCGACGTGGTCGGTCGCGGCTGGTTCGAGGCCACGTGCCTGCCCATGGCGCTGACGGTGCTCGTGCCGGGTCGCCGCAGGCGCTGACGAGGTCGGCCGCTCGATCCTGGCTGGCCCGTAGAACCGGATGGCGCCGGTAGACTGGCCGTGTGAGCGACTCGGCCTCGGTACCCATCGATCAGGAACAGTCCGTCGGCCTCAACGACATGGATCCCGACGCGTTCCGGCAGGCGGGTCATGCGGTGGTCGACCGGATCGCCGACTATCTGACCGACGTCGGTCAGTACCCGGTGCTGCCACCGGTTGAGCCCGGGTCCATCGGGCCGTCGCTGCCGGCTGCCGCGCCCGAGCACCCGGAGCCGATGGAGGCGATCCTCGAGGACGTTGACCGGCTGGTCTTTCCGAACGCGACGCACTGGCAGCACCCGGGGTTCTTCGCCTATTTCTCGACCTCGGCGTCGGCAGCCGGGATCCTCGGGGAGATGCTGACCGCGGCCCTCGGGCAGAACCCGATGCTGTGGCGCACGTCGCCCATCGGAACCGAGCTCGAGACGGTCGTCGTCGGCTGGCTCCGGGCCGCGCTCGGGCTGCCGGAGACGTTCGGGGGCATGCTCACCGACACCGCATCCACCTCCACGCTCATCGCTCTTGCCGCCGCGCGCGAGGCCGCGGGGCTCCGGACCGCCGAGCTGGGGCTGGCCGGGCTGTCGGACGCGGTGCCGCGGGTGTACGCATCGAGCGAGGCGCACAGCTCCATCGAGAAGGCGTGCATGACGCTGGGTCTCGGCCGGGCGGCCCTGGTGAAGGTCGCGGTCGACGATGAATACCGCATGGATGCTGGCGCGCTCCGGGAGGCCGTTCGCACGGATCGGGCAGTCGGTCGTCGCCCGATCGCCGTGGTGGCCACCCTGGGGACCACGTCGTCGACCTCGGGCGACCCGATTGCCGAGATCGCGGACGTCGCGGCCGACGATGGACTGTGGCTCCACGTGGACAGCGCCTACGCGGGCGCGGTGGCGCTGTTGCGGGACCGTCGCGCGCCGTTTGCGGGCTGGGAGCGTGCCGACTCGATCGTGGTCAACCCGCACAAGTGGTTGTTCACGCCGCTCGATGCCTCGCTCCTGCTGTCACGCCGCATGGACCAGCTGCGCGCGGCGTTCAGCCTGGTGCCCGAGTACCTCCGCACGCTCGATCGGACGCAACCGGTGCTCGACTACAGCGAGTACCAGCCCCAGCTCGGTCGAAGGATGCGCGCGCTCAAGCTGTGGATGCTCATCCGCTGGTTCGGGCTCGAGGGGCTCCGGCGTCGAATCGCGTTTCATCTCGACCTGGCCGAGACCTTTGCCGGCTGGATCGATGACGATCCCGACTGGGAGCGCCTCGCGCCGGTCCCGTTCTCGACGGTCTGCTTCCGGTACCGCCCGGCGCGGTACGTCGGCCACGAGGACGACCGGGAGACCGCGGAGCGGTTGGACGCGCTCAACGAGCAGCTGCTCAATGACGTGAACGCAACGGGCGAGGTCTTGCTGTCCCACACGCGACTCCGCGGCCGGTTCACGATCCGGCTGGCCGTTGGCAACCTGCGGACTGAGCGCCACCACGTGGGGCACGCCTGGGCGCTTCTGCGCGCCAGGGCCGCTCGACTTCACGACCAACCCGACCCGTAGCCGAAGGAGGCGAGCGACAGATGGCCGAACCGACGACCAGCCAGCCGATCGAGGTCCTGTACTTCTACCGGACGCGGTGGGGAACGCACGACGAGTTCCTGCGGCTGTTGCGCAAGAACCACATGCCGATCCTGGAGCATCAGCTGAAGGCTGGGCGGTTCACCAACCTCGAGCTGTGGGCCCCCCGGTTCCACGGCGATGGCCGGTCGGACTGGGACGTGCTGGTCTCGATCACGTATCGGGACTGGGCGGCGATCCAGGACCACAGCGATGCCGAGCTCGCGACGGAGCTGTATCCGGACCAGGAGACCTTCCGCGCCGAGGAGCAGCGCCGGTTCGAGATCCTCGATGCGCACTGGGACGTCGTGCTCGAGAACCTGCCGCTCGAGGCCTGATTGTTCGGGTCCGGGTCGCCGGATGCGCGCGCTCGAAGGCTCGCCGCGAGACGGCTGTCCCGCGTGGCCGCGCGACCCGCGATAATGTCCGCCAGCGTCCTCAGCGCACGGACGCCATCAGCGCCAGTAACGGAGGCCGACGCCGCGTGCCGCCCATCACCGAGCTCACTCGCATCGAACCCGTCCATCTCGACCGGCTCGAGAAGCAGGGCATCTTCACCACCGGGCTCCTGCTCGAGGTGTCGGAGACGCCCACTCGGCGGCAATCGCTCGCCGATCATGTCGCGGCCACGCCAAACGACGTCGTCCGCTGGCGAGACGAGGCGCTGATGCTCAACCTCGCCGGGTTCACTGGCAACGAGCACCAGCTGTTCATCCAGGCCGGCATCGAAGGGCTCCGTGACCTGCTTGGTCTCGATCTCGAGGCATTCCGGGCACGCCTGGCGCGCGGGGCGCAGGAGATCAACTGGGAGCTGCCATCGGACCTCATGATCGAGACCTGGTGGGAGCAGGCGCGGACGCTGGAGGAGGCCTGACCGGCCTGCACCTCTCCGGCCGCCCGATCGGGCACCCGCTACCATCGGACGCCTGATGGTGCGCATCCGTGGGATCCTCGCGACGCTCGTGATCGGCGCGGCCACCGCACTGGTCATCACTGCGCTCGCGATCCTCCCATTCCTCAATCCCGTTTGGGTGAGCTTCGAGCAGGGCCGGGCAGAGGCGACGGCTTGGACGGGTTACTCAGAGGCCAGTCTCCGCACGGCCACCGATGCGATCCTGGCCGATCTGGTGCTGGGTCCGCCGGCGTTCGACGTGACCGTCGACGGCATGCCGGTCCTCAGTGAGCGGGAACGCGGGCACATGCGCGACGTGCGCGACGTGTTCGCCGCCTTCTACCTGGTCGCCATCGGCGGTGCCGCGGTGCTGGCGATCGCGTTCGGGCTCGAGCGCACGCCTGACGCTCGGGCGCGCCTGTGGCGACGCCTTGGGCTGGTCTCACGCGTGATCGCGGTGGGAACGGTCGCGCTGGGGCTCGCGGGCGTGATGTTCTTCGACACCGCGTTCGAGCTGTTCCACGAGCTGTTCTTCCCGCCCGGTAGCTACCTGTTCGATCCTCGGACCGACCGGCTCGTCCAGCTGTTCCCGGAGACGTTCTGGGTCGAGACGACCATCGGTGTTGGTCTCGTCATCATCGTGTTGAGCATGGGCCTGGCGTGGTGGAGCGGGAAGCGGGTCGCGTCCGTCGAGGGGTCGACGGCGCCGCGCACAGACGCGGATGCGGGTGTGGCGAACGCGTCAGCAGGCATGCGATGAACGAGGCCGGCGTTCCGATCGGCCGCCTGTTCGGGATCGAGATCAGGGTGTCCCTCGCCTGGGTGCTGATGCTCGCGATCGTGACCGTGCTGGGCGTCGAGCAGGCCGCTTCGCGGGCGCCAACGATGCATCCCTTGATCCAGTGGACGGTGGGCGGCGTCGTGGCCGCGTTGTTCCTGGTGTCCGTGATCGTGCACGAGCTCGCGCACGCGCTCGTCGGGCGCCAGCGGGGTGTTCCGGTGACGTCGGTGGTCCTGGGCTTCATCGGCGGCCTGGCGCCCATGTCCGTGCGCGCCTCCCGGCCACGAGATGAGCTGGCGATCGCCGTCTCGGGTCCGCTGCTGTCGATCGGGGCGGGCCTGCTCCTGCTCAGTGCCGGCGTTGTGCTGCTCGAGATCGCGCCGGACCAGGGCGTGGCTGCGGATGCCCTGGTCGTGGTCGGTGCGCTGAACCTCACGCTTGCGCTCGTGAGCCTGGTTCCGGCCCTTCCCATCGACGGGGGACGCGTGGTTCGCGCCCTCGCGTGGGCGCGAACCGGTGAGCTCGATCGTGCCAGCCTGGTCACCGCGCGCGTGGGCCGTCTCATCGGCTGGGTCGCGGTGGGGGTCGGCCTGGCCACGGCGCTGGCAGGATACGGGCTCGAGGGTGTGGTGGCGATCGGGCTGGGCTGGCTGCTGAACACGGGGGCACGGACGGTCGAGAGCCAGGTCGCCATGGAGCGGCTGCTGCGCGGTGTGCGCGTGGAGGACGCCATGGATGTGGACGCGGCTGCCGTCGGCCCGTACCTCACGCTGGACACGTTCGCGGACCGATTCAAGGGCCCGAACGCGGTGACTGCCGTCGCCGTGGTCGAGGGGGGGCAGGTGGTCGGTGTCGTTGGTCGCCGTCGGCTGGCGCGGCTGCGCCAGCGACGATATGGGTCGACGCGGGTGCGCGACGTGATGGCGAGCCCGCCCATCGTTCCCCTGATGCAGCCCAGCGACGAGCTGTGGCGTGCCGTTGAGCTGATCACGACCGGCAACCTCGATGCTCTCGCAGTGGCCGACGAGGGACGGCTGGCAGGCCTGGTCACGCGGGCCAGCATCAACGCTGCGGCCCGGTCGGCGGCCACGGGCGAGCCGAGCGGGCTGCAGGGAGGGCTGCGACTGTGAGCGATCGACTGCTCTCGGTGGAGGAGGCGCAGGCGATGGTGCTCGAGGGTGTCGAGCCGCTGACGCAGCTGGAGCGCCTGGCGCCAGAGGGTGCGCTCGGGCGGCCGTTGGCGGCCGCCATCTCGGCAAGCACGGCGCTGCCTCCGTGGGACAACTCGGCCATGGACGGGTATGCGGTGCGCGCCACGGATGTGCGCGCCGCGTCGGAGGCTGACGCGGTCCGGCTCACGGTCGTGGGCGAGTCACGGGCAGGCTCACCGCCGGATGGCCGGGTCCTGCCGGGCACGGCCATCCGCATCGCGACCGGCGCGCCGATGCCCGACGGTGCCGACGCGGTGGTGCCCGTGGAGCTGACGACACCGTTGGATGCGTCATCCGAGCCCGGCCCTCGCGGACGTGATGCGACGGGACCGCTGCCGACTGCCTGCCTGGTCCACGAGGCAGTCACGAGCGGGAACGCCGTCCGCGTGCGCGGGAGCGATGTGGAGGCCGGGACGGTCGTGGTCGAGCCCGGGTCGACCGTCACCCCGGCCGTCGTGGCGCTGGCCTCCGGATGCGGCGCCGGCGCCGTCACGATTCGGCGGCAGCCTGTCGTCGCGGTGCTGGCGACCGGTGACGAGGTACGAGCCCCCGGGTCCGAGCTCGGCCCGGCCGGGATCCCCGATGCCAACGGCCCGGGCCTCCGGGCGCTCGTGAGGGAGGCCGGCGGGGTTCCCATCGAGCTTGGGATCGCGCCGGACGACCAGGCTGAGGTGGAGCGCCGACTCCGCCGTGGCGTTGCCGAGGCCGACCTCGTGGTCGTGTCCGGCGGTGTCTCGGTCGGGCCGTACGACGTCGTCCGACTCGCATTCGAGGCCATTGGTCGCATCGACCTGTGGCGTGTCGCCGTGCAGCCCGGGAAGCCGTTCGCGTTCGGTCGCGCTGCCGGTCCGGCGCACCTGCCAGTGTCGTCCTCCGGGAATGATGCCGGCGCGGGCGTTCCGGTCCTCCTGTTCGGGCTGCCCGGGAACCCGGTGTCGTCATTCGTCACCTTCGAGCTCTTCGTGCGCCCGGTCATCCGTCGCCTCGCCGGTCATTCGCGCCTCCACCGCGCCAGCGACCGGGCTGTCCTCCTTGAGCCCGTTTCGAAGAGCCGGGGGCGGCGCGGGTTTCAGCGGGTGACGGCGCTCCGGGGCGCCGACGGCGCTCCCGAGCGCGATGAGCTTGGACGGGTGCGGGTCCGCCTGGCGGGCGGGCAGGGGAGTCACGTGCTCTCGGCGCTGGCCGCGGCAGATGCGCTGGCCGTGATCCCGGAGCCGCTCGACAGCGTCCCGGTCGGAGCCGAGGTTGAGCTCCGCTGGCTGGATCACGGCTGACCACCGCCGGCCGGGCGGCCAACGGGTACGATTCGCGCCGAGGAGGATCGATGGACCGACCGGATGCACCTCGCGCCGAAAGGCGTCGCCTGAGCCACGTTGACAGGCGGGGCCGGCCGCGCATGGTCGACGTCAGTGCCAAGCCCTCGACCGCCCGCCGCGCCGTGGCCGAGGCGGAGGTGGTCGTGGCGGCCGAGACGCTCAGCATGGTCATTGACGGCGGTGGCCAGAAGGGTGACGTGCTCACCGTGGCCGAGTTGGCCGGCGTGATGGGCGGCAAGCGCACGGCGGAGCTGATCCCACTCTGCCACCCGTTGCCGCTGACCGATCTCGTGGTCACCATCACGCCGGACCGTGCGGCGTCGGCGCTGCGGATCCGAGCGGAGGCCGCAACCACCGCCCCCACGGGCGTGGAGATGGAGGCGATGACCGCGGTCTCGGTCGCGGCGCTCACCGTGTATGACATGGTCAAGGGCGTCGAGCGCGGCGTGGAGATCACGGGCCTCCGACTGCTCTCGAAGACCGGCGGCAAGAGCGGCGAATGGCATCGGCCATCCAGCCCGCCGGTTCCGAAGCCGAGGCATCGCTCCGGGGAGCGGATGGCCGGGCGCGTTGGCAAGCGCAAGTCGCCAGGTTCGTCGGGTTGACGCACGATCCGGAGGTCCCCGCGGGGCGCCGCGCGCTCGTGGTCACGGCCAGTGACCAGGTCGCGGCCGGCCGGCGCGAGGACGCGTCGGGAGAGGGGGTCGCGAGGCGGCTGGAGGCCGGCGGGTTCATCGTTGAGCGGCGTGCCGTGGCCGACGAGGCGTGGGCAATCGAGCAGGTCCTGGTGGACGGGAGCAACGCGTTCCCGCTGATCGTGACCACCGGCGGGACGGGATTGACGCCTCGGGATGTGACACCGCAGGCAACTCGGGCCGTGATCGATTACGAGGTGCCCGGGATCGCCGAAGCGATGCGCGCGGACGGGCGTCGCTCGACACCGTTCGCGGCCCTGTCCCGGGGGCTTGTCGGGGTTCGCGGCAGGACGCTGATCGTGAACCTCCCGGGATCACCAAAGGGGGCGCTGGAGTCGCTCGAGACGGTGATCCCGCTGCTCGACCATGCCCTCGAGACGATCGCCGGCCCGTTCGACCACGGCAGGGCGCGGGCCGGCGGGCGGCGCGATCTGCCACCGGGAACGCGGGAGGAAGCCTGACCCATGTTCGAGTCGTTCGCCGACGTCCCGTTCTACCCGTTGGTGTTCCCGCTGTTCTGGGGCGCTGCCGCGTTCTTCGCCCTGGCGATGGCCCGTCACCTGCGTGTGTTCTCGGCGGCCGGGAAAGCGACCCCGACCGATCACCCGGCGCGCCGCCTGGCGGGCGTGGTGCGCTATGCGCTCCTCCAGGTGCGGATGTTCCGGGACGCTCCCGCGGGGATGATGCACTTCAGCATCTTCTGGGGGTTCGTGCTGCTGACCATCGGCACGGCCAACATCGTTACCGGCGGGCTGATCGAGGCCATCGTCGGATATCCGCTCGACGGGCTGCTGTGGGCACTCGTCATGGCGCTCCAGAACGTCATGGCACTGATCGTCCTGGCTGCCGTGGCGTACGCGTTCCTCCGCAGGCTCGTGATCCGGCCGGCCCGGCTGTCGCTCAATCGCGATGCACTGCTGATCCTGGTCCTCATCGGCGGCATCGTCGCCGCGGAGCTGGGCGCGCAGATCTTCGAGGTCGCGGCCCATGGCGAGGTCCCGGGGGCCTTCGTCGCCAACGCGGTCGGTGGTCTGCTCACCGGCCTCGACCCCGCGTTCAGCCAGGCGATGTTCGCGGCCCTGTGGTGGCTGCACATGATCCTGGTGGCCGCGTTCCTCGCCTACCTGCCGTTCAGCAAGCACCTCCACATCGCGACCGCGATCCCGAATGTCGCGCTGCGAAAGCTTCGCCCGCGGGGCGAGCTGCCCGCCATGGACCTCGAGGCCGAGGACGCCACGTTCGGCGTCCGGACCGTGGCCGATCTCTCCTGGAAGGACCTGCTCGACGGCTTTACCTGCACCGAGTGCGGGCGCTGCCAGCAGGCGTGCCCCGCGTATGCAACGGGTAAGCCGCTCAACCCCAAGTCGCTGATCATGAACATCCGGCACGAGGCGGTGGCAGCGGAGGCGGGGCTGCCGCTGATCCCGAACTCGCCCACCGTTCGCACGACGTTCGGACTCGACGACACCCTCCAGCCCGACGCCCTGGCCCGACCACTCGTCGACGTGGCGATCCCGTTCGACGCCGTCTGGGATTGCGTGACCTGCGGCGCCTGCGTCGAGGCCTGCCCGGTCACGATCGAGCACGTTGACAAGATCGTCGGGCTCCGTCGCAACCTGGTCCTCGAGGATTCACGCTTCCCGCAGGAGATCACAGCGGCGTTCCGGGGCATGGAGTCGGTCGCCAACCCCTGGGGTCAGCCGCCGTCGGCGCGGCTCGACTGGGCCAAGGGGCTGCCGTTCGAGGTCCGGACCGTGGCGCAGGTACAGGCGGCCGGCGAGCTGGAGTCGCTCGAGGTCCTCTACTGGGTGGGATGTGCGGCAGCGTTCGATGACCGCAATCGGCGCGTGGCGCGGGCCGTTGCCACCTGCCTTGATGCCGCCGGCGTGTCGTTCGCGGTGCTCGGCCAGGAGGAGAGCTGCACGGGTGATCCCGCTCGCCGGATGGGCAACGAATACGTGTTCCAGATCCTGGCGTCGGGAAACGTGGACACGCTCAATCGCTACCGGATCGGGGAACGGACGATCGTCACCGCGTGCCCCCATTGCTTCAACACGATCGGCAATGAGTACGGCCAGCTTGGCGGCTCGTTCACGGTCCGCCATCACTCCGAGTATCTCGCGGCGCTGGTCCGTGACGGACGCCTCCGGATCGGCGCTGACGGCCTGCCCGGACGGTCCGTGACCTACCACGACTCGTGCTACCTCGCGCGCTACAACGGCGTGATCGCCGCACCGCGCGATGTGCTCGGGGCCATCCCTGGCGTCGAGCTGCGCGAGATGGAGGCAAGCGGGCGCCAGACCTTCTGCTGTGGCGCGGGCGGCGGCCGGATGTGGATGGAGGAGACGCGCGGGACGCGGATCAATGCGGAGCGGACCCGTCAGGTCCTCGAGACCGGTGCCGATACCCTCGCCACCGCGTGTCCGTTCTGCATGACCATGCTCCGGGACGGGCTGACCGACGCGGGCCGCGCCGAGGGCGACGAGGCCGTCACGGCACAGGACATCAGCGAGCTTCTGGCAGCCTCGATCCTGCCCGGCGAACGAGAGGCTCCCGCGGGGCGGCGGCTACCCGTCGTTCAGGCGTAGGCCGCAACCGGTCGCCGCCGCGAGATCAGCCCTTGAGGGCAGTGCCGCAGCTCACGCATTGACGGTCGGTCCAGAGGTTGCCCATCCCGCACTTGGGGCACACCTTCATGCCCTCGGTCGAGGTCGCGAACGGGGAGTCGGGCGGCACTGCCTCGGCCTCGTCCTGCTGCACGCGGGCCCGTATCAGCAGCAGGGCAACGACCACGACGACCAACGCGATCGCCAGCCCCAGGAGCAGCGTGAGGTCCATGACGGTCTCCATGTCGGCCGGGACCCCGCGCCCCCGGTGGTCGCAAGAGCCCTGCGCCGACCTACCCGGAGCGTAGACCGCGATGCGTCGGATGTCACGCCCGACCAACGTCCCGCCGGAGCGCAGTTGAGCCCCATCGCACCGGATGCGGTGCCTTCGCGCAACCGGCTCGTCGCCGCTGCTAGGATGGCGGCGGTGGCCACACAATCTCCCGTCCACGGATCCGTCCGCCTCACCGAGGACCAGATCCTGCTGCGCGACGCCGTCCGCGAGCTCGCGGTGGAGCAGGTCACGCCTCGCGCCGCCGACATCGATCGGGCGGGGGAGTGGCCGGACGACATCCGACGGCTGCTCGCCAGCCACGACGTGTTCGCGATCCCGTTCGAAGAGCGCCATGGCGGCCTGGGCGCAGATCTGCTCACGCTGTGTCTCGTCATCGAGCAGCTCAGCCGCTCGTGTGCCACGACAGGCCTGATGCTCGCCGTCCAGTCACTGGGCGCCATCCCGATCCAGGTCGCCGGGACGCGGGAGCAGCAGGACCGCTGGCTGCCTGGGCTGGCGTCCGGCGAGAAGCTGATCGCCTTTGGCCTGACCGAGGCGGACGCGGGCTCGGACCCGTCGGCGCTTCGCACGCGCGCCGAGCGCGATGGCGACGAGTACGTGATCAATGGCGGCAAGCGGTTCATCAGCCACGCCAGCGTTGCGGACTACGTGGTCGTGTTCGCGATCACCAATCCCGATGCCGAGCGGCCGAGCCGGCGGATGTCGGCCATCGTGGTCGAGACCGATCGTCCAGGCTTCGCCGTGACGAGGCTCGAGCACAAGATGGGCATTCGGGGGTCGCCCACGGCGGAGCTTGCCTTCGACAGCGTTCGGGTGCCCGTCGAAAACCGCCTTGGCGACGAGGGTCACGGGTTCGCGATCGCGATGCAGACGTTCGAGCGCTCACGCCCGGGCATCGCCGCGCAGGCGGTGGGCATCGCGCAGGGTGCCCTCGATGCTGCGGCCGACTACGCCGTCGAGCGGCGCCAGTTCGGCCGGCCGATCGGCGACCTGCAGATGATCCAGGCGATGCTGGCCGACATGGACGCGGCCACCGAGGCGGCCCGCCATCTCCTGTACACCGCTTGCCAGGAGATCGACGCCGGGGCGCCCGACGCCGCGCGCTGGGCGGCGATCGCCAAGCTCGTGGCGGGGGACGCGGCGATGCGCGTGACCACGGACGCCGTCCAGGTGTTCGGGGGCTACGGCTACGTCGATGAATACCCGGTGGAGCGCATGATGCGCGACGCCAAGATCACCCAGCTGTACGAGGGGACACAGCAGATCCAGCGGTTGATCGTGGCCCGGACCCTCCTCTCCGGGCGTTCGTGATCCAGGGCCCCGGCACCACGGGCGCACGTCGCCCTGACCTCGGCCAGGGCCAGCCACCATGCAGCAACCAGGAGCGTTGAGCGCGTGCAGATCCTCGTCCTGACCAAGCCCGTTCCCGATCCCGCGGCGGGCAGCGAGCGACTCGGGCCGGACTTCCGGCTGGATCGGGCGGCTTCGCCCGCGGTTGTCAACGGCAATGACGAGTACGCGCTCGAAGCCGCGCTCCAGCTGGTGGAGGCGCACGGCGGCGAGGTCTCCATCATGACGATGGCCCCGGTGAACGCGCCCGAGACGATGCGCAAGGCGCTCGCGATGGGTGCTCAGCGGGGAGTCCATGTCACGGATCCCGCGCTGGAAGGCGCCGACATCCCGACCACGGTCCGCGTCCTTGCCGCGGCCGCCGCGCGTGAGACGTTCGATCTGCTCCTGGCCGGCCTGGACACCTCGGACGGGACGAGTGGGGCCGTCGCGGCGGGCGTGGCGCTTCGCCTCGGGTTGCCGCTGCTTTCCTCTGCCGGGGCGATCGAGCCACACCCGGACGCTGGCACGGTCCGCGTCCATCGCCTGAGCGCGAAGGGGTATGACGTGATCGAGGGTCCGATGCCCGCGGTGATCTCATGTACCCAGGCGCTGGGTGCCCCACGCTACCCATCGCTCAAGGGGATCATGGCCGCCCGGTCACGCGAGATCGTGACCCTGGGCCTGGCGGATCTGGGCTCCGATCTCGCCCCGGCCGATGGCTCGTGGTCTACGCGGGTGGAAAGCGCGGACCCGCCCCCCGCGAGGGCGGCGGGACGGGTCGTCACCGCCCCGGCCGCCGATGCGGCCCGCGAGATCGTGGACTTCCTCGCCGATCGGAGGATCATCTGATGGCGCCCGTGGTGCTCGTCGTCGGGGAGGTGGTCGATGGTACGCTCACGCGCCTGTCGGCCGAGATCGCGACGCTCGCACGATCGCTTGCCGCTGCCGCCGGTGGGCAGGCGATCGGCCTGGTGGTCGATCCGGAGCCCGCGGCCGCAGCCACGGAGCTGGCCGGGTTCGTGTCCTCGGTCGAGGCGGTCACCGCACCCCAGACCGATGTCGAGAGCTGGGCGCCATACGCGCTGGCCGAGCTCGAGCGACTCGTGGCCGACGGGGTGACCCACGCGCTTGTCGGGGTTACCGCCGACGGCCGGGACCTCGCCGGGCTGATCGTCGGACGCTTCGGCTGGGGGCTGCTTGCCAACGCCGGGGCCGTGACGTGGAGCGAGGCTGGCCCGATGGTCGAGGCAAGCGTGCTCGGCGGCAAGGCGATCACCACGAGCACGTTCACGGGCGCGACCGGCGTGATCACCGTTCGCCCTGGATCGGTGGAGGCCGAGCCGGCCGCATCACCCGGGACTGTCCACGCACGGGAGGGCGCTGGTTCGTTGCCGCTGCCGTCCGTCCGAGTCCTGGAACGGGTCGCCGAGGCGGGTGCTGAGGCGTCGCTCGAGGACGCGCGAGCCGTGGTCGTGGGTGGCCGCGGCATCGGGGGTCCCGAGGGCTTCGGGCTGGTGGACGAGCTGGCCGGGCTGCTGGGCGGCGTGGTGGGCGCGACGCGGGCCTCGGTCGATGCGGGCTGGATCGCCTATGCCCGCCAGATCGGCCAGACCGGCAAGATCGTCAAGCCCGCCCTCTATCTCGGCCTCGGTGTCTCGGGGGCGATGCAGCACCGCGTGGGGATGCAGACAGCGGCGGCGATCGTCGCCGTCAACAAGGACCCGGACGCCCCGATCGCGGAGATCGCGGACCTGTTCGTCGTCGGGGACCTGTTCGAGGTTGGCCCCGCGCTGGCGGCAGAGCTTCGCGCCCGCAGCGGCGGCTGACGGCAGGCCGCTCGGGGACGGAACGAGACACCATGTCGCTCGCGGTGGCCGTGTGGCTGATCATCCTGGCGGTTCTGGTCGCCGGGTTCCTGATCGTGTTCCGGCGGATGTCGTTGCTCATCGGGCGGACCCGTGACCTCGAGCGATTCCAGCGCGACGTGGCAGCACTGGACGGGCGGCTCGGGACGGTCGTCGGGCCGCTGGAGGCCCGCCTGGCCGAGATCCGTCGGCACGCCGGCGACCCGCCGGCCCTTCGCGCCGAGCTTGAGCCGGCACAGACAGCACTCCGGGCATTGGCCACCGATGTCGAGGAGCTGCATGCTCCGAACGGGCTGGGTGCGCAGGCCGCGGCGCTGGGCCACGAGATCGACCGCGCCCAGCGCGCGGCAGAGATGCTCGAACATGGCCTCGACACGATGCTGGCCGTCCGAGGCGGCCGGGAGCTCGAGGCCCAGACGATCCTCAAGCGCGCCGATCTGGGCCTGAGGCTCGCGCGGGAGGGTTCATCGACGGTGACGGCGCGCATCGCGGCGGTCACTCCTGCCGATCTCGTCTCTCGAGCGGGTCGCGGCGGACGCGGGAAGGGGCCTGGAGGGGTCGACCGAACGACGTACGTGGTCCCCGAGTGGGATTCGGACGAGGACGCGTAACACCCCTGCATGTAGTGGTATGCTGCTGGCATACCACTAGGTATTGTGGTCAGGAGCAATCGGAGGCACAATGCGCTGCCCCCAGTGCGGCACTCGCGACACACGGGTCGTCGACTCGCGGGACCTGGATGAGGCAACGACCATCCGGCGCCGCCGCGAGTGCCCCGCCTGCTCGACGCGGTTCACGACCTACGAACGCGTGGAATCCGCGCGCCTGCTGGTCGTCAAGCGCGACGGGACGCGCCAGGAGTTCGATCGTGACAAGCTCGCATCCGGGCTGGCCAAGGCTCTGACCCGGCGTCCCGTGGCTGACGACTCGGCCGAGCATGCGGCTGACGCAATCGAGGCCGAGCTCCGGGCATCCGGCCGGTCCGAGATCCCGAGCTCGCGCGTCGGCGCGATGGCCATGGACCGACTGCGCGCCCTGGATCACATCGCGTACATCCGCTTCGCGTCGGTCTACGAGAGCTTCGAGGACCTCGCCGACCTCAAGCGCGAGGTGGACTCTCTGTTCGATGAGGGCCGTGCGCCCCGGAAGGGGAGCCTCAGCGCGTGAGCGTGCTCTCCGACCGTGACATCCGGGCGGAGCTCGGGTCCGGACGTGTCCGCATCGATCCCTACGACCCCGGCGATCTCCAGCCGTCGTCGGTCGATCTTCACCTTGACCGCAGCTTTCGCGTGTTCCGCAACAACCGCTACGCATACATCGACCCGCGTACGCCGCAGCCGGATCTGACCGAGCTCCTGACGGTCGGCGACGATGAGCCGTTCGTGCTGCATCCGGGCGAGTTCGTGCTCGGGCAGACGATCGAGTGGGTCGAGCTGCCAGGCGATCTCGTGGCACGCCTGGAGGGCAAGAGCTCGCTCGGCCGCCTGGGTCTGCTCATCCACTCGACGGCCGGCTATGTCGATCCCGGCTGGAAGGGCACGCTGACGCTGGAGCTGTCCAACGTGGCCAATCTCCCGATCGCGTTGTACGCGGGGATGCGGATCGGCCAGATCAGCTTCTTCCGCATGAGCTCAGCCGTGGATCGTCCCTACGGTTCGGCCGAGCTCGGATCCAAGTACCAGGGACAGTCAGAGCCGACGGCATCGGCGTTCCACGCCGACTTCGATCGAGGGCGGGTGCCGGCGCGGACCGAGAAGGCGCCGGCCGACACGGGGCCGACTCGCGCGGCGCCGACCAACGAGGGGCAGATCGACAGGACGCTGACCGAGGAGGGGCCGCCACGAGCCTGACCGACACCGTCGACTGGCGAACCGACCTTGGCGGCGGCACGACCGTCGCGCTGATCCAGGCGGGCACCTTCCGCACGGATTCGGGTGCCATTCTCGGTCCCGTGCCGTGGATCCTGTGGCGACGGTGGGCAGAGGGCGAGCTAGACGAGAACCGGCGGCTGCTGCAGGCGCTCAACTGTCTCCTGGTCGAGACGCCTGCGGGCCGGGTGCTCATCGAGACCGGGATCGGCGAGCGTCTGGACGAGAAGAACCGGGCGATGCGCGAGTACCTGGGCTCGCCGATCGTGCCCGCGCTGCGTGACGCCGGCTTCGATCCGGACAGCGTGGACCTGGTGGCGATGAGCCACCTCCACTTCGATCATGCCGGCGGCCTGCTGCTCGCCGACGGTGCTCGGGCGTTTCCGCAGGCCCGGATCGTGGCGCAGCGCTCCGAGTGGGAGATCGCGCTGGGGACCAACAGCCGCCTCGTCGCCTCGTATGACCAGCCCGAGCTCCGGCTCGTCGCCGATTGGGGCGCTGATGGATGGGCCGAGGGTGACCGGGAGCTGCTCCCCGGGGTCTCGGTCATCCGCACAGGAGGGCATTCCGCCGGACACCAGGCCATCGTTGTGCGGGGCACGGGGCCGGGAGCCCGGACGCTCGCATTCTTCGGAGACCTGTGCATGCGCCCGTGGTCCGCGAACCCGCGCTGGGTGACCGCCTTCGACGACTTCCCGCTGGACAGCGTCGAGGTGAAGGGCGAGCTGTTTCGGAGGGCGGTTGAGGACGACTGGTTGGTCGCCCTGTCGCACGAGGCGAGATCGCCCGTCGGGCGGCTCGTCCCCGATCGCGACCGGTTCCAGTTCGAGGGCCTCATCTAGGCGGTCGGCGGGCGCTGGTGGCGATGAGCCACCCACCACCAGCAGGCCATCGACCCCGGACGGCCATCCACAAGGCTCGCGGCATTCCGAGGCGGGGTTCAGACTGCAGGGGTCTGGGGGCACCTACACAGCGGCGAGGGATCATGACCGACGCTCAACAGGAGATCCGCGAGCAGCTCAGGAGGGGGTTGCGCGGCGCCGACGCGCACATGCCGTTCGAGGAGGCCGTGGCCGGGTTCCCGGACTGGGCGATCAACCATCGACCACCGAACATCGGCTACACGGCCTGGCACCTCGTGGAGCACCTTCGAATCACGCAGTGGGACATCCTCGAGTACGTCCGGAACCCTGATCATGTCTCGCCCGAGTGGCCACGCGAGTACTGGCCAGACCCTGCTGCGGAGGCAACCCGGGACGAGTTCGCTGGGTCGGTCGAGGCGTTTCTGGTGGATCGGCGGGCCTTGGAGGCCATCGCGATGGACCCGACGGTCGAGCTTGAGGCGCCCATTCCACATGCGCCGGTGCACACGATCGCGCGGGAGCTGCGTGTGGTCGCGAACCACAACTCGTATCACGTGGGCGAGCTCGCGGTTCTCCGTCAGGTGGCCGGCAGCTGGGGCCCGGACCACACGTAGCTCGGCGGCGTCGGCGGCCCAGCTAGCGAAGCAGCTCGCCGATCAGTCGTCGCTCGGCGCGCGTCACCAACGAGCCGGCCGACTCCCCGCGCATCGGGCTCGCCCAGCCGAAGCTGAGCCGCAGCGCATCGGCACCGCCGGGCAGCGACGCGGGAACGGAGTCGCGGACCCGCTCCACGAAGTTCACGGCCTCCACCTCGTCGGTCTCGGTCAGGGCAACGCCGAAGCGGGTGAGCGCGATCCGGGTGCAGTAGTCGCTGGCGCGGGTCTCACGCCGCAGGCACTGGGCGATGAGGCGCATCGTGCGGCGGGCAAGGTCTGGCCCGAGTGCCTCGCTGATGTCCAGGATGCCCTCGAGCTCCGCGACCACCACCGTGAATGGTCGCTGGTACTTGGCAGCCCGGGCCGTTTCGGCCACGAGCACACGCTGCCACAGGTCCGGTCCCTCGAGCCCCGTGAGGTCGTCATCCCAGCCACTCGGCTCGGGGATGGCCAGCTCATCCACCGTTCCTGTCACCTCTGGTCTGTTTCGCCAGCGCCCATCGCGGCGTGCGGGATCAAGGTCGTCATCCTTGCGGCCGGGATCATCGTCCGTGGACGGCGAGCGAGCTGCCACGGGTCGATTGGATGGCAGCTGGAGGCCGAACGTCCGGGGTGTGCGCGAGTCATTGGGGCCGCCCAACCAGCGCCGTCAGCTCGTCGGGAGCCACGTCTCGATGCGCGACCGGGCCGAGGTGTCTGACATCGGGCCCGTGATGACCTCGAGAATTCGACCGTTCGGGTCGATGAAGAACTGGGTTGGCAGGGCGTAGACGCGATACAGGTGGAAGAAGTCGGCCGAGGCATCGAAGGCGATGCGGTAGCCGAGCTGATAGCGATCGGCGTAGGCGCGCACATCGTCGGGTGTCGTCTCCTGGACCGCGATGCCCACGATGGCAAGCCCCTGGTCCCCGAATTCAGCGTCCATGTCGCGCAGCACAGGCGTCTCTGCCTGGCACGGTGGGCACCACGTCGCCCAGAAGTTGAGCCACACGAGCTTGCCGCGCAGGTCTGCGAGTCGGACCGGGTGGCCGTCGAGGTCCACGAGCGACACCTCGGATCCATCATCGCGGGTGACCGTCAGCTCCGGCGCCTGGTCACCGGGATGGAGCCCGTCCACCGCAGGTCCGACCACGAACACGGTCGACGCGGGGAACGCAGTGGCACCCGGGTCGCCCGAGACGATCGGGCGGGTCGCCAGGGTCAGGCCGACGCCGGCAAGGATGACCACCGATGCAACCGTGAGCAGCTGGCGTCCGCTGAACGGGCCGATGCGCACGCCACGGCGCGGTGGCGGCGCCGGCCGCAGCTGCGGTTCCTCCTCGGTCATACGAACGACGTGAACTGGAAGTAGCGCGGCAGCAGGACGAGGAGGTCGAACATCATCGCAACCCCGATCGCGGCCACCAGCAACCCACCAATGAGGTTCACGAGGCGGCCGTGCCGGATCAGGGGGCGCAGCAGGGTGGGGGCTCGGTCGTAGAGAACGGCCACGAGCAGAAACGGCAGGCCCAGCCCGAGCGTGTAGCCGACCAGCAAGAGGGCGCCCTGAAGCTGTGTCGTTGAGGTCGCGGCCATCATCAGCACCCCACCGAGGAACACGCCGATGCACGGCGTCCAGCCGATCGCGAACACTGCGCCCAGCGCGAACGATGCCGTCAGGCCCGCCCGCCGGCCCACGAGCCGAGCGCCGACGCGGCCGCCAACGCCGCTCCCGGCGGGTGCCAACGTCATGCCGCCGGTCATCGACGTCAGGCCGGCCGAGGCACCGGCATCGAGCGGCCGCCAGGTCTGCTCGAGGATCGGGATGTGAAGGATGCCCGCCAGGCTGAGGCCCATGATCACGAGGAGCGCCCCACCGATGAAGCGAAGCGTCCCGATGTAATCGGCGATTGCACCGCCGGCAAACGCGGCGGTGATGCCGAGCACCGTGAACACGACGCCGAATCCCGCGACATAGGCGACCCCGTGCCGAAGCGCCGCCCAACGCGACGGCGTGGCGCCGGGACCGTGGGCGGCGACCGCAACCGCCGTGAGCTGCCCGAGATAGGCGGGGACCAGCGGCAGCACGCACGGCGAGATGAACGAGATCATGCCGGCGATGACAGCCGCGAGGAAGGTGTAGTCGGTCATCGTCAGTGGCCCGCGCCGTTGCCGTCCAGAACGTCGGTCAGCAACCGGGCCAGCTTGGCCGGGCTCGTGGCCAGCTCCACCTCCTGGCCTCCGAGTGCGACGACAGGGATCGTGAACGCATAGCGCTCGTGGAGCGCCGGGTCATCGTCGATGCTGATCTCGCGGACGGCGGGCGCGGCCAATCCGCGAGACGCACGGTCGGCGAGCAGCGCGTCGAGGGCCGTCCGGGCGTCTTCGCACAGGTGGCACCCGGGGCGGCCGTACAGGACGAGGTCGGGTAGGGGAGCGGTCACGGGAGGAGATTGTAGGCGCGATCGACCTTCTGCCCCGCGCCACGCTCCCTAGAATCGCCCCATGGCCACGGAGACCCTGTATCAACGCGCCGGAGGCATGCCCTTCTTCGAGGGGCTGGTCGATCGCTTCTACGATGGCGTCGCGTCCGACCCGATCCTGATGGCGCTCTATCCCGACCGGTCCGACCTCCGTGGGGCGCGCCGCCGGCTCACCCTGTTCCTGGCGCAGTACTGGGGCGGGCCGACGACGTACTCGGCCGAGCGCGGGCATCCAAGGCTACGCGCACGTCACTTCCCGTTCGTGATCGGTGTTGCGGAGCGCGACCGTTGGCTGACCCACATGCGCGCCTCGATCGATGCGTCGGACGCGCCCATCGATGTGCGCGAGGAGCTCCACGCGTACGTGACGATGGCCGCGGACGCGATGCGCAACCAGGACGAACCCGACGCCTGACGGGCCGAGAGGACCGCGGTGTCCGGTACGATGCGTCTGGCTGGCCCCCGTAGCTCAGTGGATAGAGCGGCAGCGTCCTAAGCTGCGCGTCGGCGGTTCGAGTCCGTCCGGGGGCGCCAGGCCCCTGCCCAACTCTCGATCATGGTCGGGCCTGGCCGCTGTCAAGCCTGCCTGCTGCCGTGCCGAGCGTGCACAGCATTCGACTCCTGGGGGCACCCGGGGATGGCTGGGCTCTGACCGTCGCGGCGGCTACAGGCTCGCTGCGCTGGCCTGGAGCCCCATGGCCCGGAACGGGCTCGTGGCGTAGAGTCTGACGACGGTGTCCGCCATCTCCTCGGGCGCCAACTGCATGTCGTGTTCGAGCCACCACTGCATGAGGCCTACGTAGGCGGACGCGATGAAGCGCAAGACGATGTCGAGCGGTACATCACTCTGCAGGCGCCGGGCAGCAAACGGCCGCAGTCGTTCCTCTGTCGACCGGTAGACGTAGTCCTGCATTCTGCGTGCGAAGCTGCCGACCCCGTTGCCGCCGACCATGACCCGGTAGAACGGAGCGTACCTGGCGAGGTGCTCGAAGTCCCTGAGCACCGCGGCGCGGGTGGCGTCCAACGACAGCTGCCCTTGCGGCGCTTGGGGAAACGGGTTCTCGCGAGTCAGCTCATTCCAGATCTCCCCGAACCCGCGCTCGAGCAGATCCTCCTTGTCGCGGTAGTGCAGGTAGAACGTGGCACGGTTGAGCGTCGCGCGTTCGGTGATGTCCTTGATGCTGATCGCGTCGTAGCCCCGCTCCGGGATGAGCTCGATCAGCGCTTCCCGCAGGAGCTTGCGAGTCCGGACGACGCGTGGATCGACATGGTCCGCGGTTCTCGACACCTTCCGCCTCTGTGTTGCATTCCCGACAGATCGCCGGGAACTCCCATTGACTCGCCCCCGGGCGGATCTATGTTATCAACAGTGTGTTGATAATGCTACAGCGAGTCGCGCAGTCGTGCCGCATAGGCGACGGACCCCACGACGCAACTTCGCCATGGGTCTGCAGGCACAGGAGGCAGAGACATGCATGCCCTTCGTTCCAGCCACCAGCGAGCCGGTGCCGGTGCGCTACTCGCCCTGCTGCTGAGCTTCGCCACCCTCGCGCCCGGTGGACCGGTCGAGAACCGTGACTTCTCACAGCTCTCCGCCGCGACGTTCAACGGCTTCAACGCCTTCCTGATCAGCCTGGGCATCGCCGGGTTCGCGACGGTCTACGGATTGTGGAAGGGTCGGGCGTGGGCAAGCTGGGCATCGATCGCGATCGGCTGGGCCTACGTCATCGTGGTCGCGCTGGACCTGGGCAAGGTCTTTCCTCGCTCGCCCGACTCGACCAGCCTCCCTCTGGGTTTGATCATGATCCTGGACGCGATCCTGGCCGCGTACGCGATCGTCAACGGGCACAAGGCCCTCGGGCACCTGTGAGCCAGGGCAGGGCCGCTGATGGGATCCGTGTTGTTCTGGCTGTACGCGATCAACGTGGTCGTGCTGACCCTGCACGAGATGGACTCGGTTCACTGGCAGGAGTGGAGGCTCTTCCGGCTGCCGGCGGGCGAACCCGGATTCCTCGCGCTCCATGTCCCGCTGCTGGCCCTGCTCCTGGTGGGCCTCTACGGCCTTGAGCACGCCCAGTGGTTTGGACTCGCCATCTCGCTGGCGGTAGGCGTGTCCGGGATGTTCGCGTTCGGCATTCACACCCACCAACGCCGGCGCGGGGTGCGAGCTTTCGAGAGCGCCGCCTCGAGGGCGATCCTTGCGGCAACGTTGCTGCTCTCTATCCCTCAGGTGGCCCTGAGCCTCAGCGGCCTCCTCTGAACGCGCCGGGCGAGGCGAGGAACGTTTCAAGTCACCGCTCAACTGGGATGTAGTCCGTTGGGCTCGCCAGCGGGTGGTCGCCAGGCGCCGGCATACCAGGCGAGTGGATCGACCGCTTTGGTTTCCGAGCCCCGGAGTCCGTCCGGGACGCCACGGCGTAATCACCAGCGGCGAAGAACGGCCTCGCCGCTCCCGCCCAGATGACCCGCGTCAGGCGCCGGTTGGATGTCTCCAGCCTCTCCACGAGCAGGGCGACAATCTGCTGGACGACCCAGCGACGGCGCAGCGCAGACGTTGTCCGCGGAGCGCCGTCAGGCTGGGCGAGGGCGATCAGCAAGATCGCCAAACCGAGCCCGGGCAGGACCGGCTTCAATCGTTGCTCGGGCAACGAAGGTTGACGTCCGTGTCGCCGTTCGAGTAGAAACGGGGAACCGCTGCGGGAGGCAATGACGCGCAAGCGCCCAACGGTCGCCGCGTTGCACTGCGCTGAGCCAATGGCGAGCCCGACCCGCAGTCAGGAGCGGACGTACGCGTCCGTGGGGGAACTGGGTGGGCGTCCCGCGCATCCGACGATCTGCGACCGGCCGTGACGGCGTGGCGTTTGCCTGCGTCCGCGTCGGGCGTGCATCTCTCCCCGAGTCCCGGTTCGCATCGCGGGGACCTGCGGACTGGTCCTGGGCCGGCACCAACGCCGGTCCGGCCATCGCAACAGGAGGGAGACCATGACCAGGAGGACCTGGGTGGCCGTGGTGGCTGCCGCACTGGCGCTGTCGATCGCGCTGCCCTCGGTGGCACTGGCGGCAAAACCCTACAGGGAGGTGATCGATCTCGGCACGCCCGACGCAGAGCGTGAAGCTGGCGAGTTCGTGACGGAGGCCTGTGGCTTCTCGGTGAAGGCGAGCTTCGATTTACGGATGATCATGCACGTCTTCTTCGACCAGCAAGGCGACTTCAAGCGTGAGATCGACAACTACCTGAGCTGGCTCACGTTCATCAACCCGGCGACCGGCACATCGGTGACGCTACACGATGTCGGACCGGACCTCGCATGGTTCAGCAAGGACGGGAGCCTGCTCATTGCGAACATCGGGCGGTCGCTGGGGGGGTCGGGCTACATCGGGCGTATCGTCTTCAGTTTCGACACCGGCGAGGTCGTCTTCGTCGCAGGCAGGTTCGTCGGCTCGGGCTACGACCAGGTCTGCGTGCCACTGGCGGCCTGACTGATCCGGGTCGCTCGTCCGGTCTCACGGCGCGCGACCCGCACCTAACGCACCCACGAGCCCCTCCGGCACGCGCCGGAGGGGCTCCGTCTTGACCACCTCGGCCAGCGGCCCGGGCTCGTAGCCGGCCGCCGCCCCGGCGTGCGCCGCTGTCGACGGGCGCCCCGCCAGTCCAAAACGGCGTCACGGGCTCCGTCAAGCCCCAGTAGACGGCCACCAGCACATCGGGAACGACCGGTTCGCGCGCCACCTTCGGCGGAACGCTGGCAGCACGACCTCGCCCGCATCGCTCGCTATGTCGATGCGCATGGCGACGCCGATGTCCCCGTGGCCTATCGGGACGACGATGGTCCACTGGGTGCCTTGGTTGCTGCCCTCCGGAGTCATCACCGCGCGGGTCGGTTGGTGACGGTGGACCGTATCCCAGTGTCGACTGGGCGGACGAGCCTGATGACATCGATGGCTGGCGGTGGTAGCGGGGATGATGGGCAGTCCAGCCACCCGATCGCGCATGGCTGAGCAGGTCTTGACCCGTGTGAGCCGTCGACGACGATCACGCGCTCGCGTACCAGGCAAGCACATCAGCGCCTTTGCCTCGTGCGCCCCCGAGTCCGTCCGGGGGCGCCAGCCCCTGCCCAACCTGCGATCTTGGCGAGGCGCCCCGAGCCAGAAGGCGACGTCGGCGACCACCCGATCGAAATCGGCCACCGCGACCGGACCCGGCAAGCGGGCTCGAGGCCGCAGGCGCTATGGTCCTCGTGTAGAGCGACCCAGCTCGCCCGCATATGCCGAGGAAGAACGTGTGATGCAGGCACTCGACCGTCGGCTCGTCGCGGTGGTCTTCACGGACATGGTTGGCTACACCGCGTTGATGCACGCCGACGAGGAGCAGGCCGTCGAACGGCGCGACCGGTACTGGCGGGCGGTCGACCGTCAGCACCAGGCTTTCGGTGGGACGATCGTCCAGCGGCTTGGCGATGGCAGCATGAGCATGTTCCCGAGCTCACTCGCGGCCGTCCAGGCCACAGTCGAGATCCAGCGCGAGCTCGCCGTTAGCGAAATCCCTGTCCGCATCGGCATCCACGTCGGTGAGGTGACGCTCGATCGAGAGCGGCTCACCGGTGAGGCGGTGAACATCGCCTCCAGGATCGAGTCCTTCGCCGTGCCCGGCGGGGTGATGCTGTCGGACTCGGCGTACGACCATCTCAGGAACCGGACGGATGTGGCCGTCGTCAGCCTGGGGCGGTTCAAGCTCAAGAACGTCGGTCGTCCGGTGGAGCTCTTCGCCGTGTCCACTGACGGCATCGTCGTGCCGGATCCGCGGGCACTTGAAGGCAAGGGCGAGCGGTTTGCGAGCCTGCCCAGCAACCTCCCGGAGCCGGTCGGACCATTGCTCGGTCGGGCCACCGAGCTCGACTTGCTCGTCGCGTCGGTCCGAGACCATCGGGTGGTCACGATCACCGGCCCGGGTGGGGTCGGGAAGACGCGCTTCATGGTCGAGCTCGGCCGCGTGCTCGCCTCGGACTTCCTGGACGGCGTCGCGTTCATCCCGCTGGCCGACCTCGTCGAGGCCGATGCCTTCATGCCCGCTCTTGCCGCTGCATTGGACGTCAGGGAGGCCGAAGAGCGGACGCTCGGCGACGGTGTCATATCGCTGATCGGCGACAAGAAGGCGCTCCTGCTCCTGGACAACCTCGAGCAGATCGTGTCGGCTGCTCCGGAGATCGCCCGGCTGGTGGCAGCCTGTCCAGGGCTTCGGATCGTGATCACCAGCCGGACCCTGCTGCGGATCGCTGCGGAACGGGAGTTTCCGCTTGCCCCCCTCGCGCTCCCTGCCTCGTCCGACGCGGGCTCGACTGAGTCGCTCCTCGGCTACCCGGCCGTCGCGCTGTTCGTCGAGCGAGCCCGCGCCTCGAAGGGCAGCTTCGCGCTGACGCCGCAGAACGCGGCTGCCGTCACCGAGGTCTGCCGCCGCCTGGACGGTCTCCCCCTTGCGCTTGAGCTCGCTGCCGCGCGGCTGCGGGTCCTGTCACCGGAGGCGCTCCTGGAGCGGCTGGACCACGCCTTGAACGTGCTCACCACCGGTCCACGCGACACCGCCGAACGGCACCAGACCTTGCGCGCCACGATCGGCTGGAGCCACGCGCTGCTGGGGGAGTCGGAGCAGCGTCTCTTCCGGCGGATGGCCGTGTTCGTCGGCGGTTGCACCCTCGCTGACGTCGACGCTGTCTGCGCAGAGGCGGGCGAGACGAGCCTCGAAGGGCTGGAGTCGCTTGTCGACAAGGCGCTCGTGCAGGCAGACGGTCAGGGGGACCGGCTCCGGATGCTCCAGACGATCGGCGAGTACGCCCGGGAGCAGCTCGAGGAGTCGGGGGAGACCGAGGACGTCACTCGACGGTTCGTCACCCGATACGCCGCGATCGCACAGGACATCCGCGACGGCATCGAAGGCGTCGACCAGGTGGGGTCGCTCCAGCGCGCCGTCGAGGAGGACGCCAACATCCTGTCCGCGCTCGAGTCTCTTCTTGCCATGGCAGTGGCGGGGGATGCGGCCGCGGCGCAGGAAGGTCTGCAGATGTGCGGGGACCTCTACATGTGCTGGCACATCCGTGGCAGGAACGTCACGGCGAGCGAGTACGGCACAGCCTTCCTCGACGCGGACAGATCGGGCCGGCCCACGGTGGCACGGTCGGGCGCGCTCATCACGGCGGGGCTGGGATCGTTCGCCCTGGGCCATCTCGGCCAGGCGGATGAGCACTGGGCCGAGGCGTATCGAGTTGCGGAGCAGGTCGGGGCGGGCCGCGAGATGTGTGTCGCGGCGTTCTCCCGAGCCTTCGTGCTCATCGCGATGGGCGACGATGCGGCGGGGCGGTGGGCGACGGACGCCCTCGAGCGGAGCCGGGCGCTGGGCTCCCCCTGGATGCTGGGGTTCTCGCTGACGGTCCACGGTCTCGCCCGTGCGGGCAGCGGCGACACGGAGACGGCGGAGGCTGAGTACCGGGAGGCCCTGCAGATCCAGGAGGATCTCGGCGACCTCGAGGGGGCCGGACTGACGCTGGGCTTCTTCGCAGCGCTGTGCGCGTCCCGCGGCGAGCGGCCGCGAGCTCTGGAGATGTACCGGCGGGCGTTGACGGGGTACGAGACGATCGGTGATCGTGCCGAGGAGGCCCGCATGCACGACGAGATGGCGTGGACCCACCTCCTCAACGATGACATCGCCGAGGCGCGTCACCACTTCCTCGCGTCCGTACGGGCCTACACCGACGTGGCAAGCGTCCGTGGCGTCGGGCTCGCGATGATCGGACTGGCCGCCGCCGAGGCTGTCGAGAATCGGCCGGAGCGGGCCGTGCAACTTGCCGCGGCGGCGGAGGTCTTCGCCCGTCAGGAAGGCATCGTCAACGTCTACTCCGACGAGAACCCGGGTCTCGACTTCGTCGAGCAGGCACGCGCATCACTGTCGGATGCGGACGTCGCCCGAGCCACGGACATCGGCCGCCGATTGACGATCAAGCAGGCACTCGACCTCGCCAGGAACGCCGACGCAACTCCGGCCCGGGCCTAGATGTCGGTCGGGCTTTGCGGAGCCTCGGCGCCATGAAGCCGTCGGGAGGTACGGGTCTCCCAAGCGCCGCGCCCGATGCGCGTGCGTCGGGACGTTCATGACAAGGGCGACAACCTCAGATGTAGGCGACCCCAAAGACCGCATCCGGAGCAGGGCCACCGCGCTCCAGGAGCGCTGAGTCGCTGCCACGCCCGCGTGCTATACAGGGCGTTGTGCCGGCTGCGGTTGGACTGCCGCGCGTGGTCGGTGTAGCGGCTACCAGCGCGGCTGGTGACGACACCGCAGACCGTGCACAGCTCACAGGGCAGCACGCGCTGGCGCGGACACCTCGGCAAGAGTCCGTCTGCCCAAGACGACGGTTGGGCTATCCGGCGGGCGGTGCCTGTCGGGAGCGGGATGGCTGCAACAGACCCGGGCGGGGCGGCGAGTGGCGTCTACGCGGTTCTCGTGGCCTCGTGAACGGAGCTCGGAACATTCGTGACGGGGATCAGCAGAACTGGCGACGTTGCGTCGGGGCTATCCCTCTTGCTCCGACCAAGGTTCGTGGCGACCGAGCGGGCAGGGGAAGGGCCTCATCCGACCTCGAGATACCAGTCCAGGGAGCTGCGTTGGTATTGGGGGCTCGAGTCCGTCCGGGGGCGTCAGAAGCAAACTCTCCGCGGCCGCGAAGACCGGCTGCGCAGCCGGAACCGGCTCGATCTTGTACTCGCCGTCCTCGGTCACCCTGATCCGCTCGAGTGGCATGGCCGATGAGCTCGAGGAGCTGTTCGGGGCTGGCTGTGTCGATCTGGCCCTGCGTTGCCTGCGGCAAGAGTGTGTCGCCCGGGTCAAGAGGGCACCCCGCAGGTCGCGTTTTGGTCGACGCCCATTATTCACCCTCGTTGGGTGATGTCGGCGGTCTCGATCGTGCCCAGAGTCACGCTCGAGGCTGCTGCCGTCGGCGTTCCGATGCCCTCCAGCGCCGCCGCCGACTCGCGCAGGCGAAGGCCCTGTCGCCCGTGAGCCCGCCACAGCGACACGGCAGGGTCCGGAACGAGGTTGATTTCGAGCGGAGCTCCGATGGAGGGCGACCGTCCGGCCGCCAGGAGGGTGAGGTAAACGATGACCGCTACGACGAACCTTCGGGCGCGGCGCCCCAGCCGACCCTTCCTGCAGGGGATCCTGCCGCTGGACACGTCCCGAGTCCCGACCGAGCTCATCGCCGGTGCCACCCTCGCGGCCCTCGCCATCCCCGAGACGATGGGCTACGCCTCGATGGCCCAGATGCCGGTCATCACCGGCCTCTACACGATCCTCATCCCTGTCTTCCTGTTCGCCATCCTCGGCTCCTCGCGACACCTCGTGGTCGGGGCGGACTCAGCCACGGCGATGACGATGGCCGCCGGCCTCACCGCCCTCGGCTTCGTCGGCGGGTCGACCGAGTGGATCGGCATGGCCGGGCTGTGCGCCCTGCTCGTGGCCGCGGTGCTGCTGCTGGCGAGGGTCCTGAAGCTCGGGTTCATCGCCAACTTCCTGTCGCGCAGCGTGCTCATCGGCTTCCTCACCGGTGTCGGCATCCAGGTCGCCATGACGCAGCTCGCGGGCGTCCTCGGCGTGACCAAGCCCTCCGGCGGAGTCGTCGCCCAGTTCGTGGGCACCCTCCAGGAGATCCCGGACACGAGCATCCCCACCCTGCTCGTAGCTGTCGCGGTGTGGGTCATCATCCTGGGCTCCAAGCGGCTCGATCGCCGGATCCCCGGCGCCCTTATCGCGGTGCTGGGCATGATCGCCATCAGCTATGTCGGCCTGTTGCCAAGCTCGGTCAGCCTGCTCGGTCCCGTGCAGGGCGGGCTGCCGCCCATCGGGATCCCGCAGGGCATCACGGGCGACAACATCGTGGCCGTCTTCCCGACGGTGCTGGCCTGCTTCATCGTCATCCTGGCCCAGAGCGCAGCGACATCGCGAGCCTACGCCATCAAGTACGGCGACAGCTTCGACGAGAACGTCGACCTCATCGGCCTCTCCGCGGCAAATCTGGGCGCGGGGCTCACCGGCACGTGGGTCGTGAACGGCAGCCCGACCAAGACGCAGATGGTGGATGGCGCCGGCGGCAAGAGCCAGCTCGCGCAGACGACGACCGGTGTCGTGGTCCTCGTCGTGCTGCTCTTCCTCACCCCCGCCCTGCAGTACATGCCCAATGCGGTCCTGGCGGCCGTCGTCCTCCTGATCGGCATCGAGCTCATCGACTCCAAGGGGATGCGGGGCATCGCCCGCGTCCGGGGTGGCGAGTTCGCGGTCGCTGCCCTGACCGCCGCCACCGTCGTCCTCGTGGGCATCGAGGAGGCCATCGTCGTGGCCATCGCGCTCTCGCTCGTCGAGCATCTGTACCATGCCTATCGACCGCGCGACATCACCGTCGCCATCGCGCCGACGGGCGCGCTCCAGTTCCAGCCCCTGCGCAGCGGGTCGATCCTCGAGGCACGACCGGGTCTCGTCATCTACCGCTTCGGTGCCGGTCTCTACTATGCCAACGCGACTCGGTTCACCGAGGAGACCACGGCCATCCTCGAGTCCGTCGACGGGCTCGAATGGTTCTGCCTCTCAGGAGCCGCCATGGACGACGTCGACTACTCGGGCGCGGGCGCCATCCGCGATGTCATCGGGGAAGCCAAGCAGCGGGGCGCCAGGTTCGTGATCTGCGAGGCCGAGCCGGGCGTCGTCAGCCGGCCGAACCTGTACGGGATGCAGGCGGAGGTTGACGATACCTTCGACTCCGTGGCGGACGTCATCGCCGCCTATGACCGCCGCCCCACCGCGCACGTGCCGGCGACCGGCGATGCGTCGGCGGACGCAGCCCAGCCATCGTCCACCTGATCCCGCACAGACCGGAGGGTCGCGCGACCGAACGCTAGGGGGTGCCACGACTTGGCCTCGGCCTGTGCCATCTGGACGAGCGCCCCGGATGTCTACGTGTTCGATGATCCCGGCCCGCGGCGAACAGGCCCTGGAAGCCGCGCGTCGCCCGCGGACCGGTTGCAGTGACCGTCAGCTGGCGCGCTGCCCGTCCGCGTTCGCGGCCCGCTCACGGACGATCGCCTGGAGCTCGTGAACCTCGTGGCTCAGGTCGCGAACACGACGCGACATGATCTCGATGATGCGAAACGCGAGCGATGGATCCTCGTTGATGCGGCGCAGGAAGTTCCGCTTGTCGAGCGTCAGGATTCGTGCCTGTCCCCTGGCCCGGATCGTGGCCGACCGCGGAGCCTTCTCGAACACGGCCATCTCACCCAGGACCTCGTTGCGGCCTGCCGTGCGGAGGACCACCTCCGCCCCGTGCTCCTCGAGCACGATCTCGACCTCGCCTTCCTGGATGATGAACATGCTGTCGCCGACCTCCCCCTGGCACGCCACGATCTCGCCGTCCGCGTAGAAGCGTCCGAGCGCGGCCTCGCTCACGTCTTCACCTCCGTTCCGGAACCCAACGAAGTCGGAGCCACTCGACCACGGCACCCGGCATCGTGACGATCCCGCGAGCGACGACCGCCGGGTGAACCATCCGGCGGAAGATGTCGCGATACGGTGCGCTGCCCGAGAACATGTCCCACAGCACGCCGCTCAGCCGAGGCTTGCCGTGCCGCTCCTGCTCGCTCCGCACGATCATCAGGAGCGCGATCCGAGCCACCCTCAGGCGCTGCGCGACGCGGGTGAGGGCGAAGGCGACCCGCCCGATGTGATTGTCGCCCTGGATCGAGCGGCAGACTGGCATGAAGTGATCGCGGAACGCCGTCTCTGAGACTCCCTCGAAGACGGCCGTGCTCGCCGCGGCCTTTGCGGTTCGATAGGCAGCCCCAAGGCCATCCTTGTAGAGGCGCGTGATGCCGCTGTCGCCGATGAACACGATCCGGTCGGCGTAGGGCTTTTCGGTTCCGTGCACGTTCATGTGGGGGAGGCACTGGCAGGACTTTGCAGCAGGGTCCCAGTCGGCGGGCATCACCGCGCGAACCTCGGGCAGGGAGGTGAATTCGTCACCCAGGGCGTTGTCGATGTCCTCGCCCAGCATCGCGAGGGTCACGTAGTCACCCTTCGGGATCAGCGCTGCGAACTCGAGCCGCGGAAGGTCGAGGAGGAACACGTGCATCGACGACCCGAGCGTGGCCGCGATGACCTCCTCACCCAGGTGGTACTCGCGGATCAGCGTCTTGGTCACCCTCGGCCGGGCATATCCGATGCCGAGCGTCTCGAGCGTCTTGAGGATCGACGTGTTGACGCCCGTGGCGACGACGACGAGATCGTAGGGGACAGGCTCCCCGCCCTTCAGCTGGATCGTGGGGAGCCCGTCGCCGGATCGGCCGATCGTCTCGACTCGGGTCTGGACCACGGTGGCACCGCGTTCGACCGCGTTGTCGAGCAGATGGCGGTCAAAGGACAGCCATCTCGGTTCCGTGACATCGCGTGGACCACCACCCCGGTGAACGGCCCCAATGCGCATCTCATCGTTGGGCGTGGCGATGCGGACGCTGCCGACGTCGGTGTGGAGCTGGTAGGAGTCGATGCCACGCTGGACCACGTCGGTCTCGAGGAGGACGCCTTCGACCGCCAGGTTCTGCACGAGGGTCTCGGACACGATGCCGCCGCACATGTTGCAGCCCACCGGGCCGGTCTCCTCGAACGCTCGCGGCTCGTAGATGTCGACGTTGAGGCGGGTATCGACCCGGTCGGCCATGTCAAGCAGGAAGTAGCTGAACAGCGAGCCGGCGGGGCCACCCCCGACGACTGCGATGCGCGAGCCATCCACGAGCACGGCGTCATTCGCGTGGTTCAGGGTCGCGGATGGGACGGACGATTGGGCAACCACGTCCTCTCCGGTCGTCGGCGAAACCCCCGGTGAGCCTGATGGTCCGATGCAAGACGACACCGTTGCAGAGGCAGAGGTCACCTGGGAACGGCCCGACGCGCCCTTCATCGTCTGCCGAGCCATCGTTGCAGGACACGCAGGATGTCCTGACGGTCGGGCACCCGACGGCCGCGCTTTCGGCCGCAGGTCCACGTCACACACGCGTGGTACGGTTCATGTGTTGCGCAAAGCGGCAACCTCGCGTGGCCACCCTCTCTCGAACGGGCCGCGCGTCCGATCTCCAGCGTTCGAGACAGCATGGAGGTCGGCACATGGCCACCGGAACCGTCAAGAAGGTCGTGTCCGAGCGCGGCTTTGGCTTCATCACGGCCGAGGACGGCAAGGACTACTTCTTTCACCGCAGCGCCGTGGCCGACTCGCTTGACTTCGACCGGCTGGTCGGCGGCGAGCACGTCGAGTTCGAGACCGAGCAGGATCCGAAGGGCATTCGCGCGATCAACGTCCGGACGGCGTGAGCCGGGCCCGCCCCATGGGGCGCGTGCACATGGCCTCGTCCGAGGGCACCGCGCCAGGCTGATCCATGGTCAAGCGCTCGAGGTTCGAGAACGCACCGCGCGCGGCGACAGACGCCGCGCCCAGCGGGAGGCCTGACCATGACTGAGACGAACGAGAGGATCCGGGAACATCGCCGGTTCGCCCTTCGGGACGTGACGCTGAGCGGGGTCCTGGTCGGCGGCGCGACCGTCGACTTGTGGCGCGACGCGGCCGGGATCGAGCGCTGGTCCGCAAGGCTCCTGATGCCGATCGCGCAGCCACTGGGCGATGGCATGCTGTCGGGGACGACCGCGGCTGGTGAGCGGCTTGTTGGCCTCGTCAGCCTCGGGGACACGGCCGTGGGTCCCCGACGCGGGCGTGACGTTCTCGCGCAGCTCCACGGCGAAGGCCCCCTGCGGCTGGAGCATGAGCCCGGACGTGAGACCGAGCCCGGCGTCGAGCCACTGGCGCCGCGACCACCGGCGGTGCCGTAGCGAGGCCCCGGGCGCTCTCGCGGATGCCGACGCGCACCCGGTAGGACTTCTTGGCCAGGGACGCGTGACTTTCGGGGTGGGACGTTGGCGTGGTGACCTGCCATGGGTGGGGATCGGCTCCTCCTGTCCCGGTTGCCGATCGGAGGTCACGCCCATGCCGTTCGTGCGAGCGAATCCCAATCAGTACCTGCTGGTCGGTCGCGCCGGGGTCCTGCAGAATCGCGGTTCCGCTGTCCAGTCGTTCCTCCGGCCAGGAACCGTCTACGCCATCGTTCCGAGCGGCCGGCAGGAGGCGGCCTTCGAGTTCACGCAGGAGACGCAGGACGGCATCCCGCTGCGGTTCAAGGGTGTCGTCATCTACCGCGTCACCGACCCGGTCGCCGCCGCGGAGCGATTCGATTTCATCGACGGGACGGGGATCTCCCGGATCAGCGAGATGGTGACCCATGTGGTGCTGGGGGAGCTGCGTCACGCCGTGAGCCACATGACGATGGTCGAGTGCATCGAGGAGCGCAAGACGACCCTGTCGGAGGTCGTCCGGGCTGCCCTGGACACGACGATCGGTCCGGACGTCGACGCTGGTGGTTGGGGCATCACCGTTGAGATCGCTCAGCTGGCTCAGGTGTTCATCGTTGATGCTGAGCTTCGCACGCAGCTCGAAGCGCAGGTCCGCAACGAGATCAGGCTCAAGAGCGACCAGTCCGCCATCCAGACCACCGAGCATGCCAAGCTGGCCTCGATGACCTCGGCCGAGCGGGTGGCCGCCCGGAAGCTGGACATGGACCTCGAGGGCCTCCGTCGCGACCAGGCGCTGTTCGCCGCCGAGATGGGGGCCGACGTCGAAAAGGCGAACGCCGAGACGCCTGCGCGGCTGCTGAAGCTCACGCGAGAGGCCGAGGTCCTTCGCGAGGAGCTGGCGATCCGAGAGCTGAGGAACCATCTGCGCGCGTCCGAGGTCGAACATGAGCTGCTGCGGCCGAGAGCCGAACAGGAGATGCGGCGCGAGATCCTGCCCCTCGAGCAGGCCCCGCAGATCGTCGAGGCCGCCTCAGGCGTGCTGCGCGGCGCGAACCTGTCGATCTACGGAGAGGGCGCCCAGCTGCTCGGTCAGGTGGCGCCGCTACTCGAGATCCTGGCCGGGGCCGTACGCCAGGCGGCGCCGGCGAGCGTGACGGACCCGGACCCGGAGGACGCCGGCGCATAGCCTCGGGCCGTGCCTGGGCCCGTGATGTCACCGTCATCACAGAGATGAGATGCGAAACCCCCGGGCGGACGCGAGTCCGACCCGGGGGCCTTCATGTGCAGGGTGACAACCCCGATCGGGCGATGAAGCCTGCTAGTTCAGCTCGTTGACCCGATCCGTGCCGGGCGGGGACAGCGGGCTGAACGCGCCCATGTAGTTGACCAGCGCCTCGAGGTCATTGCCACCGTCGGCGCGAGGAGAGGTCACCTCACCGAACGTGGCGAAGTTGTCTCCACCGTCCGCGAGGAAGTTGTTGACCGTCACGCGGTAGGTGGCGGCCGGGTCGAGGGCGACCCCGTTGAGCATCACGTTGGTCACCGTGATCGACGTGCAGTCGCCGTTCGTGATCGTCCGGGCAAGGTCGTACGTGAAGCCCTGCGACACGCCGAGATGGAGGAACGGGCGGCTGGAGCCGGCGGGCTGGCACTGCTCGTCGAGGACGTCGAGGATCTGCTGACCGCTCATGTTGTACGTGACCAGCGTATTGCCGAACGGCTGGAACGTGAACGCCTCACCGTAGGTGACGACGCCGTCCCCCTCACCTTCCGAGCTGGCATAGGTGAGATCCGAGCGGACGCCGCCCGGGTTCATGAACGCGACCTGCGCGCCCGCCGCCGAGGTTGCCCACGCCTGGGCGTCGGCTACGAGATTGCCGGCGGCGGACTCGACGCCTCGATCCGAGCCGGGCGGGTCGCCGCCACGGTTGATGTCGGCGGTCACCGACCCGACCGGCGTCGTGCCGGCCGCGTCGTACAGCGGCTGCCACTTTGCGATCACGGCTGTTTCCGCGGGATCGGGATTGAGGGTGGCCTGGTCGACGATGTGGTTCTCGGACGTGCTCAGGTCACGGCGCACATCGTGCGTTCGCTTGTCGAGCACGAGGTTCAGCTCGGTCACCACGCGCCCGTAGGAGTAGGCCGAGGTGACGAACCGGGGGTGGCCGGCCGGATCGGGCAGCATGCAGTTGTAGGGCAGGTGGGTGTGGCCGCTGACGATTGCGTCGATAGCGGGGCTGAGACCGGCATTGATGGCCACGATGGGACCGGAGATGCCGACGCACGCATCGACGTCCCCTGGCGGCGGTGTCTGCGACCCGCCCTCGTGAAGGAGCACGACGATCGCCTGGACGCCCTTCGCCTTCAGCTTTGGCACCAGCGCGTTGGCCGTCTCGACCTCGTCCTTGAACTCCCAGCCCTTGATCCCGGCTGCGGCGACCAGGGTATTGGTGGCCTCGAGGGTCATGCCGATGAAGCCGATCTTGACGTTGTTGAAGCGCTTGATCCAGTACGGCGGCAGGGCCGTCTTACCGGTGGTCTCGTTGACCACGTTTGCGGCAAGCCAGGGGAAGTCTGCGCCAGCGTACGGCTGGTCTGGGAAGTAGCAGCCATCTACCGGATGACAACCGCCGTTCTGCATCCGGAGCAGCTCGGTCACGCCCTCGTCAAACTCGTGGTTGCCCACACTTGAGACATCGAGCCCGAGGGTGTTGAGCGACTCGACGGACGGCTCGTCGTGGAACAGGCCGGAGAACGCCGGAGAGCCACCGATGAGGTCACCGGCCGCAACGGTCAGCGAGAACTTGTGGCCCTTGCGGAGCTTGTTGAGCTCAGCGGACAGGTACTCGACGCCGCCGACGGCTGCGCCATCGATGTCACCGTTGTCGGAGGCGAGAAGATGCCCGTGATAGTCGTTGAACGCGAGCAGCTGGACCGGGATGAGTTGGCCGGGCGGGTCGGCGTGCTTCGCTGGCTGTCTGGCTACCGCGGGCGCCGCGGCAGCGGCGAACAGTGCCGTGACAGCGAGAAGCGCGGTCGCTCGTCGTAGAGCAGGACGCATGGGCTAGGCTCCTCCATCTCCCGGGCGAGGTTGGTCCGGTGGGGTCCGGGATGATCCGGGGATGTTACAGGGCGGACTTGAGCGGATGGAACCCCTGATCCGTCAATCGAGACTCCTGGGGTGGTTGACGGCGCCAGGCCCGACCCGATTGCGGTGCCACCTGTCAACGGCCGATTCGATCGCCCACCAGCGAACGTCGGTCGGATACGGAACCGGGTCAGCGCCGACCGGCGATGCCGCGCGAGGGACGCACCCAGACTCCGACGATTCGCGGTTGGATCGCGTGCCGCACCGTTCGACCGATGTCGCCCGTGACCGCGTCAAGCTCGACCTCGTCACGCAGCCGCCCCGCGAACGCATCGGCGATCCGGAGCGCGTCGTATCGGGATCGATAGAAGCGACGGTCGACAACGGCCTGGATCCGTCGACGGGCCGGCTGGAAGATGGCGGCCACGAGCAGGGTCGAGGAGGCGACCGCCAGCTCATTGGTGCGCATGACCCCGGACAGGAGCGACTGCAGGGCGAGCACAGTGGTGACGTACACAACCGCGAGCAGCGCCGTAAGCGACAGGTACACCACGGTTCGGTTGATGACGTGATCGATGTCGAATAGGCGGTGGCGGACGATCGCGATCCCGATCGCCACCGGTAGTCCGAGGAAGGCAATGGCGGTGAGCGCCTCCCACCATCGCGCCGCGCCGCCAGACTCGACCGCGACGATGTACGGCGGGAACGTGAGCAGGAATGCCGCACCGGCCAGCGCGAGCCACTTCAGCTGTTGCCGCTCGATCCCGATGGAACGCCGGAACCGCGTGATCGTCGCGGTGGTCGCCAAGGCCGAGGCGAGCATGAGCAACAGAAAGCCGGCAACGGCGACCACGGCTAACGGGCCCGACACATCCGTCGTGATCCGACGGGGGGCGGAGGCGGCCTGGGGAAAGGCCGTGTACGAGAAGGCCAGCCCGGTGGTCGTTGCGACGGCGCCGGCCACGACGGCCCATTGCGCGGGTCGCCACCGGGGCGACGGCAATCGCCCGGTCGGAAACAGCAGCAGGGTCGCGATCGAGGCGCTAACGATGATGACCCATTCCCAGCCTTCGACCCACGCCCCGACGCTGGCTGGCAGGAGCCCGGGGCCGCTCATGAGGTTGGCCGATTGGGCCTGGTAATGCGCGAGGCCCTGGATCGCCGACCCGGTCGCGGCGGTGAGCAGGAGCCAGCCGATCGGGTTCTCAGGTCTTGCTCGCAGGATCGGCCATGCGGATGCGGTTGCGACCAAGGCAGCCACCGACTGGAATCCAGGGAAGCCCCACTCGCCGCTGGCGAGGATGTCCGGCCAGCCGGCGGCGACGAGCCAGATCGTTAGGCCGATTGCAATGGCCTGGACGACCACCGCGGCTAAGACGATGGTCTTCCTCCGGCCCTTTGCCAGCGGTGCTGGCTGAGCGGACGGGCTGGTCACTGTGCGTGCCGGTCGATCATCGTGGGGCGTCGGCTCTCCCTTGTGTGACGCGCGAAGGGTGCCCGTCCCGCGTCACGGAAACGTTACGACACCGCATCCGCAGCCGCTTGTGGTACGACGTGGGGGGTGCCAAACCGCTCGCCGATCAGGCATCATGCGTGACGCCATGACAGCGGTGGACGAGTCCCAGAGCCAATCTGCGGGCGCGCAGGAGGTCCCGCTGGTGGTTTCGCGCCCCAGGGTCTGGCCCAGGCTGATCCTCGGGTTCGCGCTGGGCCTGGTCATTGCCATCGCGATCGGGGCTTCGGCGCTCGCGGCATGGGACGCAAGCTACGAGGGGCGCGTGCTGCCCGGCGTGCACGTTGGCGGTGTCGATCTCTCCGGGATGGACCTGGAGCAGGCCTCGTCGGCCGTGTCTGACTCGTTCGCCCGGTACGGCGACGGGCGGCTGGTTCTTCATACCGACGCCGGAGACGTGAGCGTTGCCTACGCGCAATTCGGGCGTCGCCCGGACGTCGGCTGGATGACGGCCGAGGCGATGCAGGCAGGTCGAGCGGGCACGCCGCTCGAGCGGGCCGTCGGCGAGATCCGCCAGGCGATCGAGGGCACGGATCTGCCGGTCAGCCTGCTGATCGACGTGCATGCCCTCGAACAAGAGGTTCGCGCCGGGCTCAGACCGCTGGCACGTTCGCCGGTGGACGCCCGGATCGGAACCGACTCGAACACGATCTTCACGGTCGCGTCGCGCGATGGCCGGACGTACGACGCGACGACGGCGGCGGGGATGGCCCTGGCGTCAGTGCAGGCGGTCGACGCACCCGAGGAGATCGTCATCGACGTCGCCCGCGTTGCCGTTCCGCCCGCCCGGACCGACGCTCAGATCCAGATCGTCAAGGATACGGCGCAGCGGATGCTCGGCGCGGTGACGGTGACGTTCAAGAAGCAGGAATGGAAGATCAAGGCCAAGGTCGTCCGGAGCTGGATTGGGTTCGAGAACGCCGCCGACGGGTCGGTGGAGACGGTCATCGATCGCGCCGCGATCGCGAGCGCGTTGAAGAAGGTGGCGAAGGGCGTGAAGAAGGCGCCCGAGTCGGCCGTGTATCTCAAGACCCGCTCGGGGCGGATCGTCGGGGTGGCGCCGTCCCACGATGGTCGGAAGCTGGACAGGAGGGCGACCGCGGAGGCGATCGCGGCCGCGCTGCAGGCGCGGGCAAATGAGTCCGAGATCGCCCCCGTCAAGGCCAAGGTCATCAAGATCGCGCCCAAGCTGACGACCGAGGTGGCGACTCGGAAGGGCCCGCTGATGACGCGCCTAGGCAGCTGGAAGACGTGGTTCCCGGTCGATGACCACAACTTCTACGGTGCCAACATCTGGACCCCGGCGAGGATCATCGACGGGACGGTCCTCAATCCCGGGCAGACCTTCGAATGGTGGAGCGCCATCGGCCCGGTGACGACCGCCCGGGGCTACGGCCCCGGCGGCTATATCGCTGGCGACCACACGGATCCCACCGGAGCGCTGGGCGGAGGCATGTGCTCGAGCTCGACAACGCTGTTCAATGCCGCGATGCGGGCCGGCCTGCGGATGGGCAGCCGGGTCAACCACCAGTACTACATCTACCGCTATCCGCTGGGCCTCGACGCGACCGTGTCGAAGTCGTCGCGCGGGACGCGCACGATGAGCTTCACCAACGATATGAGGCATCCGGTCGTGATCCGCACGTTCCGCTACACGGCCGCCGGACGTGGCTGGGTCCGGTACGAGATCTGGGGCATTCCCGACGGGCGCACGGTCACCCTCGGCAAGCCCATTGTCTCGAATGTGCGCAAGGCGGTCACGCGGACCGTCTCTGTGAGCACACTGCCCCACGGCGTGCGCAAGCAGACCGAGTATCCCGCCAATGGCATGGACGTCTCGGTGTCACGCGTCGTCAGGGACGCGAAGGGTCGCGTAATCCACGCCAACACGTGGGTGTCCCACTACCAGCTGTGGAACGGCGTGATCCAGGTGGGAAGCTAGCGGCCGCCTGGTCTTCCGGCGATTCGTCAGGGGGTCTCGGACGACAGCTCGCGAAGAGAGGCGGCGATGTCCGTCGCCCATGCCCGGATCGCATCCCAGTCGCGGAAGTCGCCGATGGGGTGCGTCGCCAGGATCTGTGGCTCGACGCCCGGCGCGTCGGCCTGGAGCCGGCCGCCGAACGTGCGGTGATCCCGAGGCTCGATGGAGTCTGTCGACGCGGCCACCACCGGTGCGGCAGGGAGGGTCCCGGCGTCGGCTGAGCGATCCAGGGGTCCGCTGCTGAACAGCCAGACAGGCCGTTCCATAAGCTGTGCACGATGCCGCTGGACGAACCGGTTGGCGTCTCGGCGCCAGTGCGCCGCGTAGAGCGCGCTGCCCAGCACGACCGCGTCGTAGTCAGTGAGGCTATGGACCGACGCGGCCGGCAGGACGTCGACGTCGGCATCCACGAGCGTCGCGTGGATCGTGTTCCCGATGGCCTCCGCAATCTCCCTCGTCGAGCCGAGCTTGGTGGCAAACGCGACCAGCACGCGCACTGTCATCGACCGGCGAGCCCTCCTGCGAGGCTGGGTGATGGCGTCCATGGTGCCGTACGTGCGGGTGCGATGCACGCCGGCGACGCCGGCACGCAGCGGATGTCAGGACTGCGGTTGCCAGCGGATGACCCACGCGTCGACCCCGGTGCGCTCCTCGGTCAGCGAACGGTCCGGGGGAAGGTCCACGACATTGATCCACACGATTGTTCCGCTGCGCAGGTTGACTATCGCCGAGCCGAGCGGGCGAGCACCTGTGAGCCGGGACCGAGGACAATCGACCTCGCTGTCGCACAGGAGGGTCGGCCAGACAGCGACTGACCTCGGCGGAGCGCCTGTCGTCGCGAGCAGGTTCACCGAGGCCGACGTGACCGCGGTACACGCGACCGCATCAATATCGTGACAGTGGATCGAATCGGGCAGCAGCGCGGGGCGAGCTGGCGACGCGTCGATGGTTGGCGGGGTCGCAGCCGTGGGACCCGACCGAGGCGACGGAAGCACAGCGCTGGCGTCGTGCCCACGCTGCGCCGCGCTCGGCGGGTCGCTGGTGACCAGGGCGGCGGCAACCACGACAACGGCGAATCCAGCCACGACCAGAACGTGCCAGCGCGGCCGGCGGCGGATCGGCGTCGGGACGACTTCGAATGCCATGCCACATGCAGCGTATGCCCGCCACGCAAAGCTCCGGCCCGGACCCGCCCCGTGGCACGAGATCCCGGCGACGCGGAAACGTCCCGGTCGGAGAGGCTGTGGCGGGAGCCTAGGCGGGGATGGCGAACGACACCACGACGACCGCGATGGACGACGCGATCTCGACCATGCCAACGTGAATGGGTCGAAGAGGGTGCGAGCCTCCCGCCCACCGGCGCTCGAGGATCGGCAACGCGATCGCGCGAACCAGCAGCCAGCCCGCAGCCAGCGCGTAGGCGGGCGGGAGCAGCCACAGCGCGAGGATGGCCGCCACGCTGTGGAACCCGACCGCTGCGACGGCGAACGCCGGGTTGTCGCGCTCACCAAGGACGGATCGGACCACCAGCACGCTGCCCACGAGATAGGCGGCCGCGACGCCGGTGGCGGTCCACACGGCAGCCGGGTCGAAGTCTCTGGTCACGACGGCCGCCGCCGGGACGAGCACCAGCGCCTGGGCAACCTGGGCGAGGCTGTTCGCAAGACCCCGACGACGACCGGGGCGCGCACCGCGAATCACCACGGCCGCCGCCGGCAGCAGCACCACGAGGCTCGCGAGGAGAACCGGGAATGCCGCGACGAGGACGAGCCCGAGCACCACGAACATCGCGCCCCACGTGAGCAGTGGAGCGCGGTAGGCGGAGGGCTGACGAGCCTTCGACCACGCCTGGAACGTCGCCGAGGTGACGTAGCCCGCCACGGCGACGGCCGCGAGGACGAGCTGCCACGCGCTGAACTGGCTTGCCGCAACGCCCAGGAGCAGGGGCACGAGCAGCATCGCCCAGCTGCCGTGCTGGCGGGGTAGCCATCGGTGGCGGACAACGGGAGCCCGTGCTGCCGGGACCTGGCGGCTGGTCGTCATGTGTCGATCCTCGCATGCGACGGGCGATCCGCGGCCCACCGGGGGCCCGGCACAACGAACCGGCGGCCGATGGCCGCCGGTTCGGGGACGCTGCGACGCCGTCCAGGGACGGCGGTGGTGTCAGGCAGTCACGGGCTCGCTGACCTTCGTCCCGTCCGGGGTCTCGGTCGGAGCGCCCGACATCAGGTAGCGGTTGATCCAGGCCGGGACCTTGCCAGCAAGGATGCCGTCGAGGCCGTAGTAGCGGCCGGCACCCAGACCTGTGAGCGTGGCGCAGGCCAGCGCGTAGGTCAGATGCTGATTGACGATCCCGTAGGCGAAGTCCCACGCGGCGAAGAAGAACAGGAGCATCATCAGGGTGCCCATGGCGCCAGCGAAGCGGGTGAACAGGCCGAGGATCAGCGCGATCCCGATCCCGATCTCACCGCCCACCACGAGGAAGTCGACGATCGGCATCAGCGTGCCGTTCTGCGACAGGCTCACCCAGAGGTCGTGGGTCGGGTTGTAGATCGTCCCTTCGGCAGGAGTGCCGGTCACGAAGGGCCATCCGAGGGTTCCAGCCGTGGCGTGACCAAGGAAGCCGGCCGCGGAGAACGGCTCGGCAGCCAGCAGCTTGTCCAGCCCCGCCCACAGGAAGATGATGCCGACCGCGATGCGGAAGACGGCGAGGCCGACTTGGTGGATCCGTCCGGTGATCTGCATTTGTTCTTTTGCCTCCGTGACCCCTCCGTCCGGCTCCACTGCCGGCGGCCCTCAGTTGCAGGGTCCTGTGTGATGCACATACCGTGCGCCGCGGGCAAGTCTATCGTTGCGGTCCATCCGGACCAGTCGCGGCGGGCCATTGGTCAGACAGCGAGTGACGCATGTCCCGGGCCATCCGCCGACTCTCGACGAGGTGAGAGGTCGTCCGGGCCAGGCGCACGGACGGCATTGCGCAACGTCGCTCGGGCGGCGCCCCCGCGGCCGAACGAATGCCCTCGGCAGGTATCCTCGCGAGGTGTCAGTCGACCCCGTTCCCGCCGAGATCACCGACCTCGCCGAGCGGCGAGCCGCCGCGCGCCGTGCGCGAGACTGGACCGCCGCCGACGCGCTGCGCTCTGAGATCGAGGCGGCCGGCTGGTCGATCGAGGACGCCGGGACGCTGTACACGCTGCGCCGGTCGCAGCCAGCGGATGTCACCGACGGTCATATCGTTCGGTATGGCTCCAGCCAATCAGTGCCGTCTCGCCTCGACGAAGCGCCGTCGGCGACCCTGACCGTGATCCTGCTGGCCACCGATTGGCCCGATGACCTCGAGCGCACGATCCGGTCCGTCGTCGGTCGGGCCCCGTCGGGGACGCAGCTGGTGATCGTCGCCAACGGCCCGTCGCCCGAGCAGGCAGAGCGGTTGCCGAGCGCCGAGGCTCTGGGCTCGTCGGTTGCCGACACGGAGATCGTGTGGACGAGAGACCGCATGGGGCACGCCGCGGCGCTCAACGTCGCGATCCGCCGCTCCAAGGGCTCAGCCGTCGTGCTGGTTGACACCAGCATCGAGGCCGAGTCGGACATGCTCGGCCCGATGGTCGAGGCGCTCGACGACCCGACGGTGGCCGTGGTCGGACCGTTCGGGCTGGTCTCCAGCGACCTCCGTCGATTCCGCGAGCCTCAACCCGCAAGTGGCGACCAGGATGTGGTAGCGATCGAGGGGTATGCGCAGGCGTTTCGTCGCGCCGACTACGCGAGGCGCGGCCCGCTCGACGAGCACTTCACCTTCTACCGCAACCTCGACATCTGGTGGAGCCTCGTCCTGCGCGATCAGCTGCCGGAGGACGCCGACGAGCCGAGGCGGGCGGTCGCGCTCGGTGGACTATCGGTCGTCCGCCATGAGCATCGCGGCTGGACGAATCTCGCCGCCGAGGAGCGGGACCGGCTGTCGAAGCGCAACTTCTATCGCATCCTCAAGCGGTTCGCGACGCGGCGAGACCTGCTGCTCGAAGCCTGACTCTCGGGGTTGGCCGACGGGGACCTTGCCCGGATCCTCCCGGGCCGCGAAACGACGGTCAGCCACGGTCCAACCGGCGCCACACCGTCCCGTCCGGGCCGTCGGTAAGCTCGATCCCGGCCGCCGCGAGGCGATCCCGGAGCTCGTCCGCTCGCGCCCAGTCGCGCGCAGTACGGGCGGCGGCTCGCGCCTCGAGCAGCGATGCCTCCTCGGAGCTGAGGCGTCCGTCACCCTCGTTCGGGGACGACGTGGCGGATACGGAGCCCGTCCCCGCTGGCTCCCACACCGAGTGCAGGTCCAGGCCCAGGACGACATCCGCGTCGAGCACGAGCCACCGGCGCTCGTCCGCGGGCACGTCCGCACGCAACGTCTCGCGGACCGTGGCCAGCGCGGACGGAAGGTCGAGGTCGTCGTCGATCGCGGCGGTGAACCGATGGTGGAGAGTTTGGCCGGCCGATGAGAGCGGCGCCTCGGGATCGGACGCGCGGTCCATCGTCCGGAAGGCACGGCCGGCGAGGGCCCGCGCGGGTTCAGCCTGGTGGCCGGCGACACCGGCGGCGATGCCCGAGGGTCGCGGACCGGCCGCACCCGCGACCAGGGCCGGCGGGGCGGCCCACGGGCCGTCGGGGGGTGGGGGACCGAGCCCGGCCAGCCGCGACCGGAGGGAGGCCAGCGCGGACGCCGCGGATCGGAGCGAGCGCTCGGAGTAGTTGAGCTTGCGCCCGTAGCGGGACGTAAGGGCGAGATAGCGAAGGGCCAGTGGATCGATTCCCCGCGCGGCAACCTCGGTCACGCGCTCGAAGTTCCCCGCCGACTTGGCCATCTTCCTGCCCTCGGCCAGCAGGTGCTCGCCGTGGACCCAGTGCCGCGCCGGCGGTCCTCCCACCAGCGGTGCGGACTGGGCGATCTCGTCCTCGTGGTGGGGAAACACGTTGTCGATGCCGCCGGTGTGGATCTCGAACCGAGGACCGAGATAGCGCATTGCCATCGCGGAGCACTCGAGATGCCAGCCCGGGAAGCCCTCGCCCCACGGGCTCGGCCACCTGAGCAGGCGGCCCTCTCCGGCCGACTTCCACAGCGCAAAGTCCGCGCTGTCACGCTTGTCCGGTTCGACCGCGCCGCGATGGCCGGCGCGCAGCTCGTCAAGCGAGTTGCCGGACAGGCGCCCATATTCAGGGTAGGAGGCGACCGCGTAGTAGACGTTGTTGATAGCCGACACATAGGCGTGACCGGCACGCTCCAGGCGCACGGCAAGGTCGAGCATGTCGGGAATGTGCTCCGTGGCCCGCGGAAAGACGTGCGCGGGCAGGATGTTGACCAGAGCCTCGTCCTCGTGGAACCCGGCCTCGTAGGTATCGGCGATCTCGGCCGGCGACTTCGCCTCGAGCCCGGCTGCGACCAGCATGGGATCGTCCCCGCGATCGAACCGCTCGTCGCGCAGGTGACCGACATCGGTGATGTTCTTGACGTGAAGGACGTCGAGGCCGTGGTACAGCAGCACGCGACGGATGAGGTCGGTCAAGAGGTAGCTGCGAAGGTTCCCCACGTGCGCCCACCGGTAGACCGTTGGGCCGCAGCTGTAGATCCGCACGGGGCCGGTGGCCGGGGCGAGCACCGGCTCGACGCGTCGCGTGAGCGTGTTGCGCAGGGCCAGTGGCAGCGGCCGCCCTGCTCCCGGATCCTCGTCCTTCACGTGGCGATGCTACGACGTCGGCAACGCTCGCGGCGAGTCGCCGGGTCGTGTGGCCCCCCAAACGGCGGGGACGCCCGTCACGGCTCGCCAATCACCCCCATAACGGAATCGTCCGACTGTCGTTTCCACTGACGAGAGGCCTCGCGGACATCATCGTTCCCCCGGCGGTGTGGCACGGCGAGGCCTCTTTCTATGCCCGTCGCGACCTCACAGATCGGAAGCCGCTGGGGCCGTCCAGGGCCCCAGCCGGGGCTGTTCGCGCCACCGCCCGTATACTCGCCGCGTGCGGCGTTGGGTATGCATCGTGGCCCTGTTGGCCGGGTTCTCCGGCAACGGATACGCGTGGGCTGCGAGACCCCGTGCACCAGTCCCTGTGGAGCGTGTCATTGACCGGTTGCAGCCGGACCCGTCGCTCCCCGAAGGCGCATGGTGGAGGCTGACCTGAGCGATCCGACCGCGGTGCCGCCGAGCGGCCTGCCCGGTTCCAGCGAGGTTCCGTCCCCGCCGCCCGCGGCGCCACCGCCGCCACTGCCGCCCGCCCCGCCCGGATGGGCGAGCCCCGACCCGGATTGGTCCGACCCTGCCGGTCCGCCCGAAGAGGCGGCACCGCCGTCCCGGCTGCGGCAGGGGTTTGTCGCGCTGGTCGCCATGGTCGTGGTTGCGGCGATGGTCGTGCAGCTGCTGCCGACCTGGCTGGGCTCGGTCGATCGGCCGGCCACGGTCGCTGGTGCAGACCATAGCCCGGGCACGGTCACGATCCTTTCGGGCGCCCCATCGTCGCTGGACCCCGCATATCACGGTGATCTCGGTAGCGCGTCGTTCGTGAGTCAGCTGTATGAGTCGCTGACTGCTGTCGACGGTTCGCTGACGATCCGGCCCGCTCTCGCCGAGTCGTGGTCGATCGAGAATGAAGGCACCCGCGTCGTGTTCACGCTTCGCGACGGGCTCACGTTCAGCGACGGCTCGCCGCTCACCGCCTCGGACGTCGTTCACAGCTGGCGCCGGTTGTTCGCACCCGGCCATCCGTCGCCGCTGGCCTCGCTGATCGCCGACGTCGTCGGCGCGCGCGACCTGCTGAGCGGCCGCTCGACCGACGTGACAACGCTGGGCGTCCACGCCGATGGTGACCGGCGCGTGGTGGTTGACCTCGAACGGGGTGGGGGGGACCTGCCCGCGATCGTGTCCAGCGCGCCGTTCTCGATCGTGCCGTCGAGCGTCGGGGATGCCGAGATCCAACCCGATCCGGCGAGCTTCGTGGGCAGCGGGGGCTATGTGCTGTCCTCGATCGACCCGGACTCGATCGTGCTCACCGCCAACCCGCACTACTGGGCCGGGCCCCCGGCGATCGGGACCGTGCGGATGGTGACCACGCTCCAGGGCCAGAGCCCGGTCGATGCGTTTGCCGCAGGCCAGGTGGACGTGGCCCCGATCGGCTTCGTCGACGCCGGATGGATCGCCTATGACCGAAGCCTGGGCCCGTCGCTTCGAAGCGATCCGTCGCTGTCGGTGACCTACTACGGGTTCGACACCACGCGCGCGCCGTTCAACGACATCCGGGTCCGCCAGGCGTTCGCGAAGGCGGTCGACTGGCGACGCCTCGCCCAGCTCGACGAGCCGGGATCGTCGGTACCCGCGACCGGCCTTGTTCCGGCGGGCATGCCCGGCGCGCCGGACGGGGACTTCATGCCGCCGTACGATCCGGCGGGTGCTCGTCAGCTGCTGTCCGAGGCCGGCTACGCGGACGGATCGGCGCTCGGCCCCATCTCGTTCATCGCAAGCGGCGGCGGCTACGACGACGCAATCGTCGCCATGCTCGAGCAGAACCTTGGCGTGGACATTGCATACGCGACGATGGACTTCGACGCCTACCAGGCGCGTCTCGCGACCGACCCGCCGCAGCTGTGGAGCCTGTCGTGGGTCGCTGACTTCCCCGGTCCCAACGACTTCCTGGGCGTCCTGCTCGAGACGGGATCGACCGCGAACCAGGGCCAGTGGTCGTCGGCGGCCTTCGATGCCGCGATCGCCGATGCGACGTCGGCCGCCAACACCTCGGACGCGACGGCTGCCTATGCACGAGCCGAGGGCATCGTGCGTGACGAGGTCCCGGTCGTGCCGGTCAGCTACGGGACCTCGTTCTCGCTGGTCCGCGACGGGCTGCTGGGCGCGACCCAGAACGGGCTCGGGATCCTGCGCCTTGCCGGGCTTGCCTGGAGCGAAGGACAGTGATCCTCCGACGCCGCTTCCGGGGCACCGGTCATGGGACGTTGCTCCTCCTGTCGCTATCGCTCTCGCTCATCTCGGTGCTGGTGACCGCGGGGATCGCGCCGGCGCGCGCCGCATCGGCGACCTTCGGCACACCCGCATACGACGCCCGGTACGACCAGGCGATCGATTTCTCGGTCGACCTCACCTCGTCCGAGCCGCTGGAGCGCGTGGAGCTGTGGCTTCGGTTCCCGGACACGATCGGCCCGTACATCGTCAGCGTCGACGATCCGGGCGGCAGCGGCCGACGAACGCTCGACTACACGCTCGACCTCACGGGGTCCGGCCACATCGTGCCGAACACGCGGTTCCAGGCGACCTGGGCCGCATACCCGGTGGGTGCCTCGGAACCCGTGACCAGCGACGTGCTCGACGTGAACTACCAGGACACCACGCAGGACTGGCGGACCGTGAAGGGTGACCTCGTCACGGTCCACTGGTACGACGGCAGTCGGGCGTTCGCCGAGAAGGCGCTCGCGATCGGCGAGAAGGCAATCGCGGACACGTCGAGCCTGCTGGGCGTGACCGAGACGGAGCCCGTCGACTTCTTCATCTACGCCGACGACTCGGTGTTCCGAAACGCCCTCGGACCAGGCACGCGCGAGAACGTGGGCGGCGAGGCCCATGCGAACATCCGGACGCTGTTCGCGCTGATCACGCCGAGCGAGATCAGCCAGCCGTGGGTGGGCACGGTCATCCCCCACGAGCTCGTGCACCTGGTGTTCGATACCGCGGTCAACAATCCGTATCGCTTCCCGCCCCGCTGGCTCAACGAGGGCCTCGCGGTCTACCTGAGCGAGGGATACGGATCGCGCGATCAGACGATGGTGGCTCACGCCGTCGACGGCGGCGACCTGATGCCGCTCGAAGCGCTCACCGGTCAGTTCCCGACCGAGCCAAGGCTCACGTCGCTCGCGTATGCCGAGTCGGTCTCGGCTATCGACTACCTGGTCCGGACAGACGGGCAGGATGCGCTCGTGAGCCTGGTCAACGCCTACAAGGACGGCCTGACGGACGACGAGGCGTTCACCCGCGCCCTGGGCGTGGACGTGGCGACGTTCCAGTCCGGGTGGCTGAACCAGCTGGGCGCAAACGCGCCCCGGCAATACGGTCCGCGGCCGGCTCCGTCGGGCCCGGTGCCGCCGTCCTGGGAGTCGCCCCCGTCCGCGGCGGGCGGCGCCTCGGCAGGGCCGTCCAACCCATCCGCGACGGCGTCGCCCAGCCCATCCTCGGCTGCGTCGGTGACAGCAGCTGGTGGATTGACCGATGCCGGCACATCTTCGACCGGCGGGGACGGGTCCGGTGCACTGGCCCTGATCGTGCTCGGTGCTGTCTTCGTGGTGGTCGTCGGTGGCGGCCTCCTGATGGGGCGCCGGAGGACCCCCCGAGCATGAGGACCCCCCGAGCATGAGGACCCGCTGAGGTGTTGCTCGAGCGTGCCAGGTCGGTCGCCGGGTGGCAGCTCACGCTCGGCGCAGCCCTGTTTGTCCTCGGGTTTCTCATCGCGGCCCAGCTCGCGTCCGAAGGCCCCAGGATCCGGATCACGAGTCAGGAGCGAACGCCGCTCATAGCGACGGTTCTCGACCTCCAGAAGCAGCAGGACGATCTGAAGACGCAGGTCCTCGACCTGCGCGCCAGCATCGCCGACCTGGACGCGGCCGGCGAGGGCGGGACGGCCGTGACGCAGCAGCTCAACGATCGCCTCGAGCAGGCACAGGAAGCGGCCGGGCTCGTGGCCCTCGCCGGGCCGGGTCTGGTGATCCGGTTGTCCGACTCCGGGGTGCAGGTCCCGACCGACGCCGACGAGCGCGACTATCTCGTCTCGGGCAACGATGTCCGGACGGTGGTGGAGGAGCTGTGGCTGGCCGGAGCGGAGGACGTGGCCGTCAACGACGAGCGGGTTGTGGTCACGACGGCGATCCTCGACATCGGCGGCTCGGTCCTGGTCAACTCCGCGTACCTGGCCCCGCCCTATCAGGTGAGCGCAATCGGACCGTCCGACATGTTCGAGCGGCTGACCCAGGCGGTCGGCTTCGTCGACTTCATCCGTTCCCGCGCCGAGACGTATGGGATCGGCGTCGACTACGCGGTGCTCGACGAGGTAGACCTGCCCGCCTACGCGGGCAGCGTCACGCTGCGCTACGGGTTCGTCGAGGCGTCACCCAGCCCGGGTGTCACCCCCGACGTCGTCCCCCCGTTCGGAACCCAGGTGCCCTGATGCGCCGGCCTTCCGGCCTTCTGATGGTCGCCTCGGTCCTGTTCGTCCTTGGCTTCCTGGTGGTAGTCCAGCTTCGGTCGCAGTCCGCCGACCAGGGCCTCGCGACGCTTTCCGTCCAGGACCTGACAGAGCTGGTGGCCAACGTCACCACGCGGAACAACGAGCTCCGGGATGAGGTCCGGAAGCTCGAGCAGCAGCGTTCGTCCGTCGCTCAAGCCGTCGAGCGCGGCGACACGTCGGCGCTGCAGATCCGAGCCGACCTGAACCGGATCGAGGGCTGGTCGGGCGTCGCCGCGGTGACGGGCACCGGAATCCAGATCACGATTGTGGGGTCGGTGCCCGGAGATGCGATCGAGCTGCTGCTCAACGAGCTGCGAAATGCCGGCGCGGAGGGCATGGCCATCGGGGACGTTCGGATCGTCGCCGGCGTCGTCGCGAACGGCCTGGCCGGATCCGTTACGGTCGGCGGTCGACTCGTCGCCAGCCCCGTGGTGCTGACCGCCATCGGCCAGTCCCAGACGCTCGCCGGTTCCCTGACCCGCGCCGGAGGACCCATCGCGCAGCTGGCAGCGCGGTACCCGGACGCCACGATGACCGTCGCCGCGGTGGATCGCATCACACTCCCGGCGACCGATCGATCCCTGGCTCCGGTGCTCGGGCGCCCGCGCCTGTAACCGGCACCTGAGCGGGCCGGGACCGGGCGCGGGCGGGCGAACTCCCGCCCTCTGCTACGCTCCCGGTCATGCCTGCTCCGCACGTGCTCGAGCTGTGGCTCGGCGACCTTGTTCGCCTGCGCCGGCGCCATCCGTGCGGTGGCGACACGTGGCTGGTCGACAGGCTTGGTGCCGACATCGGCCTTCGTTGCGAGACCTGCGGTCGCCACGTGCTCCTCGAGAGAAGCGCGCTGGAGCGCAGGATCGTGGAGTTCCTGCGACGGGGTGACCCTGCCATCACCGCCGCCGTCACGCCGCCCCCGTCGTGAACGACGGGGGCACCGGTCGCGCGACCGTCGATGACGGCGACCTGATCGCCGCCGGCGAAGGTGGTGGTGGCACCCTCGACGTCTTCCGGAACCGGCCGTTCCTGCTGCTGTGGCTGAGCCAGGCGTTCACCCAGATCGGCGGCAACATGGTGATCTACGGGCTCACCGTGATCATCCTCGAGGCCACCTCGTCCAACACGGCCGTGAGCCTGCTCATCCTGAGCTTCCTGGTGCCCGCAGTGCTGTTCTCCGCGGTCGCCGGAGTGTACGTCGACCGGTTCGATAGACGCCTGATCCTGGTCATCACCAACCTTCTGCGATCGGCCTGCTTCGTCCTCATCTTCATGGTGGGCGGGAACGTACCGCTCATCCTGCTGCTGAACATGGTCGTGTCGACCATCACCGTGTTCTTCGCGCCGGCCGAGCTGGCGATGATCCCGTTCCTGGTGCCACGACGGCAGCTGATGGCCGCCAATGGCGTGTTCACGCTCACTCTCAACGCGGCCTTCGCTGTGGGCTTCGCCCTGCTGGGGCCCATCACGGTCACGCTCGCCGGCGCGCCCGCGTTGATCCTGGCGGTTGCCGCGTGCTACCTCATCGCCGCGGGCTTCTGCTGGACACTCCCGTCTGCTCCGCCGACGGCCCACCAGGGGGAGTCGGAGCGAAGCATGGCGGCGGACGCGGAGCGGGCCTGGGGCTCGACGATCGGCCAGCTCCGCGAGGGCATCGTCTTCATCCGCGATCACCGCATGATCAGCTGGTCCCTGCTGTACCTCGGCATCGCCGCGTCGCTCGTCGGCGTGCTGGGCGTCCTGGGCCCCGACTTCGCGAGTGACTCCCTTGGTCTCGAGCCCAAGGACTTCGTGGTCGTGGTACTGCCGCTCGGCTTCGGGATCGTGACCGGGATCCTTGTGCTCAACTCGTTCGGTCACCTCCTGGCCCGCCGCCGGATCATCGAGCTCGGCCTGGTCGCGCTGGGCCTGCTGCTCATGACGCTCGCGTCGGCCGGGCCGATCGCCCGCTTCCTGCAGCGGGCCGAGACCGCCACCGGGCTCGTGTCGCTGGCCGACTTCACGTCGCTGCTCGCGATCGTGGTGTTCGTGGCCCTGCTCGCCGGCATGGCCTATGCCTTCGTGGCCATCCCGTCGCAGACACAGCTGCAGGAGGACCTGCCCGAGGACGTGCGCGGACGCGTGTTCGGCGTCCTCAACATGCTGGTCTCCGTCTCGAGCTTCCTGCCGATCATCATCGTGGGTCCCGTCTCGGACCTGGTCGGCACGACGACCGTCCTGATCATCGTGGCGGCCCTGATCACATTCGCCGGCGTGGCATCGATCCTGACCCGTGGCCCTCTCAAGCTCGCCGAGCAGCACGCGTCGCCGACGACGCACCACCAGCAGGCGGGGATCGACATGGTCGCCGTCGTCACCGCCTCCGAGCTTGAGACGGGCTGGCACCCCGTCGAGGAGGGGGAGGCTGAGTCCGACACGCTGGCTGTTGCACCGGACACCGAGACCGTCACCCCAGCGAAGCCTGATCCCGACACGGACGGGGAGCAGCAGCCTCCGACATGACATCGCGACGTGCTGCGGACCTGCTGGTCATCGGCCGGATCGCGACCCTGGCCGGCGCTGACGGACCGGCGTGGGTTGAAGCCGTTGCCATCTCCGATGGGCGTGTCGTCGCAGCGGGGGCGAGATCCGAGGTCGAGGCGCTCTCCGGGCGCGGGACTCGCCGTCTCACGCTGGCACCTGAGTCGGTCGCGATCCCGGGGTTGACCGACGCGCACCTGCACCTGGTGGAGACGGCTCTGGCTCGCCATCGCGTCGACCTCGAAGGCACGTTGTCGATCGACGACCTCACGGCGCGCGTAGCCCGCGGTGCCGGGGTCTTTGCCAGGAGGGAATGGATCAGCGGGGGTGGCTGGGACCCGGACTTGCTGGGCCGGTGGCCGACCGCGGCCGACCTGGAACAGGTCGTGCCCGGCCGCCGCGTCGCGCTCTGGGCGCACGACCACCACGCTCTTCTGGCCAGCGTCTCCGCCCTCGGCGAGGCGGGCATCGACGACGCGCGTGCCGCTCCGCCGGGCGGTGAGATACGCCGGGACGAGATGGGCCAAGCGACGGGCGTGCTGCACGAGAATGCCGCGCGGCTGGTCGCCGACCTCGTTCCGCCACCGACGATGGGCGACATCCGGATGGCACTCGAGCCGCTGCAGCGGGAGCTGGTGGCCCTGGGTGTGGTTGCCGTCCATGACCCGGGCATGCTGTCGGCTCAGGCGGGCCTCGGGCCCGGCATCGACGCCTATCGTCAGCTGTCGTCCGAGGGTCGGCTCCGCGTTCGCGTCCACGCCTGCGTGCGCCCCGACCAGCTCGAGGCCGCGATCGACGCCGGCCTCCGGAGCGGCGCTCCGCTGGGCCAGGATCCGCTCGGTCGCCTGCGACTGGGCTGGCTCAAGACGTTCGCCGACGGCTCGCTCGGGTCGCGGACCGCGGTGCTCCTGTCACCGCTTGAGACCGAGCCAGGCCAGCCGGCTGCTCCGGAAGGCGGGTACGGCACATGGCTCACCTCCCCGGCGACGTTGCGTGTCCAGGCGACCCGGGCGGCCGCGGCGGGCATCGCCACCCAGATCCATGCCATCGGGGACGCGGCCGTGCGGGCGGCCCTGGACGTGCTGGGCGCCACGGTCGCCGCCAGCCCGCTGATGCCACGGATCGAGCACGCACAGCTGGTGGCCGACGCTGACATCGCCCGGTTCGCGTCCCTCGGCATCGCCGCATCCGTCCAGCCCGTTCACCTCCGGTCCGATGCCGGGAAGGCTCGCCGGCTCTGGGGTCAGCGTGCGGACACGCGCACGTTTCCGCTTCGTGCCCTCGCGGGCGCGGGAGCCGTCATCGCGTTCGGGACGGACGCCCCGGTTGAGCCCATCGATCCGTGGCCAGGCCTGGCGTGCGCCGTCACCCGCGCGGCGCCGTCATGGTCGGCAGGCGAGCCCGCCCTCGGGCCTGCGCACGCCATCTCGCTGTGGCACGCCATTCGGGGGGCGTGCGTGGGTCCCGCGATCACCGCCGGTGAGCCCGACCGTGGCCGTCTCGTCGACGGCTGTCATGCGGATATCGTCGTGCTCCCGGTTGCGGCCCTTGCGGAGCCCGTGGCCATCGGCGGGGCGCTGTGGCACGCGCGGCCGACCATGGTCATGGTCGGCGGCGAGATAGCCGCGGGCAGTTGATCGCCGGTGCGGCTCACCGGCGCCCGACGGCCGGTGCCGAGACGCGGCTCACCCGGCGTCGAGCGTTGAGCGCGCCTCAGCGAACAGGCCATTGAGAACACGCGACGTCGACGGGAACGCATGGATCGTCTCCGCCAGCACGTCCACCGTCACACGAGCCTTGATCGCGAGCACGCACTCATGGATCGCCGCGGATGCGTCGGGACACGCCATCGCTGCCCCCACCAGCTCGCGTGAGGTTCGATCGACCGTGATCGTGATGTGCCCCAGCTCGGCCTCGACCGAGTATCCCTTCGCCGTCTGGGGGAAGTCAGCCGTGCACTCGAAGGCGTCGAGCCCGGCCTCCCGGGCCCCGGTGAGCGTCATCCCGACCGATGCGACCTCGGGATCCATGTACGTCGCCCGCGGAAGGGCGCGGTAGTCCGGCCTGATCGGATCCCCAAGGGCCATGCGCACGGCCAGCTCGCCCTGGTAGTGCGCCTGGTGGGTGTGGAGCTCCGGCCCGGCGGGGTCGCCGGCAACCCACAGCCCGTCCGCCACGCGAAGCCGGCCATCGCGCGGGTACGCATCCGGGCCGCTGACGGCGATGCCGTAGTGCTCGAGCCCAAGGCCGGCCAGCGGGAACTCGCGCCCGACCGCGAGCAGGACGGCATGGCCCTCGGCGGTCGAGCCGTCATTCAGATCGATCACGTGGGCGCCGTCGGTGCCTGCGGCGGCCTGCGCGCGGACCGCCCGGACGCCCGTCCGAACGGTGACACCGTCCCGCTCGAGCGCGGCGCGGATCACCTCGGAGTTGCGCGGATGGTCGGTCGGCACGAGCCGTGGACCGGACTGAACGATCGTCGTCGGCACGCCGAACCGGACGAAGACCTGTGCCAGCTCACAGCCCGTGGGGCCACCCCCGAGGACGAGCAGGCTTCGCGGCAGCTCGCGGGCGAGCGTTGCCTCGCGGTTCGTCCAGGGCTGCACATCGAGCAGCCCCTCGATCGGCGGCATCTTGGACGACGAGCCGACGGCGGCGATGATGTTGCGCGCGGCAAGCTCGTGCGTGATGCCCTCATGTGTCACGCCGACGATGCCGCGTCCGAGAATCCGGCCTTCACCGCGGTAGACGATCCCACCGTCCGCCTCGAGCGCGCTGACGTGCGACGCGTCGTCGGGCTCGGCGGCGCCCGGCGCGCGATTGACCATCCAGTCCCGCCGCTCCGACGCTCTCGACCACGGATAGTCGGTGCCGTTCGCGTGCCGGTCGGCGGCGTGGAGCAGCGACTTGGACGGCACGCATCCGATATGCGGGCACGAGCCCCCGAACCAGCGACGGTCGATCACCGCGACCGAGGCCCCAAGGTCACGAGCCTTGTGCGAGGCGGCCTCACCGGCAGGACCGGCGCCGATCACGATGAAGTCGAACGTCTCCATGTTGGTCATCCTCGACGCTGGTGCACCCGGGCTCATCGGGCAGAACCCGGTCTGGCCGGATCCGATGGTTCCGCCCCTTCCGGCGCGTGCGTCCGCTGCCGGCGTGCCTCGAACAGCAGCACGGCGGCCGTCGTCGAGACGTTGAGGCTGTCGGCGACTCCGAGCATGGGCAGATGGACGGTCTCGATCCCGTCGCCGCTCCACGCGGGGGTGAGGCCGTTCGCCTCGCTGCCAAGGACGATCGCGAGCGGGCCGGCGAAGGAGGCGACGCTCCAGGCGAGCGCCCCGTCGACCCGCGCCGACACGATTCGGATGCCATGCTCCCGGAGCCAGGCACGAACCATGTCGCTCCCGGCTGCCGCCACCGGCACGCTGAAGACCGTCCCGAGCGAGGCACGAACTGTGTTCGGATTGAAGATGTCGGTCCGAGCGTCGGCCGCGACGACGCAGGCGGCGCCCACGGCATCTGCGGTGCGCAGCACCGCGCCGATATTGCCGGGCTTCTCGACGCCTTCGAGCACGACGATCAGGGGGTCGGGTGGCAGCACGATGCCTTCCAGCGAGATGTCCGGCGTCTCGATCACCGCGACCAGGCCCTCGGATCGCTCGCCGTAGCCCAGGTGACCGAGTACCCGGTGATCGACCGTGACGACCTCGGCTCCAGCGGCATGCGCGCGTTCGATCACAGCGGCGACGTCCGGGTCAGGATCGGGGTCGTCACACACGAACAGGTCCCGCACAACGGTGCCGGCGTCGAGTGCCCGCGAGACCTCTCGGAGACCGTCGACCAGCGACAGACCCGTCTCGTCACGAGCTCGCCGCGTCCGGAGGTCGGCGGCAGCACGGACGCGCGGGTTGCGCGTGCTGGTCAGGACAGGGGTCGTCACGCCCTCATCCTCGCAGGTGTCCGCGGACGCGGTGGGCTCGACGCTGCCCAGGCGCCCAGCCGAAGCATCGCCCCGGAGCGCGCCCCGATGACGAAGTCACGCCCGTCGGCCGGAATGTTGAAGTGCACGCGGACGAGGCTCGCGAGCCGCTCCCCACCGTAGCCGGGCGTGTGGGCAGTCAGCAGCACAAAGTGTGGTGATGGCCCCACGAGCGCCGCGAGGTCGTCGAGCAGCGCGGGCAGGTCCTCGTCGATCCGCCAGGCCCCCGTTCCGTGGCCATAGGTGGGTGGGTCGAGCACGATGCCGTCGTATCGACGCCCGCGGCGGCGCTCGCGGCGGACGAACGTTCGCGCGTCGTCAGGAAGCCACCGCACCGGACCGTTCGCCAGACCCGACAGCTCGGCGTTCCGCCGCCCCCAGGCAAGCGCTGGCCGTGACGCGTCCACATGGGTCACGTTGGCACCGCCGAGGGCACAGGAGAGGGATGCGCCGCCCGTGTAGGCGAACAGGGACAGAACCTCAGGCGGGCGGCCCAATCGATCTCGGGCGGTCCTGGATGCCTGGGTGAGCCCTGGCCAGAGCGTCGAGTGCTCGGGGAAGAGTCCAACCTGGCCGCCGCTCGCGGGCCGGCACTCGAGGCTGAGCCCGGCGATCCGGAGCTGCCAGGGAGCGTGCTCGGAGCCACGGGTCCAGCGACCGCGTCGAAAGATCAGCTGGGCGCGGGACCACGCGGGCAGATCACGGCGTGGGGCGTTCGCGCCGGGTGCCGGGCGATCGATCAGGACATCGCCGAACTGCTCCAGACGCCGGCCGTCTCCAGCGTCCAGAAGCTCGAGGTCGGGCATGCTGGCATGGTCGCACGCTTGAGTCCAAGGGGTCGATCGAGGACCGTGTGGCGAGCAGCCAGACCGCTGGCCAACGTCGCGACATGCCCCGTCCGGCCGGAACGCACCCCGTACTCGAGTACGGGCCGATGGGGCCGTTTGGCACCTCGTCGCACGAGCAGTTCCCCCCACAGGATCGGTTCCATGGAGACGACCGTCGGGGGGTTCATGTTCACCGATGCAGTGGAGCTGCATCAGCGTGCCGAACGCGCCCGGCGCCGCGTTGACGAAGCGACCGTGGGCAGCCCTGACTGGGATGCTGCGATGGCGCAGCTCGACGAGGTCGAGGCCTGGCTTGCCGAGCGCGCGTCGAGTCCGGAGCTGCTGGAGCTCGCCGGCTAGCCTCACGCCACCGCTCGGCGGCGGGCGAGACGCCGTGCCGATCGGCGGGGACCGTGCCCGAGCAGGGGAGGGCGCTGATGGCACCCGCTGTGCTACGCTGCGCCGCGCTGGACGGGCGGGTCCCGTTCGGCCGACGGGCGATTAGCTCAGCTGGTTAGAGCGCATGCTTGACATGCATGAGGTCACTGGTTCGAGTCCAGTATCGCCCACCATCTCCGGTCACCGGGTAACGGCGCCGGATCAGCTGCATCAGAGCAACGCGACGATCGGGACACGCCCCATCGCTGTGCCGCCAGAGAGCCGGGGCCATCGGCTGCAAGCCCCGGTCGGCAGAGACGGTGACGGCACCACCCGTGAGCGGCCGGCGAACCGGCCCGGGATCCGCCCGTTACCGCGGCACGAGCAGCACGACGTGCCCGCCCATGGGGCGCGATCGTGAAGGCGGGTGGAACCGCGGGAGGTCGGACCTCTCGTCCTGTCGGGACGAGAGGTCTTTGTGATTCAGGGAGATCCTCATGGCAGACGACAAGCAGCAGGCATCGGCCGTGGTGGCCGATGACGCCGACGACATGGCGCTCGAGGTGCCCGAGCGTGGATCGGCCGAGGAGCTTCTCGACGCAGGCGCGCACGCGCCGATCGACGCCATGCGCCACAGCACGGCGCACGTGATGGCCGAGGCGGTGCTCGAGCTGTTTCCGGGCGCGCATCTCGGGATCGGACCGGCCATCGACAACGGCTTCTACTACGACTTCGACCTGCCGCGTCCGCTGACGCCCGATGACCTGGCGGCCATCGAGGACCGAATGCGCGCCAGCGTCGCCGCCGATCACCCATTCGTCCGGCACGAGGTGCCCTTCGAGGAGGGCCGGGCGATCGAGGAGCGCGACTCTCAGCCGTTCAAGGTCGAGATCCTCGACGATCTCGCACGCAAGGCGACCGAGAGCGGCGAGCCCATGCCGCCGGTGAGTGTCTACGAGCACGGTCCATTCCGTGACCTGTGCAAGGGCCCGCACGTCGAGTCCACGGGCCGGATCGGGCCGTTCAAGCTGCTGTCGGTCGCCGGTGCCTACTGGCGAGGCGACGAGAAGCGGCCGATGCTCCAGCGGATCTACGGCACGGTCTGGGAGACGCAGGACGAGCTCGATCTCTACCTCGAGCGGCGGGAGGAGGCGCGCAAGCGCGACCACCGCAAGCTCGGCGTGCAGCTCGACCTGTTCAGCTTCCATGACGTCTCGCCGGGATCAGCCTTCTGGCATCCGAAGGGTCAGCGGATCTGGCGCACGCTCGAGTCGGCGATGCTTGTGCTCCAGGAGCGCCGGGGCTACCAGGAGGTATCGACCCCGATCCTGGTGTCGGAGCGACTGTGGCGCCAGTCGGGCCACTGGGATCACTACGCGGAGAACATGTTCATCGTCGAGGCCGAGGGTCAGACCTTCTCGCTCAAGCCGATGAACTGTCCCGAGTCAACGTTCATCTATCGGAGCCATCTGCGCTCCTACCGGGACCTCCCGCTCCGCTTCAGCGAGTACGGGCGGCTGCACCGCAATGAGCGGTCGGGCACGCTGTCGGGCCTGACGCGCGTCCGCCAGTTCATCCAGGACGACGCCCACGTCTTCGTCCGGCCGGACCAGCTCGCGGACGAGATCGAAGCCATGGTCGGCGAGGTGAACGAGGCGTTCGGGTGGTTCGGCCTCCAGCCGCGGTTCTCGTTCGCCACCCGGCCTGACAAGGCGATCGGTGACCCGGCGCTCTGGGAGCTTGCCGAGCGGTTGATCAAGGACGCGCTCGATCGCGTTCGCGCCGACTACGTCATCAAGCCCAAGGACGGCACCTTCTACGCGCCCAAGATCGACATCTACATCGATGATGCCCTTGGCCGTGAATGGCAGATGGCGACAATCCAGGTCGATCTGACGATGCTCCCAGAGCGATTCGACCTGACCTACATCGACGAGGATGGGCAACCCAAGCGCCCGATGGCCATCCACCGGGCAATCTACGGCTCGCTGGAGCGGTTCATCGGGATCCTGGTCGAGCACTTCGCTGGCGCGTTCCCGCTGTGGATCGCGCCTGTTCAGGCCGTCGTCATCCCCATCGCCGACCGCCATCTCGACGCCGCACGGGAGCTCGCCGGCGTGCTCCGATCACACGGCGTCCGGTTCGTCGAGGTCGATGCCTCCGACAACCGGATGCAGAACAAGATCCGGCTCGCGCAGGGACAGAAGGTGCCGTACATGCTGATCCTGGGCGATCGGGAGATCGACGCGCGAGCGGTCTCCGTCCGTCGTCGCGACGGAACGCAGGAACAGGGGGTCGGCTGGGATGATCTCGCCGACCGGCTGGGACAGGAGATTCGCGAGCGCCGCGTCGACTGATCGAGTCGGCCGGCTTGGCGGGCGAGGGCATCTGGTCGTTCATTGCGACCCCGAGAACGCGTGTGCTATCCTCCCGCGGCGACCGCGCCGGGCGGAGGTCCGTGCGCGCCGCGTACCCAGCATCGATCGAACAAAGGGACCACGTCATCAGTCGAGACCTCCGCGTCAACCAGATGATCCGCGTCCCCCAGGTCCGGGTCGTCGACGAGGATGGCTCACAGCTCGGCGTCATGCCGACGCCGCAGGCCTTGACGATGGCGCAGGACCGGGGACTTGACCTCGTCGAGGTCGCGCCAACCGCCGCTCCGCCGGTGGTTCGCTTTCTCGACTTCGGACAGTACAAGTACGAGCTGACAAAGCGCGAGAAGGAAGCCAAGCGGAAGCAGCGGGCGGTCGAGTTCAAGGAGGTCCGCCTGGGGCCGAAGATCGGTTCGGGTGACTTCGAGACCAAGGTCCATCGGGCGATCGAGTTTCTCGAGGACGGGGATCGGATCAAGGTAACCGTCCGGTTCCGGGGTCGTGAGCTGACGCACCCGGAGCTCGGCCGCAAGCTCCTCGCCAAGTTCGGCGACGCGGTCAAGGACCACGGCATCGTGGACCGTGCCCCGGCGCTCGAAGGCAAATCGATGTTCATGACGCTCGCGTCCGTGCACAAGCCGAAGGTTCACGAGCATCGCTTAGCGGCACCGAAGGACGACACTGAAGCCGTCCCGAGCCCGGAGAACGAGTTGCCGACACCGTCGGCCCAGGCGGCCGAGCCGCCAGCAGGAGAGTGAGGCCAGCGTGCCGAAGATGAAGACCCACAAGGGGACCCAGAAGCGCGTCGGCGTCACCGGCAGCGGCAAGTTCGTGCGGGTGAAATCGTGGCGTGGGCACCACCTTGAGCACAAGTCCTCGCGCCGGACCCGTCGCTACGCGGGCAAGGCGATCGTCGGACCCGAGCACCAGGAGCAGCTCCGCCGGCTGCTGCCGCATCTGTAGGAGCGTTCGATGGCACGCGTCAAGCGGGGCGTCACGGCCCACCGGCGGCACAAGCGCCTGCTCAAAGATGCCGAGGGGCGCAAGGGAACTCGCCGCAAGCTGATCAAGCCCGCGCGCGAGGCGCAGCTTCACGCGCTGGCGTATGCGACCCGCGATCGAAAGCAGCGGAAGCGCGACATGCGCCAGCTGTGGATCATCCGGATCAATGCCGCTGCCCGCCTGAACGGCACGACCTACGGCAAGCTGATCGCCGGCCTCAAGCAGGCTGGGGTCGAGCTCGACCGCAAGATGCTCGCGGACATCGCCGTCCGCGATGCCGCGACCTTCGGCCGGATCGCCGAGGTCGCTCGAAGCGCCTGACCGCCTCGGCCGTGGCTCGCGTGAGCGCTGCCCGGCCGCGGGAGGCACATCCCGACCCTCGACGTCGCTGACGCTCGGGGGTTCGTGATTCCAGGGGACCGGATCGGATGGACCTCGCACAGCTGACCAGCGACCTCGACGCGCTGCGCGACCGCGCCCTGATGGCCGCCGGCGCTGCCCCCGACACGGCTGCGCTGGACGCCCTGCAGGTCGAGGTGCTGGGCAAGAAGGGCGAGCTCACGGGCGTGCTGCGGGGGATCGGCGCGCTGCCCGCCGAGGATCGACCCAAGGTCGGTGCGGCAGCCAACGAGGTCCGCCAGGCGATCGAGGCTGCGCTCGAGACCGCGCGCACGCGCCTCGGCAGCGCCGAGCTGGCGGCGCGTCTGGCGACCGAGGCCGTGGATGTCACCACCCCGGGCCGGCCGATCAAGCGCGGCAGCCTGCACCCGATCATCGAGACCGCGCACGAGATCGCCGACGTGTTCGCGCAGTTCGGGTTCGTCGTCTATGAAGGACCCGAGATCGAGGACGACCTCACCAACTTCCAGATGCTCAACATCCCGCCCGACCATCCCGCGAGGGACCTGTGGGACACGCTCTACGTGGATGGCGACGGGCAGCTGCTCCGGACCCACACCAGCCCGGGCCAGATCCGCGTCATGGAGCGTGAGCAGCCGCCGATCCGCGCGCTCCTGCCCGGGCGCTGTTTCCGGTACGAGGCGGTGGATGCCAGCCACGGGTCAGAGTTCTTCCAGGTCGAGGGCCTGATGGTCGATGACGGCACCTCGATGGCAGACCTCAAGGGCCTGCTCGACCAGTTCGCCCACGCGATGTTCGGGGCGCACCGGCCCACCCGCTTCCGCCCCGGCTACTACCCATTCACGGAGCCCTCGGTGGCGTTCGACATCCTGTGTGTGATCTGTGACGGCGCCAAGTGTCCGGCGTGCTCTCGCACGGGCTGGATGACCATCCTCGGCGCGGGAATGGTCCATCCCGTCGTCCTCCAGTACGGCGGGATCGACCCCGAGCGCTATCAGGGGTTCGCGTTCGGGATGGGCGTGGACCGCATCTCGAACCTCCGACACCGAGTGGCCGACCTGCGGCTGTACATGGAGAACGACCTCCGCTTCCTCGGTGGCTTCCGATGAGAGTCCCGCTCTCGTGGCTCGGCGAGCTTGTCGACCTCGACCTTTCGCCGGACAAGCTCGCCGAGCGCCTCACGCTGCTCGGCATGGAGGTCAGCTCCATCGAGCGCTGGGGCGACGATTGGCAGCACGTGGTCACTGGCGAGCTGCTGACCGTGACCCGGCATCCGAACGCCGACCGGTTGTCCCTCACCACGGTCACCACGGGCTCTGGAGAGCCGCTGTCGATCGTGTGCGGCGCCACCAACATCGCACCCGGCCAGCGGATCCCCGTCGCACTGCCGGGCGCGGTGCTCCCCGGCAATCGACGGATCGAGCGCGCGGAGAAGATGGGCGTCGTGTCCAACGGCATGCTCTGCTCGGGTGACGAGCTGCGGCTCACCGGGGACGCCGACGGCATCCTGATCCTGCCCCCCGATACGCCTGTCGGTGTTCCCCTTGCCGACCTTTACGGTGACGTTGTGCTCGACGTTGACGTGAAGCCCAATCGAGGCGACGCGCTCTCGATCGTCGGCCTCGCGCGGGAGGTGGCCGCGATCACCGGCCAGCAGGTGCGAATGCCGGCGGCCACGGTCGAGGAGGGGAGCGGTCCGTCCACGGCCGAGCGGCTCGCCGTCGAGATCCGGGACCCCGACCTTTGCTCGCGCTTCGTCGGTCGGTGGGTGAGTGGCGTGACCATCGGGCCGTCGCCGGATCAGGTCCAGATGCGGCTTCTGGCGGCGGGACAGCGGCCGGTCTCAAACGTCGTCGACGCGTCCAACTACGTGATGCTCGAGATTGGCAAGCCGATCCACACGTTCGACGGCGGCCGGGTGCATCCAGACGCCGACGGCCGAGCCCGGATCATCGTGCGCCGCGCGATCGCCGGGGAGCCGCTCGAGACGCTGGACCACGTCCACCGCGAGCTGACCGAGGACAACCTCCTGATCGCCGACCCCGAGGGGCCGCTCGGCCTCGCCGGCGTGATGGGCGGCGCTGACTCCGAGATCTCCGACGTGACGACCGATGTCGCGATCGAGTCCGCGATCTTCGATCCGGTGAGCATCCGCCGGACCGCACAGCGGCTGGGTCTCCGTTCCGAGGCAAGCAGCCGGTTCGAGAAGGGCCAGGAGCATCGCCTCGCACGGATCGGCGCCGATCGCACAGCCGAGCTCGTCCATGCGTGGGCCGGAGGCGAGGTCGCTGCCGGGCGCGTGGACACCGCGCCGATCGAGCCGGACCCCCACCGTGTCACGTTCCGCCCCCACCGTGTCAACCGGCTCCTGGGCACGACACTCGACGCGCAGGAGCAGCGGGAGCTTCTGGCTCGTGTCGGGGTCGAGACAGAGCCCGCCGGCGCGAACACCGCCGTCGCGGTGTCGCTCGAGCCGCAGCCGCTGAGCGTGGCCGCCGACGCCGGTGAGGCCCTGACGGCCGTGATCCCGACCTGGCGTCGTGATCTGGCGATAGAGGCCGATGTCGCGGAGGAGGTGGCGCGAATCCACGGCTATGAGCGGATCGACTCGGCTCGACCCGCTACGGAGATGCCCCCCTACCGGTCGTCACCGCTGGCGGTGCGAGACCTGATCCGGGAAACCCTCGCCGGCGCTGGCCTCACCGAGGTCCTGACCACCGCCCTGGTCTCACCCCGCCACATCGAGACGTTTCGTCTGCGACGCGACGTCGCCGCTGTCGCGGGCGAGCCCACGCCTGGTGGCGACGCGGTCGTGGTCACGAACCCGCTGTCGGGCGAGCACTCGCTGCTCCGGCGCAACCTGCTGGGCAGCATCCTCGACGTGGTCGGTGGCAACCTCCGACATGGAACACCGGACGTTGCCGTGTTCGAGGTGGGCAAGGGATACGGGCGCTCCGGTGCCACGACACGCGAGTGGTGGCGACTCGGTCTCGGACTGGTTGGCGCGGCGGAGCCACCGTCCTGGAACCGCCCTCGCCGCAGCTACGACCTGGATGATGCAAAGGGGCTCGTGGAGCTGCTGGCCCACCGGCTCGGGATGGCGGCGCCAGCGTTTGTGCCGGAGTCGGATGAACCGATCTTCCACCCCGGTCGGACGGCGCGCACCTCGGTGCCGGGCCGGCTCGATGCGCTCCTCGGTGAGCTGCACCCCGATGTGGTCGAGGCCTGGGATCTGCGCACGCAGGACCGGGTGATCCTCGCGGAGCTGTCCATCGAGGGCCTGGAGGCCGCAGCCCTCGCGCCTGAGCGCGCGCCCGAGGTCGGCCGCTTCCCGGCCGTCGACCGCGATCTGGCGGTCGTCGCACCGGAATCGACCATGGCGGGCAGCGTGATCGAGGCAGTCACGCGCACGGCCGGGCCTCTGCTGCGGGACGTCCGCCTGTTCGATGTCTATCGCGGAGCGCCCCTCTCGGGCGACGAGAAGAGCCTGGCGATCCGGCTCCGCTTCGCCGCGGCGGACCGAACCCTGACGGAGGCCGAGGTCGATCAGGCGCTGATGGCGGTCACGGCCGAGCTTGCGCGGTTGGGCTGGCATCTCCGGGCCTGATCCGCTCCAGGGACCATCGGAGCATTGCGACAGCCGCCGACGCGCTGCTACCCTTCGGCCACGTCACGGCCCGGTTTGCGCCGGACGGTCGGGGATTCCGTCACAAGGATGGGCGCGTGAACCTCACGGACTTCTTCAGCTCGCTGGACCTGTTCGACATCATCTTCCTGCTCTACCTGTTCGGCTGGTTCGTCGCGGGCTACATCCAGGGAACGGTGCGTCGCCTGGTGGGCACGGCCTCCATGGTGTTCTCGTTCTTCCTCGCCGCGCAGCTCAACGATGCGTGGTTGGGCGGCTTCCTGGCCAAGAACTGGACGCAGTTCCCGCCCCAGTACTCGTACATGATCGGGTTCCTGACCCTGTTCATCGCCGGCGTGGTCGCGTTCACCCTGATCATCCAGGGAACCTACCGCAAGGCGCCGCTGTGGCCCAAGTACCCCGTGATCGACGAGGTCCTGGGCGGCCTTGTGGGGATCCTGCAGGGGTTCCTGCTGGTCATGTTCCTGGTGATCATCCTCGACCAGTACTTCCTGTACACGAACCTGCCCAAGGACCCTGATGAGATCGGGATCCTGCGCTCCTTCTGGGAGCTTGTGAACGACTCCGGAACCGGGGTCCTCCTCCATCAGACCGTGATCCCGGGCTTCATCGCGATCACGGCGTTCCTCATCCCGGAGCAGGTCCGCGCGCTCTACGGCAAGTGACGAAAGCGGCCGGCGACGCGACGCCGACAGGGGCCGCGTCGAGGCCCCCGTCCAGACCGACCCTGGTTGCTGCCGACGATGCCGAGCGTGGCTTTCCACGCTCCCTGCTCGCCGGCGCGACCCTTGACGCGGCGGGTTCGCTCCTCGGCGCCCGACTGGTCCGCGCCCCCGATCGCGTCGGCCGAATTGTCGAGGTCGAGGCGTACATCGGGGCCGCTGACGGAGCCTCCCATGCACGAATGGGTCCGACACCCCGCAACCAGGTGATGTTCGGTCCACCCGGGATCGCCTACGTGTACCTTGTCTACGGGATGCACCACTGCCTCAACGTCGTGACCGAGCCCGCGTCGCACCCGGCCGCGATTCTGATCCGTGCCATCGAGCCCGAGCAGGGGATCGAGACGATGCGCGCCGCCCGCGCCAGGTCAAGGACGCGAGGCCGGGCTGACCCACGCGGCGATGGCCCGGTCGCGAGACGCCCCGCCATCCCGACCAGCCGGCTGGCCGCTGGTCCCGGTCTCGTGTGCGCGGCTCTCGACATCGACCGCACGTTCAACGGTCTCGACCTGTGCGACGCTCGTTCGCCGCTCCACCTTGAGCCGCGCCCCGATGGTGATCCGGCACCGGAGATCCTGGCGACACCGCGCGTCGGTGTCGGCTACGCGCCCGAGCCGTGGGCGAGCATGCCCTGGCGGCTGCTGGTGGTCGACAGCCCGTCGGTCAGCGGCCGATCGCGGCGCGGCGCCTGAGCGACGCCAGGGCAGGGACCATGGACGCTCGTTCGATCGCATTGCTCGAGTTCCCGGCCATACGCGCGCGACTCGCGGATCACACGTCGTTCGATCCCTCGCGGCGGATCGCCGAGGCGCTGGAGCCATCCTCCGACCCCGTGATCGTCGGGCGCGCCCTCGACGAGACCGATCAGGCCCGGGGCCTGCTCCAGGATCGTCCGGGGGTGGGGATCGGTGCGGCCCATGACATCGATCCGGCTGTCGGCCGGGCCGTCCGTGGCGGTCGCCTCGATCCAGCCCAGTTCCTCGAGCTCGCCGAGACCCTCGATGCCACCGCCGGGCTGGCCACGTCGCTAGCCGACGAGCGCCGCCCGTTGCTCCGGGACCTCGGACGCCGGCTCCACCCGTTGCCCGCGCTGCGCAGCACGCTCGGTCGCAGCTTCGATCCCGCAGGCGAGCTCCTGGACACCGCGTCCCCCCGCCTGGGCGGGCTCCGCGCAGCGGTTCGGGTTGCGTACGAGCGCCTGCGGCGGCGACTCGACACGCTGGTCGGGTCGGAGCTGGGCGGCGCGCTCCAGGAGCCGATCGTCACCCTTCGCAACGGGCGCTATGTCGTGCCGGTGCGCGCGGAGGCGAGAGCGAAGGTCAAGGGCATCGTGCATGACGCGTCGGGCAGCGGGCAGACGCTGTTCGTAGAGCCCCTGGTCGTGGTCGAGATGGGCAATGCCTGGCGCGAGGCGCAGGCCGCTGTCGAGGAGGAGGAGGCGAGGATTCTCGACGAGCTGTCGGCGATGGTCGCGGCCAATGCCACGCTGCTGCGGGAGACGCTCGACGCGCTCGCACAGTTCGACTTCTGGATGGCGAAGGCGCAGCTCGGGGCGGAGCTCGATGGCATCCGCCCGGCTCACGCCGAGCGGGCGGAGATCACCCTCCTGTCGGCTCGCCACCCGGGGCTCACCGGCCACGTCGTCCCGATCGATGTCCGCCTGGGCGACGGCTACACGGCCCTCGTGATCACGGGACCCAACACGGGGGGCAAGACGGTCGCGCTGCGGACCCTCGGTCTGCTGGCGCTGATGCACCAGTCCGGGTTGCACGTCCCCGCCGCGGTGGGCTCGGCGCTCCCGGTCCTGCGCGACGTGTTCGCCGACATCGGCGATGAGCAGTCCATCGCCCAGTCGCTGTCGACGTTCTCGGGCCATCTGCGCTCGATCATCCGCATCGTGGAGCAAGCGGGCCCCGAGACCCTGGTTCTGCTCGACGAGCTCGGCGCCGGGACTGATCCCACCGAGGGCTCGGCCCTGGCCCAGGCGCTGCTTGACCACTTCATCCGCTCGGGAACCCTGATCGCGGCGACCACCCACTACGCCGAGATCAAGGTCTACGCGCACGAGACGGCGGCGGCGCGCAACGCCTCGGTCGCGTTCGACCTGGACACGCTCT
>CAVTIO010000002.1:0-46741 GCA_963734935.1 uncultured Chloroflexia bacterium | reverse complement strand
GCGATTAGCTCAGCTGGTTAGAGCGCATGCTTGACATGCATGAGGTCACTGGTTCGAGTCCAGTATCGCCCACCATCTCCGGTCACCGGGTAACGGCGCCGGATCAGCTGCATCAGAGCAACGCGACGATCGGGACACGCCCCATCGCTGTGCCGCCAGAGAGCCGGGGCCATCGGCTGCAAGCCCCGGTCGGCAGAGACGGTGACGGCACCACCCGTGAGCGGCCGGCGAACCGGCCCGGGATCCGCCCGTTACCGCGGCACGAGCAGCACGACGTGCCCGCCCATGGGGCGCGATCGTGAAGGCGGGTGGAACCGCGGGAGGTCGGACCTCTCGTCCTGTCGGGACGAGAGGTCTTTGTGATTCAGGGAGATCCTCATGGCAGACGACAAGCAGCAGGCATCGGCCGTGGTGGCCGATGACGCCGACGACATGGCGCTCGAGGTGCCCGAGCGTGGATCGGCCGAGGAGCTTCTCGACGCAGGCGCGCACGCGCCGATCGACGCCATGCGCCACAGCACGGCGCACGTGATGGCCGAGGCGGTGCTCGAGCTGTTTCCGGGCGCGCATCTCGGGATCGGACCGGCCATCGACAACGGCTTCTACTACGACTTCGACCTGCCGCGTCCGCTGACGCCCGATGACCTGGCGGCCATCGAGGACCGAATGCGCGCCAGCGTCGCCGCCGATCACCCATTCGTCCGGCACGAGGTGCCCTTCGAGGAGGGCCGGGCGATCGAGGAGCGCGACTCTCAGCCGTTCAAGGTCGAGATCCTCGACGATCTCGCACGCAAGGCGACCGAGAGCGGCGAGCCCATGCCGCCGGTGAGTGTCTACGAGCACGGTCCATTCCGTGACCTGTGCAAGGGCCCGCACGTCGAGTCCACGGGCCGGATCGGGCCGTTCAAGCTGCTGTCGGTCGCCGGTGCCTACTGGCGAGGCGACGAGAAGCGGCCGATGCTCCAGCGGATCTACGGCACGGTCTGGGAGACGCAGGACGAGCTCGATCTCTACCTCGAGCGGCGGGAGGAGGCGCGCAAGCGCGACCACCGCAAGCTCGGCGTGCAGCTCGACCTGTTCAGCTTCCATGACGTCTCGCCGGGATCAGCCTTCTGGCATCCGAAGGGTCAGCGGATCTGGCGCACGCTCGAGTCGGCGATGCTTGTGCTCCAGGAGCGCCGGGGCTACCAGGAGGTATCGACCCCGATCCTGGTGTCGGAGCGACTGTGGCGCCAGTCGGGCCACTGGGATCACTACGCGGAGAACATGTTCATCGTCGAGGCCGAGGGTCAGACCTTCTCGCTCAAGCCGATGAACTGTCCCGAGTCAACGTTCATCTATCGGAGCCATCTGCGCTCCTACCGGGACCTCCCGCTCCGCTTCAGCGAGTACGGGCGGCTGCACCGCAATGAGCGGTCGGGCACGCTGTCGGGCCTGACGCGCGTCCGCCAGTTCATCCAGGACGACGCCCACGTCTTCGTCCGGCCGGACCAGCTCGCGGACGAGATCGAAGCCATGGTCGGCGAGGTGAACGAGGCGTTCGGGTGGTTCGGCCTCCAGCCGCGGTTCTCGTTCGCCACCCGGCCTGACAAGGCGATCGGTGACCCGGCGCTCTGGGAGCTTGCCGAGCGGTTGATCAAGGACGCGCTCGATCGCGTTCGCGCCGACTACGTCATCAAGCCCAAGGACGGCACCTTCTACGCGCCCAAGATCGACATCTACATCGATGATGCCCTTGGCCGTGAATGGCAGATGGCGACAATCCAGGTCGATCTGACGATGCTCCCAGAGCGATTCGACCTGACCTACATCGACGAGGATGGGCAACCCAAGCGCCCGATGGCCATCCACCGGGCAATCTACGGCTCGCTGGAGCGGTTCATCGGGATCCTGGTCGAGCACTTCGCTGGCGCGTTCCCGCTGTGGATCGCGCCTGTTCAGGCCGTCGTCATCCCCATCGCCGACCGCCATCTCGACGCCGCACGGGAGCTCGCCGGCGTGCTCCGATCACACGGCGTCCGGTTCGTCGAGGTCGATGCCTCCGACAACCGGATGCAGAACAAGATCCGGCTCGCGCAGGGACAGAAGGTGCCGTACATGCTGATCCTGGGCGATCGGGAGATCGACGCGCGAGCGGTCTCCGTCCGTCGTCGCGACGGAACGCAGGAACAGGGGGTCGGCTGGGATGATCTCGCCGACCGGCTGGGACAGGAGATTCGCGAGCGCCGCGTCGACTGATCGAGTCGGCCGGCTTGGCGGGCGAGGGCATCTGGTCGTTCATTGCGACCCCGAGAACGCGTGTGCTATCCTCCCGCGGCGACCGCGCCGGGCGGAGGTCCGTGCGCGCCGCGTACCCAGCATCGATCGAACAAAGGGACCACGTCATCAGTCGAGACCTCCGCGTCAACCAGATGATCCGCGTCCCCCAGGTCCGGGTCGTCGACGAGGATGGCTCACAGCTCGGCGTCATGCCGACGCCGCAGGCCTTGACGATGGCGCAGGACCGGGGACTTGACCTCGTCGAGGTCGCGCCAACCGCCGCTCCGCCGGTGGTTCGCTTTCTCGACTTCGGACAGTACAAGTACGAGCTGACGAAGCGCGAGAAGGAAGCCAAGCGGAAGCAGCGGGCGGTCGAGTTCAAGGAGGTCCGCCTGGGGCCGAAGATCGGTTCGGGTGACTTCGAGACCAAGGTCCATCGGGCGATCGAGTTTCTCGAGGACGGGGATCGGATCAAGGTAACCGTCCGGTTCCGGGGTCGTGAGCTGACGCACCCGGAGCTCGGCCGCAAGCTCCTCGCCAAGTTCGGCGACGCGGTCAAGGACCACGGCATCGTGGACCGTGCCCCGGCGCTCGAAGGCAAATCGATGTTCATGACGCTCGCGTCCGTGCACAAGCCGAAGGTTCACGAGCATCGCTTAGCGGCACCGAAGGACGACACTGAAGCCGTCCCGAGCCCGGAGAACGAGTTGCCGACACCGTCGGCCCAGGCGGCCGAGCCGCCAGCAGGAGAGTGAGGCCAGCGTGCCGAAGATGAAGACCCACAAGGGGACCCAGAAGCGCGTCGGCGTCACCGGCAGCGGCAAGTTCGTGCGGGTGAAATCGTGGCGTGGGCACCACCTTGAGCACAAGTCCTCGCGCCGGACCCGTCGCTACGCGGGCAAGGCGATCGTCGGACCCGAGCACCAGGAGCAGCTCCGCCGGCTGCTGCCGCATCTGTAGGAGCGTTCGATGGCACGCGTCAAGCGGGGCGTCACGGCCCACCGGCGGCACAAGCGCCTGCTCAAAGATGCCGAGGGGCGCAAGGGAACTCGCCGCAAGCTGATCAAGCCCGCGCGCGAGGCGCAGCTTCACGCGCTGGCGTATGCGACCCGCGATCGAAAGCAGCGGAAGCGCGACATGCGCCAGCTGTGGATCATCCGGATCAATGCCGCTGCCCGCCTGAACGGCACGACCTACGGCAAGCTGATCGCCGGCCTCAAGCAGGCTGGGGTCGAGCTCGACCGCAAGATGCTCGCGGACATCGCCGTCCGCGATGCCGCGACCTTCGGCCGGATCGCCGAGGTCGCTCGAAGCGCCTGACCGCCTCGGCCGTGGCTCGCGTGAGCGCTGCCCGGCCGCGGGAGGCACATCCCGACCCTCGACGTCGCTGACGCTCGGGGGTTCGTGATTCCAGGGGACCGGATCGGATGGACCTCGCACAGCTGACCAGCGACCTCGACGCGCTGCGCGACCGCGCCCTGATGGCCGCCGGCGCTGCCCCCGACACGGCTGCGCTGGACGCCCTGCAGGTCGAGGTGCTGGGCAAGAAGGGCGAGCTCACGGGCGTGCTGCGGGGGATCGGCGCGCTGCCCGCCGAGGATCGACCCAAGGTCGGTGCGGCAGCCAACGAGGTCCGCCAGGCGATCGAGGCTGCGCTCGAGACCGCGCGTACGCGCCTCGGCAGCGCCGAGCTGGCGGCGCGTCTGGCGACCGAGGCCGTGGATGTCACCACCCCGGGCCGGCCGATCAAGCGCGGCAGCCTGCACCCGATCATCGAGACCGCGCACGAGATCGCCGACGTGTTCGCGCAGTTCGGGTTCGTCGTCTATGAAGGACCCGAGATCGAGGACGACCTCACCAACTTCCAGATGCTCAACATCCCGCCCGACCATCCCGCGAGGGACCTGTGGGACACGCTCTACGTGGATGGCGACGGGCAGCTGCTCCGGACCCACACCAGCCCGGGCCAGATCCGCGTCATGGAGCGTGAGCAGCCGCCGATCCGCGCGCTCCTGCCCGGGCGCTGTTTCCGGTACGAGGCGGTGGATGCCAGCCACGGGTCAGAGTTCTTCCAGGTCGAGGGCCTGATGGTCGATGACGGCACCTCGATGGCAGACCTCAAGGGCCTGCTCGACCAGTTCGCCCACGCGATGTTCGGGGCGCACCGGCCCACCCGCTTCCGCCCCGGCTACTACCCATTCACGGAGCCCTCGGTGGCGTTCGACATCCTGTGTGTGATCTGTGACGGCGCCAAGTGTCCGGCGTGCTCTCGCACGGGCTGGATGACCATCCTCGGCGCGGGAATGGTCCATCCCGTCGTCCTCCAGTACGGCGGGATCGACCCCGAGCGCTATCAGGGGTTCGCGTTCGGGATGGGCGTGGACCGCATCTCGAACCTCCGACACCGAGTGGCCGACCTGCGGCTGTACATGGAGAACGACCTCCGCTTCCTCGGTGGCTTCCGATGAGAGTCCCGCTCTCGTGGCTCGGCGAGCTTGTCGACCTCGACCTTTCGCCGGACAAGCTCGCCGAGCGCCTCACGCTGCTCGGCATGGAGGTCAGCTCCATCGAGCGCTGGGGCGACGATTGGCAGCACGTGGTCACTGGCGAGCTGCTGACCGTGACCCGGCATCCGAACGCCGACCGGTTGTCCCTCACCACGGTCACCACGGGCTCTGGAGAGCCGCTGTCGATCGTGTGCGGCGCCACCAACATCGCACCCGGCCAGCGGATCCCCGTCGCACTGCCGGGCGCGGTGCTCCCCGGCAATCGACGGATCGAGCGCGCGGAGAAGATGGGCGTCGTGTCCAACGGCATGCTCTGCTCGGGTGACGAGCTGCGGCTCACCGGGGACGCCGACGGCATCCTGATCCTGCCCCCCGATACGCCTGTCGGTGTTCCCCTTGCCGACCTTTACGGTGACGTTGTGCTCGACGTTGACGTGAAGCCCAATCGAGGCGACGCGCTCTCGATCGTCGGCCTCGCGCGGGAGGTGGCCGCGATCACCGGCCAGCAGGTGCGAATGCCGGCGGCCACGGTCGAGGAGGGGAGCGGTCCGTCCACGGCCGAGCGGCTCGCCGTCGAGATCCGGGACCCCGACCTTTGCTCGCGCTTCGTCGGTCGGTGGGTGAGTGGCGTGACCATCGGGCCGTCGCCGGATCAGGTCCAGATGCGGCTTCTGGCGGCGGGACAGCGGCCGGTCTCAAACGTCGTCGACGCGTCCAACTACGTGATGCTCGAGATTGGCAAGCCGATCCACACGTTCGACGGCGGCCGGGTGCATCCAGACGCCGACGGCCGAGCCCGGATCATCGTGCGCCGCGCGATCGCCGGGGAGCCGCTCGAGACGCTGGACCACGTCCACCGCGAGCTGACCGAGGACAACCTCCTGATCGCTGACCCCGAGGGGCCGCTCGGCCTCGCCGGCGTGATGGGCGGCGCTGACTCCGAGATCTCCGACGTGACGACCGATGTCGCGATCGAGTCCGCGATCTTCGATCCGGTGAGCATCCGCCGGACCGCACAGCGGCTGGGTCTCCGTTCCGAGGCAAGCAGCCGGTTCGAGAAGGGCCAGGAGCATCGCCTCGCACGGATCGGCGCCGATCGCACAGCCGAGCTCGTCCATGCGTGGGCCGGAGGCGAGGTCGCTGCCGGACGCGTGGACACCGCGCCGATCGAGCCGGATCCCCACCGTGTCACGTTCCGCCCCCACCGTGTCAACCGGCTCCTGGGCACGACACTCGACGCGCAGGAGCAGCGGGAGCTTCTGGCTCGTGTCGGGGTCGAGACAGAGCCCGCCGGCGCGAACACCGCCGTCGCGGTGTCGCTCGAGCCGCAGCCGCTGAGCGTGGCCGCCGACGCCGGTGAGGCCCTGACGGCAGTGATCCCGACCTGGCGTCGTGATCTGGCGATAGAGGCCGATGTCGCGGAGGAGGTGGCGCGAATCCACGGCTATGAGCGGATCGACTCGGCTCGACCCGCTACGGAGATGCCCCCCTACCGGTCGTCACCGCTGGCGGTGCGAGACCTGATCCGGGAAACCCTCGCCGGCGCTGGCCTCACCGAGGTCCTGACCACCGCCCTGGTCTCACCCCGCCACATCGAGACGTTTCGTCTGCGACGCGACGTCGCCGCTGTCGCGGGCGAGCCCACGCCTGGTGGCGACGCGGTCGTGGTCACGAACCCGCTGTCGGGCGAGCACTCGCTGCTCCGGCGCAACCTGCTGGGCAGCATCCTCGACGTGGTCGGTGGCAACCTCCGACATGGAACACCGGACGTTGCCGTGTTCGAGGTGGGCAAGGGATACGGGCGCTCCGGTGCCACGACACGCGAGTGGTGGCGACTCGGTCTCGGACTGGTTGGCGCGGCGGAGCCACCGTCCTGGAACCGCCCTCGCCGCAGCTACGACCTGGATGATGCAAAGGGGCTCGTGGAGCTGCTGGCCCACCGGCTCGGGATGGCGGCGCCAGCGTTTGTGCCGGAGTCGGATGAACCGATCTTCCACCCCGGTCGGACGGCGCGCACCTCGGTGCCGGGCCGGCTCGATGCGCTCCTCGGTGAGCTGCACCCCGATGTGGTCGAGGCCTGGGATCTGCGCACGCAGGACCGGGTGATCCTCGCGGAGCTGTCCATCGAGGGCCTGGAGGCCGCAGCCCTCGCGCCTGAGCGCGCGCCCGAGGTCGGCCGCTTCCCGGCCGTCGACCGCGATCTGGCGGTCGTCGCACCGGAATCGACCATGGCGGGCAGCGTGATCGAGGCAGTCACGCGCACGGCCGGGCCTCTGCTGCGGGACGTCCGCCTGTTCGATGTCTATCGCGGAGCGCCCCTCTCGGGCGACGAGAAGAGCCTGGCGATCCGGCTCCGCTTCGCCGCGGCGGACCGAACCCTGACGGAGGCCGAGGTCGATCAGGCGCTGATGGCGGTCACGGCCGAGCTTGCGCGGTTGGGCTGGCATCTCCGGGCCTGATCCGCTCCAGGGACCATCGGAGCATTGCGACAGCCGCCGACGCGCTGCTACCCTTCGGCCACGTCACGGCCCGGTTTGCGCCGGACGGTCGGGGATTCCGTCACAAGGATGGGCGCGTGAACCTCACGGACTTCTTCAGCTCGCTGGACCTGTTCGACATCATCTTCCTGCTCTACCTGTTCGGCTGGTTCGTCGCGGGCTACATCCAGGGAACGGTGCGTCGCCTGGTGGGCACGGCCTCCATGGTGTTCTCGTTCTTCCTCGCCGCGCAGCTCAACGATGCGTGGTTGGGCGGCTTCCTGGCCAAGAACTGGACGCAGTTCCCGCCCCAGTACTCGTACATGATCGGGTTCCTGACCCTGTTCATCGCCGGCGTGGTCGCGTTCACCCTGATCATCCAGGGAACCTACCGCAAGGCGCCGCTGTGGCCCAAGTACCCCGTGATCGACGAGGTCCTGGGCGGCCTTGTGGGGATCCTGCAGGGGTTCCTGCTGGTCATGTTCCTGGTGATCATCCTCGACCAGTACTTCCTGTACACGAACCTGCCCAAGGACCCCGATGAGATCGGGATCCTGCGCTCCTTCTGGGAGCTTGTGAACGACTCCGGAACCGGGGTCCTCCTCCATCAGACCGTGATCCCGGGCTTCATCGCGATCACGGCGTTCCTCATCCCGGAGCAGGTCCGCGCGCTCTACGGCAAGTGACGAAAGCGGCCGGCGACGCGACGCCGACAGGGGCCGCGTCGAGGCCCCCGTCCAGACCGACCCTGGTTGCTGCCGACGATGCCGAGCGTGGCTTTCCACGCTCCCTGCTCGCCGGCGCGACCCTTGACGCGGCGGGTTCGCTCCTCGGCGCCCGACTGGTCCGCGCCCCCGATCGCGTCGGCCGAATTGTCGAGGTCGAGGCGTACATCGGGGCCGCTGACGGAGCCTCCCATGCACGAATGGGTCCGACACCCCGCAACCAGGTGATGTTCGGTCCACCCGGGATCGCCTACGTGTACCTTGTCTACGGGATGCACCACTGCCTCAACGTCGTGACCGAGCCCGCGTCGCACCCGGCCGCGATTCTGATCCGTGCCATCGAGCCCGAGCAGGGGATCGAGACGATGCGCGCCGCCCGCGCCAGGTCAAGGACGCGAGGCCGGGCTGACCCACGCGGCGATGGCCCGGTCGCGAGACGCCGCGCCATCCCGACCAGCCGGCTGGCCGCTGGTCCCGGTCTCGTGTGCGCGGCTCTCGACATCGACCGCACGTTCAACGGTCTCGACCTGTGCGACGCTCGTTCGCCGCTCCACCTTGAGCCGCGCCCCGATGGTGATCCGGCACCGGAGATCCTGGCGACACCGCGCGTCGGTGTCGGCTACGCGCCCGAGCCGTGGGCGAGCATGCCCTGGCGGCTGCTGGTGGTCGACAGCCCGTCGGTCAGCGGCCGATCGCGGCGCGGCGTCTGAGCGACGCCAGGGCAGGGACCATGGACGCTCGTTCGATCGCATTGCTCGAGTTCCCGGCCATACGCGCGCGACTCGCGGATCACACGTCGTTCGATCCCTCGCGGCGGATCGCCGAGGCGCTGGAGCCATCCTCCGACCCCGTGATCGTCGGGCGCGCCCTCGACGAGACCGATCAGGCCCGGGGCCTGCTCCAGGATCGTCCGGGGGTGGGGATCGGTGCGGCCCATGACATCGATCCGGCTGTCGGCCGGGCCGTCCGTGGCGGTCGCCTCGATCCAGCCCAGTTCCTCGAGCTCGCCGAGACCCTCGATGCCACCGCCGGGCTGGCCACGTCGCTAACCGACGAGCGCCGCCCGTTGCTCCGGGACCTCGGACGCCGGCTCCACCCGTTGCCCGCGCTGCGCAGCACGCTCGGTCGCAGCTTCGATCCCGCAGGCGAGCTCCTGGACACCGCGTCCCCCCGCCTGGGCGGGCTCCGCGCAGCGGTTCGGGTTGCGTACGAGCGCCTGCGGCGGCGACTCGACACGCTGGTCGGGTCGGAGCTGGGCGGCGCGCTCCAGGAGCCGATCGTCACCCTTCGCAACGGGCGCTATGTCGTGCCGGTGCGCGCGGAGGCGAGAGCGAAGGTCAAGGGCATCGTGCATGACGCGTCGGGCAGCGGGCAGACGCTGTTCGTAGAGCCCCTGGTCGTGGTCGAGATGGGCAATGCCTGGCGCGAGGCGCAGGCCGCTGTCGAGGAGGAGGAGGCGAGGATTCTCGACGAGCTGTCGGCGATGGTCGCGGCCAATGCCACGCTGCTGCGGGAGACGCTCGACGCGCTCGCACAGTTCGACTTCTGGATGGCGAAGGCGCAGCTCGGGGCGGAGCTCGATGGCATCCGCCCGGCTCACGCCGAGCGGGCGGAGATCACCCTCCTGTCGGCTCGCCACCCGGGGCTCACCGGCCACGTCGTCCCGATCGATGTCCGCCTGGGCGACGGCTACACGGCCCTCGTGATCACGGGACCCAACACGGGGGGCAAGACGGTCGCGCTGCGGACCCTCGGTCTGCTGGCGCTGATGCACCAGTCCGGGTTGCACGTCCCCGCCGCGGTGGGCTCGGCGCTCCCGGTCCTGCGCGACGTGTTCGCCGACATCGGCGATGAGCAGTCCATCGCCCAGTCGCTGTCGACGTTCTCGGGCCATCTGCGCTCGATCATCCGCATCGTGGAGCAAGCGGGCCCCGAGACCCTGGTTCTGCTCGACGAGCTCGGCGCCGGGACTGATCCCACCGAGGGCTCGGCCCTGGCCCAGGCGCTGCTTGACCACTTCATCCGCTCGGGAACCCTGATCGCGGCGACCACCCACTACGCCGAGATCAAGGTCTACGCGCACGAGACGGCGGCGGCGCGCAACGCCTCGGTCGCGTTCGACCTGGACACGCTCTCGCCCACATATCGGCTCACCATCGGGCTACCCGGCGGGAGCCAGGCATTCGCCATCGCGGAGCGCCTGGGCCTGCCCGATGCGATCGTAACGGACGCCCGCGGTCGGCTCAGCGAGAACGAGCGCGCCTTCGAATCCACGCTGGCATCGATCCGCCGGCAGGAGACCGAGATCGCCGACGCGGTCGATCGAGCGCGCACTGCCGAGTCCAGGGCGGCCGAAGCGCTGCGCGCCGCCGAGGACGAGCGACGACGAGCCCGCCGAGAGCGGGCCGATGCGGTACGGGCGGCCCGCGAGGAGGCCGAGCGCCTGGTCCAGGACCTGCGGACCGACGTGGCCGGCGTCCGCCGCCGTTTGGAGCGCGAGACGATCACCGCACCCGCGATCGATGCCGCCCTCGAGCGCGCGGACTCGACCCTGGCGCGGATCCCGGGCGAACCGCCCCCAGCGCCCGCCACCGAGGCGCCGGCGGCTCCGCGCACGTGGCAGGCCGGCGACCGCGCACGGAGCCGGAAGGGAGGCTGGGAGGGGCGGATCGCATCGATCGACCGCAACAGGTCGCGGGCGATGCTCGAGGCCGGCGGGATGCGGGTCTCCGTTCCGCTCGACGACCTCGAGCCTGCTGTCGGGACGCTCGACGACGGCGGCGGATCCACCACTCGGCCACCGACGCGGGGCGGCACGGCAGGGTCCGTGCAGCGGGGTGCCGGGGGCGCGACGGCGATCCCGCTCGGCAGGGCACGCTCGGTGGCGTCCTCGCTCGATCTTCGCGGCGCGCGCGTGGAGGAGGCGCTCGATGCGCTCGAGCGCTATCTCGACGACGCGTCGCTGGCCGGGCTGGACCGCGTGACGATCATCCACGGACTCGGAACCGGCGCCCTGCGGGATGCCGTCCGCGAGCGGGCCTCAGCGCATCCGCTCGTGCGCAGCTTCGAGGCGGGCGGGCGTGGCGCTGGCGGGGACGGCGCGACGATCGTACGGCTCTAGCGCGGCGCCGGGTCGGTTCGCGAGCGTCAGCGCGCCGGCGTGGGTTTGGGAGATGCCTTGCCCTGGTTGCCGGGCGTGACGACCGTCGGTTCCGGCGTGATCGCCGGCTCCGACGGGCACGGGGACAGCGGATCGAGCGACACGCACACCGACGGCGACGGCGGAGCGATGGGACACGTCTTGGTCGGCGCGAACGATCCGCCCCACGTTCGACCGAAGGGGTAGAAGCCGCCCCCATAGAAGTACGTCGTCCTCGTGTGCTTCGGACCCCCGGCGACGCCCTCGCCGCGGGCCGCGCGCGCCTGCCATCCGATGTCCGCCTTCTGCCAGGTCCTGTTGGCCGACTCCACCGAGCTCAGGTCGATGAACGTCCTGGTCTCCATCGGCCCGGCGCAACCGTCCTGCCACAGCTTTCCGGTGGCCGCGTCGATGTCGAGCGTGACGGTGTTCGACTGCGCCTTGGTGGGCTCGGTTCCGGGCAGGAACATCTCCGTGACCGTCTTCCTCGTCCCGGGGCCGGGCTTCATCCCCGTGAACGCGTCCACGCGTGCGGTCGAGATCCCCTTGGGCCTGGTGCGTGCGAAGCGGTCGATGGGCATGCCCTTTGCAACGTCGGACATGATCGCCGACCACAGCGGGGCGGACGCCTCAAGCGACAGCACCCTGGTCATGGCGGAGTTGTTGGAGTTGCCCATCCAGACACCGGCCACGAGCGCCGGCAGGGATTTGTCCGCCGGCATGGGAAGGAAGCCGTCTGCGAGCACGTCGACATTGTCCTGGGTGGTGCCCGTCTTGTACGCCGCCGGCCGGACCTTGGAGGATGCGACGCCATTGGTCACGCGCCATTTGGCCCAGAACGGGTTGACCGACGGGTCCGTGTTACCGGCCAGGATGTCGGTGACGATATACGCGGTCTGACGCGAGATGACTCGTTGCCCGGCCACCTTGGCATTGGACAACGGCCACACCTGGTTGCCCTTCCGGTCGAAGATCTGCAGGATCGTGTGGCGGGGCATGAGGACGCCGCCGTTGGCGATCGCACCAAACGCGCTGATCATCTCGATCGGATGCGTCCCGAGCGTGCCGATGCTCTGCGAGACGACAGGCCCCGTTCCGGATGGGAACTCGAGGCCAAAGTCCCGGAACCGGTTGAGCTCGTGATCCAGGCCGATGAGGAGCCCGGCTTTGACAGCGGGAATGTTGAGCGAGAACTGGAGCGCCTGGCGTAGCCGGACGGGGCCGCGCTCCTTGCCGTCGGCCTGGGTCGGGTAGTAGGCCTTCTGGCCGGACGACGCGAAATTGGTCACGACGTCCATGAACATCGTCGCGGCCGTGAGCGTTCGGTCCTCGATGCCGATGGAGTAGACAAGCGGCTTGATCGACGACCCCGGCTGCCGCCAGCCGTCGCCCAGGACGTCGAACTGGGGCTGGAACTTCTTGGTCGGCTTGCCCTTGTAGTTCGCGGACCCCGCATACGCCCGGATCTCGCCCGTGCGGTAGTCGACGACGCCCGCGGCCGCGTTATGCACGTTGCGGCCGGTGAGGCTCTTGATCCAGCCCCACTCGCTGCGTGGGATGCCACGCCTCTTGAGCAGCGTGTTGGGGTTCTTCGCGTTGGGGATGACCGCCGCGGCGTACAGCCACTTCTCGACGATCCGCTGGGCCCGATAGTCGAGGGTCGTGATGACCTTGTAGCCACCCGTATCGATCTGGTCGCAGCTCGTCGGATCACCGCACAGGATCTGGCCCAGCTCGGCGCGTGCCTGAAGCACGAACTGTGGCGCACGCCAGGACGCGGCGGCCTGCGAGGCGAGGATGACGGGCTCGGCCTTGGCAGCCTCGAAATCGGCCGTCGTGTACGCCGGGTGCGACTCGCCGAGATAGGTAAAGGGCTTCGAGGTGAGGACGCTGCGCGTCTTCATCAGGTCGAGGATGTAGTTGCGCCGCTGAACCACCTCCGTGGTGGCGGGCACGACAAGGTGGGACTGCTCATCACCCTTGTCGTCGGTGTACGTCTCCTCGACCGCGTTCCGCACCAGGTCGTACTGGGTCGGAGACTGTGGGATGGCGGCGAGCAATGCCATCTGAGCAAGGGTGAGGTCCTGGAGGCTCTTCCCCCAGTAGCTCTTGGCCGCCGCAGCCACGCCGTAGCTGCGGTTGCCGTAGAAGTTCTGGTTCAGGTACTTCTGCATGATCGCCTGCTTGCCTGCCACGCCCGGATAGGCCTCGGTGAGGCGGATCGACTGGATGATCTCCTTGGCCTTCCTGACGTAGACGCCCTCGTCGAACGCGCTCTGCGGCAATAGCCGGGCTCGCACCAGCTGCTGGGTGATGGTCGAGGCGCCACGGTCGTTCCCGTTGATCGTGTCGATCGCGGCCGACACGAACCCGAGGGGATCGAAGCCCGAGTTGCTCCAGAAGGTCTTGTCCTCGATCGATGTCGTGGCATCGACGAGAGCCGGCGGGATCTGGTCGAAGACAACGACCTCGCGTCGATCGTCGCCCAGCTTCGCGAGCTGCACCTCACCAGTGCGGTCGTAGACCACCGACTGGGACGTGAACGTGATCGCGTCGAGCGCCTGCTGCGGGTCCTCGAGATCCTGTGCCATGTAGTTGTAGGCCGCCACCGATGCGAGCGCGCCGGCGGTTCCGAGCAGCAGGAGGATCCCGAACAGGACGAGCGGGATGATGGCGGCCACCGCGAGAGCGGGGCCGCGGCCGCGGGGACGACGGCGGCCTTGTCGGCGCTGCCGTTGCCTCCGGGCGAGGCTGGTCTGCATAGCGGGCGGAACGATACCATGCGAAGGATGGAAGCCCAGATCCCCCCGCCGGGCCGGACCCACGACGGACGGCAGGCCACGTTTGTGACGACGTGCCTGCCGAGTCCGGGCGAATGACCCGAGCCGGGGCAGCGATGGAGTCGAACGAGCAGGCGCCAGGCCTCGCGGGGCTCCTGGGCGAGCTCGAGTGGCGTGGCATCCTGCACGCGACCACGCCCGGACTCGCCGAGCGGCTGGCGACGGGGCGCCGGATCGCTGGCTACAACGGGTTCGACCCCACCGCCGATTCGCTCCACGTCGGCCACCTGGTACCCATCATGGGCCTGATCCGGCTGCAGCAGCGGGGCGGCAAGCCGATCGCACTGGTCGGCGGCGGCACGGGCATGATCGGCGACCCGTCGGGTCGATCAGGGGAGCGGAACCTGCTCGACGACGACACCCTGGAGCGGAACGTGGCTGGCATCCATGCGCAGCTCGAGCGCTTCCTTGACTTCTCTCGAGGCCCGTCGCAGGCGGTGATGGCCAACAACATCGAGTGGCTGCGAGGGCTGTCGCTGATCGAGTACCTGCGCGACGTGGGCAAGCATTTCACGATCCCGTACATGCTCGCCAAGGACTCGGTCCAGCAACGGCTGGAACGCGGGCTGTCGTTCACCGAGTTCAGCTACATGACGATCCAGGCGTTCGACTTCGCAACCCTCTATCGCGAGCATGGGGTCGAGCTCCAGATGGGGGGCGCCGACCAGTGGGGCAACATCACCGCCGGTCTGGAGCTGATCCGCCGCACCCACGCCGCGGATCGCGACGAGAGCCCGGCGCACGGCATCGCCTACCAGCTGCTGCTCGCGCCGTCGGGGGCGAAGTTCGGCAAGAGCGAGGGCGGCGAGTCCGTGTGGCTCGACGCGGGGCGCACGACCCCATACGCCTTCTACCAGTACTGGATCCGGCTCGACGATCGCGATGCGGCCGTCTACATGCGCTGGTTCACGCTGTGGGCTCGCGATGAGATCGAGGCGCTCGACCAAGCGACGGCCCAGAGACCGGAGCAGCGCGAGGCGCAGCGTCGATTGGCGTTCGACGTCACGGCCCGGGTCCATGGTGATGCGGCAGCCCGGGAGGCCCTCCGGGTGTCCGAGGCCCTGTTCCAGCGGGAGCCCATCTCGGATCCGGCGCTCCTCGCCTCGATCCACGCTGCCACGCGCGGCCCGTCATTCGTGGCGACCGACGGCGCGTCAACGGTGGTCGTCCTGCTCGCCGAAAGCGGCGTCGCCCCGTCGAGGAGCGAGGCGAGACGGCTGATCCAGAACGGCGCGATCAGCGTGAACGGGGACCGGATCACGGATGTGGCGGCGCCGATCCCGCCGGCCATCGCCGATGAGTGGCTCGAGGTCCGGGTCGGGAAGCGCCAGCGCTCGATCGTGCGGGTGGCGCAGCCAGGTTCGTAGCCGCCGCCGCGGCCGCACCTGTCGAGCCCCAGCGGCCGTTGCCGCTCAGCCGCGGCCGGCGTCGCCGTGGCGGCTCCGGAGGACATCGATCACGGCCGACGGCTCGAGACCGCGCTCCGCCAGCAGCACCAGGGCGTGATAGACGAGATCGGCCGCCTCCGCCGCGAGCAGCTCACGCGTCTCCTCGCGATACGCACCGGCGAGCTCCGCTGCCGCATCGTTCTTGGCTGCCAGCAGCACCTCGGTCGCCTCCTCGGCGACCTTGCGGCCAGCGAGATCGACGCCGCCTTCGAGCAGCGTCACCGTATACGAGCCCGCGGGTCGCTCGGCGGCCCTGCCGGCAATCGTCCTCCACAGCTCCTCGAGCCACGCGAATCCCTCCGTTGCCGAGGGCGAGGTCGCCGCCGCAACGGGGCCCCCCTGATCCGGGTCGCCATCGAAGCAGGACCGGGTGCCGCGGTGGCAGGTGGGACCCGTGGGCTCGACCCCGATCAGGACCGCATCGCCATCGCAGTCGAGTGCCAGCGACCGCAGCCGCAGGACGTTGCCCGAGGATTCGCCCTTGCGCCAGAGCCGGCCACGGGACCGGGAGTGGAAGTGGACGTCACCCGAGGAGAGGGTCGCCGCGAGCGCCTCGGCGTCGAGCCAGCCGACCATCAGGACGCGTCCGTCGGCCACATCCTGCACGACACCTGCGACGAGCCCCGCGGTGTCCCACGCGACGGCAGATGAATTGAGCGGCTGTGTCACGTCGATGGGGCCCGTGGAACTCATGCGGCGGCATCCTCTGCCACGGCGCGCACCGGCAACCCCGCCGCCGCCATCGTGCGCTTGACCCGGGCGATCGAGACGTCGCCCCGGTGGAAGATGCCGGCGGCCAGGACGGCGTCGGCGCCACCGTCGCGGACGGCGGCCACGAAGTCATCCGGACCGGCGGCGCCCCCCGAGGCGATGACGGGGACGTTCACGCGGTCCGAGATCGCGCGCAGGAGCGTTGTGTCGAACCCTGTCCCGGTCCCGTCACGGTCGATCGAGGTCACCAGCAGCTCGCCCGCGCCAAGCGCCGCCGCGCGCACGGCCCAGGTGACGGCATCCAGTCCCACCGGATCGCGCCCGCCACGCACGACCACCTCGAACCCGGACGGCATCGCTGCCTGCCGCGCATCGATAGCCACCACGACCGCCTGGCTTCCGAACCGCGCCGCACACTGGGTGATCAGCTCGGGTTCGGCAACGGCGCGCGTGTTCAGGCTCACCTTGTCGGCACCGGCGCGCAGGACGTCCCGCATCTCATCGACGCTGCGGACGCCGCCACCGACGGTCAGCGGGATGAACGCGCGGCGTGCCGTACGTTCCACGATGTCGAGCAGCGTGCCGCGTTCCTCGGGTGCGGCCGTGATGTCGAGGTAGACCAGCTCGTCGGCGCCCTCGCGCGCGTACCGCTCGGCAAGATCGGGCGGGTCCCCGGCATCGACCAGGTCCACGAAACGGGTGCCCTTGACCACCCGCCCGTGGGCGACATCGAGGCAGGGGATCACCCGACGTCGGAGCATCAGGCGGCGCTCGTGGTGGCGGGGACGCCCGTCCCGGCGGCGATGCGGACGACGTTGGCGATGAGGCGCAACCCATCGGGTCCTGAACGCTCTGGGTGGAACTGGACACCCAACAGCCGGCCGCGAGCCACCGCGGACGCGAACGTCGATCCGTGTGTCGTCGTCGTCAGCACGCCATCGATCGCGTCGCCGGCGGGGACACCCACGTAGGTATGGACGAAGTAGAAGTCCGCACCGTCGGCAATTCCGTCGAAGGCCGGATGGCGACGGGTCCAGGTGACCTGGTTCCAGCCGATGTGCGGCAGCCTCGGCGCATCGGCGATGCGCCGAGCGCGGCCGGCGAGCACGCCGAGCGTCCTGGCGCCGTCCTCATCGCTGCCATCAAAGAGGAGCTGCAGCCCGAGGCAGATGCCCAGGAACGGGCGATCGCCGTCGATCCAGTCAAGGATCGGAGTCACCAGCCCGGCCGCATGGAGCCGGCCCATGGCCGGCCCGGCCGCGCCGACCCCTGGCACGACCAGGAGGTCCGCGTCGCCCAGCTCGTCACCGGTGGTGATGCGGCGAACGCGGGCTCCGGCGGCCGAGAGCGCCTGCTCGATGGACACCAGGTTGCCGGCACCGTAGTCGACCACGGCCGCAACGGGGGACGTCCGGCTCATCCGAGCGTCCCCTTGGTCGATGCGACGCCGGAGCGGCGGGGGTCCGCCTCGCATGCCCCGCGCAGCGCGAGCGCAAGCGCCTTGAACGCGGCCTCCGCCAGGTGGTGATCGTTGCGTCCCGAACCGTGGCAGTGGAGCGTCGCACCGGTGGTTCGTGCGAACGCCTCGAGCGCATGCTCGACCAGCTGCAATGGAAGCTGACCGGCGCGCTCGCCTCGGAATGGAAGGTCGATCATCGCGTACGGCCGCCCGCCCACATCCACCACGGCCGTGGCGAGAGACTCGTCCATCGGCACCGAGCCCTGGCCGAACCGACGGATCCCGGCACGGTCGCCCAGCGCCTCGGCAAACGCGGCACCGGTGACCAGGGCGACGTCCTCGACGGTGTGGTGCTCATCGACCTCGAGATCGCCGGTCGCCTGGATCTCCAGGTCGAACAGTCCATGGTGCGCGAACGAGGACAGGAGGTGGTCATAGAACCCGATGCCGGTGGCCACCGACGCCCGACCCGACCCGTCGAGGTCGAGCGTGACCGTCACGTCGGTCTCGCGAGTGCGGCGGGTGACCCGCACGCGACGAGGTCCACGCTCGACCACCTCGAACCCGCCCAGCAACGTCGTCACGACACACCTCCATCGATCGGGTCCAGGGCATCCGGTGCGGCGGATAGATCGCGGACTGCCGCCAGCAGCCGGTCGTTCTCGTCGTCGGCCCGAACCGTGACCCGCAGGCAGCGGGCGAGGGGATGGTCGCTCGGGAACGTCCGCGGAACGAGCCCGCGGCGCATCAGCCCGTCCGCCATCGCCGCCGCCCGCTCCGGCGTCCCGAGGTCCGCGAGCACGAAGTTCGTCACCGATGGATACGGGTTCCAGCCCGCGGCCGTGAGACCCGCCACGAGGCGGCTGCGCTCACGGTCCACGCGCGCGACGTTCTCGTGCATCTCCTCTCCGTCTCGGAGCGCCCGTGTCGCGACCGTCTCGGAGATGGTGGCGATCGAGCCCGGTGGCCGGTAGGGAGCCAGCCGTGCCTGCGTCGGCGGTGCGGCGATCGCGAACCCGACCCTGAGCCCGGCCAGGGCGTAGGCCTTGGACATTGTCCGGATCACGACCAGATTCGGGTACCGCGACCGGAGACCGATGGCGCTGTGACCCGTGAACTCGGCGTATGCCTCGTCGACCATGACCCACGCCGGTTGACGGCCGTCAGTTGTGGCATCGGCGGCGATCCCGTCGAGCAGCGCCTCGATGGCGCCCGGTGGCTCCTCGGTACCGGTCGGGTTGTTGGGGTTGCACATCCAGACCATCGCCGCTGTCCTCGCTGCCGCCCTGACGACGGGAATGTCCGTGGCCCAGCCGGCGTCGGGTCCCCGGCGCGGGACGCCGACCATCTCACCCCCTCGTTGTTCGATCACGACCCGGTACATCGCGTAGCTGGGCACGGGGACCACGGCGGTCTGTCCGGCCCGCAGGAACGCCTTGGCGCACATCTCGAGGATCTCGTCGGCGCCGGCACCGGGCACGATCTCGTCGGTACCGACGCGATAGGTCGCGGCGGCGGCCTCGACCAGGGCGCGATAGTCGCCGGGCGGGTACTCCGAGAGCGACGTGGAGAAGTGACCGGCTGACAGCAGCTCCCCGAGAAGCCGCGGTGGGGCGGGGGAGGTGTTGAGATCGAACCGGATCACCGCCTCCACCGGCAGCCCATACCGCTCCGCGACGGCCTCGTTGGTGGCCTCCCAGCTGTACGAGGCAGGCTGGGTCGGGCTCGCGGTGGTGACGGGGCTCGGGCTCACGAGCGTGCCTCCTCGTCGCTGAACCGGACCTCGACGGCATCTCGATGGGCGAGCAGGCCCTCCGCCTCCGCCAGGGTCGTGATCGATGGCCGGAGCGCCGCCAGCCCGTCGCGGCTGATGCGCTGCACCTGGTTGTACTTGCCGAACGTCTCCACGGCCAGTGGCCCGCAGGCCCGGGCGAGACCTCCGGTCGGAAGCACATGGTTCGCGCCGGTGGCGTAGTCGCCGGCGGATTCGGGTGCCCATCGACCGACGAAGATCGACCCCGCGTTGCGCACCATGGCCACGGCCGCCTCGGCGTCCTCGACCTCGACCGAGAGGTGCTCGGGGCCATAGCCGTTGACGAACTCGACGCCGGCTGCCACGTCCTGGACCAGCACGATCCGGCCGTGGTCAGCGAAGGCCCGGGTCAGCACGTCCCGCCGCAGGGCGATCGCCAGGCGGTCCTGCACCTCCCGCTCGACTTCGTCGGCGAACCGCGCATCCGGGGTCACCAGGATCGCCGGCGAGTCCACGCCGTGCTCCGCCTGCGTCAACAGGTCGGCCGCCACGATCGACGCTGGCGCCGAGGCATCGGCGAGCACGAGGCCCTCCGACGGACCGGCTGGCAGATCAATCGCGACCTCGCCCACGAGCTCGATCTTGGCCGCGGTGACCCACGCGCTCCCGGGTCCCACGATCAGGTCGACCGGCGCGACACCATCACGCTCCAGCCCGAATGCGAGGGCGCCCACGGCCTGGATTCCACCGGCGACCACGAGTGCGTCCACGTCGAGCAGACCGGCAGCGCCCAAGAGAACCGGGTTGACCTCGCCCTGTGCGTCGGCCGGCGAGGCGACCACGATCGAGGCGACTCCCGCGACCCGAGCCGGAACGACGGTCATGATCAGCGACGAGGGATACGGCGCGGATCCGCCTGGCACGTAGGCGCCGACCCTCGACACGGGAAGCCAGCGCCGCTCGATCTCCACGCCGGGAACGACCGTGACCCGGGTCGACGCCGGTCGCTGCGCCTCCGCAAAGCGTGTGACGTTCGCGATCGCGACGTCGAGCGCGGTCCGCTGCGCGCGGCCGAGCGCAGCGCGTGCCTCCCGGAGCTGGACGCGGTCGATGACCAGGCGCCCGTCGGGTCGCCCGCCGCCGAACCGGCGTCCGGCCTCGCGCACGGCCTCACCGCCACGGGTGCGGACGTCGGCCAGGATCGCTCGCGCTGCGTCCCGGACACGCGCGTCCGGAACCGCACCGCGTCGGAACAGCAGATCGCGCTCACGCATGGCTGCGGGATCAGGGTCCCGGAGATCGAGCCGGCGCAGGCGGACCAGGGCAGGGGAGGCGTCGGGGCCGGTCGTCACGGCAGGATCTTCTCGATCGGTAGGACGAGGATCCCCGACGCACCGGCCGCTTTCAGGCGGGGCAGCAGGCCCCACACGTCGTCGGTTCCCACGACCGAGTGGATCGCGATCATGCCGGCATGCGCGAGCGGAATGACCGACGGCGACTCGAGGCCGGGCAGCAGCGCCTCGAGCTCCGCGAGGTGCGTTTCGGGAGCGTTCATCATCAGGTACTTGCGACCGCGCGCCGCAATCACCGAGCCGAGCATCGCGACGACGCCGTCGAGCTCTGCCGTGCGCTCCCGGACCGCCGCCGGGTCCGCGATGAGGACCGCCTCCGATGCGAGGATGTCGCCGACCGCGCGCAGACCATTCATCGCCAGAGTGGACCCGGTCGAAACGAGGTCCACGATGGCGTCCGCGAGGCCGAGCCGCGGAGCGACCTCGACCGCACCCGACAGAGAGACCACATCGACCGCGATGCCCTGGCCCTCGAAGAACCGGCGCGTCGTGTTCGGGTGGGAGGTCGCCACCCGAACACCGGCGAGGTCGGCGATCGACTGGTAGGGCGCGTCCGCGGGAACGGCAGCCGCCAGGCGGCAGCCCCCGTAGCCCAGCGAACGCAACACCGGCAGCTCGGCGCCGGTCTCGTCACAGACGTCCATGCCCGTGATGCCCAGGTCGGCAACACTGTCGCGGACGAACTCGACGACGTCGCCGGTCCGCACGAACAGGATGTCCAGCGGGTGGTTCTGGACCCGGGCGACGAGGCTTCGATCGTGCTCCTCGAACATCAACCCCGCGTCGTGGAGCAGGCTCAGGGTGGGCTCGACCAGGCGTCCCTTGTTGGGCACGGCAAGGCGCAGTCGCTCCCTCATCAGCGTTCGGACGACGCGGGGGCGGGACGGGTCGCGCCGGGCGCCCCGAGTCGGTCGAGCATCAGCCGATAGCCACCCTCGCCGTGGTTGAGCCACGACGCGATCCGCGTGATCGTGGCCGTGCTCGCCCCGGTCCGCTTCGAGATCTCCGCATAGTGCAGGCCCGCATCGAGAAGCCGGGCAACGGCCCAGCGCTGCGCGAGCGCCCGAAGCTCACCGAGCGTGCACAGGTCGCGCAGAAACCGCCCGGCCTCGTCGGCGCTCTCGAGGCGCAGGATGGCGTCGATCAGCGACTCGGTCTCGGGTGTCTGCCAGGCTTCGACCACGGGGGCAACCTCCTGCATCCGCGCTGTTGTCGTTGTGTCCGCGCGATGCTAGCATGTTAGCGTGCTAATACGATACCGCATCTGCAACGCGAATGTCGCAGGCCAGGGATCCTCGTGACAGCCTTCGAGGTGCTGCCCGCCATTGATCTTCGTGGCGGCCTGGTCGTCCGACTGCGCCAGGGTGACTTCGAGCGCGAGGTCTCGTATGGCTCCGACCCACGAGCTGTCGCCTCGCGCTTCGCCGACGAGGGCGCTCACTGGCTCCACGTCGTCGACCTCGATGGCGCTCTCGCGGGGGAGCCGTGTCAGCTCGAGCTTGCCGCAGGTCTCGTGGCCGAGGTGCATGGACGGGCACGCGTAGAGCTGGGGGGCGGGCTCCGCAACGCAGCGGCCGTGGCCGGCGCGTTGGGCACGGGCGCCGCACGGGTCGCGGTCGGCACGGCCGTCCTCCACGACCCCGGCTTCGCGGCGTCGGTGGCTGCCCGCCACGGTCCCAGCCGCATCGTTGCCTCGATCGACGTGCGGGACGGGATGGCGCTGGGTGACGGCTGGCAGCGGGGGGCCGAGGGGCTTCCGGCGGCGGACGCCGTATCGATGCTGGCCGACGCCGGGATCACCACGTTCGAGGTCACCGCGATCGAGCGGGACGGCGAGCTCGAGGGGCCGGATCTCAACCTCCTGCGGCGGCTCGTCCGCCTCGAGCGAGGGGCGATCATCGCGTCCGGCGGGATCTCATCGATCGATGACCTGCTGGCCGTGCGGGCGTTGGGTTGCACCGGTGCGATCATCGGCCGCGCCATCTACGAGCACAGGATCGACCTCCGGGAGGCCCTGGAGGCCACCGGCAGCCACCGGCGCGGACGCGGCTGACCAACCGCAGCCAGCCCCCAGGTGGCCGGCACCACGCGCCGTCGGTGGCCAGCCCCGATCAGTGGCTGTCGGCCTGCTCCTTGCGATGCTCCTCGACGATCCTCTCCGCGAGGTGCGAGGGCACGTCCTCGTAGTGATCGAGAGTGGCGCTGAAGGTGCCGCGACCGCCTGTCAGCGACCGAAGCTCGGTCGCGTACGAGAACAGCTCGGCCTGCGGGACGTGGGCCAGGATCACCTGCATCCCGTCGGCCTGCTCGAGCCCCATCACCCGGCCGCGACGGCCGTTGAGATCACGATTGACCTCGCCCATGTACTGGTCCGGGACCCGGACCTCGACCGACATGATCGGCTCCATCAGGACCGGGTGGGCCTGGAGCACGCCGTCCTTGAGCGCCATCGAGGCAGCGATCTTGAACGAAAGCTCGTTCGAGTCCACGGAGTGGTACGAACCGTCGTAGAGGGTTGCCTTGAAGTCGCTCAACGGAAAGCCGGCGAACACCCCGTCCGCCGCGGTCTCGCGGATGCCCTTCTCGATCCCGGCGAAGAAACCCTTCGGAACGGAGCCACCGACGATCCGATCCGCGAACTCCACGCCGCCCCCCGGGTTTGGCTCGAGCTCGAGCCAGACATCCCCGAACATGCCGTGGCCGCCGGTCTGCTTCTTGTAGCGGCCGTGAACCTGCGTCTTGCCGCGGATGGTCTCGTGGTAGGGAACCTTGGGCGTGTGGGTCCCGATCGCAGCCCCGAACTTGCGCTTGAGCCGCTCGATGATCACCGCGATGTGGGCGTCCCCCATGGCCCGGAGCACCTGCTCGCCGGTATCGCTGCGATCGACGCGGGCGGTCGGCTCCTCCTCGAGCATGCGCTGCAGGGCCGGGCCCATCTTGTCCAGATCGCCCTTCGAGACCGGCTCGATGGCAACCTGGAGCGTGGGCTCGGGAAACTCGATGCTCGGCAGGGTCAGGGGTGCGTCGTGCGTGGACAATGAGTCCCCGGTCTCGGTCACGCTGAGCTTGGCCACCGCGCCGATCTCGCCGGCCCGCAGCTCCGCGGCCGGCTCCTGCTCCTTGCCGTGGAGGTACAGGAGCTGGCCGATGCGCTCGTCCTCGCCCTTGGTCGAGTTGAAGACGGGACCCTGGCTGTGCATCGTGCCCGAGAGCACTCGCAGGTACGTCAGGCGCCCGACGAACGGGTCGGCTGACGTCTTGAACACGCGGACCAGGAGAGGCCCGTCCGCGGTCGCCGGGACCTCGACCTCCGCGTTCATCTTGTCGGTTGCCGCGTAGGGGCCCTCCTCTTCGGGAGAGGGGAGGTAGCGCACGATCGCGTCGAGCAGGGCCGTCAGGCCGATGCCCCTGGCGGCCGAGGTGACGACCACCGGCGCGAGCACCGACTCGCGGACGCCCTTGTGCAGGCATGCGTCGAGCTCCTGGTCGGTGATCTCCTCCTCGCCCAGGTACTTCTCGAACACGACGTCATCCGCCTCGGCGGCTGCCTCGAGCAGCTGGTCACGGCGCCGGGCCACCTCGTCGGCAAGATCGTCCGGGACGGGGATCTCGACCTCCTTGCCGTCCTCGAACCGGTACGCCTTGCGATGGACGAGGTCGACGTAGCCGCTGAACGAATCCGCGGCGCCGATCGCGAGGTGGAGGGGGGCGATCTTGGTGCCGAACGCGTCCCGCAGCGCGTCGAGCGCACGGCCCGGGTCCGCGTTCTCTCGATCGCACTTGTTGAGGACGAAGCAGGCGGCGGTCCCGGTTGCCCGAGCGAGGGCAACGGCGTTCTCGAGCCCGGCCTCCACCCCGGCCGAGGCGTCCATCACGAGCAGCGCGGCGTCGGCGGCGTGGAACCCCTCGATCATCTCGGCCACGAAGTCCGGATAGCCGGGCGTGTCCACGACCGTGATCTCGTGCTCCCCGTGCTCGAATGTGCCGACGGCAAGGCTCAGCGACTGCTGGCGCTTCTGCTCCTCGGGCTCGAAGTCGAGGTGAGCTGTCCCATCGTCAACCCGACCCAGTCGCGGGATCGCACCGGCTCGAAAGAGCACCTGCTCCGCCAGGGTCGTCTTGCCGGCGCCGGCATGGCCGGCCAGCGCGACGCTGCGAATGTGGGCCAGGTCATGACTCTTCAACGTCATCGCGCGCGATACCTCTTCGGTGTCCGGCAGCCGATCGGCGTCGGGCTGCCGTTGTGTGCCGCTCGCCCAACTCGGGCGCTCCGACGGGCGGAGCGACTGGGCGCGGTGCTCAACGACGAACGCGACGGAACACCCGGTCGGGACGGCTCATGATCGGGCGCCGCCGGGGGTCGAGACCCCGTCGCCCCGATGATAGTCGGTATACTCGCCGCCGATGTCCGGACATTCCAAATGGTCCACGATCAAGCGCCAGAAGGGCGCCAACGACGCGAAGCGCGGCGCCCTGTTCACCAAGGTTGCCCGCGAGATCGCGGTGGCGGCTCGTGCCGGCGGCGGCGACCCCGATGCCAACTACCGCCTTCGCCTTGCCATCGAGAAGGCGCGCTCGATCAACATGCCCGCCGACAACATCAAGCGCGCGATCGAGCGGGCGACCGGGGGTGGTGAGGGCGAGTACGAGGAGATCGTCTACGAGGGCTACGGCTCCGGCGGCGTTGCGGTCCTCGTCGAGGCGGCGACCGACAATCGGAACCGCACGGCGGCCGAGGTGCGCTCGATCTTCAGCAAGGCCGGCGGTCAGCTCGCGGGCGCCGGCGCCGTCGCCTGGCAGTTCGAGCCTCGCGGGCTGATCACGGTTGCCCGCGAGGGCATCGATGCGGACGACGTGGCACTGGCCGCGATCGACGCGGGCGCGGTCGACGTGGACGCCGAGAGTGACCCGATCGAGATCTACACCGAGCCGCACGACCTTGAGTCGATCCGCACCGCGCTCGACACCGCGGGTGTCGCCGTTGACGAGGCCGAGACTGCGATGCTGGCCAAGCAGACCGTGAGCCTGGATATCGAGCACGTGCGCAAGACGGTGCGCCTCGTGGAGCTGCTCGAGGACCTCGACGACGTTCAGCGGGTGACCACGAACGTGGACATCCCCGAGGAGCTGATGGCCGAGGTCGCCGGGTGAAGGTTCTCGGGATCGACCCCGGGACAGCGGCACTCGGATACGGGCTCGTCGAGCGGATCGGCGCCAACCTGCGAGCCGTCGACTCCGGCTGTCTCGTCACCAGCCCCGACACACCGATGCCCGAGCGGCTGCGCCAGATTCATGCGCTGGTGGCCGAGCAGATCGAGCTTCACCGGCCCGATCTCGTCGCCGTCGAGCGCGTGTTCTTCTCGCGCAACGCCCAGACGGCGTTCGGCGTGGGCCAGGCCAGGGGTGTGGTTCTGCTGGCCGCCGCCCAGGCGGGCATCGATGTCCGGGAGGCGACGCCCAACGAGGTCAAGGTCGGCGTGACCGGGTACGGTGGCGCGGACAAGGAGCAGGTCGGCCGGATGGTGGCGATCATCCTCGCGCTACCCGATGTCCCGACGCCCGACGACACGGCCGATGCGCTCGCGATCGCAATCACCGCCGCCAACGCCGAGCGGATCGGTGCGCCGGCCGAGAGCGGCCGTTCGACCGTCGCGGATCGAGCGGCCGTCGCGCCCATCACGCGTGGCGAGACCCCGTACGAACGCGCCGTCCGCGACGCCCTCGCCCGGGACGCGGGAACGGCGGGTGCGGCAGGACCCACCGGCCGACGGCGGACACGATGAGCCAGGGCGCCGGTCGATGATCGCATCGCTCGAGGGCACGGTCGGTGCCATCACCGCCGATTTGCTGGTGCTCGAGATCGGCGGCATCGGCTACCGCGTGTTCACCGCGCCGTCGGTGCTGGCAGCCGCGGTACCCGGCGGCACCCTCAAGCTGCACACGTACCACCTGGTGCGCGAGGACCAGCAGTCGCTGTTCGGGTTCCGCACGCCCGAGGAGCTCGGCTTCTTCAACCTGCTGCTGACGGTGACCGGCGTCGGGCCCAAGGTCGCCCTCGCGATCGTCGGCTCACGACCGACGGCTGACCTCCAGCTCGCGATTCTCCAGCAGGACCAGGCGGTGCTCGTGTCGATCCCGGGCATCGGCAAGAAGCTGGCTGAGCGGATCATCTTCGAGCTCAAGGAGAAGGTGTCCGCAGCCGGCGTCGCGGCCGGTTCTTCGGCCGCTGTCGCCAGTGCCTCGGAGGGCGAGGTCGTGGCTGCCCTCCAGGCGCTGGGGTACTCCCTCGGAGAGGCGCGCGAGGCGTCGCGCCTGGCGGTCAACGATCCAGCCGTGGGGCCCGGGCTCGAGGATCGCGTCAAAGCGGCGCTCAGGACGCTCCTGCGCGACTGACCGGCGCCGGATCGAGATCGGGTCGCGGTTAGAACATCCGTACGAAACACGGCGGATTCTGCTAGAGTTGTCGAGATGACCGACGACGCCCTCAGCCTGCTCGCGGCCGGCGCCGCAGACCCCGGCGAGATCGCCGTGGAAGGGTCGCTCCGCCCACGCACGCTCGGCGAGTACATCGGCCAGGGGGAGGTCAAGGCCAGCCTGTCCGTGCTGCTTCAGGCTGCCAAGGGCAGGGGAGAGGCGGCCGATCACGTCCTGCTCTATGGGCCACCGGGCCTGGGCAAGACGACGCTGGCCACGATCATCGCCCGTGAGCTGGGGGTCAACGTCCGCTACACGAGCGGTCCTGCCGTCGAACGCGCGGGTGACCTGGCGGCGATCCTGACCGCGCTCGAGGAGCGCGACGTCCTGTTCATCGACGAGATCCATCGCCTCAACCGGGCTGTCGAGGAGATCCTGTATCCGGCGATGGAGGACTTCGCGCTGGACGTGATGATCGGCAAGGGTCCCAGCGCGCGAAGCCTGCGACTGGGTCTCAAGCCGTTCACCGTGGTGGGCGCGACCACGCGCGCGGGGCGGATCAGCGGGCCGCTTCGCGACCGGTTCGGCATGACCTACCGCCTCGATTTCTACAGCCAGGACGACCTTGCGGCGATCGTGCGTCGCTCGGCCGGAATCCTGGGCGTGCAGATGGACGGCGACGCGGCGACCGAGATCGCCAGCCGCGGTCGTGGCACGCCGCGAATCGTCAACCGGCTGCTGAGGCGCGTCCGCGACTACGCCGAGGTCCATGGCGACGGCCACATCGACGATCGTGCGGTCGCGGAGGCGATGACCGTGCTCGACATCGACGATCTTGGGTTGGACACGACGGATCGCAAGCTGCTTGCCGCGATCGTGCAGAAGTTCCAGTCCGGCCCGGTTGGGGTCCAGGCGCTGGCCGCGGTGCTGGCCGAGGAGCCGGACACGATCGAGGACGTCTACGAGCCGTTCCTGCTTCGACTCGGCTTCCTCGACCGGACGCCGCAGGGTCGCGTCGCGACCGAGGCCGCCCGGGCGCACCTGGCCTCGCTGGGCTACGAGATCCCGGTGCCTCGACGCTCGGAGCCGGACATGCCCGCGCTGTGGGGCGAGGCGGCCGGCAGCTGACAGTGGACGGACTGGAACCACTGGGCCGGGCCCTGGTCGTGCTGGGCGTCGTGATCGCCGCCATCGGCGCGGTGCTGATCGTTGGACCCCGGATCCCGCTGATCGGCCGGCTGCCGGGTGACATCGTGATCGAGCGCGATGGGTTCACCCTCTACCTGCCGCTGGCGACGATGCTCCTGATCTCGGTGATCGCATCGGTCATCCTCGGGCTGCTCGGCCGACGCTGACGTGTCCGACGCCGCTCACTTCGAGGTCCTCGTCCCGCCGCCTGCCGACGGGACCACTCGCGCCCGGCTTGGACGGCTCACGCTGCCGCATGGTGTCGTCGAGACGCCCCAGTTCATGCCGGTGGGCACCAATGCGACCGTGAAGGCCCTCCATCCCGACGAGGTCGAGGCAACCGGCGCCACGATCATCCTCGCCAACACATACCACCTGTTCCTGCGACCCGGACACGATCGGGTCCAGCGACTGGGCGGGCTCCACCGGTTCATGGGCTGGGATGGGCCGATCCTGACCGACTCCGGTGGCTATCAGGTCGTCTCGCTCGGCGACCTGCGCGTGATCGATGACGATGGCGTCACGTTCAAGAGCCATCTCGACGGGACCACGCACCGGTTCACGCCGGAGCGGTCGATCGCCGTCCAGGAGGCGCTGGGGCCCGACATCGCGGTCGCATTCGATCAGCCGGTGTTCCCGAGCTCGCCGCGGCACGTGGTGGCCGACGCGACTGAGCGGACACACCGCTGGGCCGAGCGCTCGCTGGAAGCACACGAGCGAGCCGACCAGGCGTTGTTCGGCGTCATCCAGGGTGGCCTCGAACCTGATCTTCGGGCTGCGTCAGCGCGGTTCATCGCAGGGCTGCCGTTTGACGGGATCAACATCGGCGGCCTGGCCGGCGACGAGACGCCTGAGCAGCGGAGCGCCGCGATCGATCTCACCGTCGCCGAGCTCGCCGACGACCCGCGTCCGCGCTACCTGATGGGCCTCGGGTCACCCCTGGACCTGCTCGACGCGGTCGACCGCGGGATCGACCTGTTCGACTCGGTCCTGCCGGCACGCGTCGCGCGCAACGCGCAGCTGTGGGTGCCGGGGGGACGCCTGAACCTTCGTAACGAGCGATTCCGGGACGATCCGCAACCCGTCCAGGACGACTGTCCGTGCCTGCTGTGTACCCGCTTCTCGCGGGCTTACCTGGCCCACCTGTTCCACGCTCGAGAGCTGCTCGCGTACCGTCTCGCGACTTGTCACAACCTGACCTTCACCCTAGACTTCATGGCCAGGATCCGGGCCGCACTACGCACCGGAACCTTCCCCGTCCAGATCGCCGAGTTGCGCGCCCGCGCCGTTCGGATGAGTGGCGGTGAAGGCATCGGAAAGCCCGCGTGAAGCCTGTGTCGGTAACGTTCGTCGTACGTGGAGGCGCCACATGGGATCGCGAGATCGCCCCCACAAGGAATTGAAGAAGAAGCCCAAGGACAAGTCGGCTCAGCCGCACCTTGCGCCACTCTCGGAGCCGCCACAGCAGGTGGAGGTCATTCGAAAGCCGCGCAAGCCTCGCTGGGACGAACAGGAGTCCGACGAAGGCTGAGGCGCAGGGCGGGCGGGGACCGGGTCCCGCTCCGTCGGGTCGGCTGAGGCGACACGGAGCGAGGATGCGATGACGGTCACCGACAGGGGTACTGACGCGCGCAACGGTGATCGAGCCGGCGCGGAGCGTGGTCGCGCGGTTCAGGCCGCAATCCTGGCCATCGAGAAGCAGTTCGGCGCGGGCTCGATCATGAAGCTCGGCGCCACCGGGCGACAGCAGGTTGAGTCAATCCCGACGGGCTCGATCGCGCTCGACCTCGCCCTTGGCGTGGGCGGCATCCCGCGCGGCCGGATCACCGAGGTGTTCGGTCCCGAGTCCTCAGGCAAGACGACGCTCTGCCAGCACGTCATCGCCGAGGCCCAGCAGAAGGGTGGCATCGCGGCGTTCATCGACGTCGAGCACGCGCTCGACCCGGGCTACGCACGAGCCTGCGGGGTCAACGTGGACGAGCTGCTGGTCAGCCAGCCGGACACGGGCGAGCAGGCGCTTGAGATCACCGAGACGCTCATTCGCTCGGGTGGCGTGGACATCGTCGTCGTCGACTCCGTGGCGGCCCTCGTACCGCGCGCCGAGATCGAAGGCGAGATGGGCGACAGCTTTGTCGGGATCCAGGCGCGGTTGATGAGCCAGGCGCTGCGCAAGCTCACGGGTGCCGTCAGCCGCTCGAACACGGCGCTCGTCTTCACCAACCAGCTGCGCGAGAAGATCGGCGTCATGTTCGGCAACCCGGAGACGACCCCGGGTGGCCGGGCTCTCAAGTTCTATGCCTCGGTCAGGCTCGACATCCGTCGCGTGGAGACGATCAAGAGCGGGACCGACTCGATCGGCAATCGCGTTCGGGTGAAGGTTGTCAAGAACAAGGTGTCGCCCCCGTTCCGGGTCGCCGAGTTCGATGTCATGTACGGCGAGGGCATCTCGCGCGAGGGCGGACTGCTGGATGTCGGCGTCGCCATGGACGTCGTGACCAAGACGGGCGCCTGGTTCACCTTCGAGGAGACGAGGCTCGGCCAGGGCCGCGAGGCGTCCAAGGAGTTCCTGCGCACGAACGAGGACGTTGCCGCGGAGATCGACGGCCGGATCCGGGGCAAGATCTCGGATATCGAGCTGCCGGTGGAAGGGATCGAGGAGGCCGAGTAGCCTCGCGTGAACCCGGACACGCTGTCGGGCGGTCTCGCTCTCGTCCACGCCCTCATCGGGGTGGCGTTCGTCGCCGGCCTCGTCGGCCGCTGGATCGTGCTCGCGGTGGGGGAGCAGGCCAGAACCCTGCCGGAGATCCGCTTCGTGCTGCGACTGTCCATGTCGTTCGAGCGACTGGTTCAGGTGGGCATGCTCCTCGTGTTCGTGTTCGGGGTCGCGACCGCGATCGTCGAGCACCAGCCGTTCCTCGGACCAATCGAAGGGGCGCCGGTCGACTGGCTCTTCCTCTCGCTTGTCCTGTACCTCTCGATGCTCCCCCTCATCCCATTCGTGCTCATTCCCCGCGGTCGCGTCCTGGAGGAGGCGATGCGCGATGCCGAGCTGCACAAGGAGGCCACGCCCGCCCTTCGACGCGCGTTCACGGACCCGGTGGTTCGCGTGGCGCATCTCTACGAGCTGGGCGCCGTGACCATGATCCTCGGGCTCATGTTCGCCAAGCCGATCTAGAGCGGCGCGCGCATGGCCACCCGCGACGAGTCTGGCCGCAGGAGGAGGCCGAGCTTTGCCGAGCGCCGCGAGCGTCGGGCCGCGGTGGACGATGTCGCCGAGGTGCTCGACGCGGCCGCGCGGTTTCTCGAGCCACGACCCCGCTCGGTGGCCGAGGTTCGCCGCCGTTTGACATCGGCGGGGTATCGAGCCGAGCTTATCGACGCGGCCATCGAACGGTTGCTGGCGCTCCAGTACCTTGACGACGATGCGTTTGCGCGCGCCTGGGTGGAGTCGCGTGACCGGGCGCACCCTCGCGGAGAGCATGCCCTGCGACGCGAGCTGCAGCTCAAGGGCGTCGAGCGCTCCCTGATCGAGGCCGTGCTCGACGAGCGCCGGACGTCGGTCGACGAGTCGGCGGCCGAGGGTGGCGACCGCATCGATCCCGATACCATCGCGGCCGAGCGACTTCTCGAGCGGAACGCGCGCACCCTCGCGCGCGTGACCGACCCGCGCAAACGCCGTCAGCGCGCCTATGCGCTGCTGGCACGCAGCGGCTTCGCTCCGGACGTTTGCTCGTCGGTCGCCGCAGCGTGGCTTGCCGAAGCTGACGGAGACGCCACGCCATAGCGGCTCGTCGCCGAGGCTCGAGGCGGAGCATGCGACCTGTGGCGCCGCCAGATCACTTCCTCCGGCCCTGCCACACCAGCCGCGAATGAAGATTGAATGTCTCCCGGACCTGCGCGACTCATGAGAGATGTAACCCCCGGCACAACCGGGGGCGCGCACCCAGGAGCAGTGCCGATGCAGCGGGAGCTCGTCGAGCAGGCACGCAATGGCGACGCCGACGCGTTCGCCAGCCTCGTCCACCAGATCGGCGGACGACTCTACGGCATCGCGTACCGGATCCTCCGAGACCCGATGAATGCCGAGGACGCGCTGCAGTGGGCCCTGATCCAGGTGTGGGAGGGCCTGCCGGCCCTGCGTGATCCGGAACGCTTCGATGCGTGGTCCTGTCGGCTTGTCGTGCACGCGAGCTATCGGGAAGCAACGCGCGAGCGGCGCTGGACCACGCTTGTCCGGCAGATCCAGGCCGAGCCCGTCGGCGACGATCGCGTCGGCGAGGTGCTCGATCGCGACGAGGTCGAATGGAGCTTCCGCCGGCTGACCCCGGAGCATCGAGCGGTCCTGGTCCTCCGCTTCTACATCGGCCTGTCGGTCAACGAGATCGCCGACGTGCTCGGCATCCCGCCCGGGACGGCCGCATCGCGATTGCACTACGCGACACGGAGCTTCCGGGCCGCGTTCGAGGCCGACACCCGGGGGGCCGTCGAGTGGAGGACCATGGCGTGACGCACGAGGAGTGGCTCGACGAGCAGCTGACGGAATGGCTCATCGCCGGTCCGCACGACGTGCCGGTCGAGCCGATCCAGGCTGCCGTTGCCCATGCGCGCACCCATCCACGACGACGCCCGGCGGGCGGCCTGGGGAGGAGCCTCATGGATCACATGCATCTCACCAGGGTGGAGCCTCGGCCGGCCGGCCGGAGGGCGTTCGCCATGGCCGGAGCGGCTGTGGCCGTGGTCGTGTTTGTCGTGGCCGGGGGCTTGATGCTTGCCGGCGGGTCCGGAGACCAGCCGGGTGGCGTGGGCGCGCCCCTGGTACCCGACGTGACCCCGACGCCTGTTCTGCCGACCAACCCACCTTCGCCGAGTCCGACCACCGGCGCCGCGCCGCTGCCGACACCGCCGGTTGCTGTATTCGGCGTGGGGTCGTGTTCGCAGACGTCGACTGGACGGTCCTCGTCGATCGACGGCGTGACGCAGTATCGGGGCGTCGTGCTCGACTGCACGATGACGATGTCCGATCCGCGCCTGGACGGTGTCACGACCGTCGGAGTGAGCATCGACAGGCGCCCCGACCAGAGCGCGGACATCTGGGGATGGGGCGTGGTCGTGAACGATGCCGGGAGGTGGCTGAGCAAATGGGCCGGGACGGTCGACGCCGGCTTCACCACCCACCACATGACCGGCGTGTACGTCGGGGCGGGCGGCTACGAGGGGCTGCGACTTCGCTTCAGGCAAGTCACGGACAGGTACGGCAAGTACCAGTTCACCGGCGTGCTCGAAGCCGTCGACGCCGTTCCTCCGGATGGCGCGACGGTCGTGCAGGGCGCCTCATGCACGACCGAGAGTCAGGGCTCCCAGACGATGAGCGGCGACGTTCTCCAGTACCGGGGAGTCGAGCTCGTGTGTACGGGGCCGAGCTCTGACCCGCGATTCGAGGGCTCGCGACGGGTCACGGTCGACATCGACCAGAACCCGGATGGTTCCGCGACCATGACCGGGACGGTCGAGATCGATGGACCGGATGGCGCCTGGACCGGGCCCTTCACCGGAACCATCGACGCCGGTTACACGACCCACCGGATGACCGGCGTGCTGGTCGGCTCCGGCGCCTACACGGGGCTGGGGCTTCGCTACTCGCAGATCGGACTCGAAGCCGCGGGCTACGTCCTCACCGGGAGGATCGGCCCGGCTGGCTAGATCTCCGGCGCTGCAACACGGAGCCCGCGCGGGAGCAGACCGCGCGGGCTCCTTCCGTGTCGGCACGATGCCCAGAGTCGCGTTGGCACGATGCCCGGAGTGCCTTGGCCGAGGATCGCTGGCATGGTCGCGGTTGGAGGGTTGCGGGCCGGTTTCAGGGCGCCGTAGTAGGCTACGCTGACAACCGGATGCGGACCCCAGGGCCGTCTCCGGGCGAGCCGCGGTACCGGCGAGGATCCAGGAGAGCGATCGAAGCCTCCCAGGTCCCGAGCCCAAGCGATGGCCGGTGCTGCGTAGCCCGAACGTGACTCGCCAATGCGTCCGGCGCCTGACGCCGGATGGGAGGAACTGAAGATGGAGCTCTTCGTCGCGGGCGCGGCGGTGGTCGGCGCCGTCGTCGGCGTCGTCGCGGGTTTCGTCGGCCGCGGCATCTGGTCCAGTCAGACGGTCAAGTCTGCGCAGGACAAGGCGGGTCGCATCGTGGCCGAGGCCCGTACCCAACAGAAGGACATGATCCTCGAGGCCAAGGACGAGAAGCTTCGCATGCAGCGCGAGGCCGAGGAGGAGGCGCGCGCCAAGCGCGCCGAGCTGCAGACCCTCGAGCGGCGGCTCCTGGCCCGAGACGAGCAGCTCGACCAGCGCGCCGATCTTCTCGAGGAGAAGAACGGCAAGATTGTCGACCGCGAGCGCGACCTCGAGCATGACCGAGACGAGCTCACCCGCCTGACCCAGCAGCGGATTGCCGCCCTCGAGCAGGTCGCCGGCATGTCGGCCGATGATGCGAAAGGTGTGCTCCTCGATGCCGTCCGCGAGGAGGCGGAGCACGACGCGGTCAAGCTGGCCCGCTCGATCGAGCGTCGCGCACGCGACGAGGCCGAGGACCGTGCCCGCGAGATCATCGTGACCGCGATGCAGCGCGTCGCCGCCGACCATACGGCCGAGCACACGGTGACCAGCGTCCATCTCCCGAGCGACGAGATGAAGGGCCGGATCATCGGGCGCGAGGGCCGGAACATCCGCGCCCTCGAGCAGGCCACCGGGATCGACCTGATCATCGACGACACGCCCGAGACCGTGGTGCTGTCAGGCTTCGATCCGGTGCGGCGGGAGGTCGCCCGGATCGCGCTCACGAAGCTGATCGCCGACGGACGGATCCACCCGGGTCGTATCGAGGAGGTCGTCAACAAGGCCAAGGCCGAAGTCGAGCTCGTGATCCGACAGGCGGGGGAGCAGGCGGCCTACGACGCGGGCGTCCCGGGCCTGCCGCCGGAGCTCGTCCGGTTGCTCGGCCGGCTCAAGTACCGGACCAGCTACGGCCAGAACGTGCTCGTCCACTCCGTCGAGACCAGCCATGTTGCCGCGATCATCGCCGCGGAGATGGGGGCCGACGTCCAGGCGGCCAAGATCGGTGGGCTGCTCCACGACATCGGCAAGGCGGTCGACCACGAGGTCGAGGGGCCGCACGCGGCCATTGGTGCCCAGATCGCGCAGAAGCACAGCCTGCCGTTCAAGGTCGTCAACGGGATTGCCGCCCACCACCAGGAAGTGGAGTTCGCGTGCGTCGAGGCACCCATCGTGCAGGTCGCGGACGCGGTATCGGCGTCGCGGCCCGGCGCCCGCGGCGAGACCATGGAGACCTACGTCAAGCGGCTCGAGGAGCTCCAGGCGATCGCCGAGAGCTTTGAGGGTGTGGATCGCTCGTTCGCCGTTCAGGCCGGGCGTGAGGTGCGGATCCTCGTTCGCCCTGAGGAGATCGATGACCTGAGCGCCACGCGGCTCGCGCGGGACATCGTCAAGAAGATCGAGGACAGCCTCACGTACCCGGGCCAGATCAAGGTGACCGTGATCCGCGAGACGCGCGCCGTGGAGTACGCGAAATAGGCACGCCGCCGGTCGCCGGGCGCAGCGAGCGGGCCGGTCTGGGCAACGCTCCCAACGGCGACGCACCCCGCCCGCCGGGCGCCTGCCGGGTACTCATGATCGGCGACATCATCGGCAAGCCCGGACGGGTCGTCATCGAGCGTCACCTGCACGAGCTCCGGGCCGGACGGGGGATCGACTTCGTCACCGCGAACGGGGAGAATCTTGCTGGGGGCATGGGGCTCACCCCGGCCACAGCGGAGATCCTGTTCGAGTCCGGGGTGGACGTGATCACGTCCGGCAATCACATCTGGGACAAGCGCGAGATCTATCCGTACCTGGACAAGACCGAGCGAGTGCTGCGCCCCCTCAACTACGGCACGCACGAGGTGCCGGGCCGGGGCTGGGGCACCTTCGAGGCGCTCGACGGCAGCGAGGTGGCGGTGATCAACCTCCAGGGACGGACGTTCATGCAGCCCATCGACAACCCGTTCACCGAGGCCGACCGGCTGATCGACGAGGCATCGGAGGCATTGCCGCCGATCCGGCTGGTGGACTTCCACTGCGAGATCACGTCCGAGAAGAACGCACTGGGGCTCTACCTCGACGGCCGCGTCTCGGCCGTGGTTGGCACGCACACCCATATCGTCACCGGCGATGAGCGGATCCTGCCCCGAGGGACGGCCTACCAGAGCGACCTGGGCATGACCGGCCCCCTGTGGAGCGTCATCGGCTTCGACCCGGCGACCGTCCTCCCCCGGTTCGTCAACGCGCTACCGACCCGGTTCGAGGTGGGGGATGGGCCGGTCATCCTCAACGCGGCCCAGATCGACATCGACCCCACCACCGGGCAGGCGCTCCAGATCGAGCGCATCCAGCAGCTCATCGAGCTCTGAGACCCGTTGACTCAGCGGCACCGACCTCGCGCGAGCGGCCAGGACGAGGAGGCAGGAGCCGGATCCGCCACGGCCGATCTGCACACCCACACGCTTCGGTCGGACGGCGTCCTGGAACCGGACGAGCTGGTTCGCCAGGCTTCGGAATCCGGCGTTCGACTGCTGGCCATCGCCGACCACGACAACCTGGCCGCGTTTCGTGAGCTGACCACAAGCGGCCCTGGTGCCGTGGCGCATGGCATCGAGCTCGTTCCGGCGGTCGAGATCAACGCGGTCACGGCCCGCTCCTGGGGTTCCGTCGCCGACGGCGAGATCCACGTCCTGGGCCTGGGTGTCGATCCCGAGGACGACGGCTTCGAAGCCGCCCTTGCCCGCCAGCGGTCGTCGCGGCGGGATCGGTTCGACGCAATGGTCGGGCGCTTGCGGGACCTCGAGCTGTCGATTGATGCGCAGCTGGAGCGGATCGATCTCTCAGGTGACGACGCACTGGGCCGACCAACCATCGCTCGTGCGCTGATGGCCGCCGGGTTCGCGACGAGCGTCGAGGATGCGTTCGAGCGACTGATCGGTCGTGGGATGCCGGCGTACGTGCCCCGCACCGGGCTGGACCCGGTGGCCGCGATCCGCGCGATCCGCGCCGCGGGCGGCCTGGCGTCGCTGGCCCACTTTCCCGAGGCGCCGGAGCAGATGCCGCTCCTGCGCGAGCTCATCGCGGAGGGGCTCAACGGTCTCGAGAGCCACCACCGCTCGTTCGACACGGACGTCCGTGCCGCCGTCAGCGCGGTCGCCCGGGAGCTCCTGCTCGTCGAGACCGGAGGGACCGATTACCATGGCGACCTCGGTCCATATGCCGAGAGTCACGTCGAGCTCGTGCTTCCCGACACGATCGTCCGGGCCGCCCGGGCCGCCCTCGAACCCGGCCGGATCGAGACCGTCTGACCCACGTTCATCTGTCCGTCCACCCGCCGCAGATACTCATGACCCTGTCCAAGCCCTCGACCCGATCGCTGCCCGTCCTCGATGTGGTTTCGCCCGGTTCGCCCGCCACCGAGCCGCGTGCACCGCTCGCGCCTGCGGACGAGCGGCTGGCCGAGTTCCGCCCCGAGCCTCGCGCGCTGCCGTCGTTCTTCGTGTGGACGCTCGGCTGCCAGATGAACAAGAGCGATTCCGAGGAGATGTCGGGTCGGCTGCTGGCGTCGGGGTGCGCCGAATCCTCGTCGATGGAGACGGCCGACCTGGTGGTGATCAACACGTGCGCCATCCGTGAAGCGGCCGAGGCCAGGGTGATCGGACGCCAGGGCCACCTCGACCGACTGAAGGCCGCCAACCCGGCCCTCCGCGTGGTCATGACGGGCTGCTCGGTGCGCGAGTCGAACCGTGACACGCTTTCGCGCCGGTACCCGGCGATCGACCTGTTCCTGCGACCTGACGAGGAGCCCGAGCTCATCGATCGGCTGGGGCTCGCGTCGGCCCAGTCGCCGGTCGGCGCCCTGGGCACGACCGCCGCCACGACCGTCGTGAAGGGCACGGTCGTGTCCGACGCGACGCATCTCGTGCGCGCCCGTGCCGACGCGATCGCGGGCGGCGCCGTGAGCCGCGAGTCCGCGACAAGTGCGTGGCTGCCGATCATCTATGGCTGCGACAAGACCTGCACCTACTGCATCGTGCCGTTCAGCCGCGGCCCCGAACGCAGCCGGCCGTTCGACGAGGTGATCGACGAGGCCCGCGCGCTCGCTGCTGCCGGCTACCGGGAGGTCACACTCCTCGGCCAGAACGTCAACAGCTACGGCCACGACCTGGTCCCAGAGCCGCGCTTCGCGCATATCGACACGGCGCGAACGGTTGGGCGGCGCCAGGACAGAGCGGGCCGGCCCGATCTCGCGGAGCTGATCCGGGGCGTCGACGCGATCCGGGCTGCCGATGGCGCGCCGGCCATCCCGCGGCTGCGGTTCGTCACCTCGCACCCCTGGGATCTCTCGGACCGCCTCATCGACGCGATGGCCGAGTGCCCGTCCGTGTGCGAGGCGCTCCACCTGCCGGTGCAGTCGGGCAGCGATGCCATGCTGCGGCGAATGGGCCGCCAGTACACCGTGGACCACTACCTCGAGCGGCTCGCTCGCATCCGCGAGGCGGTGCCGGGAATCGCCCTCTCGACGGACGTGATCGTCGGGTTCTGCGGCGAGACCGACGCCGAGCATGAGGCGACCCTCGAACTCCTCCGAACGGTCCGCTACGACCAGGTCTTCGCGGCCGCGTACAGCGAGCGGCCCGGAACGCCGGCCCAGCGTCTCGCCGACGATGTGTCACCTGCGGTGAAGCGCGAGCGCCTGGTCCAGCTGCTCGGTGTCCAGGAGGTCATCGGCCACGAACGCAACCGGGCGTGGGTCGGGCAAACGGTGGAGGTCCTGGTGGACACGATCGTTCCCCCACGCAGCCATGACCACGATGACGCCGCTACCCCGGCACATGACGCCTTCGCCCGGCTGCCCGATGGAGTGGTCCACCTGTCGGGCCGGTCACGCGAGAACAAGCTGGTCCACGTGGCCGGGCCGCGGTCGCTGCTGGGGGAGCTTGTCCGGGCGAGGGTCGACCACGGCGGCCCATACGCGCTCCGCGGAACCCTCGCCTGAGCGCCCGTGTGAACGGCGATACGGCACCGCTCTTCGTCCTCGGTGGTCCGACGGCCACCGGGAAGACGGAGCTCGCCATCATGCTCGCCGAGACGCTCCTGGCGCGCGGTATCCCGGCCGAGATCGTGTCTGCCGACTCGCGACAGGTGTACCGCGGTCTCGACGTCGGCACCGCCAAGGCGACCCCCGAGGAGCGCGCGCGGGTCGTCCACCATGGGCTCGATCTCGTCGACCCGGATCAGCCCTACTCGGTTGCCGACTTCCGGATCCACGCGCTGGGCGTGCTGGCCGCGCTCGGCTCCCGGGGCGGCGTCGGCATCCTCGCGGGCGGCACGGGGTTCTGGCTGCGGGCGGTGATGGCCGGGATCGACACCGACGCACTGCCGTCCGATCCTGCGGTCCGGGCGGCGCTGGAGGTGGATCTGGCCCGGGATGGAGTCGAGCACCTGGGCGGGAGACTCGTGGCCCTCGCGCCGCGGCTCGCCTCGGTCACCGACCTCCACAACCCGCGTCGCGTCGTTCGAGCGCTCGAGATCGCGACGTTACAGGGCGATCGTCCGTTGCCACCACCCGCGGGCTATCCGGCTCCCACGACCGGCGTCCAGCTGGCGGTCCCGCCGCCGGAGCTCGCGTCGCGCATCCGGCGTCGGGCACAGGCCCAGTTCGATGGCGGGCTGCTGGAAGAGGCCAGGGCGCTGCGTGAGCGCTATGACCCCGGCCTGCCCGCGTTCTCCGCGATCGGCTACCGTGAGGCCTGGGCGCATCTCGACGGTGAGATCACCCTCGAGAACGCGATCGAGCTCGACGTCCGGCGAAACGTCCAGTTCGCCAAGCGACAGAGAACGTGGTTCCGCGCGGAACGGTCGCTCGCGGTGATTGACGTCACGGTGTCGCCCGACCGGCTGCCCGAACAGCTCGCGGGCGACGCGCAGTCGCTGGTGGATCGCGCCGGTCCGCGGACAGGTGATGACCCTGCCGAGGCAGCATCGGTGACACACCGGGCAGCGCGACGGACCTGAGGGGCGCACAAGGCACGGCAGCGCCGGTGCTCACGCAGCGACGGGCTCGACCGCCTCAACTGGATGGGCGTCACCCGCGAGCTCGGTGCCCGTGGTCCAGTCGACGCGTGGTGCCCGGCGTCCCTCGAACAGCGCCCGGGCCAATTGGGCGCGCGCGGCATGCTGCCCCGCCTGGAACTCGAGGCCGTGCATGACGCCACCATCGGGTGAGCGGATGACCGTGCGAACCATCGCCGAGAGCTCGACGGGCTCACCGTCCAGCACCATGTGCAGCGCGACGGCGCTGCCCGGCGGGACCTCGACGCCGGCGATCACGCGCGCCCCGGTCGTCGAGAGATCGACGGCCTCTGCGGTCAGGTCACCCATGGTCAGCTCCATCGAAGCCTCGAAGCGAACGCTCGCGCGCCGCTCGGGGGCGTAGCGCAGTGATCGGATACGGTCGATGGCGAGGAGAACCAGGAATGCGTTGGCCAGGAGCCACCCGAACGCGGCCAGAACGGCTCCGATCTCCGTGTACCGGATGGGGGTTCGTCCCAGGAGGGTCAGGGCGAACCATGCGCTGGTCAGAAACGAGGCGAGCAGCAGCGCCCGGAGCGGCAGAGGCACCCGAACCCGAAGGCGTCCATCGCCCAGGCGGCCCTTCGGTGTCACGACGAACGTCGGACGGCGGCGGGTCACCAGGGTGAGGGTCGCGCGCAGGTTCGACGTCATCCGAACGAGCTCGAAGACGATCGAGAGGACGGGTCGATGACAGCCGCGACTGAGCGCCAGCATCGCGAGCTGTTGGAGCAGGAACGTCGCAACGAAGGCAACCGCGAACGTCGCCAGGTCGGCGCGGATCGGGATCACCCCCGTTGCGACGACGAGCATCGGCACGATCGCGAAGCCAAGCGTCCGCCACGCATCGAACCAGCCGAGCAGGGTGGCCGCATACGACAGCCGCTGTGGGAGCGTGAGCCCCGGGACGATCAGCGGGTTCTCGCGCCGGAGGACCTGCATCGCGCCCGTGCCCCAGCGAAGTCGCTGGAGCTGGTAGGTATCCGCATCACCCGCGGCGAGCCCGCGCGCGAGCACCTCGTTGTGGTAGACGGTCCGCCAGCCATGGCGGTGCAGCCGGATCGTGGTGTGGATGTCCTCGGTGATCGTCTCGGTCGCGACACCGCCGACATCGGCCAACGCAGCGACCCGGACCACGGCCCCGGTGCCGCACCAGAAGGCGCCACCCCACCGGTTCTTCCCGGGCTGCAGCACGCGGTAGAAGAGCGTCTGTTCGTGATATCGCTCGCCATCGCCGGGACTCGCCTCGTGCTCGAATGACTCCCGGTTGTAGAACTCCTGGGGCGTCTGGACGAGTGCCACGCCGGGGTCATCGAAGTAGCCGACGGTTCGGACCAGCAGATCAGGATCGGCGACGTGGTCGGCGTCGAGGACGGCGATGAGATCCGCGTCGATCACACCCAGCGCGTGGTTGAGATTGCCGGCCTTGGCGTGGGCATGCTCGGGGCGCGTGAGGTATCGGACACCCAGGTCCGTCGCAAGCTGCTCCACCTCGGGTCGGTCACCGTCGTCGAGCACCCATGTCTCGTGAGGCAACCGCAGGGCGGCTGCGGCTGCGACCGTCGGCAGCAGGATCTCGATACCTTCGTTATAGGTCGGCACGAGGACGGCGACCCGGTACGGCGTCTCCGAGACGTCGCGCCCATCCGGTCGTCGGTCGACGTCCCAGAGCGAGAACGTGAACAGGGCGAGGCCGAGGGCTGCGTGGATCTCGAGCACCACGAGCGGGATCGACGCCCACCACACGGAGAGGTCCAGGGTGCTGGTGATCCGCCAGCCAAGATAGGCGGCGCTCACGAGCAGCGCCGTGATCGCAATCCCGCGGATCACGAACCGGCGACCAGGCGACTCCGGGGCAGGCAGCTCCGGAGACGGAATCGGACCACGGAGCCAGCCAAGAGCCCCGTGCGACGAGCGGGTCAGTGCCATGACCGTACTCTCCGGTGCGCCGCGACAACGCGCCACGCTACGGAAGGACCATCCCTGCCGCCGAACGGGTGGTATCGCGGTGGGGACAGTGGATGGCCGCGTGAAGCGCGTCGAGTCACGAGCGAGGGGCAGTGGGCAGGCGTGCGGGGACGGTGGGCGTGAGCCGGTATGCTGGCCCTCCATGAGCCCCCGCACGACTCGTACGCACGCCACCATCGATCTCACGCCGCAGGTCGAGAAGGCCTTCCTTGTCGCCGTCGACACCGGCGCCGATCGTGGGTGGACCGCCGAGGACAGCCTGACCGAGCTGGCCGCGTTGGCAATGACCGCCGGCGCCGAGGTCGTAGGCGCCGAATGGCAGAACCGACGCCACGTGGATCCCAACTGGTACGTCGGCAAGGGCAAGGCGGAGGAGCTGCTCCAGGCGAAGTCCGAGACCGGGTTCGACGTGTTGATCGCCGACGATGAGCTGAGCCCGGGTCAGCAGAAGAGCCTGGAGTCCGTGCTCAACGTCAAGGTCATCGATCGAAGCCGGCTCATCCTCGACATCTTCGCGCTGCACGCTCACACGCACGAGGGCCGGCTCCAGGTGGAGCTCGCCCAGCTCGAGTACCAGCTGCCCCGCCTGACACGACTGTGGACGCACCTCTCGCGGACTGGTGGCGGCATCGGCACCCGCGGCCCGGGGGAGTCCCAGCTCGAGACCGACCGGCGGCTCATCCGCGAACGGATCAAGAAGATGAAGGAGCGGGTCGAGGACGTTCGCCGGCAGCGCCAGACGGCGGCACGAGGCCGCGATCGTCGCCTGCAGTCGACGGTCGCCATCGTCGGCTACACCAACGCCGGCAAGTCGACGCTGCTCAACGCCCTCGTCGGTGCGGAGGTGGCACGTGCCGAGGACATGCTGTTCGCGACCCTGGATCCAACCTCACGCCAGGTCAAGCTGGGCGACGGCCAGACGGCGATCGTGACCGACACGGTGGGCTTCATCCACAAGCTGCCCCATCAGCTGGTCGATGCCTTTCGGGCCACGCTCGAGGAGGTCACCCGGGCGGACGTCCTGATCGAGGTCGTGGACGCGGCCGACGCCCATGCGGGCGAGCACCGTGCGACCGTGCAGTCCGTGCTCGACGAGCTGGGCGCCGGCGACAAACCGCGGCTGACGGCGTTCAACAAGGCCGACCTGCTCTATCCCGGCACCGATGGCGACCGGCCGGCTCCGGCAGTGTCGGGCTCGGTGCTCGTTTCGGCAGCGACCGGGTTCGGGCTGGATACGTTGCGGGCCGAGATCGCCGCCCTGCTCTCGTCGATCTGGGAGGACATCGACGTGACCGTGCCCTACGCAGCCGGCGAGCTGCTGGCGCGCGTCCGCGAGCGCGGGACGGTCGAGGTCGAGTACGGCGAGCGCGACGTGCGCGTGCATGGGCAGATGGCGCCGGCGCTCGCGAGCGAGCTCCGCTCCGCAGCTGAGCGCTGGGAGGCGCAGGCGGCCGGGGTAGGGGAGCACTGACGTGGGAGACGCGGACGGCTCCTCCGGCAGCGGCCGCGACCTCCGTGTTCGGCGGGCCGGGTTCGGGCGGGCTCCCTCCGGCGACGCGATTACCTGGAGCGTGGCCACGGGTCACCGTGGGCGCCGCTGGCGGGAGTCGGCTGAGGACGCCGGCACGCTCCGCCACTCGCTGCTCCTCGAAACCTCGCCCGAGGGGCGCTTCCTGCACCTCGAGCTGTCGACACCGGCGGGGCTGCTGACGCTCCACCCCGAAGACGACGGGACGCTCCACGGCAATGCCGTGCTCAGGGACGGGATTCGCCACGTGGCAGGGTTGCCCTGGGAGCGCGATGGCCTGGTCATCGTTGCCGCGTCGCCGCTGTCGCTCGCCGCCGCGGCCTACCTGCTGATGCGATCGGGCCCGCGCGCCGGCGACGGCCGGCACCGCCGGCTCGCGCTGCGGATCAGCCCGGAGCTGGCGCTCATCGCCGGCGCCGAGGAGTCGGATCGGCTCGACGACGGCCGGTGGCGCCTGGGCGGCGACGTGCTTGCCTCCGACGTGAACGGACTGCCGCTCCTGGTCGGCGGACAGGCGTGGCCGCTCGAGGCGGCGGAGTAGGGGAGCCCGCGGGCCGGTGTGGCGTCACCACGAGGGGCGTTCGTGGATGTGCTGTGGACAAGTTCCCCGCAGCGGCAGGGGACTTGTCAAAGTCGTGGATAACACCGTTGTGGCAGGTGGCGACGGGGCATAGGATTCGGTTTGCCCGAAGGGGCAGCTGACTCGAAGACGGCGCCGCAGGTGCTTGCATCGGCGGAGACCGAGTCGAGAAAGAAGTTCCTTCGGGCACTTCCTTGTCTGCCGATCGATGGTCCGGCGCGTGGCCGGCGCCGCCTGACGAGGTTCCCGAATGTCAGCGACGTCGCCCGCCGATCGTTCACCCCGGCCGCATCCGGACTTGACGCCGGCGTCGATCCGCGCCGCGGCTGACACCGTTCCACGGCAGTTCCGCCTCACGCCTCAGTACGTCCACGACGGGCTGTCACGGCGACTCGGAGCGCCGGTCGTGATCAAGGTCGAGTGCGCAAACCCGATCGGCGCCTTCAAGGGCCGCGGAACGTGGCTCGCGATCCAGCGCCTCGTGGCGACCGGTGCCGTTGGCCGGGATCGTCCCGTCGTGGTCGCTTCCAGCGGGAACTTCGGCCAGGGCGTCGCCTACGCGGCCAGAGCAGCTGGCGTGCCCGCCATCGTGTTCTGCGATGAGAATGCAAACGCGAGCAAGACCAACCGCATCCGGAGCCTCGGGGCCGATCTCCGCCTCAGCGGACACGATTTCGACGCGGCACGCGCGGCGGCTGAAGCCCACGCTGTGGCGCACGGAGCAACCCTGCTCGTCGATGGCGAGGATGTCGCCATTGCCGCCGGCGCCGCGACCCTGGCCCTGGAGCTCACGGACGCCACTGCCGCAGGCGAGCTGCCGGCGCTCAGCAACGCCTACGTGCCGGTCGGCAACGGTGCCCTGATCGTTGGCGTTGGCGCGTGGCTCCGGGAGGCAGCGCCCGACTGCCGGATCGTCGGCGTCCAGGCCGAAGCCGCTCCGTCAATGGAACGATCGTGGCGCTCGGGCAGCATCATCGAGACGGCCACCGCGGACACCTATGCCGACGGCATCGCGACCCGCGTCCCGGTTCCAGCGGCGCTCGCGCTCATGGACGGCCGCGTCGACGAGATGCTCCTGGTGGGGGAGGCCGCCCTCCAGGAGGCCCAGACAGAGTTGACCGCGGAGCTCGGGCTAACGGCAGAGGGATCCGCCGCTGCGTCCTGGGCGGGCGCGCTCGCGGACGGTGATCGGCAGGACGGCGCGTCGCTGGTCATCATCACGGGGTCGAATGCCACGCCCGCCTCGTGATTCCGCCGAGTGGCAGGCCGACGTCACGATCAGCGCCGACCTCGTCCACGGCCTGCTCGCCGAACAGTGCCCATCGCTCGCCGTCCGCGACCTCCGACCGTTTGCCGAAGGCTGGGACAACGCCATCTGGATCGTCAACGACACGGTGATCTTCCGCTTCCCGAGGCGCGCCGTGGCCGTTTCCGGCGTCGAGCGAGAGATCAGGGTGCTCCCGTTGCTCGCGGACCGGGTACCGGTGGCCATCCCGCAGCCGATATTCGTCGGGCACCCATCGTCAGCCTACCCGTGGCCGTTCTTTGGGGCACACCTCATCGAGGGTGAGGAACCAGCGCGCCTCGCGCAACCAGTCCATGGCGCCCGGCTTGGGTCGGTGTTCGGGACTTGCCTGCGCGCCCTGCATGATCCGGCGACCCTTGCTGTGGCCGGACGCCACCTTCCACACGATCCCAACGCCCGCGGCGACATTGCCGCCCGAATTCTCTTGACACGTCAACGACTTGACTCGCTCGAGGGACTTCGGCTGTGGGAGGTGCCGACGAAGGTTGATGCGATTCTCGACCAGGCCGAGCGATCTCCGGCGGACGCCACACGGGTCGTCGCTCACGGTGACCTGCATGTCCGGCACGTGGTGTTGGATCGGCATGGATCGATGCGGGGCTTGATCGACTGGGGAGACGTGTGCGTCGCTGATTGCTCAATTGATTTGAGCCTCTACTGGAGCCTGTTCGACGCCGACGGCCGATCAGCCTTCCGCGGGGCGTACGGCAGGTCCGACCTGCACGATCCGCTGGCCCGTGCCCGAGTGCTGGCGCTGTTCCTGAACGCCGCGCTTGCGCACTATGCGCATGACGTCGGCGACGCTGAGCTGCTGCGAGCGACGGTGTCGGGGCCGGAACGCACGCTCATCGACGACTGACGTCGCTCCGCGGGGACCTTCCAGCCCGCAGAAGCGCTTCTATCTACTTCCGATAAGGTGAGTTAT
>CAVTIO010000001.1:0-60859 GCA_963734935.1 uncultured Chloroflexia bacterium | reverse complement strand
CCGATGATCAGCGCGGCGAGCGTGGACATCGCGTTTGGCCGCCTATCGGATCGTGAACTCGTGCTCGGCTGGATCGGGACCTCTGTGACCTGGAGGCGACGCTGACCATCGCTCCGGGGCCGGCAGGTGGTGACTCCTGCGCCTCGCCAGGGCTGCGATGCTATGCCCTTGGCCGAGGGGTGGTGTTGACCTACGCAGAGCCGCCGGACCTGAACGCCACCACGGTTGAGCTCGGCGAAAGGGACGTGCTCCCCGAAATCAGCTGATCCACCCGGGCGTCGCCGTGCGCCCCCAACTCGAAACCACGGCCCAATCGGCCAACTAGTAACCGCAGCCTGCCGCCGCGACCCTTAGAGCATGACGGCGCGCTGGTCCGATCCACACCGACTCCCGGTTCCCCCCATCGGATACGTCCGCGCCGTCAACACCGCGGGGGTCCGATGAGCGGGGTCGAGCTCGTCTTGGCGTTCCTCGCCGGGGTCGCGATGGGGATCGCCCTCGACCGCTGGCTCCTACCGCCTCCGCGATGAGGAGGTAGTCCGCGAGGTCGAGGTAGACGGTCACTGGGCGAGGCGTTCGAGGATCTCCCGGTTGCGCTCGATGCTGGCCTTCAAGCGCCGTCGGAAGTCGGGGTCGGACCGACGAGCCTCGATGTGGGCGGCGATGGCTCGCTGGATCTCCTCGTTGACCGACACCGCGTCGACGCCGGCGATCGCCTCGAGGGCTTCGGCCTGATCGGCGGGCAGGCGCAGGGTGCGGGACTTGATCGTCATGGCGGCTCCCGTTCGTGGAGTGTTGATCCACGATACCACGGTATCTCGGTGCGCCTGCCAGTGCGATCGGCGCAGCCTCAGCCAGGGTCGCCGGGCCCGAGATCGTGGGTGTCCGGCTGACCCAGGCGGCCTACGCGCACGGATTGGGGCTGGCGCTGCCCGAAAAGGTTGAAATGGCGCGCCCGACAGGTGTCGGGCGCGCATTAGCAACCCACGAGATCCCGATCGAGACGCGGGGTGAATGGCTGGCCGCGGCGAGGCGGCTGGCTTGAGGGACCTCCCCGCGAGTGCGGCGTCGACCGTAAGTTCGTGGTGGTCCCCACCGTCCTCGTCTTCGGAGGCGGCTGAATCAGCTGGACGCCGGCCGGCATCTGTGGAGCATGGAGGCAATGGGGATCGCATCCACAACGCGCGCGGTGCCCGACCTGGCCGAACGCGTTCAACGTGCACTGGCCGGCGACGAGGCGTCGTTCGCCTGGATCGTCGAGACCTTCAGCGCCGATATGGCGCGGGTGTGCCTGGTGGTGTGCGGCGATCTCGGACTGGCCGACGACGCCGTGGCCGCTGCCTGGCCGATCGCCTGGCGCAAGCTGGACAGCCTGCGCGATCCACAGCAGCTTCGGCCATGGCTGATCTCCATCGCAGCCAACCAGGCACGCCAGATGGTCCGCGCGCGGAGCCGTCGCGCGGTACGCGAGATCGCCGTGTCCATCGTCGATCAGCCGGTGGCCATCCACGACCACAACGCCGACATCGATCTGGCCAACGCACTCGCGGGCCTCGATCCCGACGACCGCGCCTTGCTTGCGCTCCGCTATGTCGCCGGCTTCGACTCCAACGAGCTCGCCCGCGTCACCGGCCTGTCCCCGTCCGGCACGCGGGCCCGACTGGCCCGGCTGCTCGACCGGATGCGAAGGGAGCTTCGCGATGACTGAGATGGATCTCTTCGAGCAGCGCCTTGCCACCCGACTGCAGGCCTATGCGGCCACTGCGGCAAGACCGCCGTCGCCAGCGGCCGTGGCCATCGCCGTGCAGGCAGCGCGGAAGGCGCGCACGGGGTCTGGCCCCCGGCTGCGCCGGTCAACGGCCGCGCCCGGATCGAGCATGTGGCTCCCCGCCGCCGCAGTGTTGGTGCTGCTGCTCGTCGCAGCGCTGGCAGCTGCGCTCGCGGCCGGCGGCGGGCTGCGGTTCATGGACAGCGAGCGGCCGTCGCCGAGCGAGACAGGATCGTTCCGGGCCGTCGGCATGGTGCCGTCGGGCACGCGGCCGGAGGCCCTCGTCGCACAGACCGATGGTGGCGCGCTGCTGATCGGCAGCCAGAGGCCGCTCGATGCGATCTTCCGGTTCGACCCCGGGTCCGACACCTTCTCGGAGGTCGGCAGGCTGCAGTTCTCCCGATCAGAGCCCGCGGCCGTGATGCTTCCGGATGGCCGGCTGCTCGTCGTTGGCGGGGGAAGGGGCGGCCCCCCGCCGGCAGCGGAGTACCAGGATGAGATCTTCGACCCGGCGAGCGGTGTGTCGACCCTCACGGGATATACCTTGCAGTCTCGAGACGGGGGGACGGCAACGCTGCTCGGGGATGGCCGCGTGCTCGTTGCGGGCGGCGCTCCGCCCGGCAGCCCAGCCGTCGCCACGGCGCAGATCCTCGACCCACAGACGGGCACCTACTCCGAGACCGGATCCATGTCGCGGCCTCGTTCCAGCCATGCCGCGATCTCCCTCGACGACGGCCGCGTCCTCGTCGTCGGTGGCCAGGGCAGCGACGGGCCGCCGAGCGCGGAGCTCTACGACCCGGCCACGAGCACCTTTGCCCCCACCGGGCCGATGGCCGTGCCCCAGGCCGCTGGCTTCAGCGCGACCCGGCTCGCGGACGGCCGAGTGCTCTTCGTAGGCGGTTGGGACGACGGTGACCACGTGCTTGCCGAGGCGCAGGTGTACGACCCCGACACTGGCCGGTTCACACGGACGGCATCGCTGCCGGGACCGCGGGTGCGCCACTCGGCCGCCCTGCTGGACGACGGCCGCGTCCTCATCGTGGGTGGCTGGGATGGCAGCGACGATGCAGTCACCCAAGGCGACGACGCCTTCATCTACAACCCCGCCACCGGCACCTTCGCTCCCACCGCCTCGCTCAGCGTCCAGCGCCTCGCCCCCTTCGTCGTCTCTCTGGCCGACGGCCGCGTCCTTGCGGTCGGCAGCCAGTGCTGGAACAACGGCTGCTATGGCCTCGACGGACTGCCCGGGGCCGCGGACCGTGAGATCTCCGCGGAGGTGTTCAGGTGAACAGGATCGCGTCCCTCGGGCTCGTTGTGCTCATGGTCGTGGCGTCCGCGTGCTCATCCGGCGGCCCATCCAGCTCCACAGAGCGCGGCTCGGCGAAGCCATCCATGTCGGGTGATCCGGCCATTGACGTCGCGCCTGGAGAGCCGTGGATCGTGTACCAGACGGGCGCGTCAGACGGCAAGGACGGGATCTTCCTCATCCGGCCCGACGGCACGGGGAAGCACGAGCTCGTCCCTGACATGGCCGGCTCGGAGAACCACCCTGAATGGTCCAGTGACGGCAGCCGGATCGCCTTCGTTCGCGGCACACCGGATGGGAGGAGCGAGCTGTGGGTGATCAATGCGGACGGCACCGAGCCGCAGTTGCTCCATGCATGCACGGCGCCGTGCAACGAGGTCAGCTATCCCGATTGGTCTCCGGTCGGGGCGCACGTCTACTTCTCCGAGAGCGCAGATGTTAACGCTGGCGAGGTGGTCCCGCGCACGTTTCGTATCGGCCGCCTCGACGTTGCCGACGGACAGGTCGAGTACGTTCGGACCCGCAATGACGGACTCGAGATGTGGCAGGCTCGCGTGTCACCCGACGGCCAGACGCTCGCGTACTCGGCCGGCAACGAGGCGCTGGGCGCCGCGATCTTCACCGCACCGGTCGCGGGCGGTGACGAGTTCCAGGTGACAGACTGGGAGTTGATGGGCGCCCACCCCGACTGGACCCCGGATGGCCGGATCGTGTTCCACGAGTGGGACCTTGCAATCTTCCCGGAGCTCGACCAGCCGGCGAACATGTACATCGTGGACGCAAGCGGCGGTGGGCTGGAGCCCTTGACGCACTTCACCGAGCGTGGAACGCGAGCTGCCCAGACTCGCGTCGCCCCAGATGGCCTGGGGGTCATCTTTACCCGCGTCGAAGGACCCGGCTGGGGCTCACGCCGCATGGCCTACGTGGCATTCGCGCATCCCGAACCCCGCTGGCTCCCACCCCGGCCGACGGGTGGGACACACGCCTCGCTCAGGCCGCATTCGTAGGATCGGCCGGTTCGCAACGAGCGGATCGGCCTCCGACCAGCGGATCGCCGGGCAGGCCGCTGGAGGCGAGTCAGTGGATCTCCAAGCGGAACGCGGGAAGGCCTTGGGAGGAGGCGGCAACGGTGCTGCGCCATCCACGGCCGGATCACGGTCGCCGGCCCCGAGCTCGTGAGTGGCCGGCTGACCGAGGCGGCCGACGCGCACGGATTGGCGCTGGCGCTGCCCGAAAAGGTTGAAATGGCGCGCCCGACAGGTGTTGGGCGCGCGTTAGCAACCTACGAGATCCCGATCGAAGGGCGGGAAGAGTGGCTGGCGGCGGCGTGGCGGCTGGCGTGACAGCTCGCCGCTCCGCGGGGCGCGCCACGGACCGAGAGGTCCTGGTCGTGGCCGCTGTCCTCGTGGCGGGATCCGAGAAGGCAGCAGCCCACCACCTCGGGCTGTCGCACTCGACCGTGAAGCACCACCTGGCGAATGCGCGCTCAAAGGTCGGGGCTGCGAATACCGGGCAGCTGGTGTGGATCCTCGCCCCGAGGCTGTCCGAACCCTCTCACGCAGACGAGCCCCATCCGTCGCTGGATCAGCAACGGCCGTTCTCGGACACCCACGGTTGCGCGGCTCGCATCGCGCAGGCTCCGTCTCCAGCACCGAAGGCGGCTCGGCCGACAGGAGGCGCAGGTCGTCATTGGTCGCCGTGACAGCCAACCTGGCGCAGCTGAAGATGAGTGTTGAAGCGACCCCCGGGTCGCGGCACATCCGGCGAAGAGGGCCGGCCCAAGGTTGCACCCGACACGACACGAACCCCGGCCTGACTCAGGTCGGGGCTCGTTCTGGATCTTCACCGTTGGTCGCGAGACTCCGCCGCCTTCGCGACCCGGCTACTTCTTGACGTACACCACCATCGTCGACGGGATCATCCCGGCTCGCTGCGCCGCCGCAGCCAGCTCGCCGGAGAAGGAGCTCTGAGCAGCCTGGAAGGCCTCCATGTCGGGGACATCCCAGGTGCTGGCCACCTGGTTGCTCCCATCCATGGCGACGTAGCTGGACCCGTCTGACGCGACCGCCGACAACGCGGGGACCATATCCGCCTTGAACTTCAACCACTCCTCGACATCGTTGACCGCTGCGGTGACGATGACCTTGGCCATTGACGAGTCTCCTTCCGGGACGCTGGGAGACGGCTCGCGGCTTGGGTGCCGACGGGCTCACCGCGCGCAAGTATGCACGCCGCAGTCCTCGTCTCGAGGCCGGCTCCGAGAAGGCGGCCGCCCACCGGCTCGGCCTGTCGCACTCGACCGTCAAGCATCACCTCGCGAACGCCCGGTCCAGAGTGGGGGCCACGACGACGGCGCACCTCGTCTGGATCCTGGCTCCGCGCGTTGTCAGCGACGTGGACCGAGGCCGACGTCCCCGAGGCGAAGGCAGACGTGCTCCACGCCATCTACGACCAGATCGTCGTCACAGGGAGGGAGATCGTGTCAGTGAGACTCACGCCGTCGGCCTATGCCCACGGCCTGGCGCTTGCGCTGCCCACCAAGGTTGCTTTGGCGCGCCCGACAGGATTCGAACCTGCGACCTTCGGCTCCGGAGGCCGACGCTCTATCCACTGAGCTACAGGCGCGCGGGCCATGATGATACCCGCAGGGCAAGGGGCGGCGAAGGACGCAACAGGTGACCGGGTCGGGCCGCGGTCAGGCGCTGAGCGCGACCTCAGCTGCTGAGCTCACGCTCCAGGGGCGTTCGGAACCGGGGGACGAACTGGATCGGACCCAGCCAGGCGGCGAGCCGATCACTCGCCTCGTCCACGCCGATGGCGGCCTGGCGACCGACATCCTCCAGCAGCCGCGTGGCGATGGACCCGTCAGCGCGTTGCGCCCAGCCGCCGACCACGCGACCGCGCCACCAGATCGTCGGGCCTGCGTTGCCATTGGAGTCGAACAGCTGCGGCCGGTGGCTGCCGAGATACCACTCGCGCCCGGCCCAGCCCATGGTGGTCGGGTCGAGGCCCGGCAGCAGCGCGATGGCGGGCTCCGGCTCGGCGACCGGCGCCTCGTCGCCCGCGAGCACGAACCCCTCCCCGGTCTCGAGGGCGACGCGGACGGCGCCGATGTCGGCCAGCGCCGCTCGCACGTCCCGTAGCGTCCAACCCGTCCACCAGCGAAGGTCCTCGAGCGTGCCCGGACCGAACGCCGCGAGCCAGCGGCTGATGATCTCGGCCCGGGCGCGCCTCGGATCGATCGGCTCGATCCCGGCGCCCAGCCAGCGTTCGGTGACGGACCAGCGGTACTGGCTGCTGATCCACGTTCCGCGGGGCCGGCCGCGGACGATCCGGCCCTCAGCGCCGAGCAGGAGCAGGATCCGGGTCGAGACGCTGACCTGCGCCTCCCACCGCTTGCCACTGGCGAGGGTCAGCTTGGTCCGGAGTCGCGGATCGTCCTGACCCAGGTCGGCGGCGAATGCCTCGCCCCGGCGCCCGATGATCTCGAGCGCGCTCGCCTCGAGCTCGCGCAGCCACGACTCGATGTCTCGCGTCACGTCCGCCGCCTCGACCAGGCTGGCGAGCCGCCGCCGCTCCCTGGCCGCGACCGCATCAGCCGCTCCACGCTGGACGGCACCGACCAGATCGCGTGGCACGACATGCAGGGTCCGTCGCATGCCCAGCATCCGGACGAGCGATCGATCCTTGTACAGCGCGCCCTCGACGGCCTCGGGCGTGGCCGCGGCGCCACGTGCCCACAGCGACAGGTAGACCGTGGCCGGGTCCGAGGCATGCAGCACGACCACGCCGCGCGTCGCGTCGACCGGGTCGATGGCCCGCGATCCCGCCGACAGGTGGTGCCGCAGGGCGAGCCGCGCGCGGCGCTGAGGGTCGTGGACGCACAGCAGCGTCATCGGGTCGTCATCGAGTCACCGGTCCTGGGGCTCAGCGCCTGCGATCCGCAGCCCGCTCCGCAGCCAGTGCCTCGAATGGCTCCAGGGCATGCGGGTCGGCGAGCGCCTCCTTCGAAGCCGCCACCTCTGGCGGCAGCCCGGTGAGGATCCGCTTGACGGGGACCTCCAGCTTCTTGCCCGAGAGCGTCCTCGGGATGGCACCGACGGCGACCACCTGGTCCGGCACATGGCGCGGTGACAGCGCGGCGCGCAGCTCGGACCCGATCCGGCGGCGCAGGTCGGCGTCCAGCGTCGTGCCCGCGCGCAGCACGACGAACAGGAGCAGCTCGCCCGCTCCGCCGCTCTCGTCCTCGAGGTGCACGACGAGCGAATCGGCGATCTCCGGCATCGACTCGACCACGGCGTAGAACTCGGCCGTCCCCAGCCGTACGCCGCCCCGGTTGAGCGTGGCATCGCTCCGACCGCTGATGACGCACGAGCCGCGCTCGGTGATGGTCAGCCAGTCGCCGTGGCGCCAGACGCCGGGCCACGGCTCGAAGTACACGGAGCGCAGCCGCGATCCGTCGTCGTCGCCCCACAATCGGACGGGCATCGAGGGCATGGGTGTCGTGATCACGAGCTCGCCCTGGCGCCCGACGAGCGACCGTCCGTCGGGATCGAACGCCTCCACCTTCGCGCCCAGCATCCGGCAGCTGATCTCGCCGGCCCAGACGGGCACCAGCGGTGATGGCCCGAGGAACCCGGTGCACAGATCGGTGCCACCGCTCAGCGAGCCCAGCGGGATCGCGTCCGAGACTGCATCGGCGACCCACCGAAAGCCCGCCGCGGCCAACGGCGCCCCGGTCGAGCCGACCCCACGCAGTCGCGTCAGGTCGAGGTCCCGGCCGGGGGTCAGCTCCGCGGCCCGGCAGGCCATGATGAACGGCGCGCTGGCGCCCAGATAGGTCGCCTGCGTGTCTGCCGCCAGGCGCCACAGGGTGGTGAGGTCGGGCCAGGCGGGGTTGCCGTCGAACAGGACGATGGTCGAGCCCGCCGCGAGGCCCGACACGAGGTAGTTCCACATCATCCAGCCGGTGGTCGTGAACCAGAAGAAGCGGTCATCCGCGCCCAGGTCCGTGTGCAGCGCAAGGGCCTTGAGGTGCTCGAGCAGGATGCCGCCGTGGCCGTGCACGATCGGCTTGGGCAGACCCGTGGTGCCCGACGAGTACAGGATCCACAGCGGGTGGTCGAACGGGACGGGGTCGAAGGCAAGCGGCGCGGGCTCGGCGAGGAGCGCCGACCAGGGGATCGCCCCGGGGACGCCCGCCACCGCCTCGGCCTCGAGATAGGGGACGACCACCGTGGCGCGCACGGTGGGCAGGCCGGCGCGGATCTCGGCGACCTCGTCGGTTCGGTCGATCACGCGATCCCCGTAGCGATAGCCGTCGATGGTGAGCAGCACGGTGGGCTCGACCTGGGCCAGGCGGTCGATGACGGCCCGGCTCCCGAACTCGGGCGCGCACGAGGACCAGGCAGCGCCCAGCGAGGCCGTCGCGAGCAGCGCGACGATCGTCTCGGGCACGTTGGGCAGGAAGGCCGCGACCCGGTCGCCGCGCCGCACGCCAAGGCGCTGCAAACCGGCCCGGCAGCGGCCGACGGCGACCCGCAGCTCACCGGCCGTGAGCTCCACCGGGTCCCGTGTCTGGGATCGCCCGATGACGACCACGTCATCAGCACCGCGACCCGGGAGACGGAGCAGCTGCTCGGCGTAGTTGACGGTCAGGCCCGGGAACCAGGTCGTGCCCGGCATCCGGGCGTCGGTGAGCGCGGGACCGCTGGCGGTCGCACCACCGACCTCGAAGTGATCACGGATCGACCGCCAGAACGCCCCGGGATCCCCGACCGACCACTGCCACGCTGCCTCGTAGTCGTCGAGCGCAAGGCCCCGCTCCGAACCCAGCCAGTCGAGGTAGCGGCCCATCCGCGACCGGGTCCGCGCATCCAGGGCCGGCGACCACATCAGATCAGGGGGCGCATCGCCGGCAGCGGAGACCAGGGGGCGGTCGCTCATCGGACCGATTCTCCACCATTGCGACGTGGGGCGGGCCGGTGGATCGCTGAGCGCGCTGGGAGTGCCCCACCGGCGCGCTTGGGCCGCCTTAAATGATCGGAGCGGCTCCCGAAGGAGCCGCTCCGGTGCTGTCCCGGTGAAGGTGTCCGTCCGAGGACGGACCTTCTGCCGCGCGTCAGGCCCATCTATCGCGTCGGCTGAACCGACTACCCTTACCCAACCTACCCATGGCCCTGCCGCTGGGGCAGCGCTGCCTGTTCGGCAGCATCGATATCCTAGCGATCTGGTGCGAATTAGAAAAGGGGTTGGACCGTCCGGTCCGGTGAAGAATGGTTAACGTTGGCCCGCGTCCCACGGGCGCGCCAGGCACGTGTCGCCGGGCCCGGGGCGGCTCGCGACCGGCCCGAGCCGGAACCCCGTTTCGGCGGCCCGCGCTAGGCCTCGTCGAAGATGGTCACCGAGGTCATCGCCACCGGGTTGTTGGGCAGGTCGTTGCTGTTCCGCGGCGCCGCTGCGATCTGATCGACGACGTCGAGCCCGTTGGTGACCTGGCCGAAGATCGTGTAGTTCTTGGGCAGCTTGCCAGCCAGGTCCTGGTGGCAGATGAAGAACTGGCTGCCGTTGGTGTTCGGCCCGGCATTGGCCATCGCGAGCGTGCCCCGGTGGTAGTCACCGGTGATCGGCTCGTCCTCGAACTTGTAGCCGGGACCGCCGGTGCCGACGCGTCCGGGGTTCAGCGCTGACTTCTTGCCATGCTCGCCGTCGCCGGCCTGGATCACGAAGCCCGGGATGACACGATGGAAGATGACATCGTCGTAGAACCCGTCCTTCGCCAGCTTGGCGAAGTTCGAGGCGGCCTTGGGTGCGCCTTCGGTGAACAGGTCGACCTCGATGTCGCCGAGCTCGGTGGCGATGACGGCGCGGGTCATAGGCAGGCTCCTTCCGTGATCGGGCTTGGTCTTGCCCGGGTGTCCTGACAGGGTAGGTGGTCGCCGCCAATCGGTCGGCAGCGCGATGTGGCGGCGCTAGGGGGTCGTGACCGTTACCTTGTCCATGGCCACCGGGTCGAGGGCGGCGTTGGTGGGCGCACCGCTGTTGGGCATGGCTGCGATCTGATCCACGATGTCCATGCCCTTGGTGACCTCGCCGATGATCTGGTAGGTGTTGGCGCTCGCCAGCGGCGCCTCAGCCTGGTCGTCGAGCACGATGAAGAACTGCGACCCGACCGAGTTCGGCTCGGGCGTGCGCGCCATGGCGACCGTCCCCCGCTGGTATCTCGCGGTCACCGGCTCATCCTGGATGGTGTATGGCGGTCCACCACTCCCGACGAGATCGGTGAAGACGTCGGGCTCGCGCCCGAACTGGCCGTCACCACCCTGGATCACGAAGCCCGGAACAAGCCGGTGGAAGACCACGCCGTCGTAGTAACCACACCCGGCGAGCGCGACGAAGTTGCCGGTCGCGATCGGGGAGACGCCGCCTTTGACCGTGATCTCGATGTCGCCCTTGCTCGTCTCGATGGTCACGATCCGGACGTCATCCTGGCCGAGCGCCGCCGGCTGTGCCGTGGGGCAGTCGGGCGGGTAGGTCGGTCCCGGATGGGTTGGTTCGGGCGTGGGTGTGGACGTGTCCGGCGTCGGTGGCGGGATGGTCGGGACACTGGTGCCGCCGCTCGTGCTGCCGCTGGTGCAGGCCGCGACGAGGATCAGGATCGCCGTCACGCCGAGGAGCGGCGACAGCCGGCGGGCGATGTTGCTTCGTGGGTTGCGGGTCATGCGGCGATCTCCAGAGCACGGGTCAGGTCGATGGCGCCGCTCAGCAGCGGCTCGCCGAGGATCACGCCGGCAACGCCCGCATCACGCAGGCGCTTCACGGCATCGAGATCGGTGGCTCCCCCGGCCACCAGGATGTCCGCGTCATGTCGGCGGACGAGAGCATCGAGCAGTGCGGGGTCCGGCGCCTGGCCACCATGGCTCAGGACCAGGCGGCGCACGCCACGGCCCGTGAGCTCCTCGACCAGCTCGTCGAGCGTGGGTGCGGCAGGCCTCCGCCATGGGAACGCGGCGATCCGGTCCGGCCGGGGGTCGAGTCCCACGGCCAGCCAGTCGCCGGCCACCTCCAGACACGCGCTGAGCGTCTCGGGCTGATCCACAACGGCCACCGACAGCACCACACGCGTGGCCCCGGCCGCGAAGGCGAGCCGGACGTGATCGGCTGCCTCGAGGCCGCCGGCCAGCTGCAGCGGCACCGCGACCCGGGACGCGATCTCTCCGACCGCCTCGAGGTTGGCCGGTGCGGCGCGGCGAGCACCGTCGAAGTCCACGAGGTGGATGATGCGGGCGCCTTCGTTCACGAGCTGCTCGGCGATCCGGTCGGGACGGTCCGTGGGTGCGCCAACGCCCGCGGAGGCACCGGGCCAGTACACGACGCGCGAGCGCCCGGCCTCGACATCGATCGACGGGATCACATCCACGTGGCGCTCCGGTCGCGGGTCAGGCGACGCTCGTGCCAGGCGCGGTCGCAGCCAGCTCGCCCAGCACCTCGCGGACGACGTCCAGGACGTGGTCGATGTCATCTGCCTCGATGCCGAAGTGCGTGACCGCCCGGACCTGGCCGTCCTGGTACGGCACCAGCAGCACGCCGCGCGCCTCGAGCGCCGCCAGGAACGCACCTCGGTCAAGGCCGGGTGCAAGGCGGAACAGGACGAAGTTGGTCACGGTCCGGTCAGGATCGAGCGGTCCATCGGGGCCGGGCTGCGCGATCCCGCCCGGCGACCGGATCCCGTCCAGTCGAGCCAGGCCCTCGGCCAGCAGGCGAGCGTTCGCATGGTCGTCGGCGAGACGCGTGATCATCCCGTCCGGACCATCGCTCAGCGCCACCAGGCCGGCCGCCGCCAGCACGCCGACCTGGCGCATGCCGCCGCCGAGCAGCTTGCGCGCACGACGCGCGCGAGCGATGAACGCCCGGTCGCCGACCACCACCGACCCGATCGGTGCCGCGAGGCCCTTTGACAGGCAGAAGGTCACGCTGTCGGCTGGTGCCGCGAGCTCGCGCGGCGTGGTGCCCAGGGCCACGACCGCGTTGAAGAACCGGGCCCCATCGACGTGGAGCGGAACGCCCCGTTCGTGGGCGATGGCGGCCACCGTCTGCGTGTAGTCGAGCGTCAGTGGACGGCCACCGGTGTGGGCGTGGGTGTTCTCGAGCGCGATCAGCCCTGTGAGCGGCTCGTGGAGATCGTCCGGATCGCGGAACGCAGCCACGATGTCCGCCGGGTCGAGCGTGCCATCGGATCGCTCCTGGAGCGCCCGAACGGTCGCACCGACCACGACCGCGTGGCCGCCGGCCTCGTCCATGACCGTGTGCGTGGTGCTGCCCGCGATGGCCTCGTAGCCTCTCGGCAGGTGGGCCATGAGCGAGACGAGGTTACCCATCGTGCCGCTGGCCACGAACAGCCCCGCCTCCTTGCCCAGCAGATCGGCCGCGCGCGCCTCGAGTGCGTTGACCGTCGGGTCATCACCGAACACGTCGTCGCCGAGCTCTGCGACGGCCATCGCGCGACGCATCGCGTCGCTGGGGTGGGTGACGGTATCGGAGCGAAGATCGACCGGAGCCATGGCCCGGCGAGCATAGCGCGGGTCGGCGGAACGGCGGTCACGACGGGCTCCCGAGCGGTCGTCGCGCGGGTGCGAAGCTGGCGGCCGCGGAGGTGTGAGGCTGGCGGCAGCGGGGGTCGCCTGCTATGATCCGCCACCGACCGCGGACCCGTGGTGTAGCGGCCCAACATGCCAGCCTGTCACGCTGGAGATCGCCGGTTCGAATCCGGTCGGGTCCGCCATCGAACCTGTTTCCTCTTCACGCCCCGTCCGCCCGCCCGGACGGGGCGTTCCTCTGCCCAACGGCCGATGGCGCAGCGAGCCGCCGCCCGGCGACAGGGTGCCTCTGCCCCGACCGCCAATCGCGTGTCGTGCCGCCCATCGGTGCGGCGTGCCCTACCCGCGGGACGTGCCGCGCCCGTCGCACCATCCCGCGGATCGCTTGCCAGCGAAGCATCTTCGACTCCGCTACCCTCCGCGCGTGACCGTCCGAGATCCCGGCTACGACCCACGCCACGGCGACAGCGCCGCCGGCACTGCCACCCGTCGCGGAGTCGGCGGCATCCTGCCGATCGCGCTCCTGGTTGGCGCCGTCCTGCTGGCCGGACTCTGGATCGGCAGCATGCTCGCCGCGGGCTCGGGATCGCCGGCACCCACGGGACCGGGCGCGGTTGCCCTCGCCACGGGCAGTCCGACGGCACCGGATGCGAGCGCTCCGGTCGCCACTGCCGAATCCGGTTCGGATACGGGATCGTCCGACGAGCCCAGCGCCGAGCCCGCGCCACCGATCGCAGTCAGCACGACCACGAGCGATGTGGCCATCGTTCCGGTCATCAACTTCCGATCGACCAGGAGCTCGATGGCGAAGTCGGACGTGGTGGCGATCGTCGATGGCTCGAGCTCGATCAAGAAGCTGGTCCTGGTCGACGGCGATGCCGATGCCACGCTCAAAGCCCTGGGCCTCGAGCGAGCGGACCTCGGCTCACACCTTGTCACGGTGGGTGATGCCGACGCGCTGGCTTCCTACCTCGCCGGGCATCGGTCCACGGCCGGCTTCCTGCGTGCCGACGAGGTTGGCCCGTCGGTTCGCGCCCTGTCCTGGGGCTCGAAGTCGCTGTTTGGCGTGGACCGCGTGGGCAAGCTCTCGGCCTGGCCGCTCACGGCCCGGCTTGAGGTTCCCGAGGGTGCGTCTCCCGCGTTCGATCCGAAGACCGCGTGGACGCTGGTGGCGGGTGGTGACATCCTGCTCGACCGCGGCGTCGCACTGGCGATCAAGGGCAGCAAGCGCGGCTCGAAGTTCCCATTCGACGGGGGCACGGTCGAGATCACCGGTCGGTGCAAGGATTGCTCGGCCTTTGGCTGGGACCTCCCGTATACGCGGCGCACCGGGAATGCCGGCGCTGTCCGGTCGCTGGTCTCGAGCGCCGACCTCGCGATCGCCAACTTCGAGAACCCGGCGCCGAAGGGCTACCGGTTCCACGCCAGCGGGACGGTGTTCTCCGCCAATCCGGCGTTCATCAAGGGCGTCAAGAACGCGGGCTTCGACTGGGTGTCGCTCGCCAACAACCACATCGGCGACGCGGGAAGGACGGGCATCCTGCAGACGATGTCGGCCCTCGACACGTACGGGATCGCCCACGGTGGCGCGGGTGCCGACAGCGGCGATGCCCACACCGCGACGCTGCTGCGCGTCGGTGGCCTCACCGTGGGGATCCTCGGCTACGACACGATCGCCGCCTACTACACCGCGGGCGACTCGACAGCCGGGAGCGCGCGGATGACCAAGAAGGCGCTCAAGGCCGACATCAAGGCCGCCCGCAAGGCCGGTGCGGACGTCGTGATCGTGTTCCCGCACTGGGGCATCGAGTACCGAGCGGCGCCGACCGACAGGCAGCGGAGCCTGGGGCACGCGGCGATCAACGCTGGGGCCGATCTCGTGATCGGGAACCATCCGCACTGGGCCGAGGGCATGGAGATCTACAAGGGCAAGCCGATCTGGTACGCCCTGGGCAATCTCGTGTTCGACCAGACCTGGTCCGAGCCGACGATGGAGGGCCTGACCCTCGAGCTCACGTTCGAGGGCAAGCGGCTCGTTCAGATCCACATGCGATCGCACCTGATCCTGGACCGGGCGCAGCCCAACTTCATGGACCCGGCCGGCTCGGGCAAGGTCGTGATGAAGCAGGTCTGGGGGGCGTCCAAGGGACTGCTCCCGTGGTGACGTCCGCCTCCGGAGGGGCGACCAACCGGTGCGCCGACCGCCACCTATCTCACCGTTCCATGCCTGCTGGCGAACGCTTTCGGCCCCCAGGGACACGTCGCCGAGCACAATCGCCCGCTCCGCGCGGAAGCGATCGGTGGGGGGCATGGATCCGGCAGTTGCAGGTTGTAACAGAGCGCACCAGAACGCCAGCGGCGCGAAGTGATCGCTGGGGGTTATCAGCAGAGCGGCTGGGGGCCCCGACGAGCGCGACGGTCGTCAAGGGACCGGGTGCAGACGCCGCACCTGGGTGAGGGCCGCATCTGAGAGCGCGCGCCCGAGAGCGCCGCCTCAGCCCTGCGCCTTCGAGCTCCGCGTCAACCCCAGCCGTCCGGGCCTGGTACCCGGCCCTCGAGGCCGGCGAACAGATCGTCCTCCTGGTCGGGCGCGGGGACGCGCGACTCTCGACGGACGAACGCCTCGCGGGTCCAGAACTCCGCCCAGGCCTCCTTGCCGAATTGCACGAACGGGTTGTCGTCGGAGATCTGGGTCACGTGCGCCTTGATCGCCGCCCAGCGCTGATCCAGCACGTCCGAGATGTCGATCCAGGCGGTGATCCGGTCGTCGGGGACGAGCATCCGGCTGACGCTCTCCTCCCACTCGGCCTGCTCCTCGGGCGTCGGGTTCTCGGGCGGCGACCAGAACGATCGCTCGCCGAGCTCCTCGAGGCGAGCCTGCATCGCGTCGCGCACGGACGCCGGGATTGCCTGCTCGTAGATCTTGGCCGGCGTCCACGGTGCGAGGCCGCCGTCCTCGACGGCCGGTCCCGTGCCCCCGTGCTCCGGCGCGAGCTGGTTCGGGTACCAGGCCGGATCGCCAGCTCGATCGAATGCGCCGACCGCGACGACGTGGCTGCGCATGTGGTCCGGGTGGCCGTAGCCGCCGAAGTCGTCGTACGTGGTCATCACGTCCGGGCGGAACCGGCGGACCATCCAGGTCATCCGCCCGACCGCCTCGTCGATGTCGGCCTGCCAGAAGCAGCGCGGATCATAGTTGCCGGAGCGGCCCATCATGTCGGAGTCGCGGTAGCCGAGGTTGTCCCACTCGGTGACGCCGAGCGCGCCCATCGCCTTCTCGAGCTCGACCGCCCGCAGCTCGCCCAACCGGCGGTGATTGGCGGGCGTGTCCATCTCGGGCACCACGATCTCGCCCATCTCGCCGCGTGTGCAGGTGATCAGAACGAGGCGTCGGCCTTCGCGTACCGTCTTCGCCATCGTTCCGCCGGTGCCGATCGTTTCGTCGTCGGGGTGAGCGTGGACGGTCATCAGGGTGGGAAGGTGGGCAATGGGCGAGGGGGTGCGCTCGGTCATCGGGGAATCGTAGCGCGCTCGCCCGATTCGACTCGTCACGGCGCCGTCACGGACATTGGGCATCATCACCGGGCTCCGAGGCAGCCGCACGGCGACTCGGGCTTGACGAGACAACCGCACGAGGTCGACATCTTGTCCCGACCGTCCCCCCGCTTCACCGTCGCCTTCCGCCTGCCGATCGTGGCCGCGCTGATGGCCGCGTTCGTGGCTGCCGGCTGCACGGGCCCTGGATCCGACGCGTCGCCCTCGTTGCAGCCCCAGTCGATGGCACCGGCGTCGATGCCACCGGAGTCCATGGCACCGGCGATGACCGACGACGCATCAATGGCACCGGAGTCCATGGGACCGGAGTCCATGGCACCGGCGGGAGACGCATCCGCCGCACGCGATGCTCTCGCACGCCACCCCTGGGCCACCGCCACCCTGACCGACGTGACCACCGGACAGCCGTTCACGATTGCCGACTTCGCGGGACGCACCGTGTTCGTCGAGTCGATGGCGATCTGGTGTACCAACTGCCGCGCCCAGCAGGGGCGCTTCACGGATGCCCTTGCACAGGTTGATCCCGACCACGTTGCGTATGTCGTCCTGACCGTTGACCCGTCCGAAAGTGCCGACGACCTGGCGCGCTACAGGCAGTCGCGCGGGTTCACGGGGACGTACGCCGTCGCCGGCAAGGCCGTCTCAACAGCGCTCCGGGACGAGTTCGGCGCCAACGTTCTCAACCCGCCGAGCGTGCCCCTGATCATGATCACGCCCGCCGGTGAGGTCACCTTCGGCACGGGTGGCGAGAGCGTGGACACCATCGTCGCAGCCGCCGCCGGCTGAGGTGGGCGAGCTCGCCGCGGTGTTCGCGGCCGGCCTGGCCAGCGCGGCAAGTCCCTGCCTGCTGCCCCTCTATCCAGGGTTCCTCGCCTATCTCGCGGCAAACGCCGGCAACCTCCCGGCCCGTCGCGCGAGCGGATTGCTCGGGCTGCTGGTCCTCGCCGGCCTGCTGACCACGATGGTGGTCATTGGGGCCGCCTTGTTCCTTATCGCGATCCCGATCGGGCGCGTATCCAGCTATCTCGTGCCGATCATCGACGGCCTGCTGATCGTGCTGGGCGTGCTGCTGCTGGCCGGCCGCAACCCGTTCAATCGCCTGCCCGGGATGCGCGTCCCGCTGGTCGCCAACCCATATGGCCAGGCGTATGCGTACGGCGTGATGCTGGGCCCGATCGCGCTGCCCTGCGCGGGCCCGTTCCTGGCCGCGCTGCTGGCCGTCTCGGTGGGCATCGGCGACGCTGTGGCACAGATCGGCGTGTTCCTCGTGTTCGGGCTCGGCTTCGGGCTGCCGCTGGTGCTGCTGTCGCTCCTGGCGGGCTCTCGGCAGCGTGAGGTGGTCAGGGTCGTTGTTTCGCACCACAGGGTGATCGAGATCGTGTCCGGGGTGGTGCTGATCGCGGTCGCGCTGATCGACCTGCGCGAGAACTGGGACGGGATCCTGTTCACGCTGGGTATCGCATAGTCGCTCGGAGGGCCACGCACCTGTCTGGCACTGTGCGGCTCGCGCCGCGACCGACGTTGCGCGGTACGCTGCGATGCCATGACCGAGCCTGAAGAGCCGTTCCGCACCCCGGCCATCGACGCCCTCGAGGCAGCCGGCGTCCCCTTCCGCCTGATGCGCACCGAGATCGCGCGCAACGCAGAGGAGAGCGCCGCGCTCCAGGGGATTCCCCTTGGCTCGTTGCTGCGCACGATCCTCGTCCGGCGCGCCGCGGACGACTACGTGTTCGTGCTGGTGCCCGGCGGCCGCCGGTTCGACTGGCCCAAGCTGCGCGCGCTCCTGGGCACAAAGCGGCTGAGCTTGCCCGACGCGGAGGAGGCGAGGTCGATCACAGGCTACGAGCGCGGCGCAATCACGCCCTTCGGGGCGGCGCGGGCATGGCCGGTCATCGCGGACGCGTCGATCGTCGGGCTGGAGCTGGTGGCGATCGGCGGTGGCGCCCGTGGCGTCAACGTCCACGTCACGCCCGATGACCTGGTCCGGGCGACGGCCGCGCAGGTTGCCGACATCACCACGTTGGAGCCGGCGCATGACGGGTGAGCCGGCCCCGCGCGGCTGATGGACCGCTCGCAGGGTTGTGCGTGGTCGATTGCTCGACCGTGCTGGCCGGCCCGTACTGCACGATGCTGCTTGCCGACCTGGGCGCGAACGTGATCAAGGTCGAGCCCCCCGAGGGTGACGGGACACGCGGCTGGGGACCTCCCTGGGTGGGTTCGGCCGAGGACGGGACGCGAACCGCCGCGTACTACCTGTCCGTCAACCGCAACAAGCGATCGATCCGGCTCGACCTGCGTACCGACGGGGGCCGCGAGGTGCTCCGCCGGCTGCTCGAGCGCGGCGACGTGCTGGTGGAGAACTACCGCGTCGGCGGCCTCGCGCGGCTGGGGTTCGACGACGAGACGCTGGCGGCGATCAATCCCGAGCTCATCCACCTCGCCATCTCCGGCTTCGGGACCAACGGTCCGGACGCCGCAAGGCCCGGCTACGACTTCGTGGTCCAGGCGGTTGGTGGGCTGATGTCGATCACGGGGGCGACCGACGACGATGGAGGCCGGCCGACGAAGGTGGGCGTGGCGATCAGCGACGTGGTGACGGGGCTGTTCGGTGCCGTGTCCGTGCTGGCCGCGCTGCTCGCGCGCGATCGAGCGACGCTGCGCTCGGGCCACGTCGATCCGCCGCCCGGCTCGGGCCGCGTCGATCCGCCGCTCCGTGGCCAGCGGATCGACGTGTCGCTCCTCGAGTCCACGCTTGCCGTGCTCGTGAACCAGGCGCAGAACGCGTTCGTGACCGGCCGGGCGCCGGGTCGGTTGGGCAACGCGCACCCCACGATCGTGCCCTACGAGACGTTCCGGACGGCGGATGGGGAGCTGGCCCTCGCCGTCGGCAGCGAGCGCCAGTGGCCGCGCCTGTGCGAGGTCCTGGACATGTCCCGGCTTGCGTCCGACCCGCGGTTCGCGACCAACGGGGACCGCGTCGAGCACCGTGCCGAGCTCCGGCCGGTTCTTGCCGAGCGGTTCCGCGCCCGTACCACCGGGGAGTGGCTCGAGATGCTCGAGGCCGCCGGGATCCCGTGCGGGCCGATCAACGACGTCGTGGCCGCCTTCGGGGCTCCGCAGGCGCTCGCGCGCTCGATGGCCGTTGATGTCGAGCATCCGGTCCTGGGCACGATCCGACAGGTCGGCCTGCCGTTCGAGCTCACCGCAACGCCGGCCTCGATTCGTACCGCGCCACCGCTCCTCGGCGAGCATTCACGCGAGATCCTCGCCGAGCTGGGCTACGGTCCCGGCGAGATTGAGTCGCTCGCCGAGACGGGCGCGATCTGACCAGACGAGCGCCGAATTGCCCTGCGTTGGAGCCGATCCGATGCCTGGCGTGGGGCCCCAAACGCGCCGGCCGTGGCTCCCGGCTCGCTGCTACCCGCGGATCTCGTCGGACTTGACGGGATCGTAGATGTCGGGCACCGGATCGCCCTGCACGACGAGGGCGCCGGCGACCCCCTTGTGCACTCGGAAGATGGCGTGATCGAGGATGGTGTAGGTGCCGGGCACCTGGACCTTGAACTCGACCCCGACCGCGCCGCCGCACGGGATGAGCGTCGACTGGACGCTCTGGTTCTGGAGCGCGAACGAGCCCTCGACGTAGACGGTGTCGAAGATCTCGCCGATGACGTGGAAGCTGGACACGAGGTTCGGCCCGATGTTGCCGACGAACAGGCGCACGGTCTCCCCGACCTGGATCGGCCCATCGAAGGTGCCCAGCGCCCGGTCGCCCGTGATCGACTCCGGCCTGCCGTTGAGGACGACGAACGTCGGGCGTTCCTCGTTCGCGTTGGCCATGGAGAAGGCGAGGTGGCCGGCATTGACGAGCTCCGAGTACGCCTTGGTGGCGCCCTGATCCGTGTAGAACTCGCTCTGCATGAGGTAGTACTCGTGGTCCACCGGTGGCAGCCCCTTCTCGGGCTCGACCAGGACGAGTCCGTACATCCCATGGCTGATGTGCGTCGGGACGTCGGGGAAGGCGCAGTGGTAGATGAAGATGCCGGGGTTCAGGAGCTTCACCCGGAGCTCGCTCTCGTTGCCCGGAAGCGTGTCGAGGCGGACCGCCCCTCCGCCCGGTCCCGTCACCGCATGGAAGTCGACATCGTGCGGCATCATGCTCGTCGGATCGTTCTTCAGGAAGAAGTCGATCCTGTCGCCCACCCGGGCGCGGATCATCGGCCCCGGGACGCGGCCGTCGAAGGTCCAGTACTCCATCGTCGTTCCCGGCACGACCTCCGCCACGACCTCGCGCGTCGTGAAATGGACCTCGTGGCTCATCGGACCGGTCCGCGGCTGGCGATCCTGGTAGCTGCCGTCGGCGTACAGCGCATAGTCCGCGGAGTCGGGCAGCTCGCTGGGATGCCGCGAGATCTCGTCGGTGGTGGCGGCCCGCGCCGGCTCGGCGGAGGGGACTGCTGACGGGGACGGGCTGGCGTCCGATGCCTGGTTCGCGACCGCCGTCGGAGCGACAGAGGACGCGGCCATGGCCTTCGCCGGGCCGAAGGTCCACGCGGGTTTGGCTGCGGCGCTGCAGCCGGCGAGCACCAAACCTCCGGCGCCGATGCCGACACCGCGGAGGAGCGCCCGGCGGCTGAGCTGGCGTCGCTGGTCGGTCCAGTCTTCGATTGTGTCGCGAGCCATCTGGAACCTCCTTTGGAGCCCTCATGGCCGAAGGGAGCTGTCGGCTTGGGGGACTCGAGCGTGGTGTCTGTCGATAGCGGCCGGCGGGTCCGGTCTTCCCGGGCCTGGCCATGCTAAATAATAACCAAGTAACTCCATAATTTATAGAGGGACAGGAGGCCCGGTTCGGCAGGTGACATTGGGCCCGTCTTTCAGGACAGCTACGTCCGCTGGAGCGTGTCGGCTCGTTACCCGACTGCGAGCGTGCGCAGGATCAGGCGCGCCGGTCCGTCGCTGTGGGAGTGCGTTTCCGGGGCCCACTGGGGCCGGCCTCCGCGCCGCCTCCGTCGCCGGCGAGCTCGGCCAAGGTCTCTGCTTCGAGCGTGGCGAGCATCGCCTCCTGCCCCCGGAAGAACACGTCGTGCACGTCGCAATGGCCGTCCTTGCCACACGGTCCACCGCGGAGCACACACGTCTGCCGTCGGCTGTCGCCCTCGACGGCCTCGATGACCTCGAGCAGGCTGATGCCGGCTGCATCACGCGAAAGTCGGTAGCCGCCGGTTCGGCCGGGCGTCGCCTCGACCAGCCGGGCCCGCTGGAGATCGGCGAGCACCTGCGGCAGGAATCGCACGGGAATGCCCATGGCGTCCGAGATCCGGCGCGCGGACAGCAGCCCGCCGCTGGTCTCGCGGGCGAGCGCGATCATCGCCCGCACGGCGTAGTCGCCGCGCTTGGTGAGCTCAAGGCGCATGGCCCGAGTATGCGACCGAACGCGCGTAGCCGCGCTGATCCCCAGGGTCCGAGAAGGCCAGCCGGGGTCTCCGCGGGTGCGTTGCTAGCGACGACGCCCCGCTGCCAGTCGTTCGAGCGTGAGCACGAGGCCACTCCCGATGAGCGCGATGACCGCCACGCCCGCCAGCCACGGCCGAAGCGTGTCGCTCGCTGAATGCGACCCGGCGTCGACGAGCACGAACCATGCTCCGGCGAGCACGATCGCGACGACGACGATCCCGATCTGAAGGGCTCTCGTGATGGACCGGCGCAACTCTTCCCTCCCGTGGCACCTGCCTCGCCCATCGTGCCACGCTCGCGACGGGCGCCCGGCCGGCGCGGGGGCACCCGGTAGACTGCGGGCATGCCCCGCTTCAGCTACGGCGGCCAGGCGCTCATCGAGGGCGTCATGATGCGCGGCCGAGACGCCATCGCGGTCGCCCTCCGACATCCCGACGGCCGGATCGTGTTCGCCACCGAGCGACTCGACTCCGGCTTCCACGGCAGCCGCTGGGCACGTGCGCCATTCCTCCGTGGTCTGGTGGTGCTCTACGAGACGCTCGTCGTGGGCACCCGCTGGCTGGTTCGCTCGGCCGGTCTCCAGGTCGAGGACGAAGGCGTCGAGATCGGCAAGGGATCGGTTGCGCTGATGCTCGGGATCACGGCCGTGCTCGCCGTCGGGCTGTTCTTCATCCTGCCTCTTGTCGTCGCGTCGTTCGCCGCCGGAAGCGCCGAGAACGACATGGTCCAGCACGCGATCGAGGGCATCGTTCGGATCGCGATCTTCCTCGGCTACCTCGCGCTCATCGCCCGGACCCCGGACATCGCGCGCGTCTTCCAGTACCACGGCGCCGAGCACATGACGATCCACGCGCTCGAGCACGGTGATCCGCTGCGACCCGAGGCAATCCGCAAGTACCCGACCGCGCACCAGCGGTGCGGCACCGAGTTCCTGGTGGTCGTGATCCTGCTCTCGATCCTTGCCTTCAGCCTGGTCGGCCGCCAGCCACCGCTGGTGATGGTCGCCAGCCGGATCCTGCTCATCCCGGTCATTGCCGCGGTCGGCTACGAGCTGTTGCGCCTGGGTGCGCGCTACCGCTCGAATCGAGTGGTCCGCGTGATCATGTGGCCCGGCATCCTGGTTCAGAAGATCACGACCAAGCAGCCGACCGACGACATGATCGAGGTCGCCGTGGTTGCGATCGAGGAAGCGATGCGGGCCGACGGCGAGGCGGTGCCGCCCGATGGCATGGACCTGGCCCGTGACCCGATGCCGGCGCCCGGCGAGACCGCTGCCACGGTGCGCGCGGCTGTGGCAAACGAGGGGCCGGTCGTGGCACCCACCGACGCGGCACCAACGACGGACGTGGCACCAACGATCGATCCGTCGGCCAATGGCTGACGATCACGGCCTCGACGCCAAGCTCGCCGAGCTCGCTGCGCAGTACGACGCGGTCTCGGCCCAGCTGGCCACGCCGGAGGCGCTCGCGGACCATCAGCAGCTCAAGCGCCTGGGCCGGGAGCTCGCCCGGCTGGAGCCGGTGGTCGCCGCGTACCGTGAGCTGATCGAGGTCCGGGAGCAGCTCGGCGGCGCGCGCCAGATGCGCGACACCGAGCCCGATGACGAGGTCAAGGCGCTCGCGCGCGAGGAGATCGAGGCGCTGGAGATCCGCGAGGCGGCACTGGTCGACGACCTCCGCGTGGCCCTGCTGCCGCGTGACCCCAACGACGATCGCAACGTGATCGTCGAGATCAGGGCGGGCGCCGGCGGCGAGGAGGCGGCGCTGTTCGCGGCCGAGCTGATGCGGATGTACACGCGATACGCGCAGGAGCACCGGTTCTCGGTCGACGTGCTGAACGTGAACGAGACGGGCATCGGCGGAATCAAGGAGGCCATCCTCGAGGTGACTGGCGACGGCGCATACAGCCGGCTCAAGTTCGAGGGCGGTGTCCACCGCGTGCAGCGGGTCCCATCCACCGAATCGAGCGGCCGGATCCACACCAGCACCGCGACCGTGATCGTGATGCCCGAGGCCGACGAGGTCGAGGTCGAGATCGACGAGGACAAGGATCTGCGGATCGAGGTCAAGCGATCGAGCGGCCCGGGCGGCCAGTCCGTCAACACCACCGACTCCGCGGTCCGGATCACGCACCTGCCGAGCGGCCTCGTCGTCGAGATCCAGGATGAGAAGAGCCAGCACAAGAACAAGGCCAAGGCGATGTCGGTGCTGCGCAGCCGTCTGTACGACCTGGAGCTCGCGAAGCAGCGCGAGCGGGACAGTGCGACGCGCCGGAGCATGGTGCGCGCGGGCGATCGATCCGAGAAGATCCGAACCTACAACTTCCCGGACAACCGGGTGACCGATCATCGGATCGGGGCGACGATCCACAACGTGCCGGGCGTGCTGGCCGGCCAGCTCGATCCGCTGATCGACGCGCTGGTGATGGCAGACCAGGCCGACCAGCTCAGCAATCTCACGGAGAGCAAGGATGGCCAGGGTTCCGGCGCGGCCGTCCCCGCCTGACGGCCTCGACGCGGGACCCTCGTCAGCCCACGCCACGGGCCGTCCTGCGGCCCGGTCCGTCCGTTCCGTGGCCGATGGGTCCGCGGACCGTTCGGCATGACCGGGTCCCTGTTCACCGCCTCCGAGCTGGTCCAGCTCGCGACAGCTCGCCTCGCGGCGTCGGGCTCGGAGTCGCCCCGCCTGGACGCCGAGCTGCTGCTCGGGCAGGTGCTGGGCATTGATCGGACCGGCGTTCTTGCTCATCCCGACGCGCCGGTCGGGACAGGCCTCCGGGAGGCGTTCGAGGCGGCCGTGATCCGGCGCGAGCGCGGCGAGCCGGTGGCCTACATCCGTGGCTTCCGCGAGTTTCATGGGCTGGCGTTCGCAACCGACGCCCGGGCCCTGATCCCCAGGCCCGAGACGGAGCTGCTGGTGGACGACGCGATCGAGGCGGTTGTCGCGCGCCTCACGGGTCGGCCACGGCCGGTTGGCGCGCCGGTGCTGCGGATCGCGGACGTCGGCACGGGCACGGGGGCGATCGCGATCTCGATCCTGGTGGCCATGCGCCGGCGCAAGATGGACGACCAGGTGCTGGCCGTGGCGATCGAGGCGTCGCCCGAGGCGCTCGACCTGGCGCGTGAGAACGCCGTCGGCCATGCGGTCGCCGACCGCATGGTGTTTGTCACGGCTGACCTGATCCCGCACCACGTGGACCCGCCGTATGCGCTGGTGTGCGCCAACCTGCCGTACATTCCGAGCGACGACCTCGACCAGCTGGCCCCGGAGCTCTCGTTCGAGCCGCGGCAGGCACTGGACGGCGGAGCCGATGGCCTCGATCTCATCCGACGCCTCCTCGATCATCTCCCGACCTCGCTCGCGGTCGATGGCGTGGCGTTGCTCGAGATCGGGGCCGATCAGGGAGACGCGATCCGCCGGGAGGTCGAGGCGCGGCTGCCCGACTGGCGGTGCACGGTCAAGCCCGACCTGGCGGGGCAGCCGCGGCTGGCCAGGATCGAGCGCGCGACGGCGTGACGTCTGCGCCTGCGCTGCGCCCGGATGCAGAGCTGCCGATCAGCCTGCTGGCGCTCGACATCGACGGCACGCTGGTCGGGCATGACTTCCGCATCTCGACCCGGACCGAGGCGGCGATCCGTGCCGCCGTCGAGCGCGGCGTCCGCGTCTCGCTCGCGACCGGGCGGATGGCCAGCTCGGCGGCCGTGTACGCCCACCAGCTGGGTCTGACCGAGCCGCTGATCGGTCACCAGGGAGCCGTGGTGCGGCGGATGCCGGCACACCCGAGACCGTTCGATCCGGATGGGCAACCCGGCCAGGCTGGCCAGCCCTTTCGGGCGCCCGTGGGGCGGCTCGTCCACCACACGTCCCTCGCCGCGGCGACGGCGCGCGACGCCATCGCCTGGTGCCTCGCGCACGGCCTGGATCCGCACGTCAACACGCTCGAGCGGATCGTGGTCTGGCGGGGCGACCGGCAGTTCGAGGACTACTCCGGCTACCTCGGACCCGACGCCGAGATCGTGGGCGACCTGGCCGGCGCGATCCGCCGGCCGGTGTCGAAGGTGATCGCGGTCGGCGACGCACCGCGGCCGATGGAGCTCGTGGCCGACGCTCGACGCGCGTTCGCGGACCGAGCCGGGGTCACAGTCTCGCACCCGCGGTTCCTCGAGTTCGTGGCGCCGGGTGTGTCCAAGGGCCGGGCCGTCGGCTGGCTTGCGCGACAGGCAGGGATCCCGATGTCGCGGGTCATGACCATCGGAGACGCGCTCAACGACCTCGAGATGATCTCGGCCGCCGGGCACGGCGCCGCGATGTCGACCGCGCCCGAGATCGTCCGGGCTGCCGCCCGGTACATCGCGCCACCGGTCGGGGAGGACGGAGTGGCGTCCCTGATCGAGGCGCTGATCCTTGCGCCGCCCGACGTCGCGGCTCGCAACGCTGTCCGCCTGGCCGACCGGCCGCCGGCGCTGACGGGCGCCGTCACGTGACGGGAACCCGGATCCTCCCCGATGGTCCCGAGGCGCGCGCGGCCGCGGTCGAGCTGCTGCGGGCCGGGTCGATCGTGGCGCTGCCGACCGACACGGTGTACGGCATCGCGGCCGACCTCGCGCTGCCCGACGCCATCGAGCGGTTGTTCGCCGCAAAGCGGCGGCCGCCGGAGAGGGCCGTGGCCGTGCTGCTCGCCGACGCCGTGCAGGCGACCACGCTCGCCGACCTGGGGCCAGCGGCACGAGTGCTGGCGGAGCGCTTCTGGCCCGGCGGCCTGACGCTCGTGCTTCCGGTCCGGCCCGAGGCCCGGCTACCGCGCGCCCTCGCCGCGGGAGCACCGACCATCGGCGTCCGCGTCCCGGATCACGACTGTCCGCGAGCGCTTGCCCGTGAGCTCGGACCGCTCCCGACGACCTCGGCCAACCTGTCGGGCGCGGCGGACGCCCGGGATGCGGCGGAGGTCGCGGTCACGCTGGGCGATTCCATCGCGCTCGTGATCGACGGAGGTCACATTCGCGGTGGCTCTGCATCGACCGTGGTTGACTGCACTCTCGAGCGTTCGGTGGTGCGCCGCGCCGGTTCGATCGCCCCGGCGGCGATCGCCGCGGCGCTCGACGGGGCCGGGATCGCACACGACATCTCCGGAGACGGATAGGCATGCGCGCCGGCTCGCCGGGTTGGCACAATGACCGCGTGTTCCAGCCCAACGTGATCGGGCGCGCTGCCGAGGGCGAGCCCCGATGAGCCTGTTGCGCCCGATCCGCGACACCTCTGGGGCGTCGCTCGGGCTGGCCCGGGAGCGGCTCGTCGCGCTCGGCTTCCGGCGACTCGTCATGACGTGGGTCGTCCAGGCCCTGATCCTGCTCCTGGCCGGCCGCCTGGTCCCCGGGATCGAGGTCCAGGACGTGTTCGCCGCGCTCATCGCGGCGGTGGTCCTGGGCCTGCTCAATGCGCTCGTTCGCCCGATCCTGGTGCTGCTCACGTTGCCGCTGACGGTCGTGACGATGGGCCTGCTGTCGCTGCTGATCAACGCGATCATGCTGGTCCTGGCGGCACCGCTGGTCCCCGGGCTCAGCGTCTCCTCGCTCGCGTCGGCCGTCGCGGCCGCGATCCTGATCACGATCTTCACCACGATCGTCTCGCTGGTCCTCTCAAGCGACCAGGACGACTCGTTCTACGCCGAGCTCAGCCGCCGGCTGTCGTCCCTCGATCGCCAGGCGATTCCCGGCGGTCGCGGCCTGGTGATGATCCAGATCGACGGGCTCGCCGCGAGCATCCTGCGCAACGCGATCCGGGTCGGCCTCACCCCACAGATGGCGAGGTGGGTCCGGTCCGGCGAATACCGCCTGATCGAGTGGGACTGCACTCCGCCCTCGCAGACCTCCGCGAGCCAGGCGGGCATCCTGTTCGGCTCCAACGACGACATCCCGGCCTTCCGCTGGTACGAGAAGGAGCAGGGCAAGCTGATGGTGTCCAATCACCCCGCCGATGCAGCCGAGATCGAGCGCCGGCTCTCCAACGGCAAGGGGCTGTTGGCGGCCAACGGGATGAGCGCCAACAACCTGTTCTCGGGCGACGCCACACGCACGCTGTTCACGATGAGCCGGATCCAGCAGGCGGCCACGACGACCGATATCGACGCGTTCTCGCTCTATTTCGTCGATCCTGCCTCGTTTGTCCGGACGGTGGTCCTGACCATCAGCGAGATGCTCAAGGAGTGGTCCGAGGCCCGCCGCCAGCGAAGCCTCGATATCCAGCCCCGGGTGCACCGGGGCGCCGCGTTCGCCGGGATGCGCGCGGTGAGCAACGTGCTGCTGCGCGACCTCAACGTTACGTTCCTGGTGAACGCCATGGGTCGCGGTGTCCCGATCATGTACGTGGATTTCGTCGACTACGACGAGCTCGCCCATCACGCCGGCCCGGAGCGACTCGAGTCGCTGCGCTCCCTGGCAGGCGTGGACCGCGTCCTGTCGTCGATCGCACGGGCGGCCGAGACGGCGCCGCGGGACTACGAGATCGTGATCCTCTCCGACCATGGGCAGACGCAGGGCGCCACGTTCCTGCAGCGGTACGGACAGACGCTCGAGGCGCTCATCCGGGACCTGATGGGCGGGGGCTCCGCGATCGCCACCGGCGGCCGGGGCGAGGGCTGGGGGCCCGCGAACGCGCTCCTGTCCGAGATCACCAACCGCCCCGGGGTCGCGGGTCGCGCGGCCACCGCCGCGCTGGGCAACCGCGTCGACAAAGGCGCGGTCGAGATCGGTGCCAAGCTGGCGGAGGAGCCAGGCGCGGCCGATGCGCCGCAGGTCGTGGTCGGGGCGAGCGGCAACCTCGCGAACGTCTACTTCCTGGCTGAGGACCGACGCATGTCGCTCGAGGAGATCGAGGCCCGGTATCCGGGCGTCGTCGGCGGCCTGGTCGCCCATCCCGGGATCGGCTTCGTCCTGGTTCGCTCCGACGACCGTGGCGCGCTCGCGCTCGGCCGCGACGGCGTCCATCACCTCGATGACGACCGGATTGACGGCCAGGATCCGCTCGCGCCGTTCGGGCCGCGCACGGCAGATGCGCTCCGACGGCTGGACGGCTTCTCGCACGTCGGCGATCTGCTGGTCAACAGCGCCTACGATGCGGAGCTCGAGGAGGTCGCCGCGTTCGAGGAGCTCGTGGGGAGCCACGGCGGGTTCGGCGGTCCGCAGGTTCACCCGTTCATCCTCGCCCCCACCGACCTGCCCTACGACGGCGAGCCCGTCGTCGGCGCGCCCGCGGTGCACCGACTGCTCAAGGGATGGGCCGATCTGCTCGGGGTGGGCCCGGAGTCCGGGGCGACCGAGGCGCCGCCCACCAGGACGGGGCACATGGCCCGGCCGCGGGCCATTGGCCTCATCGCCCTCCTGACCGCGCTCACGAGCGCCGTGTGGTTCCTCCTGGGGCTCGTCGCGCTGCTGGGAACGGCCCTCGTCGGCATCAGCAGCCTGGCCGAGGCGGGGATCACCGACCTGGCGGCGCTCGCCGGCCTGGGGATCGTCCTGTTCCTCCTGGGGATCGGTGGGCTCGTGGTGTCGGTCGGGTTGTGGCGCCGGAAGGGCTGGGCGCGAATTGCCACGCTCGTCTATTACGCACTGGGGATCCTGCAGGCGCTGGCCGCGCTGGGCTCGGAGGGTCTCCAGGGCCTGGTCAGCCTCGGGCTGACACAGGTCGTGATCGGGCTGCTGGCGTTCTTCTACCTGACCCGGCCGCACGTCGCCGCCGCCTTCCGGGCACAGCCGGCCGGCGACGGGGCCGATCGCCTGTCCGAACGGACGAGCCCAAGCGCGGAGGAGGGCCATGTCGACGGACGCTGAGCGTCGAGCAGGTCTCGGCCATCCTCAGCACGCTGGTCAACGCCGCTGCGCTGCTGGCGGTGATCCACTACCGGAGCCGGTTTCTGGACCTGCCCGCGGACGGGGCATCAGCGGCGAGCCCCGCACCCGCCGCCTGAGACGCGGGCTCAGCTCGCGTTGAGCAGGTCGAGCAGGACCGGATAGACCGTGTCGATGTGCTGGTCGATGCGGTCCGGCCCGATCAGGTCATGCGGCAACCCCAGTGGCGCGGGAAAGCGGTATGAGGACGACGTCTCGGGGGCGAGCGCCTCCCAGCGCGCCTCGAGCGTCTCGATCATCGGCAGGTTCACCGTGTCGTCGTTCTCGTTGAGCACGATCACCGTTCGGCCTGCACGATGCGGTGTCTTGGCGGCGTCGGCCAGCACGGTCTGCGCCACCCGCATGTAGGACGTTGCCGCCCGGGTGTTGTTGTCGAAGGACGCGTACGGCGCGTAGATGCCACTGCCTGACGCCGAGCTTGCCGATTCCCCGATGCTGATGGGTGGCAGCAGGGTGGCCGCGTTGATCACCGCCGGTGACAGCCAGTCGGGCACCGCGGCCAGCCCCAGGAAGGCCGAGATCGGGATCGCGAGGTCGACGTCGTCGCGGTACTGGCCCGCATACGCCGCCGCCGTTCCGCCTCCCGACAGGCCCAGCACGATCACCGTGTCGCCTAGGCCCTGCGCCAGGTCGACCGCGTCATTGGTGTACGCGATCAGCTGATCGGCGGTCAGCTCGCCAAGCGTGCTGTGCTCCCGATCCAGCTCGCCATGGTGCGGCATGCGCGGGACATAGACCGTGTAGCCCTCGCTCGCGAGCTCATCGGCGAGCACGTGGAACTGCGCGGGGCAGTTGGTGTAGCCATGGAACAGCACGATCACGCGATCGGTGGCGGCGCCATGGTCGATCAGCCGGCTCTCGCAGGCGGGGTCGAGCGTCGGATCGGCTGCCTCCTGCGCCTCGACCGCCGCGAACCGGTCCACGGCGTCCGCATAGTCGAGCGTCGAATTGGCGCTGACGACCGGCTCGGCGACGCCTGCCGGGAGGAGGAACAGGAGCCCGGACAGGGCGACCACCGCGACGAGGATCGCGACGAGAATTGCGATTGCTGTGTTACGGACGCCGTGGCGGCGTGGCGCTGCCGGAGCCGGGACGGGTCGATCGAGGGTGTCGTTCACTCGGGCGGGACTTCCTGCTGTGGGATCCAATCGCGGGACCGTCCCGCGCACGACGCGGGCCGATTCGGGGTGGGCGGTCCGCATGACCATAATGCTGGTCACATGGTTCGTCCAGAAGCAACCCGGTGCGGCGAGAGGGTCGCCCACGCGCCCGCGGTTCGGCTCGCCATCGCCGCCCATGGGAAGATAGGCGTCGTCCCCGGCGGCGCCCCGTGCCCCCCGCCCCACCAGGAGGTTCCACCCGTGTCCGACGTCTCCGTCCCGGTCGAGACCGCCGCGGTCTCATCGGCCGTCGCTCCCGCGACGCCGTCGGGCGGCGTGCCGCCGGCGGCATGGGCGTCGGCCGCCGAGCTGGACCCCGAGCTGTGGGCTGCGGTGGAGGCAGAGGGCCACCGTCAGACGGGGAACATCGAGCTGATCGCAAGCGAGAACTACGTGTGGCAGGCGGTGCTCGAGACCCAGGGCACGTGGCTGACGAACAAGTACGCCGAGGGCCTGCCCGGCCGGCGCTACTACGGCGGCTGCGAGTACGTTGACATCGCCGAGAACCTCGCGCGCGAGCGGGCGCTCCGCCTGTTCCCAGGTGCCGATCACGTCAACGTCCAGCCCCATGCGGGTGCGCAGGCCAACATGGCTGCCTACTTCGCGGTCCTCCGGCCGGGCGACAGGATCCTGGGCATGAGCCTCGCCCACGGTGGCCACCTCACCCATGGCTCGCCCGTCAACTTCTCGGGCCGGATGTACGAGATCCACGCCTACGGCGTTCGGCGCGAGGACGAGCGAATCGACTACGACGCGCTCGAGGCGCAGGCGGCGGAGGTCCGGCCCAAGGTGCTGGTCGCGGGTGCCTCCGCCTATCCCCGCACCTGGGACTTCGAGCGCATGGCGGCCATCGCACACGGCGTCGGCGCGCTGCTGATGGTGGACATGGCGCACTTCGCGGGCCTGGTTGCGGCCGGCGTCCACCCCACCCCGTTCCCGCACGCAGACCTGGTCACGACGACGACCCACAAGACGCTCCGCGGGCCGCGCGGCGGGATGGTGTTCGCGCGCGCGGACCTGCCCGAGGGCGTGGACCGCGCCGACTTCCCGGCGCTGGGCAAGAACACGCTCGCGCAGGCGATCGACAAGTCGGTCTTCCCGGGCGTCCAGGGGGGCCCGCTGATGCACGTGGTGGCCGCCAAGGCCGTCGCGCTGCAGCTGGCCGCCGGCGACGACTTTCAGCGCGACCAGGTCCGTACCGTCGAGAACGCGTCGGTCCTGGCCGAGACGATCACCACGGCCGGGGCGCGGATCGTGAGCGGCGGCACCGACAATCACCTCGTGCTGGTCGACGTCTCGCCGCTCGGCATCACGGGCCGGGAGGCCGAGGCGCTCCTCGACACCGTCTCGATCACGGTCAACAAGAACAGCATCCCGTTCGACGCCAACCCGCCCAACGTTGCGTCCGGGATCCGGGTCGGCACTCCCGCCACCACGACGCGCGGGATGGGGCCGGACGAGATGCGGGTCATCGGCCGTTGGGTCGTGGACGCGATCCGGCAGCGCGACGACGCTGCCGCCCTCGGTCGGATCCGCGATGGGGTTCGCGACCTCGTGGCCCGGTTTCCCGTTCCCGGCCTGCCCCGGGATCGCGACTGACGACGGATGCGGCTGCCGAGCGACATCGCCGCGCTTCTGCCGCTGATCATCGCGACCTTTGCGGTCGCCGCGCTCCTGTCGCTGGCGCTGACGCCGCTCGTTCGCCGGTTCGCCATCCGCCTGGACAACATCGATCAGCCCGATCATCGACGCGTCAATGTGTCGCCGACACCCCGTGGCGGCGGGATGGCGGTGGCGATCTCGTTCCTCGTCGTCGCGATCGCGCTGGGCGTGCTCAACGCCACCCACGAGGGGGGCCTGGTGACCGTCACTCGCCAGATCTCCCAGGGCGAGATGTTCGCCCTGCTCGTCGGCGGCGCCGCGGCCACGATCCTGGGCGTGCTCGACGACACCCTCCAGCTGCGGGCGCGATGGCAGCTTCTGGGGCAGCTGGCGCTGGCCGTGGGCGCGGTCGTAGCCGGGATCTCGGTTGGCTTTCTCAACAACCCGTTCGGGCCGGGCATCATCCTGCTCACCGCGCCGTTCGGCGCGCTGTTCACCGTGCTCTGGATCGTGGGCATGATCAACAGCATCAACTTCATCGACGGCCTCGACGGCCTGTCCACCGGGATCTCCCTGATCGCGGCGGTCACCCTGGGGCTGATCTCGATCGCGGCCACGATCGCGCAACCGTTCGTGGGCCTCCTGTGCTTTGCACTGGCCGGGTCGCTGCTGGGGTTCCTGCGCTGGAACTTCCACCCGGCCTCGATCTTCATCGGGACCAGCGGCGTGATGTTCGTGGGCTACACGCTGGCGCTGCTCGCGATCCTCGGCTCGGCCAAGGTGGCGGTCGCGCTGCTGGTCCTGGGCGTCCCGATCATCGACACGTTCTGGATCATCGTCCGGCGCCTCGTCACCGGCCGCTCGCCGTTTACGCCCGACCGTGGCCACATCCACCACCGGCTGCTCGACCTGGGTCTGTCGCACGGCCAGACGGTGCTCGTCATCTACGCCATCTGCCTCGTGCTGGCCGTGCTCTCGTTCTTGCTCTCGGGCACCGGCCAGGTGTATGCGTTCCTGGGCCTCGCGGTCGCGTTCGGGCTGGGCCTGTTCCTGATCACCCGGTTCGAGACCGCCGACGCCCTCGAGCCCGAGGCATACGAGGGGGGTCCCGGCGATGACGGCGTCGGCGGTGAGTCGTCCTCGGACAGCGGAGCGGCGTGGGAGCGGCCTGACGGGTAGCGCGCGTGCGCGCGTGCGCGCACGTCCCACGCGCAAGTCCCATCGGTCCGCCCGGGCGGAAGCGTGGTCCAGAAGCCGGATAGCCTCTGGTATAGTCTCCCGCGCGGTGGCAGGTCCCTATGCTCAAAGGTTTCGGAGTCTACGCCGTTCTGTTCTCCGAGATCGGTATCACGTTCTTCGTGGGGACCATGGCGGGTGTCCTGGCTGGATGGTTTGTTGACCAGCAGCTCGACACGCTTCCCTTGTTCACCGTCGGTGGTGCACTGGCCGGGTTCGGGCTCGGGGCACTTGCCGTAGCCAGGCTCATCACCCGATTTCTGGCGAGATTCGACGACACGCAGCAGGACTGACCGTCCGCCCGGGCGGGGACCCAGACGAGGCCAGACGAGCGACACGTGACCACCGAGACCCCTCCCGCCGACGCGCCCGACACGGGCAGCACGGCGCCCGACACGGGCAGCACGGCGTCCGACACGGGCAGCACGGCGCCCGACGCCGGCGCCGAGGCGGCTCCCACGCGCTGGACGAAGGGCCGCAAGCTGCTCGTCGCGATCCTGATCATCGGCGTGCTGGATGCGATCGTGATGGTCTTCTTCGCGCCGCCCGGCTTCCCGGATCCCAAGCAGGGCATCAACAGCAACCTGGAGCTGATCCCGCCCACCGTCATCTGGGAGCCGGCACCCCAGGTGCCCGAGCCGACCGGCTCGCTGGTGGTCGAGTTCTATCCGAGCATCACGAACACCATCGTGACCTCGTGGGTGGTGATGGTGCTGATGATCGTGGTGTTCGTCGGGGTGGCCCGCAACCTCCACCGCCTGCCCACCCGCGTCCAGAACACGATCGAGTACACGTACGAAGCACTCGAGGACTTCGCGATGGGACTCGGCGGGCCGCGAGCTCGGCCGTACGTGGGCATCTTTGTCGCCCTGTTCGTGTTCATCGCGCTCGCCAATTGGACGGACCTGCTGATCTTCGGCGACAAGGTCAACTGGATGCGCACCCCGACCAGCGACATCAACATCACGATCGGGCTCGCACTGTTCAGCTTCTTCCTGTTCCACGTGGAGGGAACCCGACGGCTCGGGGGGCGCCGCTACCTGGCCAAGTTCTTCAACTTCAGCGGCTTCCGCCGGAGCGCCGTGGACGGCCTGATCGACCTGTTCGTGGGCCTGACCGAGTTCCTGCTGGAGTTCTTCAAGCCCATCACGCTGGCCTTCCGGCTGTGGGGCAACATGTACGGCGGCGGGATCATGCTGGGCGTGTTCACGGCGCTTCTGCTGGGCATCCTGCCGTTGCCGTTCGTCTTCCTCGAGGGCTTCATCGGCTTCGTCCAGGCCCTCATCTTCAGCGTCCTGACCCTGATGTTCACGTTGCTCGCCATCGAGAGCCATGACGAGGAGGCGCACGCCGCGCCGAGCATGGCGACCGAGCCGGAGGGCAACGTTGGCCCACCGCTTTCCGCTGCCCCTTCGAACTGAGGAGGCAACCACATTGTCCCGAGGAAGCATCCGCGCCGAGCGGATGCCACAGGAGGTAGAGACTCGATGGAACTGATCGGCGCCGGCCTTGCCGCGATGGGCGTGATTGGCCCCGGCATCGGTATCGGCATCCTGACCGGCATGTCGACCAGCGCGATGGGGCGCAACCCCGACGCCGCGGGCGTCATCCGCGCCACGTTCATCATCGGCGCCGCGTTCGCCGAGGGGCTCGGCGTGCTGGCGTTCGTCGTCGGCGTGCTGATCATCTTCCTCAACCCGGCCGCCTGAGCACCGCGGCGCCGAGCGGAAGCCATGGACGTACTCGCGGTCGCCGCCGGGCCCATCCCGGTGGGACTCCTCTTCAACTCGGAGAGCAGCGGGCCGGGACTCGTGATCAACGGGTTCTGGCTTCTCGTCGCCCTGCTCAACTTCGTCCTGCTGTTCGTCATCCTCCAGCTGTTCGCGTTCGGGCCCCTGTCGCGCATGCTCGAGGCCCGGCGGGCACGGATCGAGGAAGGCCTGCGTGACGCGGAGCAGGCGCGTCGGGACCGCGAGTCGGCCGAGCAGGAGCGACTCGAGGCGTTGCAGGAAGCGCGCCGCGAGGCGAACGAGATCATCAATCGCGCCCAGCGGGTCGCGAGCGAGACTCGCGAGCAGGACGTGGCCGCCACCCGTGAGGAGCTTGAGCGCATGCGCGAGCGGGCGACGGCCGAGATCGACGCCGAACGGCAGCGCGCCATCACCGAGCTGCGATCGGAGGTCACCGACCTGGCCCTGGCGGCCGCAGGTCGCGTGGTCGGGGAGTCGATGACCGATGACCGGCAACGGCGCATGGTCGCCGACTTCCTCGCCGACCCGTCTCCCACGGGCGAGAGCGGGCGCTGATGGCGCGACCCGACACGTCCGCCCGCCGCTACGCCGAGGCCGCCCTCGCGGTGGCGCTCGAGACCGATCAGCTCGACCGCTGGCGGGATGACCTCGAGCTTGCCTCGGACATGCTCCGGCGGCCTGAGGTCGCACCCATCGTGGACAGTCCGGCGATCCCCGTCGAGCAGCGGCTGGCGGTCCTTGACTCGCTGCTCGAGCAGCGGATCCAGCCGGCGGCACTGCGGCTCGTGCGCCTGCTCGTGGAGCGTGGCCGGGTGCGCCTGTTGCCGCGGGTGAGCGAGGAGTACCAGCGTCAGCTCAATGCCCATCGGGGCATCGTCAGCGCGACGGTGGCCAGCGCCGTGCCGCTCACAGCCGACGAGACCGAGGAGCTGCGGGGTCGCGTCACGGCGATCGCCGGCACCGACGTTGACCTTCGAACGACCGTCGATCCCGCCCTCCTGGGCGGGTTGACCATCCAGGTTCGCGATCAGCTGATCGACGCATCCGTCCGCGGCCGCCTCGAGCGGCTGCGCGACGAGCTGCAGTCGGGACGCCGCCTCCGGTAGCGTGCCGAACCACCACCCCGACACACCGCCCGAACGGAGACGCGATGGCCATCCGGTCTGACGAGATCATCAGCATCATCAAGAGCCAGATCGAGGGATTCGACGCGGCCACGGAGACGCGCAGCGTCGGAACCGTGGTCGAGGTCGGCGACGGCATCGCCCAGATCTACGGGCTGGACGCCGCGCTCGCCTCGGAGATGCTCGAGTTCCCGGGCGGCGTCATGGGAATGGCCCTCAACCTCGAGGAGGAGACCGTCGGCGCGGTCATCCTGGGCGACCCCTCCGCGATCAAGGAGGGCGACCAGGTCCGGACGACGGGCCGCGTGGTCGAGGTGCCCGTCGGCGAGGGGTTGCTCGGCCGCGTGGTCGACCCGCTGGGCCGGCCGCTCGACGGCAAGGGCGACATCCCGCACGAACGGACCCGCCCGGTCGAGCGCATCGCGCCCGGCGTGATCACCCGCCAGTCGGTCGACACCCCGGTCCAGACGGGGATCAAGGCGATCGACGCGCTGATCCCCATCGGGCGCGGGCAGCGCGAGCTGATCATCGGCGACCGTCAGACCGGCAAGACCGCGATCGCGATCGACACGATCATCAACCAGAAGGGCTCCGACCTCGTCTGCATCTATGTCGCGATCGGCCAGAAGCTCTCGACCGTCGCCCAGACCGTCGCCACGCTCGAGAAGTACGGCGCGATGGAGCACACCATCGTCGTCGTCGCCGGTGCCGAGGATCCGGCGCCTCTCCAGTACCTCGCCCCATATGCCGGCGTGGCGATGGGGGAGGAGGTCATGGAGAACGGCGTCAAGATCGGCGACCGGCTGATCAAGGACGCGCTGTGCGTCTACGACGACCTGTCCAAGCACGCCTGGGCCTACCGCGAGATGTCGCTCCTGCTGCGGCGCCCGCCCGGCCGCGAGGCGTATCCGGGCGACGTGTTCTATCTCCACAGCCGCCTCCTCGAGCGAGCCGCGCGGATGAGCGATGACAACGGCGGTGGCTCGCTGACGGCGCTGCCGATCATCGAGACCCAGGCCAACGACGTGTCGGCCTACATCCCGACCAACGTGATCTCGATCACCGACGGCCAGATCTTCCTCGAGACAGACCTGTTCAATGCCGGTCAGCGGCCCGCGATGAACATCGGCATCTCGGTCAGCCGGGTGGGATCGGCGGCCCAGACCAAGGCCATGAAGAAGGTCGCGGGACCGCTCAAGCTCGACCTTGCCCAGTACCGTGCCCTGGCCGCATTCGCCCAGTTCGCGAGCGACCTGGACAAGGCGACGCGCGACCAGCTCAACCGCGGCGAGAAGCTGTCGGAGATCGTCAAGCAGCCGCAGTACCAGCCGCTGCCGGTCGAGCGGCAGGTGGTGATCCTGGTCGCCGCGACCACGGGCAAGCTGGACGACGTCCCCACGCCGCGGGTGAAGGAGTTCGAGACCCAGCTGTACCGGTTCATCGAGACCGAGCACCCGGAGATCTTCACCGAGCTGGCCGAGACCAAGACGCTCAGCGACGAGCTCTCGGCCAAGCTGAACGACACGATCGACAGCTTCCGGGAGGGTTTCCTGGCGTGAGGTCCTGCCTCCGTGTTGGCTGCCGCCAGGCTGGCCGCCCTGCGTCGGGCGAGCACGGCTGGTCGCCGGTGACGGCGGAGATGGCCAATGCCTAGCCAGCGTGAGATCCGGCGGCGCATCGGGTCGGCCCGGAACATCAAGCAGATCACCCGGGCGATGCAGTTCGTGGCGGCGTCCAAGCTCCGCCGCGCCCAGCAGGCGACGCTGGCCGCCCGGCCCTACCGCGAGAAGCTCGACGAGGTCATCGCCGACCTGGCGGCCGTGCTCGGCGGCGAGGATCACCCGCTGCTCGCCGTGCGTGACCTGGACCAGGCCCACAACCGGCTGCTGGTGATCATGACCTCGGACCGAGGGCTGGCCGGCGCGCTCAACACGAACACGGTGCGCTTCGCCGCGCGCGAGATCACCGAGCACCCGGGCGACCTCAAGGTGGTGCCGGTGGGCCGCAAGGGTCGCGATGCGATGCGCCGATCCAGGGTGCCGATCGCCGCCTTCTTCGAGGGCTTCGGGGAGCGCCCGGGCTTCGCCGACACGCTGCCCATCGCGCGTCTTGTGTCCGACGACTTCGTCACCGGCGTCTACGACCGCGTCGACGTCATCTACCCCAGGTTCGTGTCAACGCTCGTCCAGCGCCCGGTCCTGGAGCAGCTGCTGCCGCTCCAGCCCTCGCCGGACACGGAGGGCATCCCGGGTCACCAGTTCCTGTTCGAGCCAGACCCGGGTGCTTTCCTCGAGGCACTGCTCCCGCGCTATGTCTCGACCCGCCTCTATGCGGCGGTGCTGGAGACGACCGCGAGCTACTTCTCGAGCCAGATGGTCGCGATGAAGAACGCGACGGAGAATGCCGAAGAGCTCATCGAAGACCTCACCCTGTCCTACAACAAGGTCCGTCAGGCCAACATCACTCGCGAGATGGTCGAGATCGCGAGCGGCGCCCAGGCCCGATAGGCCGGCCCAGAGGAGGCACCCCCGATCATGGCGACAGCCACCCAGGAAGCAACCGGCCGGGTGATCCAGATCACCGGACCGGTCGTCGACATCGAGTTCCCCGCCGGACAGCTGCCGGCGATCTTCAACGCCGTCGAGATCATCCGCGAGGGCGAGCTGCCGCTCGTGTGCGAGGTCCAGCAGCACCTGGGCAACAACTGGGTCCGCGCGGTGGCCATGACCACCACCGACGGCCTGGCGCGCGGGACCAGCGTCCGCGACACGGGCGCCGCGATCACCGTGCCCGTGGGCGAGGTGACCCTTGGCCGCGTGTTCGACGTGCTGGGTCATGCGATCGACGGCAAGGATCCGGTCGAGGCGACGACCACGCTGCCGATCCATCGCCAGCCCCCCTCGTTCGAGGACCAGACCACCGAGGTCGAGGTGTTCGAGACCGGCCTCAAGGTGATCGACCTCGTGTGCCCCTTCAAGAAGGGCGGCAAGATCGGGATCTTCGGCGGTGCCGGCGTCGGCAAGACGGTCATCATCCAGGAGCTCATCCGGAACGTGGCCCAGGAGCACGCCGGCGTGTCGGTGTTCGCCGGCGTCGGGGAGCGCTCCCGAGAAGGCAACGACCTGATCCACGAGATGACCGAGTCGGGCGTCATCGCCAAGACGGCGTTCGTGTTCGGGCAGATGAACGAGCCGCCGGGCGCGCGCCAGCGGGTTGGTCTCACGGCGCTGACCATGGCCGAGTACTTCCGCGATGAGGAGGGCCGCGACGTCCTCCTGTTCATCGACAACATCTTCCGCTTCACCCAGGCGGGCTCCGAGGTGTCGGCGCTGCTCGGCCGGATGCCATCGGCCGTGGGCTACCAGCCCAACCTGGCCACCGAGATGGCCGGCCTCCAGGAGCGGATCACGTCCACCACGAAGGGCTCGATCACCTCGCTCCAGGCGGTGTTCGTGCCGGCCGACGACTACACGGACCCGGCCCCCGCGACGACCTTCGCCCACCTCGACTCGACGATCCGCCTCGAGCGCTCGATCGCCGAGCTGGGCATCTACCCCGCGGTTGACCCGTTGACCTCGACGTCCCGGGTTCTCGACCCGCTGGTCGTCGGCAACGAGCACTACGAGGTGGCCCAGGAGACGAAGCGGGTGCTCCAGCGCCTCCGCGACCTCCAGGACATCATCGCGATCCTCGGCATCGACGAGCTGTCCGAGGAGGACAAGGCGACGGTCGCGCGGGCGCGCCGCCTGCAGCGGTTCATGAGCCAGCCGTTCTTCGTGGCCGAGGTGTTCACCGGCCGGACAGGCAAGTACGTGCCGATTCGCGACACGGTCGCCTCGTTCAAGGAGATCCTCGAGGGCAAGACGGACACGCTGCCCGAGCAGGCGTTCTTCCTGGCGGGCACGCTCGACGACGTCCGCGAGAACGCGGCGAAGCTGGAAGGCTGATGCAGACGTCAAGCGCCTCCGCTCTCGCCGTCCGCGCGGAGGCGGCTCATGCCAGCCGCGTGCTCGCCGGCCGCGCCGGCCGCGCCGGGAGCGGCCGTCGATGGGAGTTGCTCTGATGCCCCTCCAGCTCGAGATCGTCACCCCGGAGCGGCTGGCGTACTCGGACGAGGTCGACATGGTCCTCGTGCCGGGCGTCGACGGCGAGCTGGGAATCCTGCCCCACCACGCGCCGCTCGTCAGCCTCCTCGGCCTGGGCGAGCTACGCATCCGAAAGGGCGCCGACGAGGAGAGCTTCGCGATCGTCGGCGGCTTCCTGCAGGTTCGACCGGACAAGGTCGTGGTCATGGCGGAGACTGCCGATCTTGCTTCCGACATCGATCTCGAACGCGCCCAGGAGGCCCGCCGCGAGGCGGAGCGGGCGCTCGAGTCCGGATTCCACGAGGACGCCGACCTGTCCGCCGCCCGTGCCCAGCTGCAGCAGGCGCTGCTCCGGGTCCGGGTCGCGGAACGCCGCCGACATCGTGAGGGTCCCCGCCGCGGCGCCTGACCATGGCGGACGCGAGGCTGTTCCACTGGGAGTTCCGACCCGACCTGCCGCCGCCTGAGGCGTTCCGGATCGAGGGTGGTCGGCCGCTCGAGGGTACCGTTCGCGTGAGCGGCGCCAAGAACGCCGCACTCAAGCTGCTCGCCGCGGCCACGCTCACGGGAGAGCGCTGCCGGTTCGAGAATGTCCCCGAGATCGAGGACGTCCGCGTCATGGCCGAGGTCCTGACCGACCTTGGCGTGGTCGTCGAGCATCCGGCCGATGGCGTGTACGAGGTCGCCGCGGGCGACATCGACTGGCTGTTCATTCCGCTCGAGGCGGCGGCCAAGATGCGGGCCTCGTTCATCCTGCTCGGTCCGCTCCTGACCCGCTTCGGGCAGGTCATCATCAGCAACCCGGGAGGCGACCGAATCGGGCGCCGCCCCGTGAACCTCCACGTGGACGCGATGCGCGCCCTGGGGGCGACGATCGACTATCGCGACGGCTACTACCTGGCCAAGGCGCCCGGTCGGCTGCGCGGCGGCGAGGTCAGCTTTCCCCAGGTCACGGTCATGGGCACCGAGAACGCGATGCTGGCAGCGACGCTCGCGGACGGCGACACGGTCATCCGCCCCGCCGCACAGGAGCCGGAGATCGACGACCTGATCGCGTTCCTCGTCAAGATGGGCGCGGACGTGCAGCGCACCAGCCCCGACACGATCGAGGTCCACGGCCGCCGACGGCTGCGCGGCGCGAACCACGCCGTGGTGCCGGACCGGATCGAGACCGCCACGTTCCTGATCGGGGCCGCCGTCACCGGCGGCCGGGTCGTGCTCGAGAACGCTCCCTGCGACCACGTCGGCGCTCTGGTCGAGCTGTTCGGCACGATGGGCCTGCCGGTCGCCTGCCGCGAGAGCTCGATCGAGATCGACGCCAGCGGCGTCGGCCCGGGCGACCTGCTCGCGTCGGACGTCGTCACCGCGCCCTACCCGGGGCTCGCGACCGACACCCAGCCGCCGCTGTGCGTCCTGCTCACCCAGGCGTCGGGCACGTCACACGTGCACGAGGCGGTGTTCGAGGACCGGATCGAGTGGCTGTCCGAGCTCCGCAAGCTGGGCGCCCGGATCGACATCGAAGATACCCACCACGCGTCGATCCATGGGCCCGTGCGGCTCCACGGCGCAGAGACGACGATCGGAGACCTGCGCGCCGGCGCGTCGCTGATCCTGGCCGCACTCGCGGCTGATGGACCGTCCCTGATCCACGGCGCCCATCACGTTCACCGGGGGTATGAGAACATCGACCGCAAGTTCCAGCAGCTGGGCGCCGACATCACCCGCTCGGCCGACGCGGTCTGACATCGCAGGCCCGTTGACCAACCCTGAACCATCCCGCACGGCCGGCCGTCGTCGGAGCCGCGCGACCACCGGAGTAGCATTCCCGCCGTCATGAAGATTGGGATCGACCTCGGCACCGCAAACGTCATCGTCTACGTCAAGGGCAAGGGCATCGTGATCACGGAGCCCTCGGTTGTCGCCGTGGGCGAGGACAACCGGATCGTCGCCGTGGGCGAGGAGGCCCGCGAGATGATCGGGCGCACGCCCGGCAACATCCAGGCCATCCGCCCCATGAAGGACGGCGTCATCGCCGACTACGTCATCACCGAGGCGATGCTCCGCTTCTTCATCGGCAAGGCCACCCGCGGCCGGATCGGCCTGTCGCGTCCCGAGGTGATGATCTCGGTGCCGGCCGGAGTCACCTCGGTCGAGAAGCGCGCCGTTCGCGATGCCGCGCTCAAGGCCGGTGCCAAGGACGCGTACCTGATCGAGGAACCGCTGGCGGCCGCCATCGGCGCCAACGTGCCCATCAGCGGGCCGTCCGGGAACATGATCATCGACATCGGTGGCGGCACGTCCGAGATCGCGGTCATCTCGCTGGGCGGGATCGTGGTGTCCAACAGCCTCCGTGTGGGCGGCAATCGGTTCGACGACGCCATCTCGACCTACGTGCGCAAGAAGTACAACCTGATGATCGGCGAGCGAACGGCCGAGGAGGTCAAGATCCAGATCGGCACCGCGCTGCCACTGGAGCGTGAGCTGACGATGGAGGTTCGCGGGCGCGACCTTATCGCCGGCCTCCCGCGCACCATCCCGATCACCTCGTCCGAGGTCATGGAGGCGATCGAGGTGCCCCTCCAGCAGCTGGTTGCGGCGGTGCGCTCGGTGCTCGAGCAGACCCCGCCCGAGCTGTCGTCGGACATCATCGACAAGGGCATGGTGATGTCGGGTGGTGGGTCGCTGCTGCGCAACATCGACAAGCTGCTCACCCAGGTGACCGGCGTGCCCTGTCACGTCGCCGAGAACTCGCTCAACTGCGTGGCGCTGGGGACCGGCCTCGCTCTCGAGCACTTCGATTTCTTCAAGAAGTCCCTGGTCCAGCAGATCTAGTGGCTGCGGGCAGCGCCCGCCGTGCCGCCGACCGCGGGAAGCCACGGTGACGGCGTTCATCGATCTCCACTGCCACACGGCGGCGTCGTTCGACTCGTTGGCTGCCCCGGAGGCCGTCGTGAGGGCCGCTGCCAAGCGCGGGCTGACGCACATCGTGATCAGTGACCACGACCGGATCGACGGTGCGCTACGGGCGCGTAACGCTGCGCCGGACGGCCTGACCGTGATCGTGGGCGAGGAGATCAAGACCGCGGACGGTGATCTCGTGGCAGCGTTCCTCCAGGAGGCGGTGCCGCCCGGACTGCCGGCCCGCGACACCATCGACGCGGTCCGTGCGCAGGGTGGCCTGGTCGGCATCCCGCACCCGTTTGACCGCTACCGTGGCTCGATGCTCAAGGACCCGCGGCTCGAGGCCATTGCGCCCCTGGTCGACTGGGTGGAGGCGCATAACGCGCGGGTCGTTGGCGGGGCCGGCAACGACCGGGCCGCGGCGTTCGCCCGCGAGATGGGTCTGCCGGGCGTGGCCGTGTCCGATGCGCACAGCGTGGTCGAGGTGGGCGTGGCCTACACGGCGCTCGACGGTGACCCGTCGACACCAGAAGGTCTGTTGGCAGCCCTGACCAATGTCGAGCTTGTGCCCGGCCGCGCGTCGTATATCGTGCGAGTGCTGACGCCCGTCGCCAAGCTCGTCAACCGCGTCCGGGGGAACCGGCGCGTTCCGGCCCGGCCCGCTGCCGAGGCGGTCAGCCGCAAGTGAGTGAACCGCCCGTGACGGACCAGGATCTGAGCCAGCCATTCCCAGCGCCCGGGTTGGCGGGCGCAGGATCCGGCAACGAGGACACGAACGGGGCGCCCGTCTCGCTCGGCAAGCGGCTTCGCCAGCCGCGCGCGATCCTGTCGATCCTGGTGCCGCTGATCCTGGTCGTCCTCGTCTTCCGGCTGACGCTCAACATCGACGTCAACGAGCTCATCCAGGGGATAACGGTCGCGAACAAGTGGTTCCTGCTGGCCGCGTTCCTCGTCTTCTATGCCGGGTTCCCGCTGCGCGGCCTGCGCTGGGCGATGCTGCTGCGCGGCGTCGGCTACCACGTGCCCGTTCGCGATTCGACGGAGATCCTGTTCCTGTCCTGGCTGGTCAACAGCCTCGTGCCCGCCAAGCTCGGCGATGTCTACCGGGCCTACCTGCTCAAGCTCAACTGCCCGCCGGTCTCGATGACCAAGACCCTTGGGACGGTCGTCATCGAGCGGATCCTGGACATCCTCGGGATCGCGATCCTGGGCCTCGCCGCCGGGTTCTGGAGCTTCCGTGACGGCTTCCCGCCGGAGATCCAGTTCGTGGTCGCCCTGGGCATCGGCGTGATCGTGGTGCTCGCCGCCGGGCTGCTCCTGGTTCGCAACTTCGGGCGGCGGATCCTGGAGCTCCTGCCCCTTCCTGCACGGTTGCTCGACACGTACGACAAGTTCGAGCAGGGCGTGTTCGGTGCCCTGGGCGTCCGGTCGATCCCGCCGCTGATGGGTCTGACCTTCGCGATCTGGGCGACCGAGGGCTTCCGGCTCTGGTTCGTGGTCCTCGCGCTGGGCTTTCCCGACGTCCAGCTCGGCATCTCGGGCGCGTTCTTCGTCGCGTTCATCGGATCGCTGCTCACGGCGGTGCCGCTCAGCCCAGCGGGCCTCGGGACCGTGGAGCTGGGCGTGGTCGGGGTGCTGACGCTCGCCTACGGGGTCCCGCCGCAGGAGGCCGCGACGATCGTCATCGTGGACCGCCTGATCAGCGTGTTCTCGGTTATCGTCCTCGGCTCGATGGCGTATCTGGTCTCCGGCAAGCGTCGCGGCGAGGGGCTCTCGCAACCGGTTGAGGTCGTGGTCCCGGCTGCCTGAACCGATTGGCCAGGCCAGGCCTGGTCTCCGGCGGCCGACCCGGGTGGGGTACCGGGACCGGGTGCCCCGATCGGGTCACCCCCGCATCACCCACGACTGCACAACACCGCACGTTGCTTCGTGCGTCCCGGCACCAGTTTCGAGTACCAAAGGGGGATTGGGACGGACGCGCGTGGGGGCGACACTTCAATCCGATCCCCGCACCGGGCGTGGGAGCCAAGCCCAAGGCGAACATGACGAGCGAGAATGGCCGCGCGTTCAACGAGTGGCTTCGAGCCCAGCTCAAATCGAAGAAGATGTCCCAGCGCCAGCTGGCCCAGCAGTCGGGCGTCGATCACTCGACGATCTCGCGGCTGATCCGCGGCGACCGGATGCCGTCGCTCGGCACGGCCACCAAGCTGGCCCGTGGCCTCCGTGAGATCCGCGATGACTCGGACACGCCCACCGCCCTCGGTGTGGTGTCCGTCGGTCCCCAGAACCCCACGGCCCGTGTCGAGTACGCGCTGCGCGCCGACGACATCCTGAGCGAGCCGCAGGTGCGCCAGATCATGGAGTACTACCTCGCGGTCCGGGTCCGCCGGTTCGCGCGGAACTACCAGGGCGTGAGTGGCACCACCCCCGACCGCAGCCCGCGGACCGCGGGAGCGTCGGGGACCGGCTTCGGAGGCGGGTCGAGCGTGACCAGTGCCGGGGGGAACGGGGTCGCAGCACCACCCTACGTCCGGGCCACGCCGCCGCGATACGGAACCCAGCGCACGCCGATGCGCCCACCGTCCCGGACACCAGGGCGCGAGTAACCAACGATTCCAGGGCACGACCTGAACGTCCCTCCACGTTCGGGTCTCGGGGACAGCGAACGCCGGTCCACAGGGCCGGCGTTCGCGATTCAGGACGAGGTGGCACGCGCCGGAACGCGGCGGGCACCCGGCCCCATCGCGCCGGGAGGCCATGATGCCGTCAGCCTTGGCGGCGAAGCGCGGCCAGGCCGGGGACGAGCTGTGGGACCTGTCGGCGGTAGCTCGGATACTCGTCCGGAAAGGTCCGTTCGAGGAGCGCCTCCTCCCGCCAGATCTTCAGCTCGACGATGACGGCGACCCCGACGACGACCAGGGCGGATGCGGGAATGCCGCTGATGAGCGCCGAGCCGATGAGCATCCCCATGAGGCCGGTGTAGATCGGGTGGCGGGTCACCGCGTACGGCCCGCTGGTGCGCAGGTGTCGGTCGCCGAGGATCCGCGGACCGACGCTCCACGAGGTCCCGAGCGCGAGCCTCGCCCAGATCGTGAACAGGGTGGAGACCACGAGGAGGGCGAGCCCGATCGGCTGCAGCCAGGTCGGCTCGATGCTGAGCCCACCATCCCCGGCGACCTCGAGGATCCGGTCCTCGGCGATGGTGCTCAGGAGACTCAGTGCCCCGATCGCGACGAGGACGACCAGGACCGCCAGCCGGGCTCCCGATCGTCGCTCGACACGGTGCTCGACACGTCCCCCGGTCTGTGCCTCGTCTCGCCGCACGCGACGCCCGCGGGCTCGTTCGCGCAGCGGTTCGACGAGCCAGAACAGGCTGACCAGCGTCCAGCACGCGACCGTCACCACGAGCGCGACCTCTACCACGTCTCGCTCCAATCACCCCGGCCGTGGGCGACTCGGGTCGCCTGCCACGATCGACCGGCAACCGGGCTTGTCACCGTGTGTCGGACAGGTTCAGGACATGAGTGGGCGCCGTCAACGGGCCGAACGGACCCACGAGTGACCCGAACGTCAACCTCTGCGCGGGCCGGGCTGGTCGGGCGGGCCCTGACGACTCCTCGGGTCGGCTTGGCTTGCGCCGTGTGCTGGCGAAACCCCACCAGGCGCGTTGCTCCGCGGCACGCCTCAGTTCGTCGCTGCGTAGATCGAGATGACGCGTCGCGAACCGGCGTCGAACCGATCGGCGAGCTCGTACCCGGGCGTCGTCCCAGCCAGCCAGGCCATCTCCGCCGGCCCTCCGCACGCAGCGCCGACCACGTCCGAGAACAGCGGGTCGCACACCACCACCGCGGTTGCCGGCGGAGTGTCCCCGCGCACCGTGCTGGCGTCGAGCGGAACGGCTCCCCGGTGCACGAGGGGGAAGCGCAGAGCGTTGGCCGACTTGAACTGCGGGATCCCGTCGAGGGCGAACGGCTGCTCGTCCACGATGTCGATGACGCGGGTGGCCGATCGATCGGCCAGCGCCCAGCCGCCGTCGGGCGACACGGCGGGTGGCCATGCGACGATCGCGAGCACGACCAGCAGGGCGCCCACCGCCCCCGCCACCGGGGCCAGCCGACCCAGACCGGCGTCCGCCAGGCGAGCCGTGAGCGGCACCCGGCTCTCGCGGAGCGGCCCTCCGAGACCCGCCAGGCGCGCCAGCCCGGCGCCGGCGAGCGCGAGCACGAGTGGATCGAGGAAAGCGTGATAGTGATCGTTGGGGAGCCCGGGCGTGATCGTCGCGAGGCTGGGTGCGAACAGGGCCAGCGCGAGCACGGACCAGGCGATGCTGCCCAGGAGCCACAGCGCCGCGCGACGGCTCGCCCGCCGACCGATGAGGACCGCGATCGTGGCGAGGCCGGCGAACACGAGCACCGCCAGCATCGAGGCCACGACGCGGTCGGAGATCAGACCCACGAACGGCCACGTGATCGATCGCAGGCCGACGATCGCCAGGCGCCCCAGGGGCCCGGTGCCGGTCGCCTCGCCGCCTCCACCCGCGAGATAGGCGAGGATCGCGCGTGTCTCCGAGAAGTCGTGGGTGAGGTCGTGCACGAGCAGCGGCACGTAGCCGGCGATGATGATCGCGGCCGCGCCGGCGCCGGCGCGGAGCAGGGGAGCGAGCGGTTCGGCGACCGCTCGCCGGCGACGGAGATCCACCAGCCAGGCCAGGATCAGCGGCGGGAGCGCGACCACGCCCAGCACATGGCATTGCATCGTCACCATCGCGCCCAGGGCTGACAGGAGCCACCAGCGGGCGTTCCGTGACTGCCACGCCTGGAGCGCGGCGGCGAATGCGACGGCGGCCGCAAGCGGGATCAGGTTGGGGTTCCAGATGAACGTGGACTCGTCGATACCAGCGGGCGAGACCGCGGCCAGCAGGCCGGCTGCCGCGGCCGCCAGCGGCCCACCGACGAGCCGGGCGAGCCACCACACCGCCGCCACCGCGGCGATCCCGAACAGCGCGATCTCGGCCGTGACCGCGACCGGGTCGGCGCCGGAGATGGCCGCGGCCGGCGCGAGCAGGTAGTAGTAGACCGCCCCATGGTGGAAGGTCCCGACCGAGGTTCGAGGCCCGAGCAGCGGCACCTCACCCCCGTGGACGAGCGCGTCCAGCACCAGCATGTCCTGGCCCTGGTCGGCGTCCCATGCTCCGCGCGCGTCGAGCCCCGGCAGTCGGGTCAGGGCGGCCAGCACCAGGATCGCCAGCAGGACGCCCAGCTCCAGGCGTCCCGGTCGCGAGCTCACCGATCGGGATCCACGTCGTCATGGTCAGCCGGAGCGCTCCGACCGCGGGTGCTCTTGACCTCGAACGCCTCCGGCGGCAGCGGGGCCAGCGGCCGCCCGGCCGCGAGATCCTTGACCCGGGCGATGTTGACCGCGTCGTAGCCCGCGTCCATGCCCGGCGTCTCGAGGTAGTACGCGACGTGGTCGAGGCTCGGGTGCGTCACCAGTCGCGCCAGGCCCTCAACGCCGATCTGGCCGCCGCCGATGTGCTCGTGCCGGTCCATCATCGAGCCGCACGCGAATCGCGAGTCGTTGAGGTGGATCATCCGGAGGCGGTCGAGGCCCAGCTGCGCGTCGAACGCATCGATCAGCTCGTCCACCCCGGCAGCGTCGCCGATCGGATAGCCGGCGCCCCACAGGTGCGCGGTGTCGAGGCAGTAGGCGAATTGTTTGTGGTCCAGCCCGGTGGCCGCGGCGGCCAGGTCGATCCTCGCCAGGTCCTCGATCCGGGCACCCATGCCGAACCCGCCGCCGGCGCCGTTCTCGAACACCAGGATCACGTCCGGTGCGTCGGCGGCGGACAGGTCGAGCACCCGCGTCAGCCCGATGACCAGCCGACCGGTCCCTGCCGTCTCACCTGCCCCACGGTGCGACCCGATGTGGACGTTGACGTACCGGGCGCCATAGGTGGCCGCGACCCGAAGCTCGTTGGCCAGCACCTGCACCGAGCGCTCGAACTGGTCCGGGTCGGGGCTGGCGAGGTTGATCAGGTACGGGGCATGGATGGTGATCGGGGCGATGTCGAGCTCGGCAAGCCGCTCCCGGAAGGCCGGCAGCTCCCGGGGCGGAAGGTGACGGCGGCGCCAGGACGTGGGGTTGTCGCTGAACACCTGGATCGTCGACGCGCCGATCCTGGCGGCCCGATCGGCCGCCTTGACCATGCCGTCGCCAAGTGGGAGATGCGCACCAAGGCGCCGGCCGTTCGGGAGCATCGACCAAGCGTAACGGAGCGACGGCGCCGCGCGTTCGTCCCGTTCGGCCTCCTGGCGCGGGGCCATTGGCTCGCGCCGTGGTGGTCGCGTCGCTGCCGTGGGGTCAGCTTCAGTGGCTCGAGCGACCCGCCGAGCTCTTGCGCGACGGTGTGTACTCGCCGCCCACGGCCGGCTCGATCAGGCCGTAGTCGCCGTCCCGCCGTCGGTAGAGCACGCAGACCCGCTCGTTCTCCGCGTTCACGAACACGTAGAAGTCGTGGCCCAGCTCCTCCATCGCGGTGACCGCGTCCTCCTCGAACATCGGCTCGATCGCAAAGCGCTTGGTCTTGACGATCTGCGGTTCGCGAGAACCATCGGACGTGCCGTCCGCGATGGAGCGCAGGAGCTCCTTCTCCTCCTGGGGTCGTGCCCGGACACGGGGCTTCTGCTTGTAGTCGATCGCCTGGCGCTCCACCTTGTCCACCACGACGTCGAGGGCCGCCTGGTATGAGGCGCCCGAGGCCCGGCTGCGCAGCGTGTGACCGTTGATCACGAGCGTGACGTCAACGATGTGCGCGTCGTCCGCGCTGCGGTGGGCCTCGTTCGACAGCTCGACAATGGCGTCCGAGCGGTCGTCGAGGAGACGCTCGAGGCGTGCGAACTTGCGCTCGGCATACTGCCTGACGCGGTCCGGCACCTCGAGGTTCTTGCCCCTGACGATCGTCCTCACGGCTGACCTCCCGGCGCGATGTGAGCGCCTGGCTGCGGGGGCGAGCGGGCCCGATCGCCGGGTCTCCGCCCTGGACCCCGAGTATAGCCACGGGGGCCGATCCGACCGAAGAGCCGATCGGGCCCTCCGGACCAAACGAAGGGGCTGCCGTGTCGTGCCGACCTCACCGCTCCCGGGCCACCGTGATCGCGCTGACCGCTTCCGCGCCCGCCGTCAGCAGCGCGTTCGCCGATGCCGTGAGCGTCGCCCCGGTCGTGACCACGTCGTCCACGAGCACGACCCAGCGGCCCGTGATCGCGCGGACCGCGTCGGGCCGGACGGCGAACGCGTCCCGCACGTTGGCCGCCCGGCGCCGGCGGTCGAGACGATATTGGGGAGCCGTCGCCCGGATGCGGGTGACGGCCGGCAGCCAGGGGAGCGACAGGATGCTCGCAGCCTCGGCCGCGATCAGCTCCGCCTGGTCGTACCCGCGCTCGCGGCGACGAGCTGCGTGGACCGGCACCGGCACCAGGACCTCGCCGCCGGCGCCGGCATGGGCCCAGCGGGCCGCGACGATCTCGCCCAGCGGCCGCGCCAGCCGTCGCTCGCCGGTGTACTTGAGCGCATGCAGCGCACGCCGCGTCACGCCGCTGAACGATGCGCACCACTCGAGCTGGAGCAGTGGTGGCGGCGGACCCTCCGCAAGCCCAAGCGGCGCGCCGGCCGGCAGGGCAATGCGCGTCTCGACGGACGCCCGACAGCGGGCGCACAGGGGCGGCCCCTCGGTGCCGCAACCGGGACAGACGGCCGGCAGCGCCAGATCGAGCGCGCGGTCGACGGAGGAGCGGAGCAGCGACGGCACGCGCCCACCATGACGGACGGCCCTTATCGGCGACTTGCCACTGCACAGGTCGGGACGTGCACCGGACGAAGACATGCCGCCGGACACGGCGACGCCCGGCCGCCGGGCCGGGCGTCGCCTGGATGGATCGGGGCTCGTGGCCCCTGGGCTCAGAACACCCGGTAGGCCACCTCGGCCGGGGCGAGGAGCAGCTTCTTGAGCTCGTCGTCGACCTTGCACAGCGAGATGTGGGCACCCGCCATCTCGAGCGACGTGCAGTACTCGCCGACGTAGCTGCGGAAGACCTTGATCCCCTTGTCGGCCAGCCGCTTGTGAGCCGTCCCGTAGAGCAGGTACAGCTCGCTGATCGGGGTGCCGCCGAGGCCGTTGACCATGAGGGCGACCTCGTCGCCGGACTTGAACGGGAGATCCGGCACGATCGCGTCGAGCAGCAGGTCGACGATCTCGTCCGCGGCCATCATCTTGGTCCGCTGCCGTCCGGGCTCGCCGTGGATGCCGATCCCGACCTCCATCTCGTCGTCCGCGATCTCGAACAGCGGCGTGCCGCGCACCGGCGGGGTGCACGACGAGAGCGCGACGCCCATCGTCCGGACGTTGGCGATCACCTTCTCGCCGACGCGCACGCACTCCTCGAGGGAGCCGCCCGCGTCTGCCATCGCCGCCGCCGCCTTGATCACGAAGAAGTTGCCGGCCACGCCGCGGCGCCCGACCGTCCAGGTCGAGTCCTTGACGGCGACGTCGTCGTTGACCAGCAGGTAGCCGACCTTCTGGCCCTCCGCCTCCTGGAGCTCCTTGGCCATCTCCCAGGCGGCGCGGTCGCCGGTGTAGTTGTTGACGATGTAGAGCACGCCCTTGGGCGTGTCCATGAGCTTGGCGGTCTCGGTCACGAACTCGACCGGTGGGCCCGCGAACACGTCGCCCGGGCACGCCGCGTCGAGCATGCCCGGCCCGACGATCATCGTGTGCGCCGGCTCGTGACCGGAGCCCGAGCCCTGGATGATCGACACCCGATCGGCCTTGGGCATGTCGGCCCGGTAGATCAGGTTGTACTTGGGCTCGTACTTGAGCGCGCCCCCGCTGGCGAGCTGGATGCCCTCGAGGAACTCGGGTACGAACTGCCTGGGATCGTTGACGAACTTCTTCACGTTCTGTTTCCCCTTATGCCTGGCCGTACTTCTCTGCCCAGGCCGCGGCCACGGCCTGGAGAATGACCCCGATCGCGGTGGCGCCGGCGTCCACCGAATCCCGGCTGCGCTCACCCGTGTAGGCGGCGCGGCCGCGCAGGGCGAGCATTCCCTTGGTGTCCTCGGCCGCCTTCACGGCCACGTTCGCGGCCTGCTGGACCGCCGCCGTGCCGTGGTCCTCGGCGGTCGCCGGATCCTTGAAGCTGGCCTCGAGGCTGTCGGTCGCGGGAGACAGGGCATCGAGCAGCGTCTTGTCGCCCAGCGACGCCCCACCCCTGGCCATGATCCCCGCGATGGCGGCCCTGAGCATCTCGATCACGAGATCCGGCGTCAGGTCCTGCTCCCCGGCGGTGACGCCCGCCCGCAGGAAGGCGGTACCCCACATCGGCCCGCTGACGCCGCCGACCTTGCTCGACAACGTGAGGCCGATCTTCTTGAGCACCGCGCCCGCGTTGGGCCGATCCCAGCCGTCATAGTCGGCCAGAACCACCTCCCAGCCGTTCCGGAGCGAGTACCCGAAGTCGCCGTCGCCCGCGATGGAGTCGAGCTGGGCGAAGTAGTCCGCGTTGTCGACGATCGTCTTTGCCATCGTGTTGATCACGAGATCAAGATCGTCGAGGGACGATGTCGTCATCCCTGCCTCCCTTCGAGGTTGCACCTCCTGCCGCCGCGTCTACGAGGCCAGGACCGCCTCCAGATCCGCGAGCGTGATGTAGTTGGCCGGGCTCGCCCCGCTCCGGTTCGCGATGACGCGCGTCTGCTCACCGTCCGGGTCACCCAGTGACGTCACGACCAGCGTTGCCTCGGTGTTGTCCTCCTCCTGTGTGTATCCATTGACGGTCATCAGGCAGCGCAGTCCTGCGCCAACGGCGGCCAGCAGGCCGTTGCGGGAGTCCTCGACCACGAGCACGCTGGACGGCGCGACGTCCAGCCGTTCGAGCGCGAGGAGGTAGATCGCCGGATCGGGCTTCTTGCGCGGGACCACGTCGCCCGCCAGCAGCAGGTCGAACCGGCCGGCCCGCTCCGTGCCCACGGCGTACTCGAGGATGGCGCGCACGGACGGCTCGGCCGAGGTCGAGGCCACCGCGAGCGTCCACCCAGCGTCCTGCGCCTCGGAGATGAGGCGCCGGATGCCCGGCCGCGGCGGCAGCTTGCCGTCCGCGACCATCTGCGTGTAGATGGCGGTCTTGCGCTTGTGCCACTTGGCCACCTCGGCGGCCAGCTCGTCCGGATCCTCGGGCAGACCGGCCGCCTTGATCACCTCGGGCGTCAGCGCGCTCGCCATGCGTTCCTTGCCGCCGCCGACCTTGAGTCGCCGGCCGTACTCCTCCTCGGACCAATGGAGGGGGAGCCCGAACTCCTCGAACACCTGGTTGAACGCCGGAAGATGGCCGTAGCGCTCGGTGTCGGCCAGCACCCCGTCGCAGTCGAAGATGAGCGCGCTCATCGGGTCACCATGCCTTCCCCGCACCGCCGAACATCTGAATGTGGTGCGCGGCCATGTCCTTGACGGCGGCGCGCTGCACCTTGAACAGCGACGGCGGGTCGTACTTGCCGGGGTGCTCGGTCATGAAGTCGTAGCCCGACTTCATGAACGCGATCTTGAGCGCGGTCGAGATGTTGACCTTGGCGCAGCCGCGGCTCACGAGGTCGGTGAACTGCTCGGGGCTCATGCCGGTGCCCCCGTGGAGCGCCACGGGGATGCCGGTCGCGGCCACGATGTCGGACACGCGCTGCGAGTCCAGCTTGGGCGTCGCGGCGTACGTGCCGTGGGCGTTGCCGATCGCGGGTGCGAACACGTCCACCCCGGTGGTCATGATGAACTCCACCACGGTGTCGAGGCGCTGGACGTGCTCCGCCTCGTCGCCCGTCATCTCCTCGGTCCGCTTGAAGCCCTCGATCTCGCCCTCCACGGCGGCACCGTAGCTGCGGGCCTCGGCCACGACCTCGACGCACTGGCGCTGGTTCTCCTCGACCGTGAGGTTCGAGGCGTCGAACAGCACCGAGTTCCAGCCCGCGGCCAGGCACGCCGAGATGACGGACCGGTCCGGGCAGTGGTCCAGGTGCAGCGCGACCGGGACGGTGAGCGCGCGTGTCAGCTCGGTCCACATCGCGTACATCAGCTCGACGCCGGTGAGCTGCACGTGCTTGACCGACGTCTGGACGATCAGTGGAGCCTTGAGCTCCTCGGCCGCCGCAAGGACGGCCTCCATGGTCAGGTCGTTGACGACGTTGATGGCGGCGACGCCGTACTTCTCGTCGAATGCCCGCTTGAGGATCTCCTGGGTCGGAACGACCGGCACCTCACACCTCCAACATGGGACGCAACTCGTGCCCGGTGGCCAGCCCGAGCAGCACCCGCGCATTCACCTCGTCGATGACGAGGACGTCCGGCACCCCAGCCCGCAGGACCCCGAGGATCGCGATCGGCTTCTCGCGCTCGCTGGCCACGACGATCACCGTGTCGATGGCAGCCAGCTCGTCCAGGCTGAGGCCCACGAGCCGCCCGGTCTCGGCCGAGTCCAGGCGCCGACCGTCGACGTTCACGTAGTTCCCGAGGACGTCTCCCACGGCGCCCGCGTCGCGCAGGGTGGTGATCTCCTCGATGGAGAAGCACCCGCTGCGCACCATCGTGCAGTTGTCATCGGTGCCGCCGATGCCCACCAGGGCCAGCGACGCCGAGGCGGCCGTCCGCAGCGACTCGGCCACCGCCGGCTGGCGGAGCAGCTGGTCGCGCATGCGCACGTCCTCCACGTGGGCGGGCGCGAACAGCCCCACGCCGGTGCCCCCGCAGCGATCGGCCAGGCGGCGGACGATCTCGTTGGGGTTGGTCGGCGCGTCCGCCCGCGGGGAGCCGCCCATGGCGCTCACGAACGTGGCCCGGATCCTGCGTCCGGGGTTGAAGAACCGGGGGACCTCACCGGCATCCCGGCCATGGCTGACGGCGACCACCGCACCGTCGGCCAAGGTCCGCTCGAGATAGCGAGCCGCGGCGCGGGCGACCTCCTCGCGCTGGGCCTGGGGATCGTCACGCGCGGGCGCGACGATGACCTCGTCGAGGTCGAACTGGTCCCGGAGCTGGCGCTCGAGGTCGACATGCAGCCAGGACGGGGTGGAGACGTGGATATCCACGACGCCCACGGCCCGTGCGCGATCCAGCAGCCGCTGCACCTTTGGCCGGGACAGGCCGAAGTGACGGCCCAGTGCCTCCTGGGTCAGCCCGTCCTCGTAATAGCCGAGTGACAGCCGGGCGAGAAGCTCGAACTCGTCGGGAGCAAGGTCGTCGAGCGAGGCCACGGAGTCCCCTTGGTGAGCAATTGCTCACGAGTGGGTGGATGCTCATAGTGTGCCGCGATCGCCACTTCTCCGCAAGCCCAGCGGATCGCGGCGGCAACCTCGGCCAGGGCCGCAGTCGTGACCGGGGCCGCAGTCGTGACCGGGGCTGCAGTCGTGACCACGGGTGACGCAGGCGATCGCACGGGTGACGCAGGCGATCGCACGGGCGACGCAGGCGATCGCTGGTGGCGATCACTCTTCCGTCGAGCGTGGTCTACCGGAGCCGCTCAGCATTGGATGATCGCCCTCAGCGATGGCTGGGCGCGCTGTGAGGCGATCCGGCTCGGTTCGCGGGCAGAATGATCGCTGCGGGCGATCGCGCCGGGCGCCCCGCGGCGGGTTCACGGAGACGCCGCCCTCAGAGGCGCTCGACGATCTCCAGGCGGTCGCCCACGACTGTGCGCGTTGCGTCGATCGTGCCCACCGGCAGCTCCAGGACGCCGTCAGCGCCGCGTACCAGGGGCACGATCCCGACCCATGCCCGCAGCGAGCGATGAACCGACCGCACCTGGCGCGAGCCGTCGGGAGCGGCCTTGGTCACGAATACCGCGTCGATCGGGAAGCGCATGAACATCATGTGGATGCCGTTGCTCGCGGGCAGCCACAGGCCGGCACCCGCGGGCAACGCGGGTCGGCCCATCAGGCCCATGAACTTGCCCCACAGCGAGCCCGCCGTCTCGAGGTGCTCGGCGAGCAGGGTGCCGCGATCCAGGTTGCGCGCGACCCCGTCGTCCGTGCGGCGTGCCATCGGTGTAGGTGCCCCTGTCAGGTGCAGTGGGAGACGGTCGCGGTCCGCCTACACCTTGAGGTTGATCATGATCAGGATGATCGCCGGGCCCAGGATGACGATGAACAGCGACGGGAAGATGCATCCGACCAGCGGGAACAGCATCTTGATCGGCGCCTTGGCCGCCATCTCCTCGGCTCGCTGCCGGCGCTCGATGCGCAGCTGCTCCGACTGGACCTGGAGCACCTTGCTGATCGACACGCCCAGCTGCTCGGCCTGGATGATCGCCCCGATGAAGTTGGTGAGGGCCGGGACCTCGGTCCGCGGCACGATATCCCGCAGCGCGTCGCGCCGCGGCTTGCCCACCCGGATCTCCGCCAGCGCCCGCCGGAACTCGTCGGTGAGCGGCCCCTGGAGCTTCTCGACGACCTTTGCCAGCGCGCCGTCGAAGCCGAGGCCCGCGCGGACGGAGATCGTCAGCAGGTCCAGGGCGTCCGGGATCTGGAGCAGGATCGCGTGCTGGCGGCCGCGCACCCGGCCGCCGAGCCAGAACTCGGGCAGGGTGTAGCCGAGGAACCCGCCGATCACGACCATCACCAGCTGGATCGGCAGCGGCAGACCCATGATGTCGATCACGAGGAACAGCAGGAAGAACAGGCCCGCGCCGACGATCGCGCCGACCGCCTTGATGCCCAGCCAGTCCGCCACCCGCAGGTCGCCCGGGTTGCCGGCGAGCGCCAGCCGCTTCTCGGTCGTCTGCGAGAACGAGGTGCTGGTGACGCGCGCGGTCGCGTTCGACAGCCGCGCGACCAGGGGCCGGATCGTCCGGTCGACCAGCGGTGCCTGGAGCTCCAGCTCCTCGAGGTTCTTGGCCTCCATCGTTCCCAGCTGGCTGAGACGGGCCTGCACGGGGTCCACCGCGGAGCCCCCGGCCAGCCCGACGAAGATCAGCAGGATCGCGCCGGCCGCCAGGACCGCGACAAGGATGGTGATCGGATCCATCGGCTAGACCTCGATGTCCACGATGCGGCGGATGAACATGAAGCCCATGAACATCGCGAACCCGCCCAGGAACAGGATGATCACGCCGGCAGGCAGCCCGATGATCGAGATGCGTCGGGTCGAACATCGGGTCCATGAACTTGGGCGCGGCGATGAACAGGAAGCCCGCGAGACCGATCGGCAGGAAGCCGACCACGTAGCCCGACAGCCGCTGCTGCGCGGTCAGGGTGCGGATCTCGCCCTTGATCCGGACCCGCTCGCGGATCGTGTACGCGATCGAGTCGAGGATCTCGGCGAGGTTGCCGCCCACCTGGTGCTGGATCGAGATCGCGGTCGCCATCAGCTCGAGATCGTCCGACCTGACCCGCCGGACCATGTTCTCGAGCGCGGTGTCGAACGCCAGGCCCAGGTTCACCTCGCGGATCACCCGGCCGAACTCGGTCGAGATCGGTGGCCGCGACTCCCGCACCACGAGCTCGATCGCCTGGAGGAACGAGGAGCCGGCGCGCAGGGCGTTGGCGATCAGGGTGATCGTGTCCGGCAGCTGCTTGTTGAACGAGTTGAGGCGGCTCGACTTGCGCCGGCCAAGCCACAGCCGCGGGAGCATGAACCCGACCAGGGCCCCGACCAGCAGGACGAACGGATTGCCCAGCGTGGGCAGGGCGACCGAGAGCACCAGCATCACGAGCGGGACGCCCACGATGCAGGCGGCCCAGATCATGAGGTACTCGCTGACCTTGAGGCGCAGGTCGGCGCGAGCGATCTCGCGCGCGATGTTCGCGCCGAAGTCGCGCTGCTCGACGACCCGGTTGAGCTGGCTCATCGCCTGGCTCGACTGGAACGCCGCGGCGAGGCCGGCCTGGTCGCCGGCGCTCTCGGGCTTCTCCTCGGGCGTCGAGGCGTAGCGCTGCAGCCGGGCGTTCACGCCCGACCCGCTGCCGGACATCGCGATCCCGACCGCAATCACCAGGATCGCGAGGGCGGCGATGCCAGCGATGAGGATCGTCATGTCCACGATTGGTCTCCCCGTCTCTTCCTAGAAGTTGCTGCTGAACAGCGCAGGCGGCAGGTGGATACCCATCACCTCGAACTTCTCGACGAACTTGGGCCGGATCCCGGTGGGCTTGAGGTGGCCCTGGATCTTGCCCTCCACGATGCCCGTCTGCTCGAACACGAACACGTCCTGCATGACGATGACATCGCCCTCCATGCCCTGGACCTCGGTGACGTTGGTGATCCGTCGGGATCCGTCCTTGAGACGGGACTGGTGGACGATGATGTCCACCGCCGACGCGATCTGCTCCCGGATGGCGCGCACGGGCAGGTCCACGCCGGCCATCAGCACCATCGTCTCGAGCCGCGACAGCATGTCCCGCGGGCTGTTGGCGTGGCCGGTGGACATCGAGCCGTCGTGGCCGGTGTTCATGGCCTGGAGCATGTCCAGCGCCTCGCCCGACCGGCACTCGCCGACGATGATCCGGTCGGGCCGCATGCGCAGCGAGTTGCGGACCAGCTCCCGGATGGGGATCTGTCCCTTGCCCTCGATGTTGGGCGGGCGCGACTCGAGGGTCACGACGTGCTCCTGCCGGAGCTGCAGCTCGGCGGCATCCTCGATGGTCACGATCCGCTCGTCGTTGGGGATGAACGACGAGAGCACGTTGAGCGTCGTCGTCTTGCCCGAGCCGGTTCCGCCGGAGACGAAGATGTTGAGCCGCGCCTCCACGGAGGCGCGCAGGAACTCGAACATCTCGGCGGTCGACGTCCCGAACCGGATCAGGTCGTCCACGGTGAAGGGTGAGGCCGAGAACTTCCGGATCGTGACCACGGGGCCCACCAGCGACAGCGGCGGGATGATCGCGTTGACACGCGAGCCGTCGGTCAGGCGGGCGTCCACCATCGGGCTGGACTCGTCCACGCGGCGTCCGATCGGAGCGATGATCCGATCGATGATGCGCATCACGTGGTCGTCGTTCTGGAACACGACGTTGGTCAGCTCGAGACGGCCGCTGCGCTCGATGTAGACCTGGCGCGGGCCGTTCACCATGACCTCGGAGATGCTCTCGTCGCGGAGCAGCGGCTCGAGGGGGCCGAGGCCGATGATCTCATCGGTGATCTGCTCCAGCATCCGCACCCGCTCGGCGCGGGTGAGAGCGAGGCCCTCCTCGTCGATGACCTTGCCGAAGATGTCCTCGATCTGGCGGCGAACCTCGACCTGGTTGGACAGGTCGAGCTTGGGGTCCAGGTCCTGGATGACGCGGTTCTGGATCCGGAACTTGACGTCACGGAACGACTCGCGGACGGGAGCCTGGGTCATCAGCCGCGCGCTCGGCGGGCTCGCCGGCGCCGGGGCCTGGGGCGTGCCGGCGCCGTCCTGGGCGGGGGCTGGGACGTTGGAACCGTCGGGCGCCGTCCCGGCGCCGGGACGGGCGCTTTCGATCCGCTTCAGGAGGGACATCAGTTACACCCCTTCGGCCGCGTGCGGCCATGCAACACCTGCCGCGTCATCGCCACGCGAACAGTGACTTCTTCTGGCTTGTCTTCCCGGCGGGAGCGGCGGAAGCGACGGCCTCGACGGCCTTCGTCCCCACCACGGCCTGTGCGAGGCGGAGGATGTCCTGCGACACCTGTGCCTCGCGGTTGGACAGGAAGAATGGCACCCCCCGGTTGAGGGCGTAGACAACGCTTCGACCGTCGGAGACGATCGTGTGATCCACGCGCCGCCCGATCGAGTGCTCCACGTCGGCGACGCGGATGCCCAGCGACGAGTCGGCACGGTTGAGCACCAGCCGGATCTTGTCCGACGAGTAGCCCAGCTGCTCCGCGACCTCGAGGAACAGCCGGATGTTCTTGATCGACGTGATCTCGAGCGACAGCATCGTGAGCACCACGTCCGCCTGGTCCAGGATGGCCAGCGTCGTGTCGTTGAACGACGCCATGCAGTCAACCACCACCAGGTCGTTCTCCCGTCGCAGCGCCTCGACGATCACCTTGGCGCCGGCGGGGGTGATCAGCTCCGCCATCTCGGGCGTCGGCGGGGCGAGCAGGACCCGGATCCCGGCCGAGTGGCTGACGACGAACGTGTCCAGCGACTCCGGCTCCCCGCTCTCGAGCTCGGGGATGAGGTCGGCGATGGACTTGTTCTTGGGATTGAGATTGAGCAGCACACCCACGTCGCCGAACTGGAACGAGCCGTCCATGAGGCACGTCCGCTGGCCAAGCTCCGTGGCGGCCGCCACCGCCAGGTTCACGGCAAGGGTCGTTCGTCCCACGCCACCCTTTGGACCGAACACCGCCACGACGCGACCGGGTTCGCGATCTCCGGGCGACGCGCTCATCGTTGCCTGGGCGGCCGACGCTGTCGC